>CALRKB020000094.1:0-16833 GCA_943367755.1 Rhizobium sp. Q54 | reverse complement strand
TTTCCTGCGTCCGTTTCGAGGTATTCATAAAAAGTATTTGCACTTATATGTAGGCATGTTCGAGTGGTCATACAATCTGCGTTGGATTGATTTTGACTTCCTCCGTCGTCTTCTTATGCCTCCTTCCACCTATTTACCTAGATGAGCGTTAAGATTTTGGCAATGGGATCGTAGAGATCCACCTAAATTACTTTCCACTACTCAAGCACATGATGCTGGTATAAATTCTATTGTTTTCAGCCCCGACGGTCAAATAATTGTTTCAGGCAGTTACGATTCTACTATTCAACTATGGAATGCTGATGGTATTAATTTACAGACTTTAAAAGGACATCAATATCAGGTTAGATGTGTTTGCTTCAGTCCTAATGGTCAAATAATTGCTTCTGCTAGTGATGATGCAACAGTAATAGTTTGGCGTTTAGTAGAGGAGCAATGGGTTCAGTGGCAAGCATTTAAGGAACATGAGGATAAAATCTCTAGCGTTTGCTTCAGTCCTGATAGCCAAATCTTAGCCGTTGGCAGTCATGATACAACCATCAAACTCTGGCGTTTAGACCAAGAGGAAGACAAATGGGTTTACTGGAAAGTAATAGGAAGACATCAGGGTACAGTAAACAGTATCAGTTTCAGTGTTGACAATATTATTGCCTCAGGAGGTGATGATGGCACGATTAAAATGTGGAAGCTTGATGGTACTGAATTACAAACTCTAGATGGTCATGAGTCTTCTGTTAAATGCGTTTCCTTTTGTAAGGATGAGCAAATACTTGCTTCTGCAAGCAGTGATAAAACAATCAAGCTCTGGCATAGGAATGGAGAAAAATGGAGTTGCCACAAAACATTAAAAGGGCATAGACAGTCAGTTAACAGTATAAGTTTTATTCCTGATGGAAAAATACTTATTTCAGGGAGCGATGATAGAACGGCTCTTCTTTGGTTTATTGATGAACTTACTGTAGATATATGATAGACATTTCCCCAGATTTGACTTAGCTTTGGATTTATTAAATATGGCAGAATTTGATCGCAATTTGGCAGTAATTATCGGCATCAATGAGTATCAAGAACAGCTTGGGATCAAAAAGCTAAAAGCAGCTCGTCCAGATGCAGAAAAATTGGATGAAATTTTGCGTGAGCAGGGCTATGAAGTAGATCTGCTTGTTGATGAGCAAGCAACATTCGATGGGATTACAAACTTTTTAACAACAATTCTGCCAGAGAAAATCAAAACAGATCGGCGAGTTCGTCTGTTATTTTACTTTGCAGGACATGGTACGACTCCACAAGATGAAGAAGGAGAAGCAGGTTATCTGATTCCTCAAGATGCTGAGCCGAGCAATCGCGGTAAGTTCATTTCCATGCGTTGGGTGCATGACGAACTGACTAAGCTATCTTGCCATCACCTCCTGATTATTTTGGACTGCTGTTTTGCGGGTGCATTTCGCTTTACGACAAGACACTTCGGTATTATTCCTGAAGAAATTTCTAAACAGCGATACGATCGCTACATTAATCATCGTGCTTGGCAGGTTATTACTTCCGCAGCCCATGACCAGAAAGCGGTAGATATACTCTGGGATAACCGAGGCATTAGTGAAGATTCTATACATTCACCATTTGCGGAGGCACTTTTCAAAGCATTAGAGAAGCAAGCAGCAGATTACACCAAGGATGGTATTACGACAGCAACGGAACTATATCTCTACCTGAATGATGTCCTGTTGAGACAGAATCCAGATAAGCCTCAAGTGCCTCGCTTCTGGCCGCTAAAAGAGCATGACAAAGGAGAATTTATCTTCTTAACTGGGGAATTTGACGAAGACAAGCTACCTGAAGCTCCTGCCTTAAGCGAAAACAACAATCCCTATCGTGGTTTAGAGTCTTTCGATGAGGCTCATAGTAAATTCTTTTTTGGTCGAGAGGAACTGGTTGCGGAGCTAAAGCAGCACCTCTACCTTCCAGAGCAGTCATTCACCGTTGTTTTAGGGGTGTCGGGATCGGGCAAGTCGAGTCTTGTAAAAGCAGGGTTGATCCCAGAACTGCGGAAAGAAGAGAAAACAAAATGGCGAATTCTAGAACCTATCCGTCCAACAGCCGATCCATTTAATGCGTTATCAAGGACAATGCTATCGCTGGTTCAGGATTCTGAGGAGAGTGAGTGGCAGCTTTTAGAACAGTTGGATGAGTTGCTAAAACAGGCACGCAAGCGCTTACCTCAGGATCGGGATTTAGCTGAGCTGCTTTCCACCTGGCGCAGAAGTTCCCCAATAGATAAGTTGTGGTTGATAATTCACCGTTTTGAGCAGTTAAACAAGTGGTTCGATCGTGAAGTAGATCGGCGATCGCTACAGAACCTTCGCCAAATTGGGCTGAATCGGAGTCAGTTAGTATTGGAGCATTTTGAAACGCTGAGGACACCTCTTCTTAGCGAGTCAGAACGGCAGCAAGTCGAGGCATTTTATCAAAGCTGTGTCGATCTTCTTCAGACATGGAGTCAGAACTGGAAAAGCGATCGCCAGCAATTTAGCAGCTTTGTTCGAGACTGGTGCCAGAGCAATTCATCTTGGCGGTTATTACTTGTCGTGGATCAGTTTGAGGAATTGGTGACGCAATGCGACAAGGATGTTCGAGAAGTATTTTTAGATCTGCTTGGCGATGTGCTGAAGGTTTGTCCAGAGCAATTACGAGTTGTGGCAACATTGCGGGCGGATTTTGAACCGCGTTTTATTGATTCCGAACAACTAAAACCGTATTGGGATAAGGCTCGCTTTTTGATGCGTGCGATGCGATCCGATGAATTGCGAAGAGCGATTGAAGGGCCAGCATTGGAGCATATCTTGTATTTTGAGACAGAGCGCGATCGCAATTTGGTTGACCAGTTGATTGATGAAGTGGGGCAAATGCCTGGGGCTTTGCCGTTGTTGTCGTTCGCACTGAGTGAGATTTATCGTGAGTACGTGCGGCAGGATGACGTGCAAGATCGTACTTTGAAGTGGCAGCATTACAGGAAAGTTGGCGGGGTTGCGGGTTCTTTGACTCGTCGTGCAACTGAGGAATTTGATAGGTTGCTAAAGGATGAAAATCTAGTAAAAGATAAAGATGGCATGGATGTGAATCAAGGTGGTTTTGGAGAAGAAAAAGGTAAAGCTTATCAAGCTTCTATGCGTAGAGTGATGCTGCGGATGGTGATGACTGAAGGTACATACTCAACACGACGACAGGCATCAATGTCTGAACTCGTATATCCCTACCCGACAGAAAATGAAAGGGTAGAAGAAGCTATTAATCGCTTAGTATATGCCCGATTATTAGTTAAGGGACAAAAAAAAGAAAATACAAGTGATATTTATGTGGAGCCATCTCATGATTTCCTTATAAGTGGTTGGGATCAGTTAAAGAACTGGATAGAGAAAGAGAAAGAAGACCTTTTGCTACAACGGCGGCTAACTCCAGCAGCATTGGAATGGGAAAGCATTAAAAACACGGACAAGGAACAGCCCAAAAACCTTCTGGATAAAACCCTTCCTATATTTGATTTATTAGATAGGGGACTCTTCTCTGTCGAAAACATAGTGAGCAAAATCCCTGTTCAGTTTGCTCGATTGTTACGACGCGATCAAAATCAGCAAGGGAACCTGCGGCTTAATAGCATACCGATTATTTGGCTGCTTCTGCGAGAAATCAACTCTCTAGCTGGTATTCTATTTTTGCGCAAGTCCCAAGTGCGATTGCGGGAGAAACCTACGCAATTTCTTTGGGATGGTAGTCCGTATTTAGGTTTACTGGACAAAGAACTTCATTCTGATGATAACTGGTTGAATGATGTAGAAGGCAAGTTTGTTCAGGAAAGTGTTCTGAAAAAACGCCGAGATACTAGTTGGTGGTGGCGTGGTGCGATCGGGGTAATTTCAGGATTGAGCGTATTAACTGTTTTTGCTTTGATTCAAGAAAATCTTGCCAGCAACCGAGAAAAAATTGCTCGTGCTCGTCAATTAGCAGCGCAGGCGGAATTGCTTCGTGGTTCTTCTGGAGCATCATTAGTTAAAAGCTTACTTTTAAGCGTACAGTCTCTGAAAGAGAAGCCAACGACGGAAGGCGATCAGGCTTTGCGACGTGGGCTTGCCTTATTTCCTCATTCAAATACTTGCACACTCAGTCGAGATAAAGTTTCAGCCGTTTCTTTCAGCCCAGAAGGGAAATATTTTGCTTCAATTAGTCCAGATAAAACAGTTCGAGTTTGGGAAACAGTAAATTGTCATTTACTTACAAGTTGGGTTGAAGATGAAAAGAAGTTTTTTGGGGAAGTTGGCGCTGAAATATCTAATATAAGTATCTCTCTCAGTAGTGATGGAAAATATATCGGCATTGCTGGTAACACCATTTTAAGGGTTCGTAATGTAAGAAGCCATCAAAAGATTGCAGATATTAATCCAGGTTTTTCTATCGATAAACTATCAATTAGTCCAGATGGAAAATATATTGCTGTTGCTACTAGAAAGATCGCGCAGATATGGGAAGTAGCTCTGCATCGTAAAATTGGAAATGACTATTCCTACAATGATGAGGATATACCTGAAATCAAAGATATTGCTCTAAGTAACCTAGGAAAACACTTGGCTGTAATATTTGATGGTGATGATGGAACTTTTCTCGATATTCATAATGTTAAAGAAGCTACTCATCAAGCTATATTTGTCTCAGGTCAATCTCTAGTTATGAGTTTTAGCCCTGATGGAAAATATCTAGCTACTGCAGGTGATGATTTTGACTTAGATGGTAATGGCATTACTCTGATAAAGATATTTGAAGACGTTGCAGAATGGAAGGAAATAGCAACTTTCCGACAAGATGAAATTCCTAATTTTATTGCCTTTAGTTCACGCTTAAAAATAGAGGTAGAGGGAGGCATAAATAATCGATATTTTGCCACAGGAAGTAAGAGTACAAGTCGGATATGGAAGATTGATGGTTTAGGTAGAACTGAACTAGTAGCACTGATACCTAGTGAGAATCCTTTGGCTTTAGCTTTTAGTCCAAATGCAGAGTTCTTGAACATAGTTAGTAGTAAAGATAACAATGACAAATCAGAACCATTTTATGTAACTTTGAATAAATGGCAAGTCAATAGCAATAGCCAAGTTCTAACAGTAAATCCTGATTTTGGCCCAAGAAATTATATTGAAGCATTAGCCTTTAGTTCTGATGGACAAACCTTAACTGGCATAGGATCTGAAAAGCAAAATAGTTGGAAAATGAAGGATGGCGAAAACTTTATAAGTCGTCCTCTTGATTTAGGTTCAGCATCAAGTCCTAGCCTTAGTCCAGATGGTAAATTTATAGTTTGGAATTTTTTAGATACGGTTTACTGGATGAATCTAGCAAATGATCAACGAAAGGAATTTTCCTTGCCTCAAAAAGGGATTAGTATTGGTCCTATCGCGATTAGCTCAGAAGGAAAATATTTGGCCGTGGCTAGCGGAAAGGTTGTTAGCTTATTAAACGGAGAGAATATTACTCAAAGTTTGAGTCCATCCTTATCTGGGGATGTGATAGCAGTAACCTTCAGCTTAGATGGTGATTTCCTTGCCGTAGCAACCAAGAATACCGTCGACATTTGGAAGTGCTATAAAAATAGCTGTTATACTTTTAAACGTATCTCTCTCAACAGTGAGATCAATAAAGTAGCATTAAGTAAAGATGCTAAATACCTAGCGATAGTAAGCGGCAAGATTGTAGAAGTGCGTCAAGTCTCTAACACTCAGATTATTGCCCGTATTGAAAACAATCTTACTTTGAATGCTATTGCATTTAGCTGGGATGACAGATATTTAGCTACAGCGAATAAAAATGAAGCTCGTACAATAACTTCAGAAGATTCTATTGCAAAAGTTTGGCTCTTAATGCCACAAGATTTATCCCAAGAGGCTTGCTCCCGTTTGACGCGTAATCTAACTTCACTAGAGTGGCAGCAATACTTGGAAGGACTGTCATATCAGAAGACTTGTCCTAACTTGCCATAACCCTCTTCTGTCACTTTCCAGGAGGGTGATCGCTAGAAGCCCTATGAGGCAATCAATACAAGCTATCCTGTTAGAAGAAAATCGGTCTTGTATTTGTTATTAGGAAAAATCGCACGATCACTTGCCACATAAAAGCTCTAGAGTTTAGAAATGGCAAAAGTTTTCGGAGACTGACAGAAGAGGGATAAGATAGACGGAAAGTTTATTTATTGCAAAATATAGTTTGTGCAACCAATTTTTAGATAGCAAGTAAAGAAGAAACTATGAACGATTAAATTAAACAAAGGTAGTAGAAAGAGATCGCCTAAATTTTACCAATTTCACCAAAAACTTAACTATCTCTCCTGCTTCAAAACCAAGATAATTACCTATAGTTAAATCAGATAAGTTTCTGGTTGGAGTTATAGCACTGCTAACCATTGACACTGTTCACATGGAAGCAGTGACATCCACAAAAAAATAACTATCATCAAAACTCTAGCCAATTATTGAAGTAGCTCGTATGGAGCGAAGCGGCTATGTTTGAGTTTGAGCGCAATCTTGCAGTTATCATCGGCATCGATGCTTACGGACAAGGCATCCCACCGCTGACTACTGCTGCTAATGATGCCAAGAAAATTGCCCAATTATTGCAAGACGAGCATCAATATCATCAGGTTTGGACTTTTTTAGATGATGATGCTACCCAAAGCCGTCTGAAGGATCTGTTACAGCAAACTTTACCCAACACAGTTCAAGCCAACGATCGCTTAGTCTTCTACTTTGCCGGACATGGCATTGCCCTCCCAGGCGAAGAAGGCCCCCAAGGCTACCTGATTCCTCAAGATGCCAAGTTAGGAGATAGCACCACTTACATTCGTATGACGGAAGTGGAAAAAGCCCTCACGCAACTGACCTGCCGTCATTGTTTGGTTATTCTCGATTGTTGCTTTGCGGGTGCATTTCGCTGGGCAAGTACGCGAGACATTGCTGCTGTTCCAGAAAATATTTACAAGGAACGCTACGATCGCTTCATTGCCGATCCCGCTTGGCAAGTGATTACCTCTGCTGCCTACGACCAAAAGGCGTTAGATTCCCTGAAATTCATTGAGGATAGCGATCGCGGAAACATCGACGGGCAACATTCCCCCTTTGCTGCGGCTCTAATCGAAGCCCTCAGTGGTAAAGCCGATGCTTTTCCTCCTGCTCAAGACGATAAACCCGCTGGAGATGGCATTATTACAGCAACAGAGCTGTATTTGTATTTGCGCGATCGCGTCGAAGTCCTCACCGAAAAGCACAATAAACGCCAAACTCCCGGTCTGTGGTTACTGAAAAAACACGATAAGGGAGAATATATCTTCCTGACCCAAGACTTTAATCGAGACAGTCTTAAAAATGCACCTTCTTTAGATGCAGAAGAAGAAAATAACCCCTACCGAGGCTTAAAGCCCTACGAGAAAGAGCACGCTGACCTATTTTTTGGCAGGACATCACTTATAGAAAAACTATGTGACTTTGTCAGCGAGCATCGGCTAACTATCGTTCTGGGTGCTTCTGGTTCTGGTAAATCTAGTTTAGTCAAGGCTGGTTTAATTCCCCATTTAGAAGATCCAAGAAAACTGTCTCGAAAACGAGATTTAAACCAAAAAATTCAGTCTCACCAACATAATCAACAAGCTTGGCACATTCTCCCTGTCATTCGTCCTGGTGAGTCACCTTTAAACTCGTTAAGCACTGCTTTTAAAGATATTGTCCCAGCAGGTTCTGAAGTTGGTTTTAGTGAAGCTATAGTTTTTTGGAGCGAGCAGCATCCTGATTCTAGAATCCTATTGACTATCGACCAGTTTGAAGAATTAATTACGCAGTGTAAGGACGAGTCAGAGCGCAAAGAGTTATTAAAGCGATTAGCGATTACTTTGCAAGCTTGTTCGAACTTCAGTCTTATCCTGACTTTGCGATCGGACTTTGAACCCCAATTTCGGGATACTGCGCTAGAAGCTGACTGGAAAGAAGCCCGATTTATTGTCCCAGCGATGACACGGGAAGAGTTGCGGGAAGCAATCGAAGAACCCGCCTCGGCAAAAGTCGTGTTTTTTAAACCCCACGAGCTGATCGAGCAGTTAATTGATGAAGTTGCTCAGATGCCAGGTGCTTTACCTTTGCTTTCCTTTGCTTTGAGCGAACTGTACCTCAAATTAGCACAGCGATACCTAGATGCTCAGAACAACGGTGAAATTGCCGAACGGGCAATTACTCAGTCAGATTACGACGAATTGGGAGGGGTAACGAGGAGTCTGACCCAACGCGCCGATCGGGAATACGAAGCTTTAACCAAGGAAGATCCTGCTTATGAGCACACCATCCGTCATGTAATGCTGCGAATGGTTGCTGTTGGTGGCGAACTGGCACGCAGACGAGTATTAAAGACAGAGTTAGAATATCCTAAACCAGAAAAGACAAGGGTTGAACAAGTCATCAAACTCTTTGCTGATGCGCGACTGCTTACTAGTGACAAGGACGTACAAGATCGTCCCTATGTAGAACCTGCCCATGATGTTTTGGTGCGGGGATGGAAAAGGTTATTGGATTGGAAAGAAGAAGAACAGGAAAATCTGATTCTCCAGCGGCGGATAACTCCATCGGCAGAAGAGTGGAGAAAAATATCTAAAGAAGAACCGACAAATTTTCTCCATAAGTTTAACCCTTTCTTCGACTGGTTTGATGAGAAGCTAAATTCAGCCGAGCGACTGTTTAACAAATTACAAGCAAACTTAATTAAACTTAGGAGACAAGCATTAGTTAATCAAGAAAAAAGCCTAAAAGCATCACAGTTCCTCTGGAATACCGACCCTCGTTTAGATTTGTTAAATCAAGTTTTAGAGTCGAAGGATAACTGGCTCAATCAAGAGGAACAAGAGTTCATCGAGAACAGCCTCCGAAAAAGACGAGATAATCGCCGTCGAACTACTGCGATCGCAACTAGCGTAGTTTTAATACTGCTCCTCCTAACTATCTGGGCTTTGCAAAATGCGGTTTTTGCTGGCCACCAAGCAGCTATTGCTAAAGTCAATGGGCGTAACCTAGGCGCAGAAAACTTCCTTATATCAAATCGCAACTTGGAGGCGATGACAGAAAGCCTAAACATCGGGCAGGATATCCTTAGGGGATCGCCCAATAGTGTCAAAGAAGACACCCAATTACAAACCGCGACCACGCTCTGGAGAGAAATTGATGCCAATCAGCTCGTTGGCGAACACAATCGAATAGAACCATTACCATCCCTTGTAAGTTCGATCTATAGCGTCAGTTTTAGCCCAGACGGACAAATGCTTGCCTCTGCAAAGGCTGACAATTCTATCGAACTCTCAAGCCTTAAGGGTCGAAACCGAAAAACGCTCAGAGGGCATGAAAGTGCCGTCTATCATGTGAGCTTTAGCCCAAATAGACAGATGCTTGCGTCTGCTAGTGCTGACAATACGATTAAACTCTGGAGCATCGATGGCCGAGAACGGAAAACGCTCAGAGGGCATGAAAGTGCTGTCTATCATGTAAGCTTTAGCCCTGATGGACAGATGCTTGCATCTGCCAGCAATGATGGCACTATCAAACTCTGGAATTCCGAAGGTCAAGAACTGAAAACTTTCCGAGGACACGAAGGTGCCATTTATAGTGTTAGTTTCAGGCCCGATGGTAAAGCAATTGCCTCTACAGGCTGGGGGACAGTTAAACTCTGGAACCTCAACGGAGAAGAACTGAGAACCTTTCCAACTAATAGCGGCTGGGTAAGAAGTGTCAGTTTCAGTCCAATAGGGTCTTTTATTGCTTTTGCTGGTGATAGCAATATGATTGAGTTACGCCATCCCGACAAAAAGCTAGATCGAACCCTCAGAGGGCATGAAAGTACTGTCTGGGACATCAATTTCAGTCCAGACGGTACGAAGCTTGTCTCCGCTAGTGAGGATGGCACGGTTAAGCTTTGGGATGTCAATGATGGACGAGAGCTAAAAACCCTTAGGGGACATGAAGGAACTGTTTGGAGTGCAAGTTTTAGTCCAGATGGCAAGACAATCGCTTCTGCCAGTGATGACAGTACTATTAAGCTTTGGCAATTCTTCGACAGGTCAGACATCAAGGTTCTTCGGGTACACCGCCAGGGGGTCACCAGTCTCAGTTTCAGTCACGATGGCAAGTGGCTGCTCTCTGCCAGTATTGACGGCAAAGTTTGGCTTTGGAACCTTGAAGGTCAAGAACCTAAGTTAATAAATAGGGAGAATAGCCCAGTTTGGAGTGCAAGTTTTAGTCCAGATAACAAAACAATCGCCTTTGCCACTAATGATAATGTTGTCAACCTGTGGAGCTTTGACCGACAAGAGAGCAATAAACTGGAGGGACACAAAGAGCGGGTGGGCAGTCTTAATTTCAGTCCTGATGGGCAAGCGATCGCTTCTGCCAGTTGGGACGGTACAGTTAAGTTGTGGGATCTTAATGGTCGCCTTTTGCAATCGTTAGAATATCACGACGATAAAGATAATAAGGACATTCCTATTCGCGTTCGCGTTCTTAGCGTGAGTTTCAGTCCTGATGGCAAGACACTTCTTGCAACTGGTGATGATAAAACCCTTAAACTCTGGAGTGATAAAGGTCAGGTTCTCAAAACCCTCACAGGAAATTATAGTGAAGTCACGAGCGCTACTTTCAGTCCAAATGGTCAAATGATTGTCTCGGCAAATACAGGTGGAAGGATTATACTTTGGAGTCTCGAAGGTAAACAGATTCGCTCTTTTCAAGCTCATCGCAAAGGGGTTTCCCGCGTCAGTTTCAGCCCAGATGGCAAAACTATTATCTCGGCGAGTCAGGATAAAACTATCAAACTTTGGAGCATAGATGGACTGGAAATTCAAACTCTCAGAGGACATGACTCAGCAGTTTGGGATGTTGCCTTTAGTCCAGACGGCAAAACGATCGCTTCCGCTAGCAAAGACAGCACTATCAGGTTATGGGACTTAGACTTGTCTCACTTGATGACTCATGGCTGCAACTGGGTGAAGGACTATGAGGGTAGCGATCATACTAGTTGCCAAGGATATTAGAATATTTATCCTAAAAGCTTCCAGTCTCGGTGCTGGGTAGGTTTTTAACCTTCATCCTGCTCATTATAGTGGAGTTCCTGGAAGTGGTTTGGCAGGAGCACTCATTGGATCTATACCACCACGTCCAACTTCAAATTGAGCCACCATACCGCTATCAGCCTGGATCAGACTGTAGCAGTCTATCATGTATTTACCTGAGTAATGACCAAACTGCATCACAACACGCACTGTCTCATTCCCTCCCAAATATACAACGTCTTTCCATCCCCTTTCGTAGGGAAATGGCGGTTCCCCGTCGCGATCGAGGATCTGAAACTTAACCAAATGGGGGTGAACAAAGTGAATGGCATCATTGCTGGTGTTGCTGAGCGACCAAATCTCTACATCTCCCAAGCGGGGATTTGCGTCAATACGGTTTCCATCCCATAGCTTCCCATTGATTTGCCACTGTCCTCGGTTGCGCCCAAAGGTAAAAGTTCTAGTTCTTGGAGGCGAAGTGATGAGAGATTGTATAGATTGCATTCTAAAAGGGACAGCACTATCATCTTTCTCAACTCTTGTGACTTCGAAGAGCATAACAACTTGCGATTGGTTCTCTGAATTAATATCTGTTGGTGCTTCAAGATTTTGCAGGATAACCCGACTACCAATTGGATAGTTAGCAAAGTCAATTATGACCTCATACCTCTCCCCAATACCAATGGGTAGCGTTTTGACCTGCACTGGCTCACTGCACAGTCCCCCATCAGTACCGATGACAATTAAGTAATGGTTGGTGCTTAGTGCTAGTTGGTAAAGGCGCGAAACCCCAGCATTGAGAATGCGAAAGCGGTACTTGCGATTGGCAACTTCCATCCGAGGCCAAGGCACGCCATTTACAAAGCAGACATTACCATAAATACCTCCCTGGATGCGATCCTCAAAGACGAACCCATCTTTAGCAACTGTTTTATCTTGGAGAATTAAAGGTACATCGAATTCTCCTTTAGGTAGAGGTAAGCTCAGTTCAAGATCGTCTTCAACAATATACATACCGACCAATCCCATATAGACATTTCGGCCAGTCTGGTGAATGGTGCTATCATGATACCAAAGTGTTGAGGCGTCGTTGTTGGGGTAAGTATAATCCTTGTAGTAACCGGAATGAATCAAGTCCTCAGCATAACCATCATATTGTGGCAGCGAAGCCATTCCATGCAAGTGAATTGAGGTCTCTGTGTCCAGATCGTTAATGAAGCGTACAACTGATAGACGGTCTCGGCGCTGTCGGATGGTTGGGCCAGGAGTAATGCCGTTATAGCCCCAGATCTCAGTTGTCCCACCAGGCAAAATCTCCACCTGAGACTTTCGCATTGTAATCTCGTAAAAATCAGTTGTGGCATCACTGCGCAAAGGTTTAAGGACAGGTGGGATGCTAAATGGTAGCTTAAAGCGATCGATCTGTGGGCCAAGTTGTGCACTGGCAAGCCTTGGAACTCTAAAGAGTGAGATAATCGCTCCACTACCGACTAACCCAAGCTCGATCATTTTGCGTCTAGTAATTTTCATAAGCCACTAAACTCCAACGACTGAAAATGCTTACCAGTATTAAGGATGAACATTAGACTCCTCCTCTAAATCTGAATGCTGCTCTTGTCTAAGTGAGTCTTCCAGAGCAGAGGCAATTCTATTGTTACCCGTAATCATAAAAAAACATAGCCTTGTTTAAAACTTTGTGCGCACTATCATGAAAGTCTTTCTATTTTGTCTGCGAAAATAGGTCTTGGATGTTTTTCAGCATTAACTCCATCATGTTCGCCGCACAAGAAATTCAAACTGCCGATTTAGTCCGCGAATTACGATTTCGTCTGGGAATGACACAGGAACAATTTGCCGCAGAACTAGGAGTCACCTTTGCCTCGATCAATCGCTGGGAGAACCGCAAGGTGCAACCATCACCAATGGCACTCAAACTATTGCGCCAGCGTCTCGAACAAATGGGCGATCGCGGTACTGACCTGCTAGATCGCTACTTTTAATGCGAGCAACACGGCAAGGTCATAGAACCTGCTAGTGCAGATGTCATGGTTTCTCGATGTCCCCTAACCTAAGCTCGTAGCCACAGAGCAAATTTGGAGACATCCAACCAATGAACCAACTCGAACTAGCCAATGCGATCGCCCAGGACTTACAAATCGGTGGATACGATGCCGATCGCTTCTTAAAAGTCACCCTCGAAAAGATCATCTCAATTGTCACAACCAATCAACCCGTTGAGCTGCAAGGCTTCGGTACGTTTGCCATGCGTCCTAACGCTCCGCGCACGGGTACAAGTCCTGCCACGGGCGAACCGTTCAACGTTCCCGCCCGCTGGTCTGCTTCCTTCAAAATCGATAAAGCCTTTAAAGAGCGTGTCGAAGCCGTGCCTTTAGATCAGTCCAGTCCTACTGTCTCTCCTGGCGCTATCTCCGATATCATCGCTCCTGGCGATAAGCCCTACTACTTCACCGTCCAGTTCAGCGACGATGTGGGCATCAAAGCCTCCACCATCGGCGGCAAGAATAGCGAACTTGGCGAACTCGATGTGCGCGTGACAGGCCCCAATGGGTTCAACCAGCTTGCTAGAGCCACGAGAACCAAGGCTACTGCCGACAAGAAAGGACGGATCGTGACCTATGCCGTCGGCGCTCCTGGTGGCGTGTGGGACTTCACCGCAAACGGTCAATACCAGATCGATCTATTAGAAGCACAAGTTTCGGATCTGATGGGCAATTTCCTATCGTCCACTACGGTCGGAAACTTTAACGTGGCGATACCTGGTGGTAGCGGAGGGATCTAATGACCTACGCTGAATTTCTTGCAAAGCTGCGATCACTTTTATCTAACTTATTTTACCCTTCCGAATCCGACTTCCCTGTCGAAATCTCGCCGAGAGGACTTTCCTACAGGATGCCAGATCGCGGTGAAGTACGAGAACTGGATCGCGTCTTCCAGATGCGGCATGTCGATGACTGGATGAGTGCGGATGACAAGGCGATCGCCCAAAGATGGCAGTCGATTTACGACCACATCACCAGCAATACCATCGCCACAACTGCGTGGCACTACAAAGTCAATCGCAAAAACTACACCCACGAGCAAGTAGTCATTCTGCTACACGCTCAAGGTGTAGTTGGCCTCCGAATCCGACTCGTTGAAACATAGGAGATAGCCCGTGACAACACTTGATGACTTTCTGGCTGAGAACGAAGAGGCAATTATCTCGATGTCCATTACTGACAGAATCCTGCTAGCTCGCAGTCTGCTCGACTCAGTTTCCTCAACCCTAGTGGGTGAAACTGTTGCAATTGGTGACGGCGATGACTATGAGTGCATAGAGGAAGACGAGGATTACTAGAAACGAAGAGGGAATAGTAAAGAAATACAGACTTCCCTCTTCATTCTTCCGCCTACCGCGTTAATTATGGAGGTACTAATGATGACTCTAATCCAATTTCCCACTCTCTCGCCAGATAACTGGCATGACATTGGCGCGATTGGGATTGTGTTTCTTTTGATTGCGATCGCTGTGAGGAAATATTTATGACGACTCAAGCTCAGATCCAAAAATGGCGGCGGCAAGCTGCTCAGAATCTTGCCGATCGCATCCCTAAAATCGAAGGCGATCTCAACAACTCTGACCTGGCAGTTGATGATGTAGTCAGATTGCTTAACAACCAACCCACAAGACCCACAGGACGAAAAGCCTACGAAGGCATTTTCCCAATTGATAAAGCTGCTGTTAAGTTAGACGTACCTTTCTATCCACAAACCGATAACTACACCATGCCAGATCGAACCTGCAACTCTTCTAGCTGTGCGATGGCGGCTAAATATCTTGGTGCTAATATCTCAGGTGATGATGAGTATTTGCAAATTGTGCTGGCTCATGGCGATACCACCGATCATTCTGCTCAGACCGAAGCTCTGGCAGATTATGGCATTGAGTCTCAGTGGAGAACAGATCTTGATTTCGATGACCTGGATAAATCCCTCGCAGCAAATTTACCTGTTGTAATTGCTATCCTGCATCGCGGTTCAGAAGACGCTCCGACAGGTGGGCATATCATCTGCATAATTGGTAGAACTGAAGATGGCAATTACATCGCCAACGATCCATATGGGGACTGTAATGATGGCTATACCAGCGATGTCTCCAACGGTAAGGGCGCAATCTATAGCAGAACCTTGCTCAATGCCCGATGGCTAGTAGAAGGCAGTAAAAGCGGATGGGGAAGGCTTTTTATTCAGCCAGCCAAATAGATCTACAAAAAGAGAAATAATTATGATCGCTCAGATCCAAACACAGCCACAACCACAACAGCCACAATTCCCAGTCCTATCACCGTATGCCTGGCAGGATATTGGAATAATTGGGTTTGTGGTTGTTTCTTTCGCGATCGCACTTGGCAAATGGTTGCCTTCCTATCTCGATAAACGCTGGGCACTGCGGCAAAAAGAGATCGAACTAGCGATCGCAGGCAAAGAACAATCCATGAAGGCAGAACTGCTACGTGACGAACGCGATCAGAAGTTGTTAGCTGACTTTACAAATACCCTTTTAGCCAAAGAGTTGCAACGCTCTGAGGAACTCCTAGAAAATCTCGCTGAAACGCAGCAACGGATTGCCGAAACACAGGGAATTCAGCAACAACAATTCGAGGCGATCTCGCGTGGATTTGAGCAGTCCACCAAAAATCAAACCAGAACGATCGAGGTACTCGAAGCAATCCTTGAAGCACTATCGAAACGCGATTAAGAGAATTCGGACGGCAAAGCCCCCAGCCTATCGACACAGCCACAGATACCCGCATTCTGGAGCCACGCACAGGGGAAACGGCAACCGCAGCAGTAGCATCCGCGAACCGCAGTCGGCATCTGGCATAGCAACCAGTAGCCCCCAGACGAGAAACTGTTCAGACATATCACCTCGCAACCCGCCATGAAAGCTTGCCACACAAGAAAGATGCAAGAGTCGTTCAGGGCTTTCGCGGCATAAGTCTTTATTCCACGTCCCTGAGCCTCGCTGGCATCTAAAAAATGTGGCGATTGGCTTCGCCACGCAAGCTAACGCATTGGCGTAGTTTCTAAAGGTTCTTATATGTCATTCAGTTTTGCTCGTCGTTGGGGTGCTTTCAAGGTCGCTATCGCTGCCGATGCTTACATTGCTTGGTTCCACGACTTTGCCACCGCTCATGCGTTTGCCGCTCACTACCCTGGTGCGCGTGTGGCTCGTTCTCGTGCGGGTTACATCTACGTCGCAGTGATTCGCTAGTCTTGTGGGGGCTTTGCCCCCCTTTACTTTTGCGGCTTACCCACCCACCGCCGCGCCGCATCTACTCCCCCAACCGCGATCGGTCACGGAAGCCGCGCCTACCCGCTTACCACCCAAATAGAATCGAATCGGATTCGACCGTGCTTAGTGCATTAGTAGATGTCAAAGAGGATTAGTGAGGAAGCGATTACCTTCGGTATGCGTTCCGCCGCACCGTCTCAGTCCATTTATTAGCTCAGTGCTGCAAGTATTCACACCGAGCAGATCGCTCCAAAGCCGCTGGGCTTGTCCCCTGCATCCCGTCATGGGATTTGTCAATAGGCAGGCATACAACTCCATCGAAGGCTCCTTTTGACCCTCTTCT
The DNA here is from genome assembly GCA_943367755.1 of Rhizobium sp. Q54. Taxonomy (GTDB): domain Bacteria; phylum Cyanobacteriota; class Cyanobacteriia; order Pseudanabaenales; family Pseudanabaenaceae; genus PCC-6802. The sequence continues at coordinate 81 of CALRKB020000094.1, read as the reverse complement.
AGCTTGAATCAATCAATGAGAAATCGGAGTAATTTCTGGTTTTCTGTGTATTCTGCTGTTTCAGTTTGGGCTAAACGATGG
>CALRKB020000093.1:0-17094 GCA_943367755.1 Rhizobium sp. Q54 | reverse complement strand
ATTTTGTACGTGTAGTTGCGAAATCTCTCAAGGTTCTCCAAACTGGTCATGATGAAGCTGTTAAATTTGTATTCTTTTCAGCTTCCATCATCGAGCGGTTAGTCTGCAATGGCTGACCGCTTTTTACCTCTTTTTAGTCTAAACTCCAGATGTAAACTCCGGAGCACATCTAAATTCGCTACAAGAGAATCTCGATATAGTCTGGGCAGTTGCATTCAGTCCAGATGGTCAAATCCTTGCCACGAACAGCGATCGCGCCGTCAAGCTCTGGAGTGCGAGCACCTGTCAGTGTCTCAAGACATTGCACCGCCGCAGTGCGGGTGTAGTCTCTTCGGTCGCATTCAATGCCAACGGTCAACTCCTGGCTAGTACCAGTCACGATCAAATAGTCAGACTTTGGAATACAAGTACGGGTGAATGTTTGAGGGAGTGGCAGGGGGATACGACAATCGTATATTCAGTGTCGTTCAGCCCGGACGATCGCATCCTCGCCACGGGCAGCATCGACGCAAGAATCAAGCTGTGGGATGTAACTACTGGTGAATGCCTCAAAACATTGCATAATGGCACCCAAGTCTGGTCGATTGCCTTCAGTCCAGATGGGCAAATCCTTGCCAATGGGAGTAGTGGTAATACGGTGAAACTGTGGGAGGTAGACTCTGGGAAATGCCTCAAGGAGCTGGAAGGGCACAACGGTCAGATCTGGTCCGTGGCGTTTAGTCCAGATGGACAAATCCTGGCCAGTGGGAGTAGCGATCACACGATTCGACTTTGGGATATGCGGACTGGGGAGTGCCTTAGAACGTTGCAGGGACACGCAGATTCGGTAGAGTCTGTTGCCTTTAGACCAGCTAGTTCTCAAGCTCTAGCAAAATCAATAAATTCACATCAAATCCTGGCTAGTGGCAGTAAGGATGAAACGATTAAGCTTTGGGATGTGGAGACAGGTGAGTGCCTCACAACCTTGCGTTCGCCCCGACTCTATGAGGGCACGAATATTACGGGTGTTACGGGAATAACTGAAGCTCAAAAAATGACGCTGAAGGTGCTGGGTGCGATCAATCTGAGTTGATGTCTATAGAGCTGTTTTGGGAATTTTATAGAAAATAGCCTCTTTCCCTTCATGGGTCATCTGCTTCTCGAATGTCATGCCCAGTCGTTCCATCACAGCGATCGAAGCTGTGTTTGGCAAATCAGTGCTGGCAGAGATTGTCTCAAAGCCATAAGTTTGAAAGCCATATGCTAACATCGCACGAGCCATTTCCGTGGCTAATCCTTTACTCCAGAAATGGCTCGATAAACCGTAGATTAGCTGAATTTCAGGCGGATCGAAAAACGGCCAAAAACCTGTAAATCCAGCCATGGTTTCTGGCTGTTTCAGTCTGGCGATCCAAATTCCATACCTGCCCTCTTGAAAAGCAGTTGTGCTTTGTACTAGCATCTTCTGCACCTGGCTCAAGGGCAAAATCAGATCGTCGCATAGGTATTTGCGCACAGCAGGTTGCGCCCACATTTGGTGTAGCTCGGTGGCATCGCTTTCGGATGCGGGCGATAGAAACAGGCGATCGGTTTCAATGAGTTGATTCATAAATGATTCTCCCTTGCCAAAGAATTTGCTGTTATTTCATTAGGTTCAATGCAGTGAAGGGAAATTGCTAGCGTATTCTCCTGAAAATTATAGATCGTTTTAGACGTCATATTCTGATTCTTGATCGCGGCTTTGAGGCGATCGCTAGGATTGCAAACAAAAATATCACTGAAGCGATCTGGTATTTTTAGCGAAGATAACCAGGCAGGAAATAGCGATCGATAGTGGAACGCCTTCCCATCAAAATTAAATCGGGCAGGAGTAACGCAAATTTCGCCACTCCCACCAATTCACATTCACTTAATTTGAAGCTTCCACAAACAGTCCGTGAAATTCAAGTGGAATATGATGAGGTAAATAAGCACGCCCCAATTCTTTGAAAGAAAAAGCATTGAGAACCAGTAAAAAAGATTTCCTTTTAGCTCCATCCAGAACTACGCTAAGGATTACCCCATCATCCTCAGCAGCGGCGTGGGGAGCGGCTACAAAGATGGGTTCGCCCGGATAGGTATGCGGCTCAAACCATGGAGTGGCACTTTTGTGCTGCAAGTTAATCTTGACTAACTGCCCGACTAAGTTCGGCCAATTGCGATTATGGCTGACAGCATATGCGTAGCGATAATGTCGCGAATTGCAGAGTGCGTGATTGATAGAGACCATCTCTATTCTATGGTCTGACAATAGTTCATAACCAACGTCATGGCAGCGAACACTCTTTTGGATGGGTAAACGATAGCGCCGATATTCTGCCAAAGGGTGATCCTCAGACTTAGTCGCGTTTCGCAACAGATTTAGATAGGATTTATACATTAAGTCTGGGCGATCGGAAGCAGCGATATCAATAAAGATCTCATCGCCCTGCTCAAAGGCATTAATATGATGGAACGCAAAGAATGCTTCACTCTTAAAACGAGCAACCAGTCTTCCTGTATGCTTGTCGATCGCTAGAAAATTAGTGCCGCGTTGTGGTTCCCAACTCAGACACTGCATGGGTGCTTTACCTCCCAAGATAGCTGGTAGGGATTTGATAACAAGCGGGAACTCGACCAGGATAATGTAGTTCTCTGTCAAGGCAAAGCTGTGCATGTAGCATGGCGATCGCACCGGAATTCTGGCAATTAGTTGGCGCTGGTTGCTTGCTACTTTAATCCGATAGAGATTGTAGGTGTTGATGGGGCTAAAGCAGGTTATATAGTTGATGTATTCCTGATTTTGGTAGTCATACTGCGGGTGACCGCAAGAGAGATGACCAAACAGGCGATCTCCAAAATAAAAAGCGCCCTGGGTTTCCAGCGAAATCGGATCGAAAACTGTTGGAACGGGTTGCTCGGTCAGAGCCATAAACTTCCCACCTAATTGAAGGATACTGACATTGGTGTTGTAGGTTTGTCCTGTGCGATCGCCGGCGGTACGCATCCCGCAGGGAATCGCCTCTGAAGCCAACTTAAAAATACGACTGGCTAGTGAAGTGAGTTGGGCAGTTTCAAAACCAGAACTGAGTTGCCCCGAAGACATCATTTGGGTATATGGGGAAGTATGGAGAAATCGGTTGCGATAAGCAATCCTACCTTTGTGGAAAGCATAGCGATGTACCATAGCCAAACCGTCAAACCAGTGGTTATAGCTAGCTTGACCGATCTCAAACTTAGCAGGGCCATTGCGATAGAGACAGCCATTCAGCCAGTGGGGAATTTCTCCTTCCACAGGCAAGCTATCAATTTCAACTTCAGAGTTGAGACTGGTAAATGCTAGTTCGACTTCAGATTGAGAAGCAGGAGTTGTAGAAAGCATAGGACAGTAGTCTCATCAATGAGATAGGTTCCTCGGACCGAGTTTTGACAGGACTCCTTGCATAGATTCCAACAGGTCAAAGCTCGGCTTTTCAAGTCTAGATCGCCCTCCTGCGATCGCTTTCGACTGTTCATCGCTCAGTTCGCGCATTTCTTCAGAGAGTTGCTCGATTCTCTGGTTTGCGTTCGTTGACTCTAAACTAGATTCGCGATCGGGCTGCATCATTGGTTGTTTCAAAGGTTCGTTTGACATGTTTATTCTCCTTTTAACGTTCGATCTTGTTTGCAGTGAGGTGATTTTTGAGAATGAGATAGAGAATGGGAGATACTGCTCGCTTTCTTATTTTCAGGCGATCACTAAGCTGCCAATTAGATTATTGGTAGGGCGATCGCCTATCTCTGAGGTATTTTCATTGAAGGGCGATCGCTCTTTAGAAAATCGTGTCAAAATAACTACGGGCTGAATTAGCCAGCTAGTATTGGCATTGCGCGAGCCGATGGGGTGGCTATTATCATCAGATTCTCTGAAGATTGTTTCTTCCCAAATCGCCGTTTAACCGATTGTCCCAAGTACAGATCGAGATAAGGGGAGAAAACTTCATATATTAACGTCAAAGGTTTACCATTGTGCCAAAACAGGCAATATCTTCCCCAGTAAGGACCAGGGTAGCCAAAACCAGCTTCTAAAGCTTCTGAATTTCCCAAAAATACTTCGCAAATATCTCTATAGAATTCCATTCGCAAATGTGCCAAATTCGACCCAATGGGCAATGCTTGATCGCGAAGATATTTATCCACATGACTGGCTTCCCACCAGGATGTCGCATAGGCAAGCCGCTGTCCCGAAGCAGTTTGCAGCCAAACTTGACGCCTTAACCTTGGCCCAGGCAATTCCAGAATCAATTCGGGAGCGCGATCGGTATTCATCCCGATCTGGGACATATCCACTACCTCAACTTTAATTGGCTCCCCAGTTAACAATTGCAGATGCCGTGTGGTGGAGCCATCTCCTAGCAAAAGCATCTGCCATGTGGATGCCAGCATGTGCTGCGGTATTCCTTCTTGGATTGAGGATTTACCTTTGTGCCAATACACATCTAAACGTTGCCAATCAGAGGTGGAGGTATCGCTACCTACACTTATGCTTTCACTCCCAAGAGCATGGTTCCTAATAATATCCATAACTTTACTTTTCCTTTGCTTTTATGTTGTTTGTATTGTTTGTATCGATCAGTTCGTATAGAGCTACCTGTGCTGCCGTGGACTACCTCAGATGAAATGATCTGTCAATAATTCTTTGATTCGTGAGTACTGCTGCTCCATAGTGTTGTTCTCTCACTTGTCTGAGGGAATAGAACTGTTTTACCATCGCCAGAGCGATGAAATGAATCATTGACAAGCAGCACTTCAGGCGTTTGCTGTTGCATAGTTATAGGAGTGATTGAGTTTTTCATAGGGCTTTTGAGCCGCTCAGGACATTCCTTCTCAATCTGGGCTAAGGACTCTGGCCACCGAGTCCGATTGATAAATACTGCACCATCAGGACTCCAAGTTGCTTCAAAGAGCATGCCACTCTTAGGAGTGCGGGTTTGAATTCCCAGTCGGTCATAGATGTCAATGACTGTCCCTTCTTTGGTATGGCTGTGTCCATTTCCGCAGTAATCTGCCCTAACCATGCGGGTACAAGCTTGATGAAAGTCTCGCAGCGATCGCCCCTGAACCGTTTTCCAAGGTTTGTAGCCAAAGCGAACGCATTTAGCTAAGACTCCATTGGTACAGGCAAAGGTAATGCGCTCATCCTCAATGTGGGTGCCTGTTTCATCCCAATATCCCGATAGAGGAATCGCTTTAGCAACATTGTTGCGATCGGGTTGGCAGTAATTTTGCCACTGTTGCGAGACTGGATCGCGATAAAGGATGGTGTAGAGATAAATCTCTTGCTCGGGATCTTGAGGATCTAACTCAACTTGAGCGATCTTGAGTTTGAGCGATCGCCCACCTTCAACAACCGTTAGTTCGGTCCCTTCTACATCCTGGCCTTTGACCGCAATCTCCTCCACTGCACGCTCCCGATTCAGGTTTCTCTGGATTTGAATGGATGCAACGATCGTCAGGAGACAGCCCGTTGCCAAAATCAAGTGAAAAAGCAAGTAAATAGGGGTTTTGTGTGTAAATCTCATGGCAAACCTCATGGCAGATGTGGGAGATGGTAGTCTTCAATCGATCGCGAACACCACCACCTCCAGACCCTCTTCCCTCCTGAAAGCTGAAGGCAGAAGCCTCCAACTGATTTCAGATTGTTGTAGGGAAGTTATGGCTGATAAAAATCCGTCAATCGCTTCTTTTAATCTTGAGCGCAAGTTGACCACCCTCTAAACGGATTTTTTGGATGGGCTTTTGCTTAAGAACAGCGGTTGTCAAGGTTGACGAGGTTAATCCAAACCTTCTAAAGTGAACCCCGTTCGCACCGAGATCGTTCCCATTCAGGTTTGCTCCATTCAAGCTTACTCCATTTAAGCTTGCTCCATTTAAGCTTGTTCCGTTAAAGCTTGTTCCATTCAGGTTTGCTCCATTCAGGTTTGCTCCATTCAAGTTTGTTCCGTTAAAGCTCGTTCCGTTTAGGACAAGACCATTTCCGTTGAGATTTTTCTCAGTGGTTTTGGGAACAGGGCGATCGAACGGGTTCATAAAAACTGCGATCAGACAGAGTCCTGCCGCTAGCATGATTCGAGACAGCCTGTTTTGGGTAAGTTGATTTAGCATTGGTAGTTCTCCTGTTTGTAATTTTTGTAGGGTTGTAGAAGTTGAATTGTGGGGCGATCGCCCTTCCACATATCTGTATGGAGAGAGACAATCGCTTTGCTTAGAAATCGATCTAATTCGTTGTCACAGAACATTCTGAGACTGGTATGGGCTTTGCAGACAATCGCAGGTTAAAAATAGCGATCACCTGAAAGAAATCATTTTTACAAGTTTGCGATCGATTACTAATTACTCGTTCTGTATGAAGGAATTTTGAATGAAAAAATCTCAAAATTACCTCCTGCCAGCGATTGAGCCTGTTCGTCACTTAGTTCGAGTATCTCTTCCGAGAGCTGAGCAATCGTCAGCTTTTTGTTCGCTTCCCCTTCAGTAGAGCGATCGCTAGATTCGCGATTTAGCTCAACAATTGGTTGTTCAAAAAATTCACTCGACATGGGTTTTCTCCTTTTTAACGATTAGTTTTGTTCGTATTGAGGCATCTCTTAGGGGATAAGAAATGCCTATTGTTTCTGCTTTCTGACGGTCGCCTTTCTCTGTGTAAAATCATTGAAGGGCGATCGCATGTTTGATATCGCACATGCAAATCGGCGATCGCTACTTTATGAGTTGATGGATTGGGCTAATAGGTGGAGATCGACTTCAATCGCCAACCCTGACTCCAAAGTTCGTCATATTTCTGGCGATAGTCTTGATAAGACCATCCGTAAACTTGAATTTCCCCTTCGTTACTGGGCTTCCATACCGCTGTATAGAGAACTTGCCCATTCGCAGCAAAGTTATTGAGGATGTGCAAGCGCCAGCCCTGACTCCAGAGTTCGTCGTACTTCTTGCGATAGTCTGCATACGACCAACCGTAAACCTGGACTTCACCAGAAGTACTGGGTCGCCATACTGCCGTATAGCGAACTTGTCCGTTGACAACGAAGTTATTGAGAATATGCAATCGCCAGCCCTGACCCCAGAGTTCGTCATATTTCTTGCGAAAGTCATCGTACGACCAGCCGTAAACCTGGACTTCACTAGAAGTACTGGGTCGCCACACGGCTGTATAACGAACTTGACCATTGACAACGAAGTTATTGAGAATGTGCAAGCGCCAGCCTTGCCCCCAAAGTTCGTCATATTTCTTGCGAAAGTCATCGTACGACCACTCATAAACCTGAACCTCACCGGAGGTACTGGGTCGCCACACTGCCGTATAGCGAACTTGATTATTGACTACACGATTTTCGAGTAGGTGGAGTCGCCAACCCTGTCCCCAGAGTTCATCGTACTTCTGGCGATAGTCAGCGTACGACCAATCGTGTATCCGTATTTCATCCACTCCACCTGGTTGCCAAACTGCCGTCACTGTCATGCTGGGGTTACTGATGGGTAACTCATTTAGCATGGGTGGGAAGAGGTTGTGAGACGGCCACTGATTGGCTGGAATGCTGTCAATCAGCTTATGCCAAAGAGTGGGATGGTTGCCGATCCCATAAGTCGTACCCCTGAACGAGAAGTTCTGTACCGCTGTTGTCGTATTCCAAAGGACAACAATCCCAGTGTTATCCGATCGCGCCGCTACGTACGACGACGTGCCAGGGAGTACCCCCCCATGATCGTAGACTTTAACCCCTGAAGCCAGACTATACTTACCCCATACCAACATATCATCGGCGCTGACCTTGGGCATAGGAGACTGCTTCATCGTGAAAGCGGCAAGGACGCGCGCATAATCTGGTGCAGACATAATCCAACCGCCGAATGAGTCAAAGTTGGCATTATTTTCCCCTCCATACTGGATCGGGACGTTATGGCGATCGGGGTGCATCATACTGGGGCGATTTTCAGGAGGAATCACTTGATATGTAACCTCACCGGGAGCGCGATCGCCTGCTAGTGGCAGAGAAAGGCGAGGGTGATTAATTCCAAGGGGCTTCAAGAGTCGTTGCTTTACTGCCTCAATGTATGTTTGTCCGGTCATTTGCTCGATGACCCGACCGAGGAGGCTATAGCCAAAATTACTATAGTGAGTTTCGCTACCTGGGTAGAACTGCATCTGTTGCGCTACTCCCCAGGCTGCAAGCTGATACCTGGAAATTGGGAGACTAACTCCTAGAGCGGCGGCAACATCAGGATCGCGGTAGAAGGTGGGTTCGCCTGCAACATCGCGGTTCCATCCTCCCTGGTGAGACAAGAGATGGCGTACGGTGATGGCATTAAAATAATTCCCATCTTGACGTGGATTGGATGGTTTTGGATCGTTACTGGGCTTAGGAGCATTGGGAACCTTTGATTGCAAAAGCGGCATCACAAGCGATTCTACTTTGCTATCCAAACTGAGTTTGTTGGGATCGTTGAATTTTTCGACCAGTTGATAGATCGCCATACTGGTTAGCGGTTTAGTGCAACTAGCGATGCGAAATAGATGCGTAGGCTGTATTTGCATGCTATTTGGTTCGTCGTAGGTGTAACCGCGAGCGTAGACAAGGCGGCCATCTTTAATTAGAGCTAACGATCCGCCTCGCACGTTAGCTTGAGTCATGAATGCTTTCATTGCTTCATCAAATTCAGCAAAAGCAGCAACATCGGGGCCCGAAGGCTTGAACCATTGAGGTGACATAGTATTTCTCCGTTTCTTACAATTGATATGGGATAGATATTGCCAAATTAGATTACGTATCAAAGATTTGGCACATTCTGAAATTGAGTTTGGCTTGGCGATCGCCACTCCCTCTGAGTAAATTTATGGAAGGGCGATCGCACACCGATTTCTTAAGCCACGACGATGAAATCTGAAAGACTGATATTAGGATTGCCATCCAGGCCGGCAATCACACCGCCAGTACCACCTACTGTCAGCAAGCCTGGTAGAGAACCATTTTGGTTGTAAACCAAGGTACCTCGGTGATAGACAATCTTGGCATTACTGAATTGAATGTCTCCGATACTATCGACTACCTCAAAGTCAGAGGGCAGAAGACTTCCTGGGCCACTGGCAAGCGCAGTGAAGGTTGTTTTATCGAGCACAATCTTGTCAGTACCAAGCGCGAAGTCAGTAATCCGATCAAAACCGTCACCACTATTCAGGGGGCGATTCATATCGAAGAGGAATCGGTCGAAACCAGCACCGCCAGTCAACACATCAGTGCCAGCCCCTTCACCTCCATTGAGTGTGTCATTGCCACTACCACCAATAAGAGTGTCAATAGAACCTTCACCGTCAAGGAAGTCACTACCATTGCTCCCAAGCAGGTTGTTACTAGCACTATTGCCGTCAAGGGTAACCGATCCCTTGGTGAAAGCTGAAGCATTAATATTGACGGGAGCATTGTTGTTTGAAAAAACAAACAGTTCTGCGTTCTCAATTCCATTCAAGGAATCAGTACCTTCACCCGTCACACTGGTATCAGTAAGGACAATATTAGCTCCAAGGGGGCCGTTTACAAAAACTGTATCAATGCCATCGCCACCAAAGAGATTGTCATCGCCAAGTCCACCTCGAAGAGTGTCATTGCCCGCTTGACCGTTAATCGTATCATTCCCTGCTAAACCAACCAAATTATTGTTGCCAACATTACCGAGAATGAGATTGCTCAAATTATTACCAGTTCCAATAGTGTTGCCAGTTCCGACCAAAGTAAGTCTTTCCACGTTTGCCGGCAAAGTGAATGTGACAGAAGAGTTGATAATATCGTTCCCTTCATTAGCCTGCTCGACAATAGGAGTATTAACTACCCCAACAGAGTAGAGATCGTCACCTGCTCCTCCAACAAGAGTGTCGCTGCCCAAGCCACCATTTAAGGTGTCGCTGCCCGCACCTCCACTGAGGCTGTCATTACCTGCGCCTCCAAAATTATCCCCAACGAGTTGATCGTTACCAGTACCACCACTCAGGATATCATTGCCATCTGCACCAAAGAGGATGTCATTATCTGCTCCACCGATGAGGGTATCATTACCTCCAATACCATTGACGGTATCATTACCTGCTAAAGCATCGATAAGGTTAGGCAATGCATCACCAGTGATGCTGTCATTTCCAGGGGTTGGGTTTCCAATAATAGCCATGAAATTTCTCCTTGATTTGTTTAGTAGAAAGTGAATTTGTGTACGGTCGCGCTTCCATAAATTTGTATGGAGATCGGCGATCATTTTTTGAAGATTGTTGTCAAGTGATCGCTTGACTCTTAGATAAATGGTGAGTTGAATATAGACTTCTTTATAAAAGTCTTCATTCACCTAAGTTCTGCGAACATACTTCGTAAATATTGGATGTCGCTAATGAGGTGTTCTCAAACTTTCCATCAGCACCATTTCAGAATAGGAGATTTTTTCGTTGCTGTCTGCCGGAAAAGTTCAGGAAAGATCAGGATAAAAGATCGGAAAAGATCGGGTAGTACATTTTTTTCTATTGCGTTTCCGATATCATGCGATCGCTGAATATTTAACCCAATCCTTTCAAGCGTTGTTAAACTGCGTACTCATATCCAGCCGCAACACTCTACAGCGGTGAAAGCTTAAAGACATTCAGGAACAGCTCTTTCGCTATTCTTGGCAGGGCTGAACATATCCAGAAATTGCCCAGCATCTTAATTATTACTCCCCCATCGATAGGATTAGTTAAAGCTAGCAACCAGTATTGGGGAGAAATTATTGATGTCTCATCATCGTTTTACGGTCGCAGCACAGAACTCATGCAAATACAGCAGTGGAGCATACAAGTGGAATACCATCAATTTCTCTCAGTACAAACGATCTAACTTTGGTCAGCGGTAGCTTTGATTGTGCTATCAGGATATGGGATATCCAAACAGGGGAATGTAGTAAATCATTACAAGGAGTCATACAATTAGTGCCGTTGCCTTCAGCTCCGAGGGTCAAACATTAGTCAGTGCCAGTTCCGATCGCCCAGACTCTATGAAGGTATGAATATTACTGGCATCACAGGGATAACTGAAGCTCAAAAAATTACGCTGAAGTCACTGGGAGCAATAGAGCTGAGTCGATCGCGATCGCATAAAGACTACTATGATCATGTTAACTAGATCGCGATCGCATTTTTAATGGTTAATCTGGGAAGTTCTAGCTCCACAGCTCAAGCCTCACAAAATAGCTGGCATGGCAAACTCGAACTAGATTTTGTCAATTGTGATGGTACTACACAAATTAGCCATAGCTATAGCCAGGCTCCCTGGAAACTGCAAAGACCATTTTATCCAGAAGGCGATCGCATTTGTCACAGTATCTTACTGCATACAGCCGGAGGTATGGTGGGAGGCGATCGCCTCACGGCAGACATTAGCCTCGCAGAGCATAGCCATGCCCTAATTACCACTGCCGCCGCTGCCAAGATCTATCGCAGTAGTGGCCAGGAATCTCAGCAAACTACTCAAATCCAAGTGGCGACGGGAGCCTGCCTAGAGTGGCTGCCCCAGGAAACGATTATTTTCGATGGTGCCATCTATCGCCAACAAACCCGCATCGAGTTAGCGCCGCAAGCAATCTGGTGCGGGTGGGAAATTAACCGCTATGGGCGCACGGCTAGAGGTGAGAGTTTTTTGCAAGGTCATGTGCGATCGCGCACAGAAGTATGGCAACAAGGTCGACCATTATGGATCGATCGCCAACACCTCTATGGCAATGTAGATATGTGGCATAGTCCTCATGCTTTAGCCAATCAACCAGTAGTGGGGAGCCTCGCATTTATTGGACAATCTGTCCCATCAACCCTAGTTGACCAGTCGCGCAGCCTAGCCCACGCCATAGTGCAAGGGGAATTTGGTGTAACGAGACTAGAGCAGGGAATGCTCTGCCGCTATCGCGGTGCCTCTAGTCTGGAGGTGCGCACCTGGTTGATTGGAGTATGGCAACTGTTGCGGGTATCATTAATGGGGCGATCGGCCTGTTTACCAAGAATTTGGCAACACACTCCCACTAACTAATTGCTGTACCCCTGCGACTCATTTTTTGTGGTGAATTCGTTCAAAAACGGCTGTAAAATATCCTCACCACCTGAAAAGACTATGGAATTAACGCCTCAAGAAAAAGATAAGTTGCTGATCTTTACAGCGGCTCTGGTAGCAGAGCGACGCAAGCAACGTGGTCTAAAACTCAACTATCCCGAGTCGGTTGCCTTTTTATCGGCAGCAATTTTAGAAGGAGCCAGAGACGGACGCACCGTTGCCGATTTGATGAGCTACGGGACGACATTACTAGGGCGAGATGACGTGATGGAGGGCGTACCTGAAATGATTCATGAGGTGCAGGTAGAGGCTACCTTCCCTGATGGCACAAAACTAGTCACAGTCCACCACCCAATTCGTTAAGCTGATTCGTTAAAAAAGTATAACTAGTGTTGTGCTAATCTGCTGCACAATATTCAAAACGATAGGTAGGGAGGATGAATAACGTATATGGCAGTTTACAACGTTCGACTAATTAATGAAGCAGATGGTCTGGATGAAACCATCAAAGTGGATGAAGATGAGTTCATTCTTGATATCGCTGAGTCAGAAGGTATCAACCTACCATTTAGTTGCCGTGCAGGTACGTGTTCTACCTGTACGGGCAGACTTATCGAAGGCGATGCTCAAGAATCCGGTGGTAATCCTGACATGTTCTTTAATTCCGGTCAAAGGGCAGCAGGTTTTCGGCTTTTATGTATAGCCTGTCCTACCTCTGACTGTACGGTGTTGACCCATCAAGAACCCCACATTTCAGAATTTTAACCAAAACCTGCCATAAAATCACCTAGGGATGTATGTCGAAACTTCACCCCTAGGCGATTTAGAACTTAATTTTAATTCAGCAACTTCAGCAACTAATGTTGCGATCGCATTTACGATGCAGTTGATGGCGCAGAGGACTCGCTGACGCTAGGTTGAAAGCGGCTCATCAAAGAATTCCAAGATAAGCGCCATAAAGCAACTAACCAGTTACCCTTGAGTTCATCAAACATTTCCATGTTGAGATGAAAAGCATAATTAGCTTCATCGACAATGCGTGCAGTAGTTTGTTCATCTACTGGCAGCGTATCTAAAGCGATGCGGTAGTTCTTCTTGAATTCACCATGATTTTTGATCGCATCAAATTCATAGAAGGCAGTACCATTACCTTCTTCTAATTTCATCGCTTGCTTGGCAATCTTCTTTAAGATCTGCCCACCAGACAAGTCACCCATGTAGCGAGTATAGGCATGTGCTACCAAAAGTTCGGGTGCTGTGGCCGATACTTCTTTAATGCGCTCAACATACTTCTGGCAAGCTGGAGATGGCTGTACCTGCGATCGCCAATCATTACCACAGTAATAAGCTAAGTCGCTTTCTAAGCTATGCTCTCTCCAAAGTTCGCGGTAATAAAGCTTGCTCAAAACAGGATGATCTTGATGGCGAGTTAGTTCAGCTTCTAGAGCAGCATAGATAAAGTAAAAATTGCTAGCTAACTTACGATATGAAGTTTTATCGACGACGCCTTTTAAAAAACCCTTAATAAAACTAGTGCTCTCTGCCATAGTGTGGGATTTCTGAGTGCCCTCACGCAATTCGGTAGCTAAACCTTGGCTCAAATTTGCCTCCTATTGGGATATTTGATAGTAAGTGTAAATAATATTTAGAGTAAAAACGCTTTTAGATTTTGCTTGCCAAGTATACTATTGGGGCTATAGAAAAATTCTAACTTCGCAACAAATTTTCATGTACATGATTTGCGAAGAGCTAGTCAACCTATAATTGCATTAGATCGATTTAAGGATTCAGGAGGAAAATCTTTTGGTTTTAAACGGTTACGAGTACCTTTTGGTATTCCTAATAGTCTGTACTCTTGTGCCTGTAAGCGGCCTTTTAGTCGCCAAACTAGTTAGTCCTGCGGTGTCTGGTGCGGCTGGGCGCACAACCTATGAATCAGGCTGCGAACCAATTGGTGGGGCGTGGATCCAGTTTAATATCCGTTACTATATGTTCGCGCTGGCGTTTGTGATTTTTGACGTAGAAACCGTCTTCCTGTATCCCTGGGCTGTAGCATTTAGTCAGTTAGGTCTTCTAGCATTTATAGAAGCAATTATTTTCATCGCTATTTTGGTATTGGGTCTTGTATATGCTTGGAGAAAAGGAGCTTTAGAGTGGTCTTGAAACCTGAGAATGTCACCTTAGATTTCAGTATTGAAGCGCAAAAAGAGCGTTTAATTAATCCTGCACAACAACCTCAAGTTACTCAGGATCTATCTAACAACGTGATCTTGACAACGCTCAACGACATCTACAACTGGGCAAGAATGTCGAGTTTGTGGCCAATGCTGTATGGTACGAGCTGCTGCTTCATTGAATTTGCCGCCATGCTCGGCTCTCGATTTGACTTCGACCGATTTGGCTTGCTGCCCCGCTCTAGCCCACGTCAGGCAGATTTAATTATTACGGCTGGCACCGTGACCATGAAAATGGCACCCGCACTGGTTCGTCTCTACGAGCAGATGTCCGAGCCTAAGTACGTGATTGCGATGGGAGCATGCACAATTACGGGTGGTATGTTCAGTACGGAATCGTACTCAACGGTGCGCGGCGTAGATAAGCTAATTCCTGTCGATGTTTATATTCCTGGTTGTCCTCCCCGACCAGAGGCAATTATGGACGCAATTATCAAGCTACGCAAAAAGATTGGCGCCGAAGGTTTCACGGAAAAAGCTAACGTTCAGCGAACCCACCGCTATTACACGATTAAACACGATCTAAAACCTGTACCCGAAATTCTTACTGGTCAATATTTGGAGTTGCCTACCCGACTTGCACCTCCGAAAGCGTTAGTGGAATCTGGCATTCCTTTACCCGCCCTAGTAGAAGTTGCCAAACAGGAGGTAGAGATCGTTGGCTGAAGAGAATCAAGAAACAAGTGCGATCGCCACTACTAGCGCTGTCTCCGAGTGGTTGGTTGCTAATGGATTTGAACACGAATTTTTAGGATTGGATCATCAAGGCGTACCCGTACTCAAGGTTGACCGAGACTTCCTGTTACCCTTTGCCACCGCGCTCTATGCCTATGGGTTTAACTATTTGATGTGTCAGTGTGGCTATGATGCTGGTGCTGGGGAAGACCTTGTTAGTGTCTACCACTTAGCCAAGCTTACTGATAACGTTGATCGCCCCGAAGAAGTTCGTGTCAAAGTATTTCTACCACGCACCGATCCACGCATCCCATCTGTTTATTGGATTTGGAAGACAGCAGATTGGCAGGAACGTGAAACCTTTGATATGTATGGAATTGTGTATGAAGGTCACCCAAATCTGAAGCGCATTCTCATGCCGGAAGATTGGATTGGCTGGCCGATGCGCAAGGACTATGTTACACCTGATTTTTATGAATTACAGGATGCCTATTAATGCCTAGGGCGCTCGTACCGTTAGCAGAAGGGTTTGAAGAGATCGAAGCTGTAACGATTATTGATGTACTGCGGCGTGGTGGCATTGAGGTGGTTACAGCCGGTCTCGAAACGGCAATTGTTGAAGGTTCGCATAAGATTACGCTGATTAGCGATCGCTTACTCGCCCATGTCGATCCTTCTACCTTTGACCTGATTGTTTTACCAGGTGGTCCTGGCACCTATAAGCTTTTAGACGATCCGCGTATTGCCGAAATGTTAAAACAGCACGCGCAAGCAGGCAACCTGACTGCCGCAATTTGTGCGGCACCGTTAGTGCTGTCGGAAGCAGGTTTATTAGTGGATAAGAAGGCTACTTCCTTTCCCTCAGTGCAGAATAAGCTGCAAGTTGGAGAGTATTTGACTGTACCGGTAGTAGTTGATGGTCAAATTGTGACTGGTCAGGGGCCTGGTACTGCTATGGCTTTTGCACTGAAACTAGTGGAATTATTATTGGATCAGACAGTTGCGAATAAGTTAGCAGCAGATATGATTTTCCAGGCTTAGGCTACTTGTTTAATGTGGCTTTCACATAAATAAAAAGCTTGCCCAGCTCTTATGCGTTTGGCAAGCTTTTTGGTAGCTAGTATGAGTTAACCAACCAGTTTAGCCCTACTCGAACAGGCTCAATATGTTTTCGTAGTCTTTACGTACTTGCTCGAAGGCTGCGCTAGTAGCGCTTTTATCTTGAGCTGTAACTGCAAAGTCAATATCTACCAGACCATCAAACAATTTTTTGGCTAGTGCCTTGGCTTTAGGCTGCTCTTTGGCAGGAAGTGTGCTGATAACACGACTAACGTCAACTCTGATTGTGCCGAGAGGGCCATGAATATAGCCTTTGATGTCACTCCAGCTACTTTGGTTGACATAGGTTTCTAGTCTATTGAAGCGATCGCTTAGGGATGCTACCCGAGTCAAGTAGGTGTCAGGCTGATCGGTTTGGGCGATCGCACTGGGTGCGTATATGCCTGAAATTAAAAAGCACAGAGCTAAGCATAAAGCAGCAACTATGCGTCTAAGTGGAGTCCAACTTAAAAAACTAAGCACAAACCTCAATTTCCTTGGGAAAATACAGCATTAAGATTATGACGGATTTTGATGGATGAAGTGGATCCCAAAAACTGGACAGAGGGTTAAGCTCTGAACCACTCAAAATAATGATAGGAGTAGTTCATGAGTAATAAACGCAAGCAGTATAATCCCCAATTCAAAGCGAAAGTCGCCCTTGAAGCCATTCGAGGCGAGAAGACAATCACGGAATTGGTAAGTCAGTATGAAGTTCATGCGACGCTGATAAACAACTGGAAACGGCAGTTGCTGGATGAAGCCAGTAGCCTATTTGAGAAAGGCAGTAGCGTGCATAAAGGCGAGGAGAGTCAACAAGCCCAGATTGACGAGTTATATCGTCAGATCGGACAGTTGAAGGTAGAACGAGATTTTTTAGCCAACAGGTCAGCACAGTTGGGGTTGAAGAGCGCAAAACCCTGGTAGTGTCTGACCATTGTGAATTGAGTATTGTGCGGCAATGTGAATTGCTAGGGATTGCTCGTTCCAGCTTCTAC
>CALRKB020000092.1:0-17506 GCA_943367755.1 Rhizobium sp. Q54 | reverse complement strand
GGAGACTATTCCTATTTAGTTCATCCGGTGCCAAATTTGGTAGACAGGTTTCCCGTAATCTGCTGGAGAAATAACCGTCTTCCTAACCCACAACTTTTACATCAACATAGGAATTAATCAGACTCCCTCTGACTTTTCGGATAGGCTCTAAATGGTCGGTTTCCTTCAAAATTGATAAGGCTTTCAAAACATTGGTTGAGTCTGCGCCACTAGCCTGCATTATTCATGATGATTTGCGGAAATCCTCAAAAACCTTTCTGACAGACAGATATAGCGATTTGCTAAAAAAACAGTCTGTTTTCTGAGGTGCAGCTATAGTCATGATTTCACAGGTTGGTGAATAATCCAGGTTAGTATTTTGCTAGATTTCACCCCTTAAAGTAATATTAAATACAGATAAGCGAAGATTAAAAAAAGGGATCGAGTCAGTTCTATGAGTACTAAGCCAGACCGTGTTGTTTTGATTGGTGTAGCAGGAGACTCTGGATGCGGCAAGTCTACTTTCCTGCGTAGGTTAAAAGACTTGTTTGGCGAAGAGTTTATGACTGTCATTTGCTTAGACGACTATCACAGTCTAGATCGCAAGCAACGCAAAGAAACAGGCATTACTGCACTCGATCCCCGTGCCAATAACTTTGATTTAATGTACGAGCAAATCAAAGCACTTAAGAATGGTGAGTCGATTATGAAGCCGATCTACAACCATGAGACTGGCTTGCTCGATCCTCCCGAACCCATCGAACCTAATCATGTAGTTGTAATTGAAGGCTTACATCCTCTTTACGATGAAAGAGTACGTTCTTTGCTAGACTTTAGCGTCTATCTCGATCTCAGCGACGAAGTCAAAGTTGCCTGGAAAATTCAGCGCGATATGGCAGAACGCGGTCACACCCTCTCAGATGTGATGCAAGCGATCGAAGCCCGCCGTCCCGACTTTGAGGCTTACATCGATCCTCAGAAAGGTCATGCTGATATTGTCATCCAAATTCTACCTACCAATCTGATTAAAGATGACAAAGAGCGTAAGGTGTTACGAGTCCGCCTCATCCAAAGAGAAGGCATCGAAGGCCTGGAACCTGCCTACCTGTTCGATCAAGGTTCAACCATAAGCTGGACACCCTGTGGCAAGAA
Organism: Rhizobium sp. Q54; assembly: GCA_943367755.1. Classification (GTDB taxonomy): domain Bacteria; phylum Cyanobacteriota; class Cyanobacteriia; order Pseudanabaenales; family Pseudanabaenaceae; genus PCC-6802. Next base: position 16,375 of record CALRKB020000092.1, on the reverse strand, counting down.
GTTAACTTGCTCCTATCCTGGGATACAGCTCTACTACGGGCCTGATACCTACTACAAGCACCCTGTTACTATCCTAGAAGTTGATGGGCAGTTTGATCGCCTTGATGAGGTGATCTACCTTGAGAACCATTTAAGCAATCTCTCTACCAAGCAGTACGGCGAAATGACGCACCTATTATTGCAACATCCAGACTATCCCGGTTCCAACAACGGCACTGGTTTACTACAAGTAATTGTTGGTCTCAAGATGCGCTCTACCTTCGAGCGTCTCACCCAGAAAACATCTGAAAAGCTCGTAGCAGCGGCTCATTAGACCAATTTAAACTTCAAGGCATGATAAAATCCAATAGGTACTGAGTCGCCCCTTAGACAATATAGAGGCATCGGTACCTATCATGCTATTTAAAGCCTGAGAGACCAAGTTATTTAGTCTTAGTACGACTTACACCTAAAGAGCGGTCTAAGTTTTTAGGTTACAGCCATGCACAATGTCATGTCACCTTTGCAATATCCGATTTTTGGACCAGAAATTAGGTGCCCCCACTGTAGACAAACTATTCCAGCCCTGATCTTGACTGATACATACCTATGCTCTAGACATGGAGCATTTGAAGTTAAGCCGGAAAGCAAGGATCTAGTGCATCTCCAGTCCGAGCGGCAGTGGAGACTTTGGGATGGTGAGTGGTATAGGCAGCATACCCATCCCGACACTATTCGGTTTGAGATCCATGAGTGTTTAGATAAGCTCTACACACAGGGGTATCGGGCTACTAAAATTACGATCGCCCATCGCTACAACGATCTTGTTAGTGCCTATTTGGAATCTAACTCTACCGATCGCCTCACACAGCGACTGTACGGTTTAATTGTAGAATTTAGTCCTCCCGAGGAACTGGATTCTCGTTGGGGAGTAGTCAACTTCGATCTAGAGAAGGAACCGGGGCCACCGATTCGCTACCCATATTTCCGACCATTTTAAGGAAATGTAATTTTAGTTGTACTGTATTTGAGAAGTAGGCTCTTGGCATCTACAATTAAACCTAAAACTAGCAAAGCTAATTAATAAAGTAATGGGTGAATCAAAGCGGCGCAAGCAAGCTCTAGGTGAAGACTATGGTAAGGCGGAGCCAATTTTTCCATGGTTACCTTTCTGGACAAAGAAACGGGCCGAGCAGTTCGTGCAAATTACTTCCACAGGTGCCTGGATTGGCATAGGTGGTTTGGTTGTGTTTTGGATTGTAATTCGTTTTGTTGGTCCTGGTTTTGGCTGGTGGGAAGCAAATTAACTTGACAGACTCTATTCCCCCTCTTACAGACGTTTCCTTTGTACCTTATCTAGATACAACCGGGAATATTTCAGCAGATCTAGAAGGCAAGATCGGTGTCTATGCTATTTTTGACGCTGAGCAAGCCCTGCAATACGTGGGGATCTCTCGTGATATTGCCAGTAGCCTAAAGCTACATATAGTACGCGTGCCTTCCCAATGTCATTGGCTGAAATTTACCACAGTAACTAAGCCCAGTCGTACGGTTTTAAGTGAGATGCAAACAGCTTGGCTGGGCGATCTAGTAGTAGATGCCGAGCTGTGGGAGCAGCCTCTGGATTGTCGCAGGTTGATGACTGATGATGAAAAACATCAACTAGAGCAGGCAATAAATGAGGCAGAGCAAGAACAGGTGCTAAAAAATGTGGCTCGCCGGGTTGAGAAAGATGTGTTAGCTCAGCTAGCAGCCAGAGGAATAGCATTTGATGTGCGCTTCAACCCCAAACGGAAGAGTGAGGGTATCCTGGATATTAAGTAGAGCTTGGAACTCTTGACTAGTATTGGAGTCAAGGTGGTTGAGTTCAGTGGTTAATCAGACCTAAAGGTACAAAAATGTCAAAAATGGATACACCAAAGAAATTTAAAGAAACTTGCATAGAGAGTATTAAAGTCATTGGCTTGGCATTAGTAGTTAGTATTGGGTTTCGCGCTTATGTGGCCGAAGCTCGCTACGTAAAATCAGGGTCGATGCTACCAACTTTAGAGATTAACGATCGCCTGATGGTGGATAAGGTTAGTTATCTATTTCGCGCCCCCCAACGCGGAGAAATAGTAGTATTCGATCCAACGGATACGCTCAAAAAGCAAAACTTTCACGATGCCTTTATTAAGCGATTAATTGGCTTGCCTGGAGACAAAGTCGAAGTGAAGGGAGGGCTGGTATATATCAACGATCGCCCCTTGCCGGAAAAGTATATTGCGGAAGTTCCTCATTACCAGTGGGGGCCTGAGATCGTACCACCTGACTCTTACCTCATGTTAGGCGATAACCGTAATGATAGCTATGATAGTCATTTCTGGGGTTTTGTACCGCGCGATCTAGTCATTGGTCAAGCAGTATTGCGTTACTGGCCACCTAACCGATTTGGCAATCCCAACAACTAATATATGAGTTGCCATCTTCTCATTCCTGCGGCTGGCAGTGGTAAGCGCATGGGTAGCACTCGCAACAAGCTACTCTTGGAATTACTCGGCAACCCGATTTTGCAGTGGACCCTGGAAGCAGCGATCGCCTCTGATGTCATCACCTGGATTGGTGTAGTTGGTCAACCGTGCGATCTAGAAGACTTTCAGCAGATTTTTGCAAAGCTGGATAGCCCAAAGCCGATAGTCTGGATTCAAGGGGGCGATACGCGCCAAGAGTCTGTATTTAATGGTTTGCGATCGCTCCCCACTGATGCCATCCATGTCTTGATTCATGATGGGGCACGTTGTCTAGCCACACCAGAACTTTTTGAACGCTGTGCTGATGCCTTATCCTCTAGTCCTGGCTTGATTGCAGCAGTTCCAGTCAAAGACACGATCAAGATTGTGGAAGCTGGTCTTGTCGCCGATACACCAAACCGCGACCAGCTTTGGGCGGCCCAAACCCCACAGGGCTTTTTCGTTGCTAAGTTAATTGCGGCGCATATGCAAGCAACTGAACTGGGATGGTCAGTAACTGATGATGCGGCCTTATTCGAGAAAGTAGGTCTACCAGTGCAGATCGTGATGGGTGAAGAAACTAATCTAAAAATTACAACGCCACAGGATCTGGCGATCGCCGAGTTCATTCTCAAATCCCGTCAAAGAAGATCCGATTAAGCGACCAACTGAGATGGCAACCCATCACTGAGGAAGCCCCATTGGTTCAAGGGGAGAACTAGAGATTAGCTTTTAGCTGGTAATGGCTTCGGCTTAGAAACCTGAATAGATTTAAGCTTGAGCCAATCACTACCAAGCCTCACGGTCACATCAGAATCGATTGCCCCTGTAGATTCCAACACAACCTCACCCACGCCCAACGCATCGCGGACCTGTTCGGCGCTAGCGCGATCGCCCTGCTGAGCAATAATCTGAGTTTTAGCTAGCGGCTTGGCCCAGGGGACATCGGCTGGAAATACCTGTCCATAACCTGCCTTAGAAAGAACATCACTAGCGATATTTACACCTTCAGGTGTGGAAATACTATCTTGGATTGCTACTCTTATATAGCTGGGTGAATGATTGACACTGTCTACTGACTCATTTGGAACAGTAACATTAAAGTGATCGGCCATCAAACGTAATAGGTGCCTGTCATCAAGAATCCAGTAACTCAAAGGAAACTCCCCAGGCTCGCTAAAGCGCCCTGGAGCCATTAGCATCCGTGCATCCGTGCGATCGGTGTTAGCAGCGAAAGCAGCTAGAGCCAGCAATTCCTCAACGGAAAGATTGGTATCGATGTTTTCTTTCAGTACCGTCAGGATATCTGGCAAACGCGCCACAGTAGCTAGATTTAGTTTTTGTTGGATCAGAGCGCGGATGAAAGTTTGTTGGCGTTGCACGCGCCCGATATCACCTAGATCGTCATAGCGAAATCGCATGTACTGCATCGCTTTAGAGCCATCCAGGTGCTGTTGTCCAGGATTGAGATTTATGTAGAGATGCTGGCTGTCATCCTGATATTTCATGCGCTTTGGCACATAAAGGTCTACGCCACCTAGAGCATCAATTAACTGGCCAAAACCCTCAACATTTACGCGAAAGTAGCGATCTATCTCAACGTTACCCAGCGTTTGGCTGACTGTTTTTGCGGATAGCGATGCACCACCAACATAGTTAGCAGAGTTGATCTTGCCATTACCAATTCCGTCGATGTGTACGCGGCTATCACGCGGTATGGAGAGAGCTGTAACCTTTTTGATCTTCGGGTCAAACCGCACCAGTAAAATGGCATCGCTCTGGCCGTTAAGTGTAGAGTTAACCTGTGCCAGGTATTTGTCTTTTGGCTGCTGTTGTGCATCAGGCAGATCCGAGCTTAAGACAATTGTGCCTAAAACAAGTATATTGACAGGTCGAGTTAGCTCTGGCAGTCCTGCGGTAGGTGTACTAATGCTGTCAGGGTTGGTAACGCCCTGAGATACCTGAGTTTGCTGAAACGGCTTGCTTGCCAGCAAAAATGCAAGGGTTGCCCCCATACTGCCTGAGAGTACTGCAATGCCCACAAACAAAGCAGTCATCCAGGTAGACCGTTTTGGTAAGCGTTTTTTTAGCTTGTCCTGTTCCGTACTCTGGTCGAAATTAACAATTGGGTTAGTTGACACAGGCTACTTGTATGCTCCTCACAACAGCATTTAATTCAATATTCAATGTTGGCGTTCACCTAACTTCTAGGAACAGATCCCTTAGGAATATATTTTCACAGACTATTGGTTTAGAACTCGATTAGTTTTACCACATAGACCTGAGTCAATCCTACACAGAATCGATCGCTAAATTACTTTGAGAGTGTTTTGACTATGCTTTTGCTAAAAAGTTCAATGTATCTTATACCAGAGTTAAGAAAAGTATAGTGTTATTGACGATTATTTTTGCTCGAAATCTCCATAATTGATTCTATACACTTAACACTAGTTCAGCTATGTACGGGCAGGTTTAGCTAGGATTTTTGTTTGGCACTGGTAGCGCTTGGACAAAACCTGCACCTACGTCAATGGATTTTTTACAGCAACAAACAATCTGTAAACATTGCTTTTACAGCCTGTCTTTCGCATTTACGACATTCCTGGCATATCCTAGAGTGTGTAGGTAACCCTTTGCAACCAATTTATGAATTTGTCCATAGATACCTCTCCAGTGCGGGTATTGATCGTAGAGGACGATCCGCTAATGCAACTGGGATTAGAGCAGTCCTTGCAGGAATATCCGCAGATCGAGCTTGTGGGTATGGCTGAAGATGGCTATCTAGGAGTTGAAGCTGCTTTAAAGCTGAAGCCTGATATTGTGGTCATGGACATCGGCTTACCTCGCCTTGATGGGATTGCCGCTACACAACGCATTAAAGCCGCACTACCGGATGTACATGTGGTAATGCTGACTTCGCATACGGCAGAAACTGAAATTATTGCGGCTCTTGCCAGTGGTGCTGACTCGTATTGCATTAAGGGAGCCAGTCTCGATCGCTTAATTACGGCGATCGCGGCGGCTCGGGAAGGTGCTACGTATTTAGATCCACAAATTGCCAAAAAAGTGGTCGAACATTTGAAACCACCCACACCAGCTAGCAACCTGGGTCAGTTGTCTCAACGCGAGATGGAAGTACTGAGGTTGATGGTAGATGGTAAGAGTAATCCTGAGATTGCCGCCGTGCTCTACCTCAGTCCTAATACGGTGAAGACGCATGTGCGCGGCATCATGAATAAGTTGGCCGTCGACGATCGCGTGCAGGCAGCAGTTGTAGCACTACGTTCGGGCTTGGTATAAGTTAGTGTGACATTAACCGTATTAGCAGCCCTAACCCTAGTAAAATTGAGGGCGGTAATTTGTTCGACCTAGTGTCTTAGTCCTCGCAAGAAATCCATGGATTTTCAATCAGTCATCTTAACTCTGCAAAAGTATTGGGGCGATCGCGGCTGCCTCATTGCTCAACCCTATGACATCGAAAAAGGGGCTGGAACCATGAGCCCACACACATTTTTAAGAGCGATCGGCCCTGAACCCTGGAGAGTCGCCTATGTTGAGCCCTGTCGCCGCCCAACTGATGGTAGGTATGGTGAAAATCCTAACCGTTTACAGCACTACTACCAGTTTCAGGTATTAATCAAGCCATCACCAGATGACATTTTGGATCTGTATCTGAATAGTTTGAAATTATTAGGCATCGATCCAGCCGATCATGATGTGCGCTTTGTGGAAGATGATTGGGAATCACCAACGCTGGGTGCGTGGGGTGTAGGCTGGGAAGTATGGCTAGATGGGATGGAAGTAACACAGTTTACCTATTTCCAACAGGCTGGTGGTTTGGACTGCCGTCCCGTATCCGTAGAAATCACCTATGGCTTAGAACGCCTTGTCATGTATCTCCAGGGAGTCAATTCTGTATTTGATATTACCTGGCAGTCTCATCCAGAACTAGGTCAAGTCAAATACGGGCAGGTGCATCACCAGGGGGAAGTCGAACATAGCCACTACAATTTTGGCACCAAGAACAAGGATTCTGAGCTGTTATTCCGTTTGTTTGCCCAGTATGAAGAGGAAGCAACACGGTTGATTGAGACGGATTTAGTTTTGCCAGCATTCGATTACGTCTTGAAATGCTCTCACTCCTTTAATCTACTCGATGCCAGAGGTGCAATCTCCGTAACCGAGCGGGTGCGCTATATTGCTCGCATTCGTAACTTAGCAAGACAAGTAGCCAAGCACTATTTAACTCAAAGGGAGAAAATGGGGTTTCCGCTCTGCACTGCTTCCCAGATGCAAGTGGCCCAATCTTGAAACTTGATGCTTCAGAACGATCGCTTAGAATCCTTTAAGGCAGGAATATTGGGAGCCTTTGCTGCTGCTGTAATGTTTAGTATTTTGTTGCTAATCAATAGTTCGATCCTGGCATCTAGATTTGAGGTTTTGAGAGCATTGCGCATTGATAACTCATCTCTGCTTGAATTAATCAGCTTAGCGATCGCAGCTATCAGTGGTTTTTTATTTGGTGTCACCTATCGCTACATTGTGCGTAGCGATCGCAATCCGCATTTGAACTCAGGTGCAGTAGCAGCATTTGGCCTGGTGAGAAGCTTGGCACAGGTAGATACGGGACTTCATCTGCAATCCCACAACCTTTGGTGGTTCGTTGCGATCGCAATGGAAAGCATTTTACTGTTTGCGATCGCCCGCTTTGTTTTAGATATAGCGATCTCTTGGGGGTGGATCGAGGCATTCCAGTCGCCCCCTCAAAGATCTGCGATAAATTCTTCAAAGACTGGCTGACTGTAGAGTAAGTCGCGATCTACCGCAGAGAGAACTTTATTGTCGGCGCGATCGCTAATTAAGCATTTATATACCAACTGCGCTACATCAGCACGATGGATGATACCAGAGATTTTGTAATCTTCAGTCAGTACTCCCCTACCAGTAGCAGGCTCAGATTTGAGACCGCCGGGACGAATCACCGTATAGGTAAGTCCGCTTGCGATCAGATGATTTTCTGCCTGCACTTTTTCTGCTAGTGCAGCAGCGAGGGTTTGCAATACTTGAGGTGGCAGTGCCACTGCACTATTACCACTACCAATTGAGGAAATTAGAATAAACTTCCCAAGGGAGTCTATACCTGATTCAGCTTCGCGGGTTGCGGCGGTATGCATCCATTTTGGAATCGCTAAATAAGCTGCAATCAGATTCTTATTGCCGAGGTAGTCTGCTCTTACCCCATCCTGAGATACTCCCCCAATTGTGCTAATCACAGCATCAATTGGCTGGCTTTTTAGCATTGCCTGCTCAACATCTGCAAGGTTTAAAGCATCGCCTATTTTGACTGTAACTCCTAAGCTCTCCAGCTCATTTTGGGCGGCACTACTGCGTAATAGAGCGGTTACGGCTATATCCTTTCCCCTTAATAGGAGCGCAATCTCGCGCCCTACCCCACGGCTAGCCCCTGCCAGAAAAACATGTTTTGGTTTGGACATTAGCAATCTCGAAATTTCCAGATTTAGACAACACTGCCAATAGCGTACCTCAATCGGGGTTCTTTACCCAAACGCGCTCAATCTTCATAAATGCGGCATTCCTCAGCATTAGGATTCTCCTCGCAGTATTTAGCAAAGGAATTTTTGCCTTCTTTTTTTGTTACCCGTTGGTGAGCAGATTCTGCTTGCAGTTCCTCAACCACATCCCAAGCCGCAGCACATTCTCGTGAAGTCGATCCCTTAGCAGCACAGATAGTACGTGCCTCTTCCCGCGCTACTTCAAGTCGATCCTCAATAAATAGTTGTTTGGGCTTCTCGACAAAATCACTCTTCTTCAGGATATCGCTGACAGAGATAATTCCTAGCAACTTATCTTGGAGGATGACAGGGGCACGACGAATCTTAGTAGTGGCAAATAAACGAGCCACATATTCAACTCCCAACTCGGGATTTACGACGATGCAAGGCTTAGTCATAATTTCGTAGACCCGCATTTTCTTGGGATCGTGACCATGGGCGGCAACCTTATAGACGATGTCAGTCTCACTGACGATGCCATAGGGATCGCCTTCATAACGTGGTTCTACAATCAAGGCTCGCAGCACCTTATCTTTCATTAGCGTTACTGCCTCTGCCACAGTAGCAGAGCCGCGAATTGAGACTACTTCTCTGGTCATGATATCTTCTGCTTTCATCATCACTGTTATCCCTGTTTTGATGTAAATTAATTGCTGTGAATGGCTGTAATTTATGCAGGGCTTAATCCTCGTAGATTCTTGCCTCAGGAGCACTTGGATTTTCCTCGCAGTAAAGCTCAAAATAGCTTTTGGGTTTTTCTACAAAGTCGCTCTTCCTCAGAATGTCGCTGATTGAGATTACACCAAGTAATTTGCCTTTAATCACAGGAGCGCGGCGGATACCAGTATTGGCGAATAAACGAGCCACGTACTCAACTCCCAACTCAGGATTTACGACGATGCAGGGCTTAGTCATAATTTCATAGACCCGCATTTTCTTGGGATCGTGACCATGGGCGGCAACCTTATAGACGATGTCAGTCTCGCTGACGATGCCATAGGGATCGCCTTCGTAGCGTGGTTCTACAATCAAGGCTCGCAGTGACTTATCTTTCATTAGCCCCACTGCTTCTGCTACTGTAGCTGAACCGCGAATGGTGACCACCTCTTTGGTCATGATATCTTCTGCTTTCATCATGGTTTTATCTCTGATTAATTTTTGTTGGAATTTTGGTTAGTCATACCGTTTTCAAAAAAGCTGCGACGCAGCTTTTTTGAAAGACCGCGCGTAGCGCGGAACTCAAATCTCGATCTGTCACTTATTCAATTGGAATTGGTATCAATTAAGTAAGTTGAGATTGTCTTCAACAGATCTTTCTGCATCAATGGCTTAGTTAGGTAATCGTTAGCTCCGAGTGCCATTCCCTGATTCTGGCTATCCGAATCTGTATTACCCGTTAGAAAAATGAAGGGTATTTCGGCTGTTGTGGGATCTTCGCGCAGTGCTCTTAAAACCCCATAGCCATCCAGCACTGGCATCATCACATCACAAACGATCAGATCGGGAATTCGTTCTTTGGCTAACTGTAAACCGATCGCACCATTTTTCGCTGTAATTGCGTTGAATCCTTTCTGATTCAAAATCACCTCAATACTAGCGCGGATTAGGGGTTCATCATCTATCACCAAAATCATTTTCATGCTTTTTCGATTGCTGAGTCAATCTCAGATAGGGCGCGTATTCAAATGACGTTCCGCCTCACTGCCGCAGTTGGGGCATCGGACTGTTTGTTTGCGAATTGTATGCATGGCAGATTATCTCCATTCAGCTAGCATCTATGTTTAAACTGGTTGAGATTTGAGGTTATGGATGCCAGTAACAATTAGCTCCCATGCCCCCGACAATTGAGCTTTGAAGTTAAGCCCTACAAGTGTTTGTCCAGTGCTTGACTGAAGGTTTCGTAGGTGGCTTTGCCCACAATAGTTTCCACGACCTCACCCCCTTTAAAAATGAGGACGGCTGGAATACTGCGAATGCCGTATTTTTTGGCATTGTCTTTGTTCTCATCCACGTCAAGCTTGACTACTTTGGCTCGACCTTCGTATGCCTCTGCCAGTTGGTCGATAAAAGGACTAATTACCTTACAGGGGCCGCACCAGGTTGCGGTGAAATCAACAACAACGGGTTCAGTAGAAGTTAAAAGCTGGTCAAATTCAGTTTTTTGGACAAAAGCAGCTTGGGGCATGGAGATTTTTTACCTGATTATTTAAATACGGAATCTAAGAGAGAAAGCAACTAATACAGGTTATCTTCCTGATGAGTAAGAATGGTGCAGTCAGAAGTAGGATAGGCAATGCAAGTGAGGACAAAGCCCGCAGCGATTTGATCGTCGTCTAAGAAAGCTTGATCGGACTGATCTACTGAGCCTGATGTAATTTTGCCGGCGCAGCTAGAACAGGAACCAGCACGGCAGGATACGGGTAAATCGATGTCGTTCTCTTCTGCGGCATCGAAAATATACTGGTCGTCAGCTACCTCAATAGTGCGGTCGAGACCTTCAGCTTCATTAACTAGTCTAACTTTGTAAGTTGCCATAGAATTTTTTCCTTAAAGTTGCAAGTGATGATTTTGTCTTTTGTGAGTAATTTTCGCGATCGCCTTTGGATTAGAGTTCTAAGTTACTCAAACCCCTACTGGAAGACCTAGGAATTCCTGGAGAGCAAGATTAACCTGCTCGACGGACAGATTGCCATCGATGCTCTTGAGGAATCGCCGCCGCGTGTAATAGTCAATTAAGGGAGCAATTTCTGCTTCATAAACCTCCAAACGCCGACGAACAGTCTTAGGGTTATCATCAAGCCGACCTTGTTTTAACATCCTCTCTACAACTGCCTCTGTAGCAACATTAAAATAGATCGCATGTCCGTAGGGTTGATTCATGATTTGCAGTAATTCGTCAAGCGCCTCTGCCTGGGATAGAGTTCGAGGAAACCCATCCAGAATCCAACCTTGTTGCATATCTTCCATGCCAAATCGCTCTCGCATGATCGCCATGATTAGAATGTCTGGCACTAGTTCTCCAGCATTGACATGAACCTCTGCCTGAATGCCTAATCCCGTTTTGTGCGCGATCGCCTGACGCAAAATATCACCAGTAGATATATGCGGAATTTGCAATTGCTTGGCTAAGAGTTCTGCTTGAGTGCCCTTGCCGCTTCCGGGAGGCCCTAAGAAAATTAATCGCATTTTTTTAAGGGTTATTGCTAAACTACGTTGATAAACTGATAGATAGAGTCCCTAATTGCTTACAGCTATGAGTGCTGAGAATTTAGACAACTACACAATCTGGGAAAAGCTCAATCGCGGCAGACAGGAAAAAGCCTCTAGAGGCGGTTATGCGGGCTATGGTTCGCCTGCATTCGGCCAAATTGCGATCAATGGTGAGTTGGTAGAAGATAGCCAGGAACAGCAGGTTATAGAGCTAATTCGTCGCCACCACAAATCTGGTAAGTCTCTCCAGCAAATTGCCGACTGGCTAAATCAGCACGGATTTCAAACTAAACGGGGGCAGGAGTGGAAACGCATCTCGGTGAAGAGAGTTTTAGATCGACTCTATGGTAAAACATCCAGAATATCTGGTGTGACTAGCACACAGCCTTAGATGTATTTTTAAGCTTTGCCATGCAGCTAACTTCAGTATTGAGCAATTTGGAGTAATTCATCAGCAATCTATAGCGATCGCTAAGTGAATTAAGGATGTAAGATCGAAGTGTATTGCAGGCAACCCAAAACCATTAATTTCGGTTTTCACCTTTAAAGGTATGTAGCCCAATCCTCATAACATTTTTAGCCTCCTTTGGCGTAACATCCCTCTATGTTACACCTTTATTAGCTCAATGTGCATATTATTTCAGGTTGGCAGACATTTTTTTGTTACATCCCTAGGTGGCAACTAGCAAGTATCAGTGATCGGTAATTAGCTCAAATTTCTAACTATGCAAACTCAAGATTCGCTAATTGGTGCGCTAGCTTTAGAGGAGGCTATTGACCGCTATCCCCTCACCGTAACTGCGGATACTTCTGTCATCGAGGCGATCGATTTAATGAGTGCCATGCGAGGCAAAGCTTGTTTGCTATCCGATGCAAGTTTGGTGTCTGATGAGGTTGCGAAACGCGAAACACGCTCTAGCTGCGTTTTGGTTGTGCAAGAAAAGCAGTTACTTGGAATTTTTACAGAGCGTGATATTGTCCGCCTTACTGCTGCAAGCAAAAGTTTTGTAGGAATCAAAATTGCTGATGTGATGACACAACCAGTCATTACTATGCATGAAACTCACTGTCAGGATGTTTTTGCGGCTTTGTTTCTGTTTCGGCGATACCGCATTCGTCACCTACCAATTGTCGGCGATGGAGATCGCTTAGTTGCTATTGTTTCACCTGAGAGTATCCGCCAGGTTATGCAACCCGCTAATTTCCTTAAATTAAGGCGGGTATCAGATGTGATGACTAAAGAGGCAATTTGTGCGCCTATGCATGACTCTGTCCTGAGTTTAGCTCGTCGTATGGCCGAATTTCGAGTCAGTTGCGTTGTGATTACCGAAGCAGATGATGAAGATAGCGATCGCCCTGTTGGCATCGTCACCGAGCGCGATATCGTGCAATTTCTGTCCCTCAAGTTGGACTTAGCGCAAATCCAGGCTGGGGATGTGATGAGTACGCCCTTATTTTTGTTGAGTCCTGAGGATTCTCTGTGGGTGGCGCATGAGGAAATGCAGCGGCGACATGTGCGCCGCTTGGTTGTATCTTGGGACTGGGGCAGAGGGTTAGGTATTGTAACGCAAACAAGCTTGCTACGGGTATTCGATCCTATTGAGATGTATGGGGTGATCGAAACCCTGCAAAGGAGAATTGAGGAATTAGAAGCGGGGCAAAAGCGACATTTATCAGACGCGGACCCTAAGTCTAAGCAAACGGAACTCTCCAGCAAGTTACCCGTAGTTAGTCAGCTAAAACCCTGATAGAGCCAGAGTTCCCTGGGTAGGAAATAGGCTTGAGAAGAATGTGGCAATTATGGCATTCGATTCCACCTGGAGGAAATCGGCCACGGGGACAGTGCTATCGTCATGGCGACTAATCACGCCAAAGCCAGTCCGCTCGCGCCTAAATCTCAGGATCAGAGGATCGTTGGGTTGCAGAGGTTTGCGCAACCATTCATCCAAACTGGTTGACTGATTCATGCGTTTTGTCATGGCGTCCACGATCGCGGCGGAATCTTTATCGGGCAAGCTACGGGTTGCCATTGCCCAGGCTTTCTCCAGTAACAACGATCGTCGATCGGGTTTAAACCAGGCGGCGATCGCCATTTCAGCAGGTGTAGATGGATTATCAATTACAGACTGAAGCGCAACCTTTTTATCTTCGAGCGCATTAGCTAGCATTTGAGCCGTGGGATTACCCACTTTTCGCATTTGCTCTATGGCATTCGGTTTCCCCAGCCACCAATCTATCATTGCACGAGTATGGAGTAGTTGGGCGTATAGCTCGCTTTGCTTGGGTGTAGTCGTCAGCAATTGTTTGTAAAGGTTATCCAGTTGCTGAGCAGATTGGAATACGATTCCCTGGCCGCTCAGCTTAGCTATCGTAGATGGCAAGTTCGACGATAGGTTACCGAGTATTTCCGGCACAGAATTTAGAAAAATCTGCTTCTGCCAAGCGATCGCAGGCCAAATCGGACTGGTAATGGATATGGGGTCATTGAGCCACTCCCGCGCAATCGCCGCATAACCAGCATCCGACTTGTTTTGCCGTATCAGGCTACTTCCCAAACCATAAAAGAGTCCCCGCTTAGCTGGCACCAGTTCTAAAGCATGGCGAAAGAATGCTTCTGCTTCCTTGGTGTTGCCGCGATCCAGACTGAGCCAGGCAGCGCTATTGTAGCCAAACTCCTGATTGGGATTTGACTGAATTCCTTTTTTTAGCCATACTAAACCTTCCTGCCCTAATCGATCTCTTACCGCAGCATCAGGATATAGCTTTGATAGGTTGCCAAGATTCCAGCCCAGTTGGTATGGATAATAGGACTCCCAACTCGCAAGTTCGTGGGAGCGTTGCAGATTTTGCTTGAATTTCTGCAAACCCTCTTGGGCTTTGGCTAGATCGCCATTTTTGATATCGTATGTGATGTCATCTAAGGAGTTGAATCCGATCGCAGAAAAATGCCAAGCCGCATCGACTGGAACGATCCAGACAATCGCAGCGGCAGAGAATGCCGTAATCGTAGCTGCTAACCATCGCCTCGGTTGTGGATAATCTCCGAGTGTGACCAATTCTTTCGTATGAATTTGGCCGATGTAGGCAAGACTAGCAATTGTAATGACTAAACTGCCACTAATCGCAAAGACATCGAGTTGATAATCGGTGATCGCCTGGACTCCATAAGCTAGAAGACCACCAAATAGAGCATAGGTAATTACCTGTTGAGTGCGATCGCGCTGCCAACTTGAACTAAAATGCAAGCGCACGAATAATCCTAGTAAGGCAAGAATGGCGATCGCCGTTGCTAGTAAGCCCGCACTACCAAGCTCCGCCCAAATTTGCACGGGGGTGCTGTGCAGTTGAAATAACATTTCGGCCTCGCGACCAGCCCAGGCGGGACGGTAGCGCTGGTATAACAAAGCCGCAGAGCCAGGGCCTGCACCAAATGCTAGATGATCTAAACCAATTTGTCCGCCCGTATATCCAGCAATGATGCGATAGAGTAATTCGCTGCCTCCGCGTCCTGACAGAAGGCTGAGAACCAGAGATTGCAGACGATTGTTAAATAAAATCAATATGGCTGTAGCGGCGATCGCACCCATACCACCCAACAAAATCTGGAGACGCGCTTTGCTCCGCAGTAGTAGCACCAGAATCGCTACCAGTAATAGCACTGATATACCCAGGAAACCACCACGCGAACTAGTGGTATAGAGGTCTAACAGTCCCAATCCAGCACCCACAATCCAGATCGCCCGTCCGCGTTTCTGCATAATTGCTAGGCCTACTAACAAAGGAATTGCCAGCATCAGAAACCCTGCTACATAGTTCTGGTGGCCTAGAGGGGCCCAGTTACGCGATTCAATATCGGAAAAATCATAGCTGAGGTTGATACCAATCTGCCGCAATTGGTTGAGCAGCGATATGTTGGGGATGAAAGTAATGGTTATCCATAAGACCAAACTCTCGATAATAAAAGCCAGACTGAGACCACCTTGAAATGTCAGCAACCAGATTAAATTGTTGTTCTTCCGATCAGTACTTTGGCGGGAACCTTGATGTAAGTAATGATGAGTAGTATAGATCGCCGTAATTAGGGCAAAGCCGATCAAGCTATTCCAAAGTGCCTGGGCTGGAAACTGGGCAAAAATTGTGGACAGGCAAAGGGAGATAAAGAGGATGGCGATCGCCCAATCTAGTTTGTTGCCTAAAAGCCAGAAAGGTTGCTGTCGCTGCCAAAGTCTTAGCAGTGTGACTGTCCCCAAGCAAAAAAGTCCAGTTTGCCAGATTAATACCCAGGGCCAGGTGATTGCCTGCGTACTACTGCCTGGAAGCAACACAAAGATCGCATAAATTAGTAAGCCCAGACCCCCTAATAACCTGCCAGATCCCATAAAATTAGCCCATGATGTTGTCACCCAATATTAAGCGATTGGTGTGCAAATGGCGATCGCATCAATCGCAAAGATCGGTTTCTATAGCTCAGAACCATCGAATCTCTAATCTCTGGATTTATCGTGAATGAGTTTCTATTGAAGCCATTGCTGGACTTCTTTACGAAATTCCTTTCTAGATTCGCTCATCAATATCTCAGTACTACGCCCCAGTAGACGTGAAATACCCTCTAAAACTTGCAAGCCAGGGAAATTTAGACTAATAGAAGATTCAATATACTGCCCTTCAGCAAGCACAAAAATTGCTAATTTACTGTTCTTGTATCGCCAAATTTCTGGGACTCCTAGGGCTTCGTAGGCACTGATTTGGGTAGGAGAGGTTAGATCGACTTCGATTGCTAAATCGGGTGGTGGATCGATCTCCAGATCTAGCCGTTTCTTGCCAATCATGGCTTGACAATTTTTGATGTAAAAGCAATCATCAGGCTCAATTCCTGCTTTCATACTCTGTTTCTTGAACGTAGGAGAACCCAGTGACTCCCAGGGCAAATCTAGTTCTTCAAGTAAAATTTTCAGAAGATCGACAATTAGCACTTTGAGCCTATCCGGAAAATACTAGGAGTTTACGACCGACAATTAAACAAGCCGCAATCTGGACAAATCCCAAATAAGACTGGGATGACTTTGCCCAACGAATCAATACCCCACGGAAGCGGTTAAACCAGGAATGTCCGACTTCGACAAC
>CALRKB020000091.1:0-17728 GCA_943367755.1 Rhizobium sp. Q54 | reverse complement strand
CCGCAAAGCGATCCGCTATTTCCTGCATCGTGCTTTGTCCTGCTTGATATGCTTCGACCACCCTCTGGCGTAAGTCTTGAGAGATTGTTATTCCTTTTGGCATTTTCTCTCGATTTTATCATGCTTTTCTCATTTGAAAACCGCTATACACCTTGAGTTTTGCCCGTAATTGGGCAATTTCAGTCGCCATATCTAGCACCATTGCGGCTCCGACTAAGTTCAGCCCTAAATCTTGACGCAACCGTTGAATCTGAGCAATTCTAGTAATCTCGCGGGAATGCAGCATAGCGCCGATCGGTTCAATTATGCCTAGTTGAACATAAACCTGCACCAGCGTAATCGAAGTCTCAGTCACCGATGCGGCATATTCAAAGGTGTAGAGTTGCTCGCCTTCGGGTGAAACCACGATTTTTGAAAGACTGAAGGTCATAACTTAATCTCCTCTAACTGGGCACGCGGGTTAAAGCTCGTATTTGCCTGAATTTTTTCGTAGCATTCTTGCTCGATCGCACTGAGATCTTTCGGCGTAACTATCTGAAGTTTAGCCAATAAGTCACCTCGTCCCCCTTTGGGCAATGTCCAGCCTTTGCCGCGCAGTCTTAGCGATTGCCCCGATCGCACCCCTTTGGGAACTTTCATCATCACACTACCATCGGGCGTTGGCACATTAATTTCTGCCCCTAAAACTGCTTCATCGGGGCGGATTGGCACATCACAAACAAGGTCATTGCCCTCAAACCGAAAGAAGGTATGCGGCAACACCTCAATCGTGAGATACAAATCGCCGCGCTGTTGAGAGAAAGGACTAGGACGACCTTTACCCTTGAGCCGAATTCGACTGCCTGGTTTTGCGCCTGCGGGAATACGAACGTTAATCGTCTCGTTGTCGAGTTGCAGTCTCTGCTGGACACCGTGAAACGCTTCGGAAAATGTGAGGGCGATCGCAGCTTCGGTATCTGGTGCAGGAGCTTGAGAGTGAAATCTGTCGCCAAAGTTGTCAAAGCCACCAGTCGGACTACGACCAGTGGAGGTTCTACCTCTCGATCGACCCAGCAGATCGTTGATAAACGAATCAAAGTCACCATATCGATCAAAGTCGCCTGTCGATACATTTGTTCCGCTAGGTGGCGGCGCTTCAGTGTATCCAGGCTGGTTCCAGTGCTGACCAAACTGATCGTACTTCTGTCGCTTCTCTGGATCGGAGAGTACCTCATTTGCTTCGTTGAGATCTTTGAACTTTGCCTCTGCGTCCTTATCTCCAGGATTGAGGTCAGGATGGTACTTGCGGGCAATCTTGCGGTAAGCACGCTTGATTTCTGCAGGAGTTGCTGTTTTGCTCACTCCCAAGACGGCATAATAGTCCTTAAAATCTGTTGCTGTTGGCATCAGTGACCTCATTCAACTTTTCTATAGTCGTCAATCTAAACGAGCCTCACTCTCGATCAGAATGGATCGCGCTCTTTCTCGGTGTTTCTACAAGCGCAGAAATTGAATCCAGCATAAGTGTTATGAATCGCTAAGCTTGTATGAGTGTTATTTTACTATGGCTCACAAAAGAAATTCCAATTTTGCCTATTTCTCCAAAAGACTAATGAGCAGCACCAGAACCATCAGAAGCTTTAACCTTCTTAAAAAACAAAATTGCCACTCCACTCAAAAGCAACGCAAAACCAACAAAATAGAAACAATCATTAAAAGCCATCACGTAAGACTCACGACTAATAGTATTAGCGATCGCCTGAAAAGCCTGAGACTGCGCCGTATTAAAATCTGCCCCCTTACTCACAAACAACTGTGTCAAAGTATCCACTCGTTGCTGAGTTTCAGGATTATATAAAGAGATCGCATCACCCAAACGATTGGAATGAAACTTTTCTCGCTGCGTTAACAAAGTCGCCAAAGTCGCAATCCCAAACGAACCGCCCAAATTGCGCATCATATTAAATAAACCACTTGCCGAACCCGCTTGAGCCTTTGATAAACTAGCGGTAGCTACAGAAGATAAAGGAATAATAATCATCGGTTGCCCCAATGCTCTTACTAACTGCGACCAGCGTAACTGGTCAATGCCACTGAGATTAGTCAAATCAGAATTCATAAAACAGCTAACCGCGAACAAACTTACGCCTACAGCAATCACCAAACGGATATCAATCCGCTGAATCAGCTTTGGTACAAAAGGAATCAAAAATAGTTGTGGTAGCCCCGCCCACATCAACACCTCACCAATTTGCAGGGCATTGTATTTCTGAATTTGTGCCAAATATAAAGGCAAAAGATAAATGGAACCATATAATCCTACTCCCAGTGATACGTTGACGATACTAGCTAGCCCAAAATTGCGATCACGTAATAGACGCAAATTAATAAATGGCTGCTTGCGAGTTAATTCAATCCAGAAAAATATAGACAAGAAAATGACAGCGATCGCGCCAAGATTGACAATCATCGACGAGCTAAACCAATCTTTGCGAGAACCTTCTTCTAAAACCACCTGCAAAGACGCTAGCCCGATCGCCATTGAGATAATTCCCCACCAATCCCCTTGTTTCAGTAACTCTGGTTTAGGACGTTGTTGCTTAATTCCATACCAAACGCCAGCAAGTAATAACAACCCAGGAATTACATTTAAATAGAAGATATAGTGCCAACTCAAATTATTCGTCAACCATCCACCCAAGGTCGGCCCAATCGACGGTGCAAATGTCGCAGTAATTCCAAACAGTGCCATGCCCACAGGCTGTTTGGATGGTGGTAATGTGACTAACATATTCGTAAATGCCATTGGGATTAAAATCCCTCCTGTTGCCCCTTGACAGGCGCGAAAGACAATCATCGACGGCAAATCCCAAGCGGAAGCACAGCAGACAGAAAAGAAGATAAATAGCGCGGCATTGACTAATATGTAACGACGGATCGAGAATACCTGCGATAACCAGCCTGTCAAGGGAATAACCACAATTTCCGCCACTAGATAGGCTGTGGAAATCCAGGAACCTTCCTCCAAGGTCGCACCTAAAGCTGCCTGGATATCTTGCAGTGAAGAGTTAGTAATTTGAATATCCAGCACCGCCATAAATGCACCTAGCATACTAGCGGCGACGCCAATCCAGATTCTTAGCGGTACACGATCTGGTGGAAGAGTAGGATTTTGACGTTGTTTGCTGATTGCACTAGTATTCGACACGGTTTTGACTTTATAGGGTTATTGGGTTAGGTTCACGCCGAAGTTGCTGAACCCAAATTTTTAGTCATATTCTTCAACTGAGAGGAGTAATAATGCCTTTTCGCTTATAAATTTCGTAGACAATCTTCTTTAATGCAGGCAATTGTCTGCTGAAGAAAATCGAACCTAAAATACAAGTACTACCCGCAATAATTAATGTGTTGGGAGCGCTGATGCGATCGGCTAAAGTTCCTCCCAAGAGATTTCCAAAGGGAGTCATACCTAAAAATGACATAGTGTATAAGCTCATGACGCGCCCGCGTTTGTCGTCGTCTACGATTGTTTGCAAAACTATATTGCCTGCGGAGATTTGCAGAATTGTGCCTAAGCCGACAAGTAACATTGCTAATAAAGAAAGTGGTAAAAAGCGTGACAAGGAAAAAATAATTAAGCCGATGCCTAAAATTGCTGGGCCGGTGATAATTAATTTCCCAAGTCCGATGACTGTTTGTCTTGTGGCTAGATAAATGCCTCCAAATATGGCTCCAACTCCTGATGCTGCCATTAAAAAACCCAGTGTTTGGGCATCACCTTGAAGGATTTTATCCGCAAAAACTGGAACGAGTACGATATATTGCATACCCATGAGACTAACTAGGGTTGATAGTAATAGGATGGCGCGAATTGGCGGGCTGCCATAGACATAATCGAATCCTTCTTTAATTTTTTGCAAAGGATTGCCAGTCATCACCGGTACTTCCTTGGGTAGAAATCTCATCGCCAGTAAAGCCATAATTACGGCAATGTAGCTGAGTCCATCGATGAGGAAGCAGTATCCTTCTCCAACTTTGGCAATTAGTAATCCACCGATCGCCGGGCCAATTAATCGCGCTCCATTAAACATGGTCGAGTTAATCGCGATCGCATTAGCTAAATCTTCTCTTTTTTCAACAAGTTCGATCGCAAATACTTGTCTTGCTGGTGCATCAACGGCGTTGATTAGTCCTTGGAATAAGCTTAAAACTAAGATATGCCAGATCTGGATTATGCCAGATAACGCTAAGGTGGCAAGGGTTAATGATTGCACCATCGCCAGAATTTGCGTACCCACCAGGATGCGATGGCGAGAGAAGCGATCGACAAATACTCCACCAAATGGAGATAGAACAAAACTAGGAATTTGGCTGGTAAATCCGACAACTCCCAACATAAAAGCTGAGTTGGTGAGGTGATATACCAGCCATACTGTAGCAATTTGCGTCATCCATGTCCCAATCAGAGATACCCCCTGTCCTGCAAAAAACAGACGATAGTTTCTTGACCTCAGTGCAGGCAGGAAGAATTTGTGCTCAGACGTTTGCATACATTTGGTGAGTAGTGTTTGAGGAAGGGCAGCGCAAAGCGCCGTTCTGCCTAAACTAGTTGACTTCGATAGTAACTTCAGCAGACATACCTGCCGTAATCCGCGATCTATATCCTTTGATACTTTGCGGGTCTAAGATAATTTTGACGGAAATACGTTGGACGATTTTAGTGAAGTTTCCAGTCGCATTATCTGGTGGTAATAGAGAAAATTGTGCACCAGAGGCAGGTGAAATGCTATCTACACGACCGATAAAGGTTTGACTAGGAAAGGCATCTAGCTTGACTTCTACTAACTGTCCTGATTTTATTTTGCTCAGTTGGGTTTCTTTGAAGTTTGCCACTATCCAATAATTGTTCTCTACAACTGCCATCAGTGGTGTACCAACTTGAATGCGGTTGCCAACTTCAACGGTTTTCTTGCCAATATGTCCAGCACTTGGTGCGGTAATATTTATGTACGATAGCTGTAATTGAGCCTCGTTGAGAGAGGCTTCAGATTGCGCGATCGCTGATTGGGCTGCTGCATACTGACTACGGTTAACAGCTGTTTGTTGTCCACTAGCAGTAGCTTGTTGTAATCCACCTCTAGATGCCGCAAGGTTGGCTTGAGCACTTATAATTCCTTCTTGTGCTTGCACCAGTCGTGCTTGAGCTTGTTTTACTCCTTGGATGGCAGAACTTGTCTGTGCTTGGGTGACATCATATGCGGCTCTTGCTGTATCTAGTTCTTGATGAGTAACAGCACCTTGCTGATACAAAATTTTGATGCGGTTGTAGTCAGTTTGGGCTTTTTGGAAGTTGGCATTGGCTTGGGCTACCTGAGCTTGGGCTAGGGAAATTCCTGCTTGGGCTTCTTGCACTGTAGATTGCGCTGTCGCAATTGCAGATTGGGCGATACTGATATTGCCTAGGGCTTGATTTGTCTTACCACTGGTGGTTTGGGATGCTAGGGCAATATTAGCTTGAGCTGCGTTTGCCTGACGACGGGCTAATTCTAGCGCGGCTTGTGTTTGCTGCACTTTATTCTCATAGTCTTTGGGATCGATCTGTACCAGTAATTGTCCAAGTTTAACCTGTTGGTTATCGTTTACTAATACGTTGGTGACAGTTCCTTCGATTTTGCTACTAACTTGGTGAATATGTCCGACAACTGCGGCATTATCTGTGGTTCGGTGGGTGGAGATGTATTGCCAATAATGATATCCATAAGCGATCGCTACAACTGCACCAACTCCTAATCCTCCCAAGATCAAAGCGATCGGTTTTGTCCGCTTTGGCGCTGTTTTTTCTGGCTGTTCTGCTAAAGGTTTCGTTATTCCTACTTTCTCTCCATTTGTTGCTGGTGTTAATACAGGTTTAGTAATATTTAAATTTGTAGTATGGTCTTCATTTATATCTTTATCAGTAATCATATCTTTTTCCATAAGTTGTGACTGCTATGGACGCAGAGCATTGAAGATGTAACCGATGCTGATAATACCAACCGTCATTTTAGTCATCGCTTTAAGCCTAATTAGATTGTTTTCTAGAAATTCGCCGCATATGAAGCCACATAGAAGTTCCAGTAAAAAGTAATATGAATAATCCGAGAGCATTCAGGAAGGGATAAATCACCTCTAGATTAAGTGCCCCAAAGTGTCCCTTGTGCCAAGCTAACAACCATTCAAATGCATCTCCTTTACCTGCTAAATCAACAATCTGATAAACCGTTCCTGTAATGACTGTCAGCAATAGAGGCAATAACATAATGGGAGCAAGTGTGCGATGCAGATGGCGAATATCTTGAAAATATTGGCCGCGTTTTTTTGAGGGTGTCATAAAATAATTTCCTTGATGTCTAGTTGATGCAAAATAAGTTTATCTAACAAGTAACATAAGAATATCTCCCAAAGATTTAGGCTAATACTTCTCTTGCATGTGCTCAAGAAGTTTCAAGATTAGCAGTAGACGGGGTATGAACGACATACACTGAGCAGGGAGCATGATGAAGTGTATAGTTGCTAACGCTGCCCAAGAAAAATTCTGTTAAGCCTGAGCGCCCTCGCCGTCCCACCACAACTAGGTCAGCATTCCATACTTCAGCAAAGTCGCTAATCGCTCTCTCTGGATCGCCAAAACAGTGAATACAGTCAGTACTAACCCCCTTAGCCGTTGCTTTGCTAACAAGCGATCCAAATAGATTGGTTTCAGGTGATTCAAAGTTCCCTACATAACAAAAAGGGTCTGACCCATCTCCACCCAAGTAAGGTTCTAGACCATCAAGATAGGAGGGAAGGTCTTCAGTTATTTCATCAGAATCGGTAACATGAAGTAGCCCTAAATGAGCACCCGTAGCTTTTGCCAGCATTAGAGCATGATCGAAAACATGATGACTCGATTCTGAACTAGTGGTTGCAACTAGGATTTTGTGAAGCATATATTTATCCAAGTTTTTTCAAATTAATCCTATTATATCCTTGTAAAGATGTATCTCATACTCCTGCAATGCGTTGGAAAAGCTCATCGGATAGCCATTCAACGGTTGCTTTGAAGTTACGAACGGGGGTGGGTAACAGTTCAATGTAGGCTGCCTGACGAATTAAATGTCCGAGATGCCCTTTCACTTCATAGCGATCGAAGATCTCTGCGACACCCTCGTTTAATCCCAGCTTCATTAGGGTTCCCCGCAGCTGAATCTGGGCTGGAAGCGGTGCGCAACCTTCAGCGATCGCCTGCAAATTATGGGCGATCGCGGCTCCTTGCTGATACGCCACTTGAGCAGTTAATGGCAAAGGATGCTCCATCACAGTGCAATCGCCGCCCGCAAATACTTCTGGAAAATCGAGCAGTTGTAAGGTGTTTGTCAACTTGAGTTGTCCCTGTTTGTCTCGACTTGTTGCAGGGATGGGTAATGCGGCAATGAGCGGATTTGTTGCGGTTCCCGTCGTCCAAATAATCGTCGCGGCTGAAAGCTCTTCTATTTGGTTATTTCGCTTAATCACAACTGTATTTGGACGAACCTCAATTACCGCAGTTTCTAGCATCACCTCTACGGATATAGTACGCTTTTGTAATGCAGCTTGGGCAGTCTGGCGCAAGCGATCGCTATCTCCTTTGAGAATCTGTTTACCCCGTTGAATGATGACTACGCGAATATCTGTAATGTCTCCGCCTAAAGGGCTGTACCAGTCAGGCAATAAATCTGCCAGCGTGGCTGCTAGCTCGACTCCAGAGCAACCAGCGCCAAGGATAGCAACGGTCAATAAGGTGCGTTTTTGTTGTAGTTCTATAGTCTGGGTAGCTCGTTGCAAACAATCTCGTAGTTTCCAAGCTAAGGCGATCGCATCTTCACTGGTGCGAAATGCCAATGTGTATTCTTTGGCTCCTGCAACACCGAAGTAACCTGCTACTCCTCCAAGTGACAATACTAAGTTACTGTAGCTGTAATGCAGTCCAGATGCTAGGTGAACTTGTCGCTGCGGCAAGTCAATAGATTGAATCCTGTCCCGAATGAATGCAACCCCACTTTTATGTAAAAGTTCGTCATAGCGGAGACGGATATGCTGAATATTCATCTCACCACTGAGAAACTCATACAATAGCGGTGTAAAGATAAAATTCCACTCTTGATCGATCAGAATAGTTGGTGTTTTGTAATGCTGATGGCTTAAGTGCAACGCCGTGAATAATCCCGTAAAGCCCCCACCTAAAATTAAAGTTGGGAGAGTCGCAGGACTGATAAGTGGTTGAGAAATGTCTGATGTTCGGGCTAAGGTATTCGACATATTCATTCTCTTTCTGATGTAATAGGTAGTGGCGTATCAGAAATGTTGAAAAGGGAAAACCTCCACGCCTTTGCAAAAATAGGCTGGTTGTGAAACTCTGTCTTATCTCTCTGTGGTACTCGCAGCGGCTTCTGCATCCGATCTAGCGAAGATTGCTTCCAAGGCTGCTGCTTCAGCTTCTACTATCATCGCCATCGCCAAAACGATCGCTGTATTGGCATAGTCTTCAGCTTTATCAGCCCGATGTTCGAGTTTCTTGACTTCGCGACTCGCTTTCCATTCCTCAACATCCGAAATCACCTCAGCTTCTTTCGCCTCCAATTGAGTTTTGAGCTTTGCTCGGTACTGATCAAATTCATGTTTCTTCGAGTCTATCTTTGCCCTCACCTCGTCAAGTTTTGATTGAATCTCAGCTTGAGTTTTTTTCGGTGCAGATTGAATGCTTTCCTTCAGCGATTTTACTCGGTTTTCAACCACTTCCAAATTGTCATGGAATTGTTTGGTGAAGTTGTCAATTGTAGTATTCATTATGCGCTCTCTATTATGTTGAGTTTCTAGGACTTGTCACTGTTATCAAATTGCTAGCCATAAAAGTTTTTGTTATTTATAACCATCTACTCTACAGTGAGAGTAAGTTGTTTGATTTCCTGTATAAACTGAATAAATTGATTAAATACGATACAAAACGTAAGTAAAAATGTGCTGATTATGAAACTCTAGCTGAGGAATTTTTGGAGCTACTTGTCTCTAAGCATCTGCCTAATTTAGTTTGTAGATCGCTCAAGTGAACGCCCATCAGGTTTGGTAGAACAATATTGGCAGCTCCAACGCGATCGGTAGGACCGAGTCCAATCGTCCACATGCCTGCGGCGATCGCGGCGGCAATACCGGCAGCGGCATCTTCAACCACAACACAGCGATCGGGATCGAGTCCTAACTGCGTTGCAGCGTACAGAAATAGGTCAGGGGCTGGCTTGGGGTGCTCGACGCTGTAGCCATCAGCGATCGTATCAACGCGATCGGCAATCCCTAACTTCTCGATCGCGGCTCGCGCATTCTTGCTGGCAGAGGCGATCGCGATTTTAGTTCCCGATTGCCTGAGTTCGTCTAATAGCTCAACGACTCCTGGTAATACATCTTGGGGTGAGATGGCTTGGATGGATTCCACATAGTAGTGATTTTTGCGATCCATCATCTCCTGAAGTGCGGACTCTGAATACAGCCGACTGCCCACAATGAGCAGAAGCGACTCTCGTCTTGCCACGCCCCGCAGCGCTTCATTTGCCTGTCGATTGAAGGGCAGTCCTGCTTCGTCAGCCATTTGCTGCCAAGCTCGGTAGTGAAATTCAGCAGTGTCCGTCAAAACCCCATCGAGGTCGAAGATGAAGCCCTGGATAACAGGCACTTGAGAATCAGCTTGAGAGGCAGGTGCTTGAGAAGGTGAGGGCGATAGATCGAAGCTGTGCCAGGTGCCGCGCCAGTTCAGTTTAAATTTGAGGCAAGTCCAAGTAGGAGGGAGATGGGGAGTTGCAACGGGACCGCTTTCCCGCAGTTGAATGCCGCCGAAACCGAAAACCACTGCTTGCCAGATACCGCCTGCTGAAGCCGCATGAATGCCGTCGCCTGTGTTACCGCGAGTATCTTCGAGATCGACCAGGGCTGCCTGCATAAATTGCTCGTAGGGATCTGCTGCACCCAGATCGGCTGCGAGGATAGCGTGAATGGCAGGACCGAGGGACGATCCGTAGGTGATATCCGTGCGGGGAGCGTAGTAATTCCAGTTCTTTTGCAGCACGTCATGGCTATAGGGAAACGCTTGCGTGCCTCGCATCAGGTAGAGGAGCATCAGCACGTCAGGTTGCTTGAGCACCTGTCGCTGATTTGTTTCGTTAATTCCTAGAACAGCTTGAATCGATCGCGTGCGAGGTTCGTAGTCGTTTAAGTCAATATCCTTGAGCTGGAAAAAACCCTCAAACTGCTCGATTAGTCCTGTTTCGGCATCGTAAGGGATGTATATCTGCGCGATTGTTGCTTGCCATTGCAGCAGTTGCTCTGACGTGAGTTGCAGCCTTTGTGTCAGTTCGGTCGCGCGATCGGGAAACTTGCGTTGCAACCAATCGTAGACTGTAACAGCCTTTTCTAGATGCCACTGCACCATGCGATTGGTGAACGTATTGTTATTTACCTGTTCGTGGTATTCATCGGCTCCGATCACCCCGCACAGTTCGTACCGTTCCTGCTTAGCATTCCACTCCACCCGACTCATCCAGAAGAGGGCAGTGTCCAGGACAATTTCAGCTCCGTAGTCTCGCAGCCAGATGTCGTCGCCCGTTGCCTGCCAATATTGCCAGACTGCATAGGCAATGTCCGCACTAATGTGAATTTCGCGATCGCGGCACCAGATTCGAACCTCTTCTGCATAGGGATCGTTCGGCATCGACCATCGGGGTGTCACTTCATCTCCTGTGGCAGCGCTTTCCCAGGAAAACATTGCTCCCTTATACCCACTATGTGCTGCTTTGCGTCGTGCTCCATCCAGGGTGTGATAGCGGTAGGTCAACAAGCTGCGGGCGATCGCGGGTTGTGTGAAGGTAAAAAAGGGCAGGATAAAAATTTCTGTATCCCAAAAAACATGCCCTCGGTAGCCTAATCCCGACAGCGTTTTAGCGGGAACGCTGACCCGATTGTTGTGTGGGGATGCACCGATGAAGAGTTGGAACAGGTTGTAGCGCACAGCCAACTGCGCTTTGCTATTTCCCCCAATCTCGATATCGCTTTGCTGCCAAACTCCGTTCCACGCCTGCTGATGAGCTTCGAGCAGAATCGCATAGGATGGCAGGTCAGCCAATTTGTCTTGAGCTGCCTGAACTGGCAGTTCCGTTTCCTGGGACGTGAACACCGTCACGACCTTTTCCACGCTTACGGTCTGTCCTGCTACCGCGCTAAAGGCGACGGTCAAGGTGGGATAGCCGGGAGTATTCGTCACCTGTAAGGAGGCATCGGTGCCGATTACAGCCATTGTGGCAGCTATGCCGAGTTCAATGCGAGAACTGCGGGTACGAACCTGGAGCCAGACTCCCTGTGCAATTCCCTGCGTTGTCTTGCCCTGATCGAGACGCTCCCAGTGGTCAAAGCCTTGATTTTCGGGATAACCATTGATGCTGGACTGCACCTCGATCGTCCCATCAAAATCGACCGGCGTAATCTGGCAGCGCAGCCCCAACACCTGCGGATCTGCCAAGCTGGCAAAACGCTCAAACCGTAAATCTAACGTGTTTCCAGCGGGGCTACGCCAGCGTACTGATCGACTCAGGATGCCATGACGCAGATCGAGCTGTCGTTCGTAGTGGATAATTTCGCCGCGATCGAGCCGAAACCTCTCTCCGTTTACGATCGCTATCAATGACAGCCAGTCAGGACAATTTGCCAGCTCGGTATAGACCACGGGCACATCGTCATACACCCCATGAATTAAGGTGGCTGGCAACGCAAGGGGGTAGCCCTCCTCAAAGCTGCCTCGCGTCCCTAAATAACCATTGCCGATTGTAAATACGGTTTCTCTGGAATGCAACAGCTCTGGATCGAAATGAGGTTCGATCAGCTTCCAGTCTGTGTAAATTAGATCGTGAGAGCGTGGAGTATTCATGATTACCGCTTCATATGTTCTGCTAAAATCTGTTCGGCTCTGGGTTTGTAGAGTAGATAGAATAGGGCTTCCAAATAGCGTTTCAGTGCGTTGCGGTTGTCAGAATCAATGTAGTTCCAAAAGCTATAAATCTTTGCGAGCAACAGGACTTGTCGGGTGTGGACTTGCCAGTTGTATTGCTCTTGAATGTGTTGAATGGCGCGATCGGAAATCTCGTGCCAGCGTTTGGGATCGGTCTGGCACTGATTCAGAAAGTGGAGTATTTTCTCGGCAGTACCCTCTAAATCGGTAGGGTTGATATGAAACCCGTTTTCGCCATCCTGGATAATTTCTAGGGCACCACCAAATTTAGTGGCAAAGGTGGGTAATCCAGAGATCATCGCTTCGAGAATCGTGCGTCCAAAGGCTTCAAACAGGGCAAAGTGAACAAAAATCCCCTGGCGGTCGGCGATCGCTCGATAGACTGCACCGAGATCGCGAGTGGACAGGCGCACACCCAACCAGCGGATGTGCCCGTGCAGGCCATATTGGTCAATCAGGGCATGAAGTTTGGCAATCTCCCTGGCTTCATCGGAGTTCATGGCATCTGCCACATCCAATACATTCGTGAGGAGAATCAGGTTACACTGGGCCTGCAATTCTTTGCTGCGACCAAAGCACTCCACCAGCCCGGTCAGATTCTTAATCGCATCGATCGGCGCAACGGCAAGTATGGGGTGTTTGTTTGGCTGGTCGAGATGACCTGAAATGTGCGCGTCTTCCTGCTCAAAGACCAAAGTTTGAACGCGGGCACGCTCCTCAGCATCTTGATTCTTAACCTGGCTAGAGGGGAAGAATATTTGCTCATTTATACCGGGTGGTACACGGTTGAACTTGGGGCTAAACAGGTCAATGCCATCAATGACATGGTAGAGATTGGGCATCGTAAAACACTTATAGGACTCATACTGACCCATGCTCTCCGGCGTTCCCACAATTTCTTGATAGGACGAAGTGATGATGAAGTCAGCGGCATTCATACCGATCAGATCGGCAGTAAATTGTGCGGAAAAGTGATATTGTTCCTCCAGGTCTTGCCAGTAAAGGTTGCTGAATAAGTATTTTGGCTTTTCTAGCGAATGGGCAATGTTGCACTGGATCGCCTTGAGACGATCCGCCAGCAGAGAAGCAACCAGATTTCCGTCACTGTAGTTGCCAATGATTAAATCTGGTCTTCCTCCCAGTTTTGCCAGCAGTTCCCTTTCTGCATCCACGGCAAAGCTCTCTAGATAGGGCCAAATCTCAAACTTAGAAATCCAGTTCTGCGTCACGGCTGGATTGAATTCCTGAAACGGTACGCGCAGAATCCAGGCATAGTCTGTATCATCTAACTTCTCCCAAGGGAGTTCGCATTGCGTTTCCGTACAGTGAGGAATCAGGCGAGTCAGAACGATTACTTGCGGATGGATGCCCAGCAAGTCCAGACCCGACTGCTGAATATCTATGCGGAGTCGGTTTTCTAGACTCCGGGCTTGCTCCAGCACATAGGCGACTTGACTTCGGGTTTCCGGTTGTCCCAACACACTTTCTTGCCCCACCCAGCCATGAATGGAAACTAGCACCACGCGAAAGACGGCAGGAACGCGAGAGACAAAGGCTTCCAAAATAGCGGGTTCGGGATCGTCGATTAGGCGATGCAGCAGTTCCAGGGTTTCGCGAGCGCGAGCCACGGTATTACCCCAACCAGGTTCAAATCCAAGGGCTTGCAGATCGAGGTGAACTTTTTCATAAGGGCGATCTGCGTCATACTCACCCAAAAACTTGAGGGCCTGCTTGACCTGTTCTGATAACTCGACACCAGACTGAATGCGATCATTGATCAATAGCTGCATCCCATCCTGTTTGAGCGTATGCAGAGCATTAAACAATGCTTCTAACCAGTAGGAGAATTCGGTTAGCAACTTTTTGCACAAGTAACGGTTGAGAAATGCCAGACCCTGACCGAAATTTCTGGGGTCGTCGATGACCGGAGCCTCCTGATAGAAAGGTTTGAAGTCGATGTTGAGGATGTGGGGCTGGTAGAGATTAACCTGGCGATCGCGCACGTCGAGGAGTGCCTGAAGCGTCATCTGCGATTCGCTGGAAAGGTCTGAGGTTAGCCGCCACACCTGCTGGCTCGCAATCCAGGGACGCACCACCAGCCAAATACTATCGTCATCCAAAATCATTTCATGGGTGTAGTGCATCAGCTGACTCAGAGAAGAGCTGTGATAGGCTTGACCGGATGGAGGTAAGTCGCGGCAGTAGTCAGTAAACGCCTGTAGGATCTCGTTTCGCAAAAAATAGCGCTTACCGGAGGTGCTCAAAATAGCAACTAGCTGATGGAGAGACTTTTTCTCGTCGCTGTTTAAAACGGCTTGGATCAGTTTATGCATAGGGATAGCGGTCAGAGAATACTGGAACCGCAGAATGATGAGGTGGAGTTCGCGGAGCGGTGGCCGTTAGATTTCGAATTAACTGTCTTGGATTAACTGAAGTCGATCTGCTGATGATTTTATATCTCCCTCAACAATTATCAACAATTAGTAGATGGGCATGAATGGACTAGACATTGGTGTAGCGGCACTTCCATTCTATCTTTTGTTGTAGTGTGAGCATCTTATCTCACACTGGCTAATCCGTCAATCTAGTAAATAACACGCACTACTGTTGTTTAACTGTACCTCAACAGCGCCAGCTCTCACCACGTAAGCGCAAAATGACAATTTTGCCTCTATCTTTCGGTCATAACTGATGCCCATCGAGGTCAAGCTTGATTGCCAACTGTTAGTAAAGTTTTAATACGTTTTAAATCAAATCATACAATTCAAACGTTTACATAGATATCGTTTCCGTCATCTCCATGCTACATTTAATTTAGTCAAATCAAACGCGTAAACGTTTACGCATTTAGACTGCAAAGCTAGTCCTTGCTTCTGCCTTGTGCTTTTGCGTAACCAGTAAATCACATGCTTGTTAGCTTATCTATTTTTGATTTGTCTTAGCTGTGAATATTCCTCTAACTTTACTTCCATCAGTTGATGAATTTCGCGATCACTTTAAATCAGGTTCTAAAAACTATAGGTATCTCTGATGAATTCATTTTTACCGCATCAACCAGCATTATCTTGGTGGGTAGAAGTCAATACTTCTGTTCCCCAGCAAACTTATCTCCTTGGGCCCTTCGATAGTCGAGAAGAGGCAAAGATTTCTAGAGGCGCTCATGTTGAAGCTTTATATCACGGGGAAGCCAGAGACATTGTTGCCTCGATTAAACAGCGTTAGCTTCAGTCTTATTACAACCTCGTTTTTGCAGATGCTTTTAGTCATACCCAACTAAACCAGAAATCAGCCTCTTTTTTAAGCTGCTCAAAAATGATTTTTGGGTAAAGCTTTTGATATCTTCGGTAATCTGCTGATCGGGGCTGTCGATGCCGGCATCAGCATGATTTAGTTTGTAAAATGCCAGATTCTGGAAGTAGCGATCGATGAAATGATGGGTGAGCCACCGCTGCCACTCTAAGCCCAGGCGATCACGCAGATAAACATAGCCCGCATAATGCTATCGGCATGAATGAATTCGCCCCTACCTATCTACTCCAACTTCACTACCATCTTGCCAATATTTTTCCCTTCAAAGAGACCGATAAATGCACCCACTGCCTGGTCGATTCCTATCACCACTGTTTCCTTGCTCTTCAGTTTGCCAGCTCGAAAATAGCCGCCCACTTCTTGCTCAAATTCGCCCCGACGATCTAGCCAATCACCAACAATTAGCCCTTTCATCGTCAACCGTTTGGTAGTCATGTTAAATAGATTGGAAGGCCCCGGTTGTGGCTTTTCCGCGTTATAACCAGAGATGCCACCACAAGCGACGATCCGACCATGTACGCGCAACGCCGAAAGCGCTGCTTCCAGCATTTCGCCTCCGACATTATCGAAATAGACATCAATCCCATCCGGTGCCTCCAGGTTCAGTTGTTCGAGAATAGAGCCAACCTTATAATTGAAGGCGACATCAAATCCGCATTCTTCTTGTAGAAATCTGACCTTCTCCATTGAACCAGCAGCACCGATCGTACGACACCCTCGTAATTTTGCCAGTTGCCCAGCTACGCTTCCCACCGCGCCAGCAGCTCCTGAAATAAAAATTACATCACCGGCTTTGACCTCGACCAAATTCAATCCAGCCCATGCGGTCATACCCGTCATGCCAAGGGCACCAAGGTAAACTGAGAGCGGTTGAACATCACTGCTGACCCGATGCAATTGCTGCGGTGTAGCATTGAAGTATTCCCGCCAGCCAAAGTTGGAAGTGACGACATCGCCTGGCTTAAATTCATTAGTGCGCGACTCGATTACCTCACCGACAGCACCGCCAGCAAGCGGTTTATCTAACTCAAATGGCGGCACATAGGATTTCCCTTCGTTCATACGACCGCGCATGTATGGATCGACCGACATGTAGAGATTGCGAACGAGCACCTGTCGATCTTGAAGCGGTTCCAGTTTGGTCTGTACGAGGGCAAAGTTATCTGCGGTTGGCATCCCATGAGGGCGGGAGGCTAGCCGAATCTCGAAGCTCATCATATCTGTTGCAATTTTCATATCTGTCATAATTTTTTCTCATTAGTTCTTCGCCAAAGTTATTTGTAAGACTTACGCAGTCAAATCTCCAAAAAAACAATTGAAGGGAGTTTGAGGGCTAAGCCCTCAATTGGGGCAACGCCCCAAACCCCTTAAAATTTGGGTTTTCTCTTTTAAGATGCGTAAGTCCTGATTTGTTCATATCGTCAATTGGCTATTTTTTGCTTTTCGATCGCTGCATTAATTCGTAAGTTACTGACGTGTCGGGCGGACGATCATTTCATTCACATCAACATCGCTAGGTTGCTCAATGGCATAGGCGATCGCACGAGCAATGGCATCGGCATCGATCGCAATCGCTGCGTAAAATGTATTCATTCTCGCTGCGGTATCTTTATCGGTAATCGTGCTAGTCAACTCAGTGGCAACAGCTCCTGGTGAGATATTAGTGGAACGGATTTCACCGTTTGACTCTAGCCGTATTCCTTCAGAAATCGCTCGTACTGCAAACTTAGTCGCACAGTAGACCGCTGACCCCGCAAATACCTGATGTCCAGCGACAGACGATAGGTTAATGATGTGGCCAGATTTTTGTTGACGCATCGTCGGCAACACGGCAGCAATCCCATAGAGAACGCCCTTAATGTTGACATCAATCATCCGATCCCACTCCTTCACCTTCACTCGATCGAGGGGAGAAAGCGGCATCAAGCCAGCATTATTAATCAGTACGTCAATTCGACCATATGTATTTAAGGTTTCCTTCGCTAAAGCTTCGACCTGAGCGCGATCTACTACATCTGTCACTCGGTAGGTTGCAGTCCCGCCTGATTCGGCGATCGCTGCAACCAGTACTTTTAATCGATCTTCACGGCGGGCAGCTAGCATCAGTTTGGCTCCACTAGCGGCAAGCCGCCGAGCTGTTGCCTCACCTAATCCACTGCTAGCTCCAGTGATGATTACCACTTTATTTTGAATTTCAGACATATTAGATATATTGACTCCTGTTGCTTTAGCTTAACTAGCTTGAAGGTTGACCAAAATTTTCCTCCTGGCAGAGTCAGCGATTTGGATCGCTATAATCTCACCATTTGAATTCTGTCCTGTTGTAACGCTCATAGGTGAGTCAACTGTGTGACCATAGGTCATTTCATCTATACCCACTTCGATCGCCAAATTATC
>CALRKB020000090.1:0-18439 GCA_943367755.1 Rhizobium sp. Q54 | reverse complement strand
CGCTTCATCGTTTTCCCTCCGTAACACTCTCGTCTAAATAGACTCCAGAATATGGGAAGGGATGTAAGTAAGATTCACTAGCCCAATTGCCTCACTTTCGTCTGCCGAAGTTAGTGATATTGGGGTGCCGAAGTTAGCGATATTTTGCAATCTACTGACAGTAATCTGATCGAGATTCCAAGCTTGATGTCAGCGACTTATATAAATCCCATCGATATAACACGGGCAGCAACATGGCAAATAGACGAAATTCCACCTATTTCACCCCTGACTTTTCCTACTAAGTTCTACAGCCTACCCTACTGCCGCTCGCTCAGGTAGGGACCCCACTTTTTCCAGGGAGTTTTAGGGTCACGGGCTGCTTGCAGTCTGATTTGTTCGGCGGTCATGTTTTTTGTTGCCTTCGCTTGCTAGTAGAGCTTCTCTGTTCAGCCTCACAAAATTTATAACCCTAACTCCATAAAACTTAGGCAAGATTACTTACTTAGCAAGCTAACGCCCAAGCTCACCCGCCCGCGCCCACCACAGAACTCGAAAAAACGAAACAGTTTGCGGGCGCGGGTCGGGTGGAGCGCAATGTTAGGCACGCTATTTGCCCTTTAGCTTGGCTATTTCCGCTTGTAGGTCACCTATAACTCTATCGGCGTTTTTAATCCATCGCTCAATTTCGTCTTGTTTAACTCGATCTCTATACATATCATCGTCAATATCTTGCGCTTCTTCCGCTAGGTTGCGAAGTTTGTGTATATGCTGTTCCGTATCGCTACTTAAATGCGCATTCGTGTAGTCCTTAAATACATCCAATATGCCGATGAATGTTCGTCCCGATCTATGTGGAATTCGACCCTCTCTAAAATCAGATGTCATGCCATCAAGTGCTACACAAACAGCCTCAAGGTAAGCAATGACTGAACTCCGCTTAGATTTTTCTTCCTCACGTTTCGATTTTTCTTCTTCTTTCTGAGCCTTCCGCCGACCGAGATACCAATTCAAAAGTGCGCCAACGATGGCTCCGGCGATAGCAGCAACAACTTTCTCCGCAATATCCATAAGACTCCCCCAAAAATAATCAGCGCATTGATTGTTAGTGAACTAGAGTGGCCTAACTATGTATTATACGGAAAGTTTCCGTATAACTACCTGATATAGGATGATTATATGGAAACTTTCGGGGTAACACAACTAATTGGTGTACTATACGGAAACTTTCTGGGTAACACCACCATTTGAGGTAAATATCCAGTACTTTGTATGGGTAATAGACAACAAGGAGATTGGCTAGAGAAGATTAGTACGAATCATCTCAAGTCAATGCTGTGGAAGCAAGCATTACATAAATGATCGCACTTTATCTCGCAGCCGCAACAGCACTTTTGTAAGCTGCCCAACCGCCATAGTGGGAAATATCCAGCCAGTTATACTTTTCCACTAATTCGCGGGGATAGAGCATGGCGGTTAATACTTCGCCATCTTCGAGAATCACATCCCCCGGATACATATTCGGTGGTTCCGTAGAAACGAGGTAATCGTACTGTTCTGCTGTAAGTTCGTAGACTTCACCAGGAATCCCAATCCCACCTTCTTCCACTTCATAGATAGCAGGATGCCAACCATCGGCAGCAGAATGCAGGCGATAGAGTGGTTTGGTTTTTGCTGGGCGTAAAAATTCTGCCGATCGCAGATTTTGGTGATCGGGTTGTCCCTGGAGAGCAGAACCACAAATGAAAACGCGCTTTTTCGTTTCAGACATAAGGTTGCCTTTCATTCTCTTAATGGAAACTGGAAAAGTATTTAAATTACAGAGGCTGCATCTCACGCGCGACGCGCAACTTGCTGGCATTGAGATGCTGGACGATCGCTTTTGTCGCGATTTCCAGATCGTGTTGGGCGATCGCCTCGTAGATAATTTGATGTTCGTCGTAAATATTCAGTACTTCGGGGTTGTGCCGCGTTGTCTGCGCTCGCATCAACACCATCTTATCGAACAGGCGATCGAGTAATGAAACTAACCAGCGATTTCCCGAACCCTCGGCAATCAGACGATGGAAACGACAGTCGAGTTGGAGTAGCGCCGCACTATCAGTCTGGCTGGCAGTCTGGCTGGATTTGAGGACTTTTGCTGTTTCTACGCACTGCTTGAGTTCTTCTAGCTGCAGCGGCGTAATATTTTTGCAAGCTCCCGCAATCGACAACTGCTCTAACGCAATGCGACAGTCGTAAAGCTCGATCGCATCAGTTGCAGTGAACGTGGCGACACACAAACTGCCACTAGCATCCACCTCGATTAATTCTTCCTGTTGTAACTGCCGAAGTGCCTCGCGAATGGGCGTGCGACTGATATTAAGCTGTTCGGCTAGCTGGGTTTCCACCAACCGCCCCCCTGGTGCGAGTTCGCCCGCTAGAATGCTTGCCCGCAGCATTTGGTAAGTTTGCTCGTGGAGCGTCTTATGCCTTTGCACGGGAAGCATTAAAGTTTGGCGATCGCTACTTTTGCTCGCAATCATAAATTGCTAGATTTTGCTACACTAAAATTGCATGCATACAGTATACACCTTTCTTTGGGCAAGTTTACTGACTCAATCGCCCAGATTCGCACAATTTTATCCCTATGAATGAGACTACAGTCACGCTACCGCAAATCGATCGCGATCGCCTGGTTCAAACTATTCAGCAACTGGCTCAAATCGGACAACTGCCTAATGGTGGCGTGCAGCGCCTTGCTTTCAGTCCTGAAGATATTGCCGCACGGCAGCAGGTCAAACAATGGATGCACGCAGCGGGGATGAGCGTGCGTACCGATCCCGCAGGCAATATCATCGGTCGTTACGACGGAAAATATGCTGATGCGCCTGCGCTGGCCACGGGTTCCCATCTCGACACCGTACCGAATGCTGGGCACTACGACGGAGCCTATGGTGTATTGGCGGGAATTGAAGTGGTGCGATCGCTACATGAACGTAGCATGCGTCTCGATCATGCGATTGAGGTAATTGTCTTTGCAGATGAAGAAAGCAGCATGATCGGCAGTAAGGCTATGTCAGGTAGCCTCGATCGCGATCCGCAGCAATATATGCGCCTTGATGGCACTAGTATTCAACTTTGTTTGGAGCAAGTGGGGGGAAACTGGGAACCGATCGCTGAAGCCCGCCGCAATCCCAAGGATTTGGTGGCATTTGTAGAACTTCATGTCGAACAAGGGCCGGTATTAGAGTCGCTCGGTAAGCAAATCGGTATCGTTGAGGGCATTGTCGGACAGCGTCGCTATCGCATCACTATCGAAGGAACGCCAAGACACGCAGGTACTACACCCATGTCTATGCGCCAGGATGCTCTGGTTGCAGCGGCTCATGTCATCATCGCTGTCAATCGCCTTGCCGATCGACCTGGTCAGCAGGTAGCAACGGTGGGCTATTTGCAAGTTTCACCCAATGCGGCAAATACGATTCCTGGCAGGGTGGAAATGAAGCTAGATATTCGCGACCTTAGCGATCGCTGTATTGATGAAATGCTAATTGAGTTACAACAGGAGATGAGCGCGATCGCTGCCCAGACAGGCACGCAAATTGATATGGACCTCCATTTGCATAACATTCCTGCCCCTGCCAAAGTGGAAATTCAAAGCGCGATCGCCAGAGTTTGCGAAACTCTCAACTACAGTTACACCTACCTACCCAGCCGCGCCAGTCATGATGCTCAAGAAATGGCAAAGTTTACCGACATGGGCATGATTTTTGTCCCCAGCCAGGGTGGGGTTAGCCATGCTGAAAGTGAATATACTTCCCCTGAACAATGCGAGTGCGGAGCCAACGTCCTTTTACAGGTACTTGTGGCGCTCGATCGTAGCTATTCGCTTTAAGCCCTTTTCTGGCTCTTCGGTGCGTGGAAACCCCGTTTGTCTACAACAACTTCATGATCTTTGTGAAATGAATCCAGCAGAGAATTCATTTCACAATTCAAATTGGATCTTTATAGATCGGCTGCTTCATCTTCTGCAGATTCTGGCTCGACTTCTGGTTCTGGTGAAGACGATCCCTCTGGCACGAATTCTATCTCGGCATTTTGCTTTAAGAACTCAATGGCTTTTTCGGTGACGATCTCATCCATCACTACTTGATTTAGTTTGGCGGGATCGACTTCCTCCTCCGTCAAAGACTGCAAGATTTCCGCAGCTCGTTTGTCCACTTCTTCCTTAGTAGCTTCTAAGTTTTCCAGTTTTGCGACTTCTGCAAGAGCTAATGTACGCTTGATGCGGGCGATCGCTTCGGGTTCGTTCATGCGATGCATTTCACCAATAAACTCTTTAGTAAAGAGCTGTTTCACCAATTTTGCGCCTTCAGCACTGCGTTGTAGATACATTGCTTGCTGCTGGATCATAAAGCTGGTTTCTTGGCTAATCAAACTTGCCGGAATATCTACCTCTAGTTTTTCCACCAGAGCATCTAGAAGTGCTTTTTCTGTATTCTCTTTAGTTTTATCCTCAGCCTCGTCAACCGCACGTTGTTCTAGGTATTCGCGCAACTCTGCCATGGTTTCTTTTTCACTGATCGATTTGGCAAAGTCATCATCTAGGGCAGGTAGTTCCCTGGCTTTGATATCCTTAAGCGTCACAACGAAATTTGCAGGTTTGCCCGCAAACTCCTGGTTAGCGAATGATGCGGGTAACGTGGCGGTGATTTCCCTGGTTTGTTCTACCTCCATACCCACCATACCCTCGATTAGTTCGGGGATGAAGTTCTCAACATCCATGTCGAGTTGGAAATCCTCTGCACCAGCACCTGAAATCTCCTCACCATCAACGGGGTTAAGTACTTGCAGATCGATGGTGGCAACGTCATCCATTTGCAAACTGCGATCTTCAACGGGAACTAGAGTAGAGTTTTTGACTTGAAATTCGTGCAGTGTCTTATCAATCTGCTCTAGCTTCGGCTCAATTTTTTCCGCCTTAATGCTAAGCCCCTTATATTCGCTGAGAGTAACTTCTGGCTGCACATCGATCGCGGCGCGAAAATTAAATGTCTGACCAAAGGCGAAGTTTGTCAACAACTCATCAATTGGCGTGATTAGCTCAAAGCTGCCAATTGTGTTCAGATCTTTTTGCTCTGCTAGAGCTTGTTTGAGGCTTTCTTCTAACAGCTCCTCTAGTACTCCTGCTTTGAGTTGTTCTGCGCCAACTTGACGCATGATAAGCTGTTTAGGTGCTTTGCCCTTGCGAAATCCTGGCACTTGCATTGACCGTGTCAATTTCTGTACCGTGCGATCGTAAATCGCCTGTGATTTTGCTCCCTCTACTTCGATTTCAAAGCATATTTGGCTTTTAGGGAGTTTTTCTAGGGTAACCTTCATTGTTTGCTCAAAGTTCTAAAGTTGCAGTTGTGCCAGCGATTGGCAGATTTCTAGTTTATACCAGCTTGACGTTAACGATGGTGGTTGTGAAGTAGCAAGATTGTTACAACTTTATGACCGCAGGCTTAATCATTTGCTGAGCGTTAACTCATCCTTATTGCCGAGAAGACCCTGTGGTCGCCATAGCATGAGTAAAATTAGGGTCAAGCCAATTAGCATCAGTTGGAACGCCTCAAACCTGCCACCATCAGCGCGAATTTGGGCAGGCAAAAAGCGCGGTAAAACATTGTAAATTTGAAAAATTGCTGCACCGATCAGTACGCCTAAATTACTGCCTGCTCCTCCTATAGTCACAATTGTCCAAGCTTGGAAAGTAATTAACGGAATAAATGAATCTGGGTAGACGGTTGTGAGTTGCCAAGCAAAAAAGCTGCCGGCCATGCCTGCGATCGCCCCACCGATAGCAAATGCTTGCAGCTTATACCAGAAAACATTTTTACCCAGGGCTTTTGCCACTTCCTCATCTTCGCGGATCGCCTTGAGTACGCGTCCCCAGGGCGATCGCACTAACCACTCCAGCCGCCAGTACACCAAACCCAGGACAATTAAAAGCATGGCTGCCAGTAACAAAGGGTAGGCAGATGGAGGTACTAAGCCAAACAATGGACGCTCGTAGCCATAAACCCCCCTGGTGCCCCTGGTTAACCATTCTTCGTTATTCACCACCAGCCTGACCATTTCTGATACGCCGATTGTGACGATCGCCAGGTAATCTTCGCGCAGGCGTAATGTGGTAAAGCCAATCAGCAAACCTAATAAACCAGCAAGAGCAGAGGCAATAATAAAGGCAAAATACCAGGGAACTCCTTTCAGGCTCAGTAGCACCGTTGTATATGCCCCAACCGTCATAAATGCTACATGCCCAAAATTGACTAGGCCGGCAAATCCCCATTGCAGGTTTAAGCCCAGGCTAAATAAAGCAAATATTGAGGCAAAGATGATCAGATTCGTAATATATTCAAACATTCACAGCCCCAAAAAGGTTTCAGAACAAGATTTCTGTTAAGTCCAGGACAAATCCTGGCAATACGGTTTCACCAGATAGGCTAGCAGGATTTTGCAGAATTTCCACAGGCTGTCCAGGTCGATAAATTTCCACCTGTTTAGCTTTAGGGTTAATTAACCATCCTAGTTGCAGCCCATTGGCGAGATATTCTTGCATTTTGGCTTGAGTCTCTCTGAGTTCGTCAGTAGGAGACAGCAACTCAATCGCAAAATCTGGACACAGCGGTATGAATTTTTGACGTTGGAGAGGGGTAAGTACCTGCCACCGCTCCCGTCTGAGCCAAGATGCATCTGGCGATCGAATCGCACCGTTTGGCAGCTTGAATCCAGTAGACGAGTCAAATGCAAGTCCTAAATTTGTTTGGCTAGCCCAAATCTCAACACGGGTACTTAGCTTGATATTACGATTTCCAGTTTCGCCTCCCGTGGGTGGCATAACGATTAATTCTCCTGTTGCGGTACGTTCTAATCTCAAATCTCGATTAGTGGTGCAGATCTGCTCAAACTGCTCGTCTGTCAGTTCGATCGCGGAATGCAAGTCCAAGATTAGGGCAGTCATAGGTTTAAATCCTAGAAGCTAAATGGTTAAACGTGCGATCGCGGTCTGCACATCCTTATCACCGCGCCCAGAGCAGTTGATTACAATACGCTTGTCAGAAGTTAGCTGGGGCATTAAGGTTTCGAGATAGGCGATCGCATGGGCAGTTTCGAGCGCGGGAATTATCCCCTCTAATCGGGACAAACGCTGGAAGGCATCTAGGGCTTCCTGGTCAGTAACGCTGTAATATTCAGCTCTGCCTGAATCTTTCAGATAGCTATGCTCGGGGCCAACGCCAGGATAGTCAAGTCCGGCGCTAATGGAATGGGCTTCCTGTACTTGTCCTTCGCTGTCCTGCAATAGATAGCTCATGGCTCCATGCAAAACCCCTACTCTGCCCTTAGTTAAAGTAGCAGCATGTTTTTCAGTTTCTACGCCTTCGCCAGCCGCTTCCACCCCAATTAGCCGTACTGTCGGCTCTTCAATGAATTCGTGGAACAAGCCCATAGCATTGGAACCACCACCAACGCAGGCAAGCAGGATATCAGGTAAACCACCCCACTTTTCTAGGCATTGCTCCCTGGTTTCTCGTCCGATTACGGCATGAAAGTCACGCACCAGCATAGGATAGGGGTGTGGGCCCGCCACCGAACCTAAAATGTAGTGGGTGGATTCAACATTAGTCACCCAATCACGAATCGCTTCAGATGTGGCATCTTTCAACGTGGCCGTACCGGAAGAAACGGGTCTGACCTCTGCGCCCATGAGCTTCATGCGAAATACATTCAGCTTCTGGCGCTCTATATCCAGCTCTCCCATATAGATGATGCATTCCAACCCAAACCGAGCGCAGACGGTTGCGGTTGCCACACCGTGCTGTCCTGCACCCGTCTCCGCAATGATCCGCTTTTTACCCATGCGGCAGGCGAGTAGG
The DNA here is from genome assembly GCA_943367755.1 of Rhizobium sp. Q54. GTDB lineage: Bacteria > Cyanobacteriota > Cyanobacteriia > Pseudanabaenales > Pseudanabaenaceae > PCC-6802. The sequence continues at coordinate 10,559 of CALRKB020000090.1, read as the reverse complement.
GCTTGGGCGAGAGCGTTATTGATTTTGTGCGCGCCCGTATGATTGAGATCCTCGCGTTTGAGATAAATCTGTGCAGTACCGTAGTGTGCGGTTAAGCGTTCCGCAAAGTACAGGGGAGTGGGTCTGCCCACATAATCGCGTAGGAGTCCATCCAATTCCGCTTGAAACTCCCGATCTTGCTGGTAATGCTTCGCCGCAGTTTCTAGCTCGCTCAATGCACTCATGAGGGTTTCTGGAACGTACTTACCCCCAAAAACACCGAATCGACCTAAAGCATCTGGACGACTCGCTAGCGTGAGGTTAGCAGGGGTATTTGGTGCAAGAGGAGTCTGTGTCATAGCCTAATTAAGCCTTAGTATTTCTAAATTACTATTGATTCAGGATAGCAAACGCCAACTTATTATCCTGCATAATGTTATGTGTAGAATTTTCTAGGCTAACTGGTTTCGTTATGACCCAAGCAGCAGCCTTTAACTCTACGATTGGACAACTGGAAGCAGAAAATTTAGCTTTCCCACCTACTGATTTATGGAGCGATGCCCCTCCTTTAGAAAGTGACTTGCATCGCGATCGCTCAATCCGATCGCTGCAACATCAGAATGATTCACCAAATATCCATCCTCCATGTAAATAATGCGATCGGCAAGATCGAGAATGCGGTTGTCATGGGTCACTAGCAAAATTGTGCAACCTTGCTCTTTAGCGAGGTTCTCCATAATTTCCACCACGTCTCGTCCCGATTTCTTGTCCAGTGCTGCCGTTGGCTCATCTGCCAGAATAATTTGAGGCTGACTGACCAGGGCACGGGCGATCGCTACCCGTTGTTTTTGTCCACCTGACAAATTGCCTGGATAGTAGTCCATGCGATGTTCCAAGCCTACAGCGGTTAAAACATTGCGAATACGAGTATCTGCCTCTGCGGCTGTTACAGTTTGAATTTCCAACGCCATTTCAACATTCTGATAAACCGTGAGGAAATTCAATAGATTGTGAGCTTGGAAAATATAGCCAATATGGCGACGAGCGAGGATCATCTGTTCTTTGCTGGCATTGAGCAACTCATGTCCTAGGATGCTTAAACTGCCGTCCTGAAGCGATCGCAAACTTCCCATCAGTGTCAGCAAGGTGGTCTTCCCAGAACCCGATGGGCCGGTCATAATCACAATTTCACCCCGATCGATTTGGAGATTAATGTCAAACAAGACCTGTTTCCGCAGTAAGCCTTGACCATAGTAATGATTTAGATGGGTCATTACTATGGCAGGTATTTCTAGCAATTTGGACATATTCAACTCCTAGAAAATGTCAGCAGGGTCAGCGGTTTGCAGCTTGCGCACAGCTATAGCAGCAGAGAACGAACTCATGATGGCGGTGAGGACAAAGACAAACACGATCCGTCCCAAATCCATTGCCATCGGCAGCATCGTGGCGAGATTTGTAATGCGATAGATGCCCAAAGCGATCGCAGTGCCAGGGATGAACCCTAGTACTGCCAGAATCAGAGACTCTTGGAATACAATCGCAAGCAGATAGCGATCTCGAAATCCCATTGCCTTGAGCGTGGCATATTCGGGCAAATGATCTGTGACATCGCTATAGAGAATCTGATAGACAATCACAGCGCCCACAATAAAGGCGATCGCCACGCCCAAGTCAAAGGTATAGCCCACAGGAGTACTGGCATTCCAAAAAGCAACTTCTGCTTTCGCATAGTTATCCCTCGTCATGACTTTGACATCATCAGGCAGGCGCGATCTCATCTCTGCTAAAACCGCCTGGACATCAGTACCGGGTTTAAGCTTGATCGCGCCCACATCAATCAAGCCACCCTGGCGAAAATTAGCCATACGCAAAAAGTTGACATCGCTCGTCACCAGGTAAGCATTGATGCCAAAGGTGGGACTCAGTTTGAATAATCCCTGGATCTGCACCTGACGTTCGTTGATTTCTGTGGTGATCGACTCTCCTGACTGAAACCGTTGCACAATCGGGCCAAATTCTTGACGAGAGCCTAGATTGAACAGGGCTGTATCTGGTTCACGCAGTTTCTTGCGGTTGGCTTCGATCCCAGGTACATTCATCACCTGATGTTCAGGGTTGATACCGATTACATAGATATCCCAAATCTCTTTGTTCTCTGGATTGCGCCACTGAATCGTATTCAGGTAAATTGGGCTGACGGACTCAACACCCGTTACGCCTGCTGCCTGATATAACCTGCGCTCCGTAAAGCGATCGAGGGAGATCAGCGATCGAGATCGACTACTCATCATCACAATTTCACCGTTGAGACTATTGTGGAATTCCACAGCGCTACTAAACAATGCGCCCCGAAAGCCCATTTGCAGAAACATCAGCACATCGGCAAAGCTAATCCCGGCGATCGCTACCAGCAAACGCGCCCGTTCTTTGCGTAACTGTAACCAGGAGAGAAACAGCGGTTTCTTTTGCTTGGCCATTTTTGGCTGGGTCATTTTCGTCATTCCATTTCCTCAAGATTTGACATCAATTGCCACTTGGACGCTCAAATTGGTTAGACCTGCAACTCGTCGGCTAGACGCTTCATCCAACCGCACTTTCACTTCCACCACTCGCGCATCGAACTGCGCCGCCGGATCGGTATTCAACACATCCTGTTTGTTAATCTCTAGACCAACTTCGACAACTTTGCCGTGCAGCACATCTGGAAACGCATTGTTTTTGCTGATCGCGGTTGCCGCTTGTCCCACTCGAATGTGACTGATATCCAACTCATACACTTCAGCTACTGCGACCATGCGCTGGGTTTGCCCCAGACTGATGATGCCTTGAGTGCCTACCAGTTCTCCCGGGCGAGTGTGGATTTTGAGTACTTTCCCAGCTTGTGGCGATCGCACTGTTGCCAAATCTAGTTCCGCCTGCAATCGCGCTACACTTGCCTGTGCTTTAGTCACCTGCGATCGCGCCACATTCACATCCACCGGACGCACCTCTGCAATTTGATCGAGTGTTGCTTGGGCTTCGGCAATCCGCTGCTGCCGCGATAATCGAATCCGGCTCAAATTAGCTCGCGCCTCGTTCAGTTGTTGCCGCACCGTGTCGGCGGTTAATCGCTTACTATCGCGCAAGGAAGCAGAAGCAGCTCCTTCAGCATAGAGCACTTGATACCGACGATCCTCCAACTCCGCATTGCGAAGTTCTGCTTCCAGACGGGCAATTGTGGATTCCTGAGCCGTGGTTTCAGTTTGCAATTCCACCTGTTGGCGATCGACGACCCGTTCCTGTGCCTGAATTTGCCCCAACTTTGCACCCGCCTCTACTTGCCTCAACTGGGCTTGAGCCACTCTCAATTGCTCTTGTGCTTCCTGTAAGGTCGCCTGCCGACGCGCATAGGTATCCAAAACCGCGATCGCATCCCCTTTACGAATTTGTTGACCGTGTATCACTTGGAGAGTCTCAACTCGCGCCCCATCTAAGGAAGTGGGAGCAAATACCTGAATTACCTCGCCCTCTGGCTCTAATCGCCCCAAAGCAGACACCGTTTCCACTTTGGATGGAGTTTCTGAGATCGACGTTGGAGCAGGACGATTAGCGATCGCGACATAGCCGACTCCACTCAAAGTTAAAGAGGCGATCGCGATTAAAGTCAGAGGTAAGTGACGAATTTTTGACAATGTTATGCTCATACTATTCAACCTCCCGCAAGTCCGAAATCTTTCGTCGCTGGTGCTTTGTCATGCTATCCATCACCCCACCCATAATCCGAACCCGCGCCCACCGTGGCAGTGGAATCAATGAGTATGCGAGCAGCTTTGATAAGAATCCAGGCAGCACTGTAGATCGGCGACCCAGAGCAGCGAGGATTGGCTGAGCGATGTCCTCAGGTTTCAGAGCTAACCCCATCCGCATACCAGCGCGGGTAGCAAAGCCGGAGTGGGTAGGAGCAGGAGCGGCAGCCAGGACATCAATTCCCAGCGGTGCGAGTTCCACATGCAATGCTTCGGCCAGTGTTTGCACGTAAGCCTTAGTGGCAGCATAGTGAGCGGCGAATGGCATCCCCTGAAAGCCCACGATCGAGCTCATTAAAACCATTCCACCACGACCACGCTTTACAAACCGCCGCCCAAAGTGCCAACTCAAGCCCAAAAGTGCGCGGCAGTTAACGTTGAGCATTTCCATCTCTTGTTCTAGTCGGGAGTTGAGAAACAGCCCCGATGTGCCAAAACCAGCCGCCGCGATCAGTAAACCAACATCTAAATCGCAGGTAGCAGTCTCTATGGCTTCTACTGCTGTCTCCAGTGCTAAGTCGATTCCCATAACCCGCAACTCGATTTCATGCCGAGCGGTCAGATCAGCTGCCATCTGCTCCAGAACGGACTTGTTCCGCCCTATCAACACGAGATTTAGCCCTGCTTCAGCCAACCTGAGCGCCATTTCGCGACCGATGCCCGAGGAAGCCCCTGTGACGACTGCCCACGGCCCATACCTTGAGTACAGACGCTTTTGCCAACTACCCTCGAATCCCCATTGAGATCCCAAATTAAGATTAGTCATTTCTTACTCCATTTTTTGTACTCAAGAAATTGAATACAAAAACTAAGGTATACTCAACCTATTGAATTCGTCAAGTATGTTTTTGAATATGGCACTCAAGCACACTATCCTGGCATTTCTGTCTCGTCAGCCCTTGAGCGGCTATGATGTTGCCAAAGAATTTGCTGAGGGGTTTGGCAGTTGCTTCTGGAAAGCGAGTCAGCAGCAGGTTTATGCCGAACTGACGAAACTAGAGCAGCAAGGCAGCGTCACCTTTGAGGCAATTCCCCAACCAGGACGACTCGATAAAAAAATTTATTCCATCACCAATCAGGGCCAGCAAGAACTACTCGAATGGCTTACTAAACCCTGCGAACCCGCCGCTATTCGTGAAGATTTAGGCGTGATGGGGCTGGCTGGGCATTTGGTTCCCTCTCAGGTGGTGATCCGCGAAATTGAACGACGGCGACAACTCCACATGGAAACCCTGCAACAAGCAAAGAAATTAGATGAACATTTTGCCCAGCATCTCAATGCTCTAGAGTTGAAGGATCTCTATATGCATTTAATTATTCGTCGCGGTATTCGGTATCAGGAGGAGTGGGTGGCCTGGTGTGACGAAGCACTTCAGGCGATCGCACAGGCTATAAACCCCTAGGCGATTGAGGTAGGTCTTAAATTTAGATCGTGAGACTCAAATATGATCGCAAGTCAGGTACAATCTTAAAGACGCAAAGTTCGATGAAATGCCAATTGAGATGACAACGGAAATTTCCACCACTGCCAACAATCCTAGCTACGCGCTGATGGATGTGGAGGCGATTCAAAAAGCACTGGGGCGATCGCGCGCATCAATCTACCGCTACGCCAATACCGATCCAGAGCAGCTAAACCTTTCCTACGATCCTCGCAGACTTAATCCTGAGCTGCGTCAGGATAAAAATGAACCTCTACTTTTTCATCCAACTGAAGTATCGCGGTTTGCTCGCGATATCCTCAAAATCCAACAGGTTACAATTCAATTACAGGAACCTGCAGTTACAGCGACAAATCAACTCCTCCAGGAAATTTTGACGGAGTTACGCTCTATTCGTACACTTCTGGAGAGCAGATAATTAATCCTTTAAATAAAGCAACAACCTGAGATAGACGCGATCGCTACTTGAGATTTATCTCAAAATCTGACAGGAAATCTAAGAGCAAAATAAAAGCCCTAAAGTAAGGGGAATTGCTGGATCACAAATAACTCAGCCTCTGCGACAGTCATGATTTCCCTATCCAAAACCCGATCCCGCAGAGCGTTAAGGATGGTTTGATAGTTTCGTCCCGGCTTATAGCCCATACGTTTGAGATCGTGACCACCGAGCGGCATTTTAATTAAATTCCAGACATTGAGGTAACGGTATAGCAGCCTACGGATATGAGCAGGCGCAACTGCCGCCTGCATAATTACTTCGGTAATGCTCAGTCGCTCCAATAATCTCACCACTTGACTGGGAGTTAGATCGGCAGAGAGTTTGGCTAGGCGATCGCGGTGGTTAGGGAAATTAGCTAGACGATTCAGTCCGGCTTGATTGAGATGTAGTCGCTCAGCAATCTTTACCGCATCTGGATAAGTGGCGATCGCCACTTCTAGACGTACTTGCCAAATGTTATGACAATCGATTTCGGCGTAGAGTCGGCAGAAATGGAACAGCCATGCACCAGCACGCCTTAATTGTTGTGAGAGTTCAGAGGAGAGCGTCAGCTGTGGATGCAAGTAGTGGAGTGCGCCTAAGTTTTCCAACTGTCGCAAGGCTTCAATCCAATATTTAGCCGCCAGGACGTACCGCAACTCCTGCTTCAATCTGGTATTTTGATACGACCAGATGCCCCGACTGCTATAACTCTGAACTAGCTGACTGGCAGATTGGGCATATTCGCGCGTGCGCAAGTCTAGCTGAAATCCCAATCGCACGGCAAATCTTACTGCCCGTATAATGCGAGTGGGATCTTCGATAAAACTGTTGGGATGTAAAACTCGAATTGTGCGATTCTCTAAATCTTCTAAACCACCAAAAAAATCAAGAATTTGCCCAGCTTGGGAGCCGTTCAGGTGTAGGGCTAAAGCATTAATTGAAAAATCACGCCGATAGAGATCCTGCTGAATTGAACTAGCCGCCACCTCTGGCAAAGCTGCCGGGTAGGGATAAAATTCTGTGCGGGCAGTGGCAATATCGATCCATAAGCCGTCAGGCCAGGTCAGCGCCGCAGTTTGAAACTTACCGTGAATTTCTAGCTTGGATTGGGGATAAACCGCCTGGAGCGATCGCGCTAATTTTACGCCCCAGCCCTCCGGTTCTTCGCCATTTGTGACCAGGGGATGATTGCCATCCACAACTAGATCGAGATCGTCGGTAGGTAGATTTAACAAGAAATCTCTCACCGTTCCACCCACCAGATAAAGTTGCAGGTGCAGCCGATCTGCGGCCAGAGCAGCCTGCTGTAAGATATCCCAATAGCGTGGTGTTAGTAGCTTTTGCAACTGCACCTGTAGGCGATCTCGCACCTCTGCGATCGGTTTCGCTTCTGGCATCAGTTGATGTAGATGGCGCAACACATCTGTACGGGTAACAATACCCACGAGCTTGTTATCTTCCACGACCGGAAGGCGACCAATATCCCATTTGAGCATCAAATCTTGAATCTCTGACAAAGGAGTTTGGGGTGCGATCGCGCGCACAGTCGTTGCCATATAACCTCTAACTGGAGCATGACCAAAACCATGATGTAGTGCCAGATCGAGATCGCGGCGCGAAATTATCCCTACCAGCTCATCGCGTTCATTCACGACGGATAACCCTGAATGCCCGTAACGCAGCAACACTCGCTGCGCCTCATCAATTGTGGCATCAGGTCGAATTGTGCGCACGGGTGAAGACATTAACGACTGGGCGATCACCGTATTGGGAATGCGATCGCGCAATGCTTGTTTAATCTCCAATACCAGTGCATCCAGATTTACAGCCTCGTCTGGGAGCGCTTTTAACGATGCTGAGGCCGCCCAGGCATGACCGCCGCCGCCATAGCGCTGCATAATCGTATGCAGTTGGGCAAACTCATGACGCGATCGCGCAATCAGACTAATGCGATCGCCTTGCCAAGCCACCACGATCAAAATATCGATCTCAGTCAGTTCCATCAGACGTTCTACCACGCCTGATAGTCCTGTGAGAAAATTTTCGTGCCGGATCGCCCAAACTGCAATCTGATATCCTTGGATCGTTTCCGTATGGGCTGGAAGTTCTGCTAGACCTCGCGATAGCACCTCTTGCATCAGAGGGGACATGGCATAGTCAATATAGGTGGATAGCACTGTCAGATTCACTCCCTGTTGCATCAACCAGGCGAGGGCGATCGCATCGCGTGCGGTTGTATGTGCAAACGTGAGCGATCCTGTATCTACATGTATGCCCAAGGCTAGAGCAGTAACTTCAAACGGGGTAAGGGCGATCGCTTCAGTTTGCAGTCGTTCGATTATTAAAGTGCAGGTAGAACCGACGGCCTCTACACACCATAAACTAGGGTTAAAGGCGGGTGAGACACTACTGGGATGGTGATCGTAGACGTGTATCTCCACACCTGGTAGAGTTAGCCACTCGGCAGCTTTGCCCAGGTAACTGGGGGATTGGGTATCGACTAAAATTAATCGCGCGATCGCTTTAGGATCGACCGATCGCATTTCGATCAATGGATATTCATCGCGATACAGCGACATAAACTCGCGCACGGGCAATTGCATCCCACCCGTGAGAACGATACGCGCCCCAGGATAGAGCCGTGCAGCACCCACTGCGGCACCGAGAGTATCGAAATCTGCCGTAGTATGACAGAGAATTATATCCATCTCACGTTAAATTTACTGCGGGCGTGTAACTACTTTGCAATTTGCTTTAAGCACTTGGAGTAACTGCATAGCGCGATCGCTTTCAAACAGGTTTAGCTCAGGCATTAATTGATATGTGGGTGGATTTCCCTGTTTAATTTGAGCAAATTCAGCTAAAGATATTGTACAGTGACAGTCAAAATGAAGTGGTGCAAGGAAAACGCATGTACGTAAAATCACAACTACTGTTAGGAATTTCAGTCATAGCGGCGATCGCCTTTGTGGGGTCTATCTATGAGCTTTCTTCAGGCACGCCAGAGCTAGGTGGCACAGTCACTTGGGCGATTTTAGGGGCGAGTTTACCAGCTAGTGTCTTCTTTTTCCTGACTGCGGTGAAACTAGCCAAAGCGTCGATGAAAAATGATGGCTAGTGGGCAAACCTAATATGAAAACCTATGACTGGATTGTGGTGGGCGGGGGCATAACAGGTGCTGCACTTAGCTATGAACTACGCCAAGCTGATTTTTCGGTATTATTACTAGAGCCTCACCTCGTCTCGAATAGTGCTACAAATGCTACACGTTATAGCTATGGCGGCATCCCCTATTGGTCAGGTACAACGCCCCTGACACAACAGCTCTGTACTGAAGGGCTGGAGATCCAACGCCACCTCACCGCCGAACTGGGTGTCGATACGCAGTTCCGCTACCTGGATCTAATTTTAACCATTGGCTTAGATAGGGATCCCCAAGTAATCGCTGAGACCTATAGCAATTGCGCGATCGCACCTAGCCTTGTCTCAGCAGCGCAAGCCAGCGAATTAGAACCTTTGCTTAATCCTGAGGCGATCGCCGGAGCATTGATATTTAAACATGCCCAGGTCAATGCGGCTTTGCTAGTGTCAGCTTACTGTAACGCCTTCAAACAAAGTGGTGGTGAAGCGATTGCTGCCAAAGTCGAACAGTTGTTAAGCGATCGCCGTAATGTTCGGGGTGTCATAACCGATCGAGGTACATACCACGCCGCCAATGTGGCGATCTGCGCTGGTGGTATCAGTCGCCAGTTATTCAGAGATTCAGGCATCCGGGTCAAACAGTATTTCACCCATGCCGAATTAATCGAAACCAACCCGGTGGATCTAGAACTGCGCACATTAGTCATGCCCGCTGAAAATAAGCGCCTGCAATTTGAGACGAGTGCTAGCAACGAAGATATCGATGCACTATGGGATGCTCCCGATCGCGAGCTGGCCGCACCTTCCATCGATGCTGGAGCAATTCAATTTGCGGATCGCTCAATCAAAATTGGACAACTCAGTCGAATTCTCACCAACCCTTATGCTCCGGTCAATGCCACGCGTAGCGAAGCAGAAATTCGAGCCAAAGTAGGTGCGATTTTACCAGCGATCGCCTCTCTTCCCGGACAATGGCACAGTTGCCTGGTTGCCTTTAGCCAGGATTCTTTACCGCTAATAGGTGCAGTCCCAGATTTTGAGCATATTCACATCTTTTCTGGCTTTACAAGTCCCATGGTCTACGTACCTACTCTTGCGCGTCGATTTGCCGCCTTTGCCGCAGGTGAAAGCGATCCCATTATTTCCCAGCTTTCGCCCCAGCGCTTTGCCTAGCGATCTCCAAGATTTCTATATCTCCGGCAACCTGACGGTCTACTACAACGAACAGCAGATCAAAAAGCGAGACTTCCGAGGGCCAGATGTGTTTGTGGTACTGGGCGCAGAGAAGCGCGATCGCCGCAGTTGGGCGATCTGGGAAGAAGGGGGCAAATATCCCAATGTAGTAATTGAGTTACTCTCAAGCTCAACTGCAACAATAGATCGAGGCGCTAAGAAGGAACTATATCAAGACATTTGGCGCGTCCCTAATTACTTTTGGTTTCATCCAGAAACACTGGAATTTGCAGGGTTTCATCTGGTTGATGGGTTGTATGAGGCGATCGTGCCTACAGACGCAGGCAGGCTATGGAGCGATCAGCTTGAGCTATTCCTAGGTATCCACGAGCGGCAGCTACGGTGGTTTAGAGCCTATCCGGAAAATACTAGGAGTTTACGACCGACAATTAAACAAGCCGCAATCTGGACAAATCCCAAATAAGACTGGGATGACTTTGCCCAACGAATCAATACCCCACGGAAGCGGTTAAACCAGGAATGTCCGACTTCGAC
>CALRKB020000089.1:0-18796 GCA_943367755.1 Rhizobium sp. Q54 | reverse complement strand
GAAGTCGGACATTCCTGGTTTAACCGCTTCCGTGGGGTATTGATTCGTTGGGCAAAGTCATCCCAGTCTTATTTGGGATTTGTCCAGATTGCGGCTTGTTTAATTGTCGGTCGTAAACTCCTAGTATTTTCCGGATAGGCTCTAAGTGGGATGGCGTTGCCTATTGCTATTCCTTCGATACAGTTATACATAATTGGATTAATGTTCGTATACCCTTTAGCGAATTTGTGCCTATATTTAGGGCGCGCACAGTTAGTGACGCTGAGCCTTTGGCGGCGAAACATATATATGCATTGCAACTAATGCTTAGCAAGTTTGAATATGATGGTGCACTCAATCCTAAATTTAATCCGGGTTCATTTGAGTTGCAGGTGCAGACAATTAAGGCTTACAGGGTAGCTTAGTAGTAGCTTAGTAGTTGAAATTAGGCATTGCTATAACGTTAAGTAATAGGGAGTCATGTCTGTGACCTCAGATAAATTCAAAAAGCAGATTCCAGATCCCGATCGCCCCCGCGATCCTGATAGCACAGGTGGAACTTCCCCGGGGCTGCAAAAATACAAGCAATGGCTAACTGCGCTTAACCAGGGAGGGCAAGACCGCAACCGCCGTACCTTTGGCTATAGCGAGGGTATTATCTTCATGCAGGAGGGACGATATGAGGAAGCACTGCTCTCTTTCGATCGAGTTCTCAAGATTAAGCCGGATTTCTATGAGGCATGGCGATCGCGCGGTAATGCCTTACGTAAATTGCGTAGATATACAGAAGCCCTTGTTGCCTACGATCGCGCTGTTGAGATTAAGCCCAATTACGCGGAAGCTTGGAGTGATAGAGGTGTAGCTTTATGCCAACTCAAGCGTTTAGAAGAGGCGATCACTTCCTTCGGGCGCGCTGTTATGCACAATCCCAAGTCCTATCATGCTTGGAATAATCTTGGTAGTGTTTTGAGCGATCTACATAGGTATGATGAGGCACTGGAAGCCTATAAACAGTCAATCACACTGAAGCCTAATTTTTATCAAGCCTGGAATAATCAAGGGAACCTGTTACGCAAATTGCAGCGATACGAAGAAGCTCTGCTAGCCTACACAAAGGCGCTCAAGTGTAAAAATAGTCTTTACGAAACCTGGAACAATAAAGGAACCGTGCTCAGAGGCTTAGAGCGATACGAAGAGGCGATCGCTGCCTATGCCGAGGCTGTACGGTTAAAGCCAGACTATGGCATGGCTTGGTACAACCAGGGAATTGTGATGGCAAAGTTACTGAAATATAGAGAGGCGATCGCTTGCTTTGAGACGGCGGTGGAATTGCAGCCCAACTATTATGATGCCTGGTATAACTACGGCAATATCTTAGTGAAGCTAGACCGCTACCAGGAGGCGATCGCCTGTTACGACCAAGCGATCGCGCTAAATCCGAAACTAAGCGAGGCGGCGACAGCGAAAGTATTTTGTTTAAAGAAATTAAGACAAAAATAATCGCTAATGACTTTGATACTCTGGAACAGAGAAGCAATTAATCATTAAAAAGAATTTGGTACTGTAAAAAATCCATTGTCGTAGGGGCAGGTTTTGTCCAAGCGCTATCAGTGGCCAGCAAAACCTCTAGCTAAACCTGCCCGTACATACAGCCCATCAATGAAAAATTTACAGTTGGACAGATTTTGGACAAATTTCTATGTTGATTTGTTGACAAGTTCACCAGTTGCTGAGACTTTATTAGAGCTATATTGTGCCGAGAGTAGTTTTGCTAGCGATCGCTATAAGTTAACCCCAAGAAATCCTGTGCTAAGACTAATCGATCTTTACGTACGGATTTATGGGGGTGTCGTGTGAGGGTGTGGATTTGGACAATTCTGTAGACAAGTCTACCAAGATAAAAGTAAAACGCTTAACGCTGATGCTTTTGTTTAGTATTTCAGCGTTTATGGCGTATGCATACTGGTGCGTACCAGTATGTGCCTCCGAAGATGAACCCGATCGCATTTCCCTAAAACAAGCAGAGGCAGAACCAGCAATTCCCGTCAAACGGATAAAAGTCACAGGCAGTACAGTATTTACAGAAGAGCAACTCAACCAGTTATCGGCACCACTACTAAACCGAGCGGTTGCTCTAGAGGAGCTACGGGAACTGGCAAGCAAAATTACCAAGCTCTATCAAGAGCATGGCTACATTACATCCCGTGCTATTTTGCCCGCTGACCAGAATATTAATGATGGGGAAATAGCGATCCAGGTAATTGAGGGTAGGTTGGAGCGCATTGATGTTAAGCGGGATGAGCCAGGGCGATTATCGGAAAATTACGTGCGCGATCGCATTGCACAAGCCGTAACCGTACCACTTAATTTTACCCGCATTGAAGATGAGCTACAGCTACTGCGTAACGATCCGCTAATTACAGATATCAAGGCTAACCTATCTGCTGGGGAAGGATCGGGTAATAGCATTCTGGAAGTTACTTATAAAGAAGCCAACTTCTTCAGTTTGGGAGCACAGTTTGACACCTACGGAAATTCTGCGACAGGTATCTATCGCTTCGGGGTAACACCGCAGTTAACTAATCTCTTAGGGGTAGGAGATCGCCTTTTGGGCAACTATACGCGATCGGGTAATGCTGATTCCTTTAATATCAACTATCAAATCCCACTTAATCCCAAGGGTGGCACCCTCGATTTGAGCCTCGCGGTCGGCCAGAATGCAATTACGGAGCCTCCATTCGATCTATTGAATATTAGGACTGATTCCAAAACCTATGAGCTGAGTTATCGCCAGCCCTTCGTGCGATCGCCAAGAGAGGAGTTTGCGCTCAGTTTGGGCTTAGCGATCGAGCAAAGTAATGTTTCCTTTGGTGGCATACCAGTCAACGTTCAAACTTTTGAGGTTGATGATGGGCGATCGCAGGCTACTGTAATTCGGTTTGGACAGGACTTGATCAGCCGCGATCCTGGAGGAGGATGGGCTTTCCGCTCGGTGTTTAACCTGGGCATAGATGCGATCGGAGCCACAATTAGAAATAATGCTCCCGATGGGAGGTTCTTCGCTTGGAATGGACAGATTCTGCGAGTACAGCGCTTAGGTAGCGATCGCGATACGCTCGCACTATTAAGGTTTAGCGCCCAACTGACAGGCGATGCGCTATTGCCCTTGAATCGCTTCAGCACGGGTGGGCCACAGTCGGTGAGAGGATATCGCCAAAATCAAATTACTGGTGATAGCGGTATTCAGGGTTCTCTAGAATTTCAACTGCCCGTGGCCAGAGATACAGAAGGGAGCAGCATCCTGAAATTATTACCATTCATTGAAGCAGGAACAGTGTGGAATACCAATGGTAGCAATGAGGCGGGGCAACCTCAGACTGTAGTGGGCGTAGGTACAGGGCTAATATGGCAACCAAGCCGTAGTTTCACAATTCGGATTGACTATGGCATCCCTTTAATTAAATTCAACAATCCCAGCAATAACCTGCAAGATTCAGGTTTATACTTCTCATTTAGCGCTAATTTGTAGATTGGATTTTACTTTACTTGCGATTAAAAAGTTGTCATCATGCGATATACTTATGACTCCTAGCTCGATTCTGTAGATGCTTGAATTAGGCTGCAAACTTCATGGAAACCTGTTTTTGGAGCTTTTTCAAATAAGTGGGACATCTTGTTTAGAATGTTCTTATAAACATCACTCTGATTTGCGTCAACGTCTTCCATATTTTCCCAGAAGATGATAGCAATTCCCTTATCAGTGCCAGGCTCCTGTAATAAATAGGCTCCCTTAAATCCCTGAGAGTAAGTTGCGATCGCCTGTTCGTAAAGCTGTTTGGCCTCATCAAATTTGCCAGGTTTAAATTCCCCAATTGCGACATAAGCATATCGGTGTTTCAGAAAATCAGAAAATTCAGTCATAACTATTTCTGTCCTCCTAATCTTGGTGGGGCTAAAGCCAGAAAAAATACTCTTGATACTACCTATTGTCCCAAAATAGGGGATAACTTGCAAATGTCGATCGCAAAAATAGCAAAGTTTTGCATATTTCTCGCTTATAGACGTAGTTTTCAGAGTGACAAGGATTTTAGGCGGGCGAGCTGACGCGAGATCGCGGCGTCGGCCAAATCGCTGGGTAGCGGTTTAGCAAAGTAGTAACCTTGAGCAAATTCGCAACCGATGTTTTTGAGATACTCCACCTGCTCTACTGTTTCTACACCTTCAGCCACGACATTCATACTCAATTGATGAGCTAGTATGACGATCGCCTGGACGATCGCCGTATTTTGATTGTTTGCTTGGATTAAATTGATGAAAGAGCGATCGACTTTGAGCGTATCTACAGGAAAGCGATGCAGGTAGCTGAGCGAAGAATAACCCGTACCAAAGTCGTCGATGCAAAGTTGAATTCGTCGCTCTTTCAACTGCTTCAAAATAGAGTCAGCAGTTTCGGCATTTTCCAGAATCGCACTTTCGGTAATTTCTAATTTCAGCATTTCGCCTGTAATACCTGTATCGCGTAAAATGCGATCGATTTGCCCCATCAAGTCAGGAAATGCAAATTGCCTCCCAGACAGGTTGACGGCTACCTTGATCGAAAACTGGCTACCGTATTTTTCCTGCCAAGCCTTAATTTGATAGCAGACTGACCGCAACACCCATTCCCCGATCTGGACGATCGTGCCAGTTTCCTCTGCTACAGGAATAAAATCAGCTGGTGAAATAAATCCGTTGATGGGATGTGGCCACCGCAGCAGCGCCTCAAACTCGACAATCGCATCTGTGGCTAGGGACACGATTGGCTGGTAGTGGATCTCGAACTCCTGCCGTTCAATTGCCAGCCGCAAGTTGGTTTGCAACTCAAAAGCTTGGCGGGTAACAATGTGCATATCGGGATGGAAGACTTCGTAACAGGATTTTCCTTTTGCTTTAGCTCGATACATCGCCGTATCAGCATCCCGTAAAATTGTATCTGGCAAATCGTAATCGGGTGTCCCAAAAACGATACCAATACTAACATTGACGAAAATTTCTTTGCCGTCGCATTTAAACGGAGTTTGCAGAGCTTGCTCAATGCGTTCGGCAAGCGCGATCGCCTCTTCTCTCTCAGTAAAATATTCCAGCAAAATAGAGAACTCATCACCACCAAAGCGCGCAATGCTATCAAGACTACTAAGTAGTTGCTTGAGGCGATGGGCAACCTCTACAAGCAAGAGATCGCCGAGTAGGTGACCAAGCGAATCATTGACTAATTTGAAGCGATCGCAATCGAGAAATAAAACAGCAAAATGATAGTTGGTACTATGTTTAATTCGGCTGAGTGCCCCTTCAAGTCGTTCTAGAAACATCGAGCGGTTGGGCAACCCCGTGAGTGCATCGTGGAAAGCCATATATTCTAGTTGTTGCTGCGTTTCCAGGTGTTTCTTTACCGCTAGCTCTAACTCCGCTGTACGTTGTTTAACTCGCTCTTCCAACTCAGCATTTAACTTGCAAACCTGAGACTTTGCCAGTTGTAAAGACATTTGATTTTCGATTCGGACAAGCAGTTCTTGTAAATGTAATGGTTTTGTGATGTAGTCCACACCACCAGCTTCAAAGGCTCTGACTTTATCTATTACTTCATCTAGAGCGCTTAAGAAAATAACTGGAATATCTTGAGTTTTGGGATTTGCTTTGAGTTGTTGGCATACCTCATATCCATTCATGTCAGGCATTTTTATATCTAACAGGATCAAATCTGGAGAGCACACCTCGACACTATTCAGTCCAGCCTTACCACTATTTGCAGATTCCACCTCATACCCCCAATCAGGCAAGAAATCGCTTAAAAGATTGATGTTGGCTGGTGTATCGTCAACAATCAAAATCTTTCCCTTGGCTACAACATTCAATTCCTCTTGCGTCATTTTTTTTTTGCTAAACCAATGGTTAAATATCCTGGCTAACTAATAGCGGGGGCTATTTGGTTGCAATCCCTTAAAGATAGTCGATCGCAAGTTAGTAACACCTCCCTCTAAACGTTTATCTCTAGTGATGATTTGTATATACCCAGTCGGAGTATTTGGGTTGCCCCAATCAGGCGATGCTAAAACTATGGCTTCTACCCCAGCAAAATCCAGTACGCATTGAGTGTACCCAACTTGAAATACTTTTCGCGCAGGTAGTCGTAAAACAGTGCGGGGAAACTTGCCCAGGAAATATAACTTTTGAGTACTACAGTTGTGAAATGCTAGCTATGGCTTCTTCGCTGATTCGGTTGGGCACACTAGAGCTGCAACATCAGCATAGGTAAGCACTGGTAAGATACGTCCGTCGTTTGTTTTAGCCAAACCGCGCATCTCGACAATTGGATCGCCTAGCTGCCATTGCCAGTTACTTATAGAGTGGCGATCGCTTTTATTTACCTGATTATTTGCCTGATTGTTGATTTGCCCAGTATCGTCCGACTTCTGCGCCTGCGGATCGTGAGGATCGGTAGTTGGCTGAATCGAAATAACAGGGTAATTACCAACAAAGCGGTTGTAAGGATTTTCCGGCAAGCCACCGGAACCTGTAACCACAAAGCTGCCCTGCGTAATATTGCGTCTAGCTAAGCAACTATTGGAAACAAGCGCATCAACTTTAACAAAATTAGTCGATGGCGATACAAATACATTTTTTGAGGTAAGGTCGAGATTAGAGACTGCCACAATGCCACTCACGCCCAATTCTGAACTGGCGGAGATGCTGCTGTTGGGAGTAAAAAATAATCCCTGCGTGTCGATCTGGATATTGCCGCCATTACCCTGAAAGGCATTAGCACTAATTTGACTGCGATCGAAACCTGTGACAGTTTGTGCTGCGATCTCAATATTGCCACCATTGCCCAACTCCCCCGCCGCCGCTGTAATTTGTCCCTGTTGCAATCGCAAGGCATCTCGTACTTGCAAGAAGATATTACCTCCTCCTCCCGAAACACTGGTAGCAGTGATACTGCCGCGATCGCTCAAAGAGATCTCGTTAGCATTGACACTCAAATTGCCAGATCTGCCCGTGCCATCGTTGCTAACAGAAACCTTTGCACCATTTGTAACTTCCAGCTTTGGAGTAATTATCGTTACATCACCAGAGTCACCAACTAAGGGTGGCAGTTGCCCTACAAGTCCCACCAAAGCTGGATCTAGAGTATTTGCGGAAGAAATAATCAAACTAGGATTGCGAGAATTAGGCACTGTACCGCTTACTGTGATTTGTTCGGATGCATTAATTGTTACACTTCCAGCAGAGCCGATCGCAGCGGTGGAAGCATCAACCCTGCCGCCGTCCCGCACAAATAATTGACGGGTGCTGATGGTGACATTGCCTGCTTTACCCAGTCCGAAAGTCGAAGATGTAATTGCGCTTGGGATCAGGAAATTAGGTTCAAATCCCACTAGCTCAATGGTGTCAGCTTGAATGTTAACTTGCCCGCCCTTGCCTGTTCCTGCTGTTGTAGTCGAGATAATCCCACCGTTAAACACCTGCAATTGCTTTGTGGCAATGCTTAAGTTCCCAGCTTGTCCGCTTCCAAATGTTAGGGAGTTGATCGAACTGGTAACAATTACATTGCTAAGAGAATTTTTGGCACCAGCACCATCTACCAAAATAGCCTCTGAGACATTGAGGTTAATATTCCCACCCGTAGTAGTACTATAGGAACGCGTAGAAAATCCCGCGCCATTTTGCAGCATAAGTTGTTTAGCAGAAACAAACACCGAGCCCCCAGCACCGAGGCCAAGCGCTTCGTTCCTGATATTTCCAGCGTCAATCTTGTCTGTAGCATTGAGAATAATATTTCCTGCTGGTCGATCCCCAAAGCTCTGAATTAGGATGTTAGAGTCGCCTAAATACATGTTTTCTGCCCGCAACCGAATCAATCCGCCACCTGTACCGCTGGCATCAAGTGCGGCAGCAGATTTCATTTCAATCGTGCCAAAAGTGTTGATGGCTTTGTAGTCAATGCTGTCTGGAGTCCAGCCGACGAATCCTTCTCGTACGCTGCCCAGTTCGATCCTGCCGCTGGGTGCAGTTAATATGCCACCATCCAAGAGGATATCGCCACCAATCAGAGCAATGGTCTGAGCTGGTTGTAGTTTTAAGCCAGGTGGAGAGTTGCTTGCGTCGATCTGGCTGAATATAGACTGCGATATAAATTGGTTCCCTAAACCCTGTACTTCAATAAGTCCGGCATTCGGGCCAAAACCCAGTCCGACGGGGACGCTTACAGTTAGTAAAGGGGCTGGTTCGGGATTGACGGCGCTGAAGGTCGAATTATCTGCAAACCGAATGCGATCGGCAGAGGTTACGAGGAGCGAACCATTCAAATCTAAGCTAGCATTTGGCCCGAAGAGGAAACCTTTGGGATTGAGTAAAAATAAATTAGCCGTACCTAAAACCCCTAATCTGCCAAGAATGTTGGAGGGATTCCCCCCTGTGACGCGCGCGAAAATATCGGTGACCCCAGTGGGATTGCTAAAGTAAACGCCGCGATCGCCGCCAATATTAAACTCTCGAAAGCTATGAAATAGGTTGTTACCTTTTTGAGTACCTAGATCGATCCTGTCACTGGGAATACCCTTAATCGTGAGATTGGGTGTAATTTGCGTTCCAGTTGTCCGATCGGGTATGAGTTGA
Organism: Rhizobium sp. Q54; assembly: GCA_943367755.1. Lineage (GTDB taxonomy): Bacteria > Cyanobacteriota > Cyanobacteriia > Pseudanabaenales > Pseudanabaenaceae > PCC-6802. The sequence continues at coordinate 10,165 of CALRKB020000089.1, read as the reverse complement.
GCTGTAGCGGGTTGGGCAAAAGCAGCAATCGAAGCAGAGGCAACTAACCAGGAAATTTGCTTCGCAATCCCAGTGAAATCGCAATATTTGAGAAGTTGCTGACGTGTTTGAGAGAGCGCACCCATACTTAATTACCTACTAAAATAAATGCTGCCCAGATGGCAGGATGGCCACTATTGCTGTTGATGTTATTGAGTTGCGCTCGCCGCAAAGCTTCAGCTTTAGTCACGCCCGGCTTCTGCCATTCGCGATAAAAGTCTTGGATTAACGGTACTACATCAGCATCGTTGACCGACCAAAGGGTAGCAAGCACGCTTTTTACACCTGATCGCAATGCTACCCCAGCCAGACCCAAGGTGGAGCGGTTATCGCCAGCCGCAGTTTGACAGGCACTTAAGACCAGAAGTTCGATCGCATGTTTGCTAGAGCGCAATATAGTTTCCAGTTGTTCTAGGGAAACCGTGCGATCGAAAGCTTGCAGAAACGTTGATTCTGGCGTGGCTCCAAACTTAGCGTGGGTAGCTAAATGCACGACGGCAAAACCTTCCTTTACTTTGGTCTGGAACGATTTAAATGTGAAATCGCGGTTGAGATACTTTTGCCCACCCAAAATATTTTCAACCCCTTGAATCTCATCAGGGACACTTGGTAATGCCACAAAGGGTGGGACTGCTTCGCTTAACCCAAAGGCAAGTGCCTGTAAACGCGGCGCATTTTCCACCAGTGTCGGGCTCAGACTTGTCCCCAGCACTGAGGCAATAGGGTATTTCTGAATTAAGAATTGCTTACCATCATGTAAAGCCGCCATGGGTACACTACGCAAAATGCCATCATTCACAAATACGAGTATATCGATGGGCGATCGCGCTAAATCAGCCGCCATGGGTCGAATTAGCAGATCGTAGACCTCTTGGGCAGGGGTGAGATATTCATCTGTGGCAATATTCTCTAACGTAAACCGCAAACGCTTGATTTTGCTGTGTAATTCCTCCTGAGATAGAGGTAAAAGGTAGCTTTTAAGCGAACCGTTTGGTAAGCGCAGCAGTATATACGTGCGACGATCCAGGATGATTGAATGGATAAATGCCACTTGCTGTTGTGAGAATAGTTGACTAGCTTGGCGAACAGGAGAAATTTCTACGCATTCATCACCAAAAAAGTTTTGCAATTCTGACAAGCGCAGCAGCTCTGAAACTTTTAATGCTTCCTCGATCGCCTGGTTTTGGGGTGCTGTCTCAGATTCTGCGAGTAACAGTTCCATCATTTCCCGATAGACTGGCTCCACGGAGTCGCGGACATCAAACTGCAAACTCCGATCGGCAGCCACAATATCACTGCGGATGCTCTGTAATGTAGCGATCGCCTCACGGTAGGCGGCAAGTGCTGCCTGACGATTGCCTTGTGCTTTGTGCAGGCGGCCTGCTTGCCACTGCCAGCGATAGAGACTATCTGCGGCATTAATCTGTTGAGCAATCCACTGCGCTTGTATGGTGAGAGTCATGGCGCGATCGAGTTCGCTGCTTATCTCATAGATATGGCCGAGGCTACCAAGCGCAAAGGACTCAGCTCGCCGATCGCTGATGGTTTTGGTGGTGGCGATCGCCTGTTCGATCGTTTGGATTTGGTTAGCAGCAGAATCCTGGCGATTGAGGGTGGCCAAATCGATCAGTGCATATGCTTTTGCCCGCGAGGGTGGAGTACTCGCTAGTAGCATCGCAGCTTTCTGACGATACATCGCAACTACCCGATCGTTTTCGGTATTTTGCAGCAAGTGAGCTAGATTCAGTAATGTTTTAGCTTGCAATATGGCATCAGTATGCTGCGCCAAGCTGCGATCGTAAGCGTTGCGAGCATCTGAGCGATCCCGATCGCGTGCTTTTTGTAAGCGAGATACTTCTGGTCGATCGCCTTCTGCCTTGGCGACCTGTACTTGCAGGTGGTAGCGCTCAGCCCGCTTGGCTAGTGTATTACCAATATTCATCCATCCCGTTGCCTGCGATTGTGATAGGGATTGTGATAGGGATTGCGATCTCTGTTCCGCCAGCAGAATGCTTTCCTGATAAGCAGCCAGCGCCCGATCGTAGTCTCCATCTCCCAGATAGGCATTGCCCAGTGCACCTTTAGCGGCGATCGCCATTTGTTGCCCTTCTGGCGCTTTGAGTGCTAAATCAACTGCCGACTGTAGTAGGGGGATTGCCTGTCGGTATTGACCGATCGCTGTATAAGCCTGCGCCCGATCGATCTGGAGTGCCACGCTCCGATCTCGATCTTTTGGATCTGGGGACGCTTGATAGATCGCGATCGCCTGCTGCCAATGTGCGATCGCCTCTGGCATTTGCCCTATTTGGCGATAGGCAACCCCTAAATTACTATGAATCGCAGCTTTGGCGAGCGGACTGGAGGAGAGATCGAGCATCTGTAACCAAGAGGCGATCGCCTCGCGATATTGCCCCGACTGATAGAGAGATTCTGCTTGGTTTGATGCCTGCTTGGGGATTGGATCGCCTGATTGTGCCAAGGCGCGATCGTCATTACTTGCAAGACCTGGAAAATTGGGAAACCCATTTAGCAGAAAGCAAAATGTAAGACCTAACAGGACTGTCCCAAAGCGCAAACCTTGATACCAAAAACGTATTGCGGAATGGATCAAGACTGGCAACCTCACAGACTGATACTTACTAACTTTGTCTAGCTATATCTGGGAATAGATATAATCTTACTGCTAAGCTTTTACCTTAATTTGGCTGAATTGTCCATATTACATAGCTTTTGCTTGTGTATTTATATGTTGAGAATGAATTGTTAAATCGAGCGAGGCGACGATGTATTTCCCCTGAAAATTGGTAGCATACATAATATAGATATATAGATCGAGCCTACAAATACATAGTCTAAACAGTGAGGCTAACAATGGTTTCCATCATGAAAAAAGTGATAAGGCAAGTTCCTATTGCTTGGGCGGGGGTGTTATTTTTTGCTTTTGGTCAACCAGCCATGCTATTGGCAAGTACCCAACAGGGATATATTCCTCCGACTAGCCGTACGCGCCCACAGCGTACCCAAGGAGCAGGTTCGCGCGGTTGTCTCCAGACTCAGACTGTGGCCTTACAATTGCTAATTCCCAGCGATCGCACTGCCCGTACCACAGAATCTCACCCCACCTTGGCATGGTATCTCTCGACCGTTCCATCTACACCGCTACAGCTAGCACTTACTGAAGAAGGTGCTGCCAAGCCTATGTTTGTGCGCGATCTACCTGTCAATCATCCTGGTGTAATGCAGTATGCCTTGCCATCGGAGTTGCCTGGTTTGCAGTCAGGCAAAGAATATCGCTGGACAGTTTCACTGATTTGCAACCCCGATCGCCCTTCGCAAAACGCCTATGCACGGGGGTGGATTGAGCGTGTCTCCGCCGATAGCAATCTGGTGCAAAGCTTAAATGCTGCAACATCAACTTCTCAAAAGGCATCAGTTTATGCCCGAGCTGGAATTTGGTACGACGCTATTGCCACACTGCTGGATACACCTGCTAGCAGCCCCGATCGCATCGCCGCAGCGGAATTTTTGCAATTACTATTATCCCAAGTGGGTATAAAAGCAGATAGCGGTATCAAACTGCTTTGACACTCCTCGGCCTTAAGGCACGAGGATTCTTGGCTCAACGAAACCACTTAAACCAAGTACCTTGCAGTGCTTAGTCCAGAGGTGGGATTCTCCCCAAGCGTTAATTTGGGTATGCCCTACCCTATTCGCATGAGTGCGAGTCCTTTTTGGAATTGAAACAAAATATATATGTCTCAAATACTGTTCGTCTAGCTCCTCTGAATCTTTTACCTACTGCGAGGTGGAGTCTAGAAAAATGCAGTAGAACCGCATAGATTCAATTTTCAAGGTGCAGTGCTTTGTCTTTCGACAGCTAGGTTTTTTAAGTGGTTGGTTACCTAAGTCCACTAAGCTTAGTGTAGCGTATTAGTACAAAAGCCGTGCTAGAAGCACGGGGTTTTAAACCCAATTCTCTGATAAGCAAGCTGCTATGGGCGATCTCTATTCAACACAAATAAACTTTTGAACTTTGTTTGGTCAAAACTGTCACAGCAACTAGCAAAGTGGGGAGGGCTAGTTCTCTCCATTTCTAGTGTTTCTGCGTTGGTCTTAGGGATCAGATCGCTTGGATGGCTACAACCATCTGAGTGGGCTGCTTTCGATCTTTATATACAACTGCGTCCTGAGCAACCTCCGGACGATCGCATACTGATTGTCGGCGTACAAGAGTCAGATATTCGCTACTTTGGGAAATGGCCGATATCTGATGCTCAACTCGCCCAACTAATACGTCTAATCCGCGACCAGCAACCCAAAGCGATCGGCTTGGATTTATATCGAGATGTGCCAGTTGAGGAGGGGCTCAACGAGCTTAACGAGGTATTTAAAACGACACCAAACCTATTTGGCATCGAAAAAAGCATTGACGATCGCTACAGCCCCAGAATTTCTGCTCCGCCAGTTTTGGATAAGCTACAACAGGTTGCCGCCAATGATGCGATCGTCGATCCTGATGGCAAGTTGAGGAGGGCTTTTCTCTATCCTATGCCTCCTGGAAATGAAGGTTTACCTAGTTTGGGTTTGGCATTAGCACTTGTCTACCTCAAAGACAAAGGGATTAATCCTCAAACCTCGAAAGGCGGCCTACTCCAACTTGGGAGCAAGGTGTTTGTCCCATTGGAAACTAATGATGGTGGATACATTCGCACTGATGCTGGCGGCTATCAGATCCTGGTGAACTATCGCGGTTCGGCCATGAAGTTTCACAACGTCTCAGTGGCTGATGTCTTAAAAAATCGCATTCCTGATAATCTGATGCGTGATCGCATCGTGCTGATCGGTGCCCAAACACCAAGTCTGAATGATTTTTTCTATACGCCCTACAGTAGCAATTTCTCAACTTCTCCCATCCAAATTTCTGGTGTAGAATATCAAGCCAATCTCGCTAGCCAGTTAATTAGTTCTGTGCTCGACGATCGCCCACTTTTTAAGGTCTGGACAGATTCCTTGGAAATGCTCTGGGTTGTTAGCTGGGCGGCAATTGGGGCTGCCACAATCTGGCAATTGCAATCGAGGCGATCGCTGCTCATATTATCTTTAAAAGCGATCGCCATTCCTTTCGCACTGAGTGGAATTTTAGTAGGCAGCACGTATGTGCTGTTTCTCAATGGTTGGTGGGTGCCAGTCATACCACCCCTGATTGCTTTTGTGGGATCGATTCTGGCAATGACCGCCTACATTTATATCACCCAATTACGCAAACTCAATACGGCACTTTCGCTTTCGATCCAGGATCTCGAAGTCGCCAATCAACAACTCGCCGAGTATTCTAATTTGTTAGAAGTCAAAGTGTTCGAGCGTACCGAGGCGCTAGATGCAGCCAGAAAAACAGCGGATTTTGCCAACCGTGCCAAAAGTGAATTTCTCGCGAATATGAGTCATGAGTTGCGGACTCCACTGAATAGTATTTTGGGCTACGTGCAACTGTTAGAATTCTCTCGCCATCTGCACGATCGCGATCGCAAGAGCATTAGGATCATCAAGGAATCCGGCGATCATCTATTGGGATTGATTAATGATGTCCTCGATCTTGCTAAAATCGAAGCTCGTAGGATGGATTTACTACTTGCCGATGTGCGGATGTCGGACTTCCTCAACAATATCAAAGAAATTTGTATTGTTCGAGCTAAGCAGAAAAATCTAGAATTCATCTTCCAAAGCGATCCTAACCTCCCAGAAATTGTGAGTGCAGATGAAAAAAGGCTGCGGCAGGTTTTACTCAATCTCTTAGGAAATGCGATTAAATTCACAGAGCTTGGTGCGATAACGTTTCAAGTCAATGTGCTTGGACGGCAAGCATCCTCGATCGAGCTGCGTTTTCAAAGCCAGGATACAGGCATTGGCATGACTGCCCAACAGTTAGAAAAAATCTTTAAACCGTTTGAGCAAGTGAGCGATCCGCTTCGTCAAGCGGAAGGAACGGGATTAGGATTAGCAATTAGTCAGCAAATTGCTACTATGATGGGGAGTCAGATTCAAGTGCAGAGTGAGTTTGGCGAGGGCAGTACTTTTTGGTTGGATTTAGTTTTGCCCATAGTTACAAGTGTTAAAAGCTTACAGGGCGATCGCGATATACCAGAGCCACGCATCTCTGGCTATTTGGGAGAGACGCGAACTATTTTGGTGGTCGATGATGAGTCCGACAATCGCGCGATGATTATCCAAATCTTGGCACATCTTGGGTTTGCGACGCTCGAGGCAAGTAATGGACAAGAAGGGTTTGAAATAGCGAGAGAAGCCCACCCTCATCTCATTTTTGTCGATTTGCGAATGCCGATTCTCGATGGATTCGAGATGGTAGCTCAGCTTCGTCAGCAGAAAGAATTGCCCCGCATACCGATTGTGGCATTGTCAGCTAGTGTATTAGAAAGCGATCGCCAGAAAATCTTCCAAGCTGGTTGTGATGATTTTCTGGATAAGCCTTTGCAGCTAAGGAGTTTACTAGCTAAGTTAGAGCACCATTTGCAATTGCAATGGCTTTACACTTGAACTATTGGTTTACAATCAAGGCGACGCTAGAGTAACTTGCCAATGAAAACAGTACTAATTACTGGGGCTTCTACAGGGATTGGAAGGGCTACAGCCATCTTGTTTCAGCAGCGTGGTTGGAATGTGGTTGCCACGATGCGATTCCCTAAGGGATGCGTACCGCCACCCCAGAAAGCAACAGGTCTGGCAACTCTGGAAAATGTGATTTGCTTACCGCTTGACGTCACGGAGCCTGCATCAATTCATAGTGCGATCGTCACAGCCATAGAGAAGTTTGGGGGAATTGATGTTGTCGTAAATAATGCTGGCTATGGATTAGTCGGTGCGTTCGAGACATCGACACCTGAACAAATTCTCCGACAGTTCGATACGAATGTGTTTGGCTTGATGGCAGTTACTCGTGCTGTGCTGCCCCATTTTCGTGCCAGAAAACAAGGTGCAATTGTCAATATCTCCTCAGTTGGTGGCCGTACTACTTTTCCGCTCTATAGCCTCTACCACTCTACTAAATGGGCAGTGGAAGGGTTTTCCGAGGCTTTACAGTTCGAGCTCCGCCCCTTTAATATTCGTGTCAAAATTGTCGAGCCTGGCCCGATCAAAACTGATTTTTACGATCGCTCTGCTGACGTCACCAACAATCCTGACATTCCCGACTACGATCTCTTTGTGGCCAAAGTTCTACCCAAAACCAACCAGGCCGGTGCAGACGGTGCCTCACCTGAATCAGTGGCGCAGATTATCTATCGAGCTAGTACCGATCGTTCTTGGAAGCTGCGTTACACAGTTGGCAATATTGGTGCATTTCTGTTATTGCGTAAGTTCCTGCCGGAAAGCTGGTTCACGGCGATCGTGCGCCGCATGCTGGTTGAGTAATCGATTTAGCCGATTTATTAGAGTGACTCAGGTAAAAATATTTGGTCTGCAACTAAGTGGGCGATCGCTTTTTTGGTAATAGCAATTAAGCCAATTCGCGCCATTGCTAACTCACACTCCGCGCCCACAATTCGGCAGGAGTCATAGAAATCCAGGAAATTAGCCGCCAGATTTCTGCTTAACTTTTTGCTTAACTTAGTCGCTACCTGCTGCTCTAGCTGTCGCGGACTAGTGGAATTTCGCACAATTTCATCAGCGATCGTGAGTAAATAGAATGCCAACCGTTGCTCCGTTGCGGCACGCAAATATAAATCACCCTCTGGATCTAACAATTGCCAGCTAAAAGTATGGAGATCGCGCACTAGTTCCTGTTGTTGGGCTAGGCGTAGCAAGGCGCAGCAGCGTGCGTAGGCATACTGCACATTGGTATAGCCTGGAAAGTCGATCGTGGATATTGTCGATCCAGATGTTGATACGGCATCGCTCCTAGTCTCAAAAGCATGAGATAAGGTGCATAGACTCTCTGCCATATACCAATCCCTCAATGCAAAATTCAACCAACCATCACCCACCACCTCCACCCGAACGCGATCGCTGACTAACTCGCTAACTGATTCCGCCAGCATCTGCGCAATTGCCAAAGCCGATCGCCCCAGTTGATGAGCTAATGAGAAGGCGATCGCGCAAGTATAATAGTTCTCATAGTGATTCTGGTACTTTGAGAAACTGGGTTTCACCATAATGTCAAGACGATCGAGGACAAGGCTAAACGCGCTCATCTCAGACATTCGGCGTAACGCATGCGCAATTTCGGTTTGCAATAAGCAAGCTGGTGAAATCAATAGTTCATGTCTAAATGAGAATGCGATCGCTTTGCCACCATGACTAGTATTCTGGCAAAAAACCCCCGTCTTTTAAGCGGGGGATTGTCAAAAAATTCCTCTGTTAAGTAACTAGCCGCAGCTAAATCTAAGCTGGGTTAGCTGCTTTTTCGAAAGCGTCACGCACCATCGGTTCTAGTTCTTTACGCTGGTGCATTTCCATGACGATATCGCAGCCACCAATAAACTCACCATCAAGATAGACTTGGGGGAAGGTCGGCCAGTTTGAATACTCTTTCATGCCCTGACGGATCTCAGGATCTTCCAGAATATCTACCGTATCGAAAGGGTAACCCAGGGAGGAAAACACCTGCACGGTAGCAGCAGAAAAACCACACTGTGGCATGGCAGCATTGCCCTTCATGTAGATCAAGATTTTGCTGTTTTTGACTTGGCCTTCAATTTTGGTTTGCAGAATAGGATTCATACTTTAGGTTTGACCCAATCTAAATGTTTAACTATTTACTAGTTGTTATTTTACAAGGTATTTTTTGCCCATCACCATATATGCGATCGCAAAGGTTCGATTATATTCGCTGTCATCGTGAAACTGCACTAGGGAAGATAAGGGTGCAGTGATTGCGATCGCACTTATGTATTGATCTCGATCGCTTAGCATACACCAGAAGTACAATATCATGTTTTTGCCAGTGCTATCGAAGCTCCTAGCATTATCTAGCAACGATTAAACTCAGATATTACTCTCCTAAAACGTATATGAGAATTTGCTCTCTCTTATCCCAACTATTGGTTGCTACAACACTCTCCGCTGCATTGTCTGCTTACGCAGCACAAACCACACAGCCATCACTTGTCAGCAACTCAGAGCCAATTCTCTTGTCTCAAGTCAGTGCAGAGGATTATTTGCAAAAAGGTAGAGCTTTGCTGGATCAGGAGCGCTACCAAGAAGCGATTACCGCTTTTGACAGAGCAATTCAACTACAACCAGATAATTATAAAGCTTTGACTAATCGCGGCATCGCACTCTACGAGCTTAAGCGCTATGACAAGGCTATTGAGGCTTATGACAAAGCGCTACAAATCAAACCTGACCTTGCTGCTGCTTGGAATAATCGAGCCAATGCCCTGGTAGACTCAAATCGTCCGATCGATGGTCTTGCCTCCTATGATAAAGCTCTAGGAATAAATCAACGTGATGCCGATGCCTGGAGCAACCGTGCTGTCGTCCTGAGAAAATTAAATCGCCACCATGAGGCACTTGCTTCCACGAATAAAGCGCTTCAGATTGAGCCAAATGAACCAAGAATTTTGATTAACCACGGCATTTCACTGGGTAGGGTAAATCGTTATGAGGAGGCACTCGCTTCCATTGACAAAGCGCTCCAAATTCAATCCAGCGTCCTAGGAATGTATTATCGAGGTTATATTCTCGATGAAATGAAGCGCTACGAACAAGCAATTAAAGCTTATGACCAAGTAATCGCCAACGATGCTAAGGCTTCCCACGTCTGGCACAATAAGGGCGTGACGCTGGCAAACTTACAACGTAACGAGCAAGCGATCGCCGCCTATGACAAAGCGATTCAAATTAATAATTACTTCTCAGAGTTGATTGACCTGAATGCCGCAGATTCCTGGTATGCACGCGGTCGCGTACTTTATACCATGAAAAGATATCAAGAAGCAGTGAGTTCATTTGATCGCGCGATTTCGGCACTGGTTCCGCCGCATGGGAAAGCTACAAGCATTGTCTACAATGAGTTAGATCGCATATCGCATCGTTAGTAATTGCGACCAAGATAACCCAGTCTCCAAAATTCCTAGCTTTACAGCAGGAACAACTTTAGTGGTGAAATGAA
>CALRKB020000088.1:0-19431 GCA_943367755.1 Rhizobium sp. Q54 | reverse complement strand
ATCTCTTGGGGCGTAATGAGTTGAGGGAGAATTTTCCTCAGAAACACTTGAGCATTAGGATTTTCATAAATTTCATAGCCATCGGGAATGTCGTTACCCAAGATTCCCTCTGCTTTCATCGAGAAGAAATATTTGGGCTTACCTGTTTTAGTTTCCCCTTGGTGAAGATAGTATTTTTGTCCTCTGCGATTGACATATTCAATAGCCATGACCGAAAACCCTCAAAGAAATATAGTAATCCTATACCTAGATCGCACTGTGAAACCAGAGAATTATTGGAGGCAAGGAAGCGATCGCGTATACTGAGAAATAAACAGATAGCGCCCGTGATGCCGCCAGAACAAGAATCCAAAGACGCAAAAGATCCCGCAGGCGAAAAGCTTCCCCTTAACGAGCAAATTGCTAATATTGCGCTCAAGGTGGTGATGACTGGAGGGGTTGCAGGTGGAGGATTGGGTGCTTTCTGGGCGCTTTTCAAAGAGAGCGATGTGCCTAAAGCGATCGCATCTGCGGCGATTGGATTGGGACTCTCCTATGCGGCAGCATTGCTACAGCCAGTCCACGAAGGCAATAAGCGACGGTTAGGGAAATTTGGTAAAGCAATGGATGTGTTGCTCGACCGTTTTTTCGATTATATCCCTGCTGTATTCACTAGAGGAATACTAGAAGCTCGATACCTAAAATGTCAGACATGGGATTGTCAGGCATTTCGCTCGGAAGGAGTTGCACAGCAGGAAGGTACTTTTACACCTCTGCTAGAGGAGGTGTTCGTACCACTAGCATTAGATACCAGTGCAGGTTTACCGGGATTCAAAGCGATCGCGTCAGAACCAATCGCATCAGAACTCCGAGATAATGACGAACTGAGTATTTGGGATTTTCTCGCAAAAAGCGATCGCGAACCTACCTTTAGACAATTGGCAATCCTGGCGTGGGGCGGTTACGGTAAAACCACGCTATTAAAGCATATTGCCTACATCTACGGCACCAAACAACATCAAAAATACAAAGTAAAAAAACGAATTCCCGTGTTGTTGGTACTGCGGAAATATCGAGATTTGTTGGCGCAAGAAAATCCTCCCAATTTGCCAGAGTTGATTTCTAAGCATCATGTGCCTGGTCTACCAGGAGCAAGCGATCTGGAAATTGGAACTGAGTGGGCAAAGCAGATGCTGAAGCACGGCGAAGCCGTCGTGATGTTGGATGGCTTTGATGAAGTAGCAAAGACGCAACGTCCAGCAGTGGCACGCTGGATCGACAAGCAAATGCGCCAGTATGGCAAGTCGGTGTTTATTCTGACCGCTCGCCCCAAGGCTTATAAAGAGCAGGAGCCAGCCGATCGCCTGGTACTCAATACCCCCCCCCTTTGGGTACAGGAGTTTAATCCCAAACAGCGCCAGGACTTTGTGGAACGATGGTATCTGTGCCAAGAACGCTATGCCAATGGCGGACGCAATACGCCCGACGTGCAACATGTAGCAATGAATGCCGCGACGGAACTCCTGGAGCAAATCGAAGCGCGACAGGAGCTAAAGGATCTGGCCAAAAATCCTCTGTTGCTGAATATGATCGTCACGTTTCATCGGCGCTATCCCGGTGCAGACCTTCCCAAGCGGCGCGTGGAACTGTATCGAGAAATTTGCTTGTTGCAGTTGAGAGATCGCCCCAGTGCGCGAAAACTAGAAACGCTGCTAACCCAGTGCGAAGCGCAAACAATCCTGCAAATTTTGGCACTGGAGATGATGCAAAATCGGTTAGAAAGAATGGAGCGCACCGATCTGCTTGCAAGACTAACTGCCTACTTAACCGAGCAGGGCGAACAGGTTGAGGCCAAGGAATTTTTGTCACAGGTGGTGCAGATTAGCGAATTGTTAGTGGAACGGGAGCAAGGGGAATATGAATTCGCTCACTTGAGTTTTCAGGAATATTTAGCAGCAGCGGAGATTGTCCGACAAAAGCAGGAGAGTTTGCTGTACGAGCATTTTGGCGATGATTGGTGGAAACCCACAATCCTGCTCTATGCCGCCCAGATCAAACCAACGACTTTGATCAATAAAATGGTGGAACTAGGAGCAAAGGATCTAGCTTATGTCTGCTTGCAAGAAACAGCGAAGCGAGTCGATCCTGAGCTGGAAATCCAATTCAAATTGGCATACCCTGCGATGCGAAGCATTTCTGAGATAAATAGAGAATACATCAAAGAAATGGAACAGATCAAAGCATTGCTACAGGAAGTGCAGGACTCACGCTGTCAAATGTTGGAAGAACACCTGGCAAACGGACGATGGGAAGAGGCAGATAACGAAACCTATCGCCTCATGATTACCGCAGTTGGTAAGGAAGAAGGACAATGGTTTGAGCCAGAAGAGTTACTCAATTTCCCCTGTGAGGAACTACTAATGATCGATCGCTTGTGGGTGAAATACAGCAATAGCAAATTTGGCTTTAGCGTGCAAAAGAAAATTTACCAAGAGTGCGGTGGAATACTTGATGGGAGGTATCATGAGAAAGCATGGAAAAGATTCTGCCACGCAAATGGATGGAAGAAAAACGGTCGCTACATATCGATTCAGTATGATATCTTATCTAGTAGGGGACACCTTCCTAGATTGTGGAATGGGGAAGTGGGAAGGGGATTGGTAATATTTTCTCTTCTCTCGCATCGAGACTTGTAAAGTCTAACCTATAGGCCTTTTAAATGTTTTAAAGTTTTGTATCTGCCAACCTAAGTACGGTATCGCAGGCTTTACAGAGATCTAATACCTGGATCAAGAGTTCGAGAGATCGCAGAGAGAATCATCTCCCCACATCCCACATAATATCCGTTAATTATTTTGAGGTTCCCAGAAATTTCGATCTAAAAGAGTTTCGATATTCGTCGCAAAAGGACAAACATTGGGAAACTCAACTTTTGGGTAATCTCCAAAGACTTTTTTCAGTGCTAATTCCCAAGCGCGGCGGAACGCATCCCGCAGGGAATCCCATGCCTCAGACCATTGTGTTTTCAAGCTAGGCGAATCATCTAGCAACAGTTCTATTTGGATGTGTTGCTCGCGAATCGTGCGTTCCCAACCATTATACTCGTGGGGCATTTTGACGTACAACCGCTTGAGGATATGCTCTAGAAATGTCAACAAACGACTTTTTAATTCTTTCTTTTCCGATCGCCCCAATGCCTCTATCTCCTCAATCAGATTATCTAGATCCAAGCGATCGAAGTCTCTGGCTTTTAGCAGATTGGCTGTCTCTTCCGTCCATAACAAAAAATCGCGATCGTATAGCGATATCTGACCAACTACTTGCGTCACGATTTGGGTTCCTCCTTGCTTGCACGGTGTGATGGTGATTTCGTTCCGAATGCCTTCGGCCGCCACGTCAAACTCTCTAAGATTGCCCGCATATGCATTGTAAGCCAAACCCAAAAGAATACCGAATTAAGGGAAGAGAATCGTAAAGCCTTATTGGGCAAAATGTTTGTCATGGGTTAGAGAACATCAGTACCGTAGATGTAATGGTCGTGCTGCTCCGCACCATCCGTGGGAAGTCTGTTTAGTTCTTCTAGAGGGATATCTTTAACAAAATCTTCTGCAATTTGCCAAATGGATTTCCCTTTTTTATTGAGTTCTGTTTGAACTTGAATGCGATCGGATTGCAAAGATTGCTGGCTAGTCGATCTAGCATGACTCAGCCTCTGAGCTAGATGGGTAATTAGATTAAGTTGATCCTCGATTGATAGGGTTTCAGCACTTTCGATGACTTCTGTTAATCTTGAGGACATGGATTTTCTCCGCTTTCAAAGTTTTAACAACATTTGGGTCGCACACTTAATATTATCCCGATCGCCAGGTACTTGGTTTAGAAGAACAGATCGCGCTATCCAGAAACCAGCGATCGCCATGTCTAACTCTCTACGACTGCCCGCATATGCATTGTAAGCCAAACTAAAAAGGAGCGATCGCCGCGATCAATCCCGATCTGGATCGATACCCAAAGCACGTAAACGTTCCGCTAGCCTATTGGCGCGTTGCCGCACCTGCTCAGCACGTTGTCTTTCTAATTCAGCGCGTTGCCGTTCTAAGAGCGTCTGCGCTTCCGATGCTTGTAACTGTTGTGCCAGCTCCACAGATGACAAAAAACGCTGCCCATTGGGGCGATAGAGCACCAGTTCTCTTCCTAATTCCCAATCAAACCGAATCCCCAACCTTGGACTAACCCAACCCGACATCGTAGCAATCTTCTCTAGGCGCTCTCCCTGTCGTTGCCATCCTTCCAAGCCAAAATCATCAGGGTCGTAAACGTAATATTCTTCGATACCGTATTGCTCGTAAAACTCTAGCTTCATCTCTAGCGAGTCTAAGCCACGCCGATCTTTGTTGCTGGGCGACAAAATTTCAAAGGCAATCTGTGGCGCAATGCCTCCCTCTTCCCATTGCTTATATGAACCGCGCCTACCCTTAGGTCTGCCAAACACTACCATCACATCAGGGGCGGCGCGATCGCGGCTTCCTTGCACGGGATACCACAGCAAATCCCCAGCAATAAATACGTTGGGATCTTCAGCGAAAATGATTTCCAGGTTTTCTTTGACGATCACAATCCAGCGATATTGCTCGGTATTATCTGACATAGGATTGCCATCGCTGTCGGGATATTCTATTTCAGGGGTAGCGATCGGCTGTAGCGTCATAGGTTTGCCCTCTAACATCGTAGATTGCCTATTCAGATATTATCGCAAATTCAATTCTTCAAGCGTCCGCGTTACCCTCTGCCTAGAAGCCATTCGGTGCAAGATCGGCGCGTGATAGGAACCGTCAGGAGTTAGTGCCCCTCGATCTGGTGTAAAATCGCGATCTGTTTGTGTAGTTATGTAGATCGCTGAATGCCGCCGCAACATACTCCTGAAATTTACGATGCCATTGTGGTTGGCTCTGGAGCCACTGGAGGCGTTGCTGCCAAAGAGCTGAGCGAACGCGGCTTAAAAGTCCTGGTGTTGGAAGCGGGACGGACGATCGATCCGCAGGCCGATCTGGGGCATAACGTCCGGGACATGGCAAAGCGGGGCTACAACCTGGCCATCTCCCGCCGACAGTCATATCAGTCATTACATCCAGGTTATTGGAAAGCCAATCCCGATTTCTTCATCGACGAAAAAGAAAATCCCTACACCACACCCCCCGATCAGCCCTTCTACTGGATTCGCGGTCGCCAGGTAGGTGGCAAAAGTCTGACCTGGGGCGGCATCACGCTGCGCCTATCCGACTGCGAGTTTAAAGCTGCTAGTCGAGATGGATTCGACAACGATTGGCCGATCGCCTACGCAGACCTGGCTCCCTACTACAGTAAGTTGGAACGCTTCTTCCAGGTGCGCGGCGCGCGGGATGGGCTGGCACAACTGCCCGATGGCGATTATTTGCCCCCAGCCCCCCTCACGCCATCCGAACTGCACCTCAAAACGATCATCGAGAGCCGATGGCCCGACCGCCACCTGATCGCTTCGCGGGGCTTTCCCCTCCACCGCTCTACCCCCGCCGATCCCTGGCCCCGTTCCTCCAGTCAGGGGAGTTCGCTCAAAGCCGCGATCGCCACGGGCAACACCACCCTGCGATCGGATGCCGTGGTCAGTCACGTTATATTCGATCGACACACGCGCAAGGCTCGCGGCGTAGGCTATATCGATCGCATCAACAAAACGGCGCATGAGGTATACGGTCGGATCGTTGTATTGTGCGCTTCCACAATCGAATCAGTACGCATCCTCCTGCACTCCACGGAACGCTACCAGCCTGGTGGTTTAACCGATGCGTCGGGTACGCTCGGTCGTTTCCTGATGGATCATGTTTCCACATCAAACTTCTTTTTCCTGCCAGGGTTTAAAAAGCCAGCCAAGCCCTTCGATCTGTCCGGCTGCGATAGCTTTTTCATCCCCAACTTTTGCAACTTGAAAACCCAGCAAGAAGATTTTCTGCGCGGTTACGGGATCTGGGGAGGCATTCAGCGCTTCGAGCTACCCGATATTCTCTATAAAGTTAGTGAGGGCGCGTTCGGTTTTCTGATCGCTCACGGCGAAGTCCTGCCTCGCTTCGACAATCAAATTCGCTTGAACTCTGAAGTTGTGGATGCCTGGGGCATTCCCGTGCCCCATATCGAATGTGTCTGGTCGGAAAACGAAAACCACATGCTAACCCATATGCACGTGCAGATCGATGAAATCATCGACAAGGTGGGAGGAAAGTCCATGAAGTTAACCGACATCTTTCACGTTCCCATCTTTGCCGATTACGTGAGCAGCATGCAGAAAAAAATGGCCTTTTCTGCGCCGCCAGGCTATTACGTTCATGAGGTTGGTGGTGCGCGCATGGGAACCTCTCCCACCAACTCAGTTGTGAACGATCGCAATCAGTGCTGGGAATCCCCTAATCTCCTCGTTACCGATGGAGCTTGTTGGGTATCGGCAGGGTGGCAAAGCCCCACTTTGACAGAAATGGCGATTACGGCGCGTGCCTGCGACTCCATCGTAGAAGAGATGCGCAAGGGTAACTTGTAGCGCTTGACAGAGCGACCTTTTGCAGTTTGCGGGTCACTTACTACCGATGTTCGATAAATTAGTTTCTTTATCCTCATGGAAAATCTAGCTAAACCCCTAACTCTTTCTCTACTCGCACATACTGGCGCACAGGCTCGCGTAAGTCCGCGCCTCCGCCAGAATCATAATCTCCACCAACTAACCGACCGAGTGCAGCGCTTTGTCAATGTGCTTCAGCCAGGAACCTACGTGCGCCCCCATTGTCACCGTCGGGAGGTAGGCAGAAATGGGTTTGAGTTGTTTGCAGTGCTTCAGGGGGAGTTAGGAGTACTAATTCTGGATAAAACGGGACATGTGGATCAATATTTCCGGGTGGGAGGCGATCCATGGGGATTGGAACTAGCAGAGGGAGTCTATCATACCTTGGTAGCGCTTCAGCCAGACACAGCAATTCTAGAAATTAAGGAAGGCCCTTACGAAGCAGCCTCAGATAAAGACTTTCTACCGCATTTCCCCCTAGAAGGCACAGCAGAGGCAGCGGCCTTGGTACAGCTTTGGACGGGGTACTTCAGTCATGGTCCCTTAGTGTCTTAAAGCTACTCATGGCTTGTGTTGTATATAGAGCTTGTGTTGTTCGACTTAAGCACTTGGAAATATAGGTCAACCTCCCTCTCATTAAGGCAGTGATTTGGCGGTGGTCTTTGCTGCCTCCTTAGTTTGAAGATTAAGGTAGTTACTCAGCAACTTGCGAGTCGCTTTGCGTGTGTCACGGTGTAACTGACGGATGAATCGTTGCGGTGCTTCTGCCTTCTTAAGCGCCTCCCGTTGTGCTTGATAGGTAGAAAGGGGAACTTGTTGCATCTGTTCCAGGAGGTCTTCGGGAGACTCTGCTAAGAATAAAATTTGAGATTGACCAAAGTCTCTTAATTCGCGGGTTGATTTTCGTCCCGTGATCCTTCGGGAGTGATTTCGCAATTTCCCGAAAATAGATTCGAGTCGGAGATTGTCGGGGGGCAGACCTGGAATATCGTAACAGTGGAGCAAGTTACTCCCATAAGACGTCCAACGCCGCCTAAAGCCAATGGAGAGGGCAGTCTGTGCAGGATATAAGCTGGAGGTGGATTGATGCATTTCCACAAGGACTTCCATTTCATTCTGGATAGTAGTCGAAGTAAGGTTCGGGTCAGTGTAGCGACGGCGCTCTTCGGTGAACAGCGTTCCTGTAAGACTGTTATGAGGAGTGGGATAGCCTAAGCACTGTGCAATCTCAATCAGTTGGTCGTGGGCGCTGGATATGTCATCTGCCAGGGCGCGGTTGCGCCCTAGGACTTCATCGACTTGGCTTACAAGTTGTTGAAGATATTCCATCCCCTCTTGCGCTAGAGGCATCTCATGTATGCTCTCAGCGATTGCCTCAAGCTGTCGATATCCAGTCAGTCCTCCCCAGCTAAAAGGTTTACGACTGCTCCGATTCGCGGCATCTCGAATGCCCATCCGAATATTTTCTTCTATGGACTGAGCGGCCTGAGCAGCTTCTGTTCGCTCTTGCTTTTGAGTTAAAAAAGGGGCTTGCTTGAAGATGTCCCCGATTGAGCAACTTCGGGTGTCGTGAAGTGTTCTGGGACTTTGGGTAGGCCCTTTAAGCCTTCTTTCAATGCATCCCGCAATTGTTTATCGAAGGGTAAAACGTCTTCACTCAAATTTGCCAGAAAGTGTAATTGACACCGTTGGTGTGACGCATCCGGCCAACAGACCTGCAATGCCTCCATCATCGCGGTATCGCCATCGCTCAGCGTTGCGAGCACCTTATAGTTCAACGCTTGGTAGGGAGCTAACCAGGCATGAAGGTCCTTAGCGCTGGCACGAGTCAACTGAATCGCGCTGACGACAGTACCACTCAACACCTCACACAAAACGTAGAGTAAAGTCCCATGTCCTTCCGGTTGCAGCGCATCAATCGCCCAAATCACGCCGCCATGCTCTGCAGTGACCTGGACCAATCGTTCTCGTTTCTGAAGGTGGGTTCCCCCCAATAATGCTAGGAATTGTCGGTAGATTTTTCCGACATTCCGCTCATTGATCAACACTCCAGCTTTGTTGAGGTCTTGATGGATTTCTTTGAACTGACGATTCTTTTGTTCATGTTCCCAACCAATAAAGGCCAATACATCCAGGCCATACGTGCTATGGGGAAGGCTATATTTCAGCACGCCACTGGCATAGTACCTTTTCTGAAAGTAGAAACAAGCAGGATTCAGGCAACTCTTATTTTTTCCGGCAACGAAGATTGGCCCTTTCATGGTTTGAACGGTTTTCCGTAAGTGCCAAGTCTGTCCAGGGACTAACCTTACTCCGCAATGAATACATTCATTGAAATCACATTCAATGATTTTGCGCTCTGCATGTGGAAAATCTCGGAATGGTCGGTGTCGAGGTTGTTTGGGCACTATGCGTTTCTAGTCTCTAGATTCCTCTTCTAGCATAGCTTTGTCTCAAAAGTATTGATTAGACACTAAGGGGTCATGGTCGCTGACAATAGCGAGTAGCTGACGCTCCGTAGTGTGGATGAGCCAGCCACACCACACCCAGGCATGGCGCGTAGCTAAGTACCATGACATCAACACGCGCTAAAAACTAAATAAATTTCTGAGTCTCTGACGCACCCAGATCGTAAAGTTTCTGGGATCTTCGGTCGCATCTACCAAGCCAAGCTGCTTGAGTTGTTGTTGAGTCATGGCTAATTCCTCTTGCCGCTTGCAAATTTCTTGGGCAATTAACTCAGACAGATTAGGATAATTACGTAGTAAGGTTTCAAAGCCGTTACGGTTAATTGCAAATAGAGTTGTGTCTTCTAATGCCTGGATGGTAGCAGTACGTGGAATTCCAAGCATGAGCGCTAGTTCCCCCACAAAATCTCCCATTTTCATGATGGCAATATGCTTATCTAATTTAAGTAATTTTACTTCTAGACTTCCCGAGAGAATAATATAAAAAGTATCGCCTGGTTCATCCTCTCGAAATAAGATTTCTCCCGCAGCAATACTTTGGCGATAGCCAACCTCTATGAGTTGGCGCAGCTCCAGGTCGGCAAAGTTTTGGAAGTAAGATATCTGGTGCAACATATCCCGCAGTGGTATTTGCTGCATTGAGTGATGCTCAGGTGCAGTCCCATCTTGGGGGTGCGATCGCGCCATCTCTTTTAACTTCTCTGCATGCGATCGCAGCACTTCAGGATTTTTTAACCACATTTCTGTTTGCACCAAAGGAATTTTAATGTCATTCAAACGCAAATCTCGATTGATGCGAAAGTAAAGTGAGCTTCTAATTTGGGGTTCGCGATCGATGCGATTAATCCATACCCATAGTTCAAACAGCAGGGCGCTATCGCCAAATCCTCTAAATATCACTTCGGGTGGATAGTCATGTACTACATCAGCTTCTGCATAAGCAACTCTGGCTAGCACTTCAGTCACAAGTAGTGGATCGGTGTCAAATTCCACTCTCACAGGTACGCGAATCCTTGCCATGTAGTTGTCATAGCTCCAGTTTAGCAGGCGATTTTCCGCTAGGAAGCTATTGGGGACAATCACATCACCACCGTCAAGGGTGCGAATTAGCGTAGAGCGAATGGAAATTTCTTTAACATAACCAGATAGACCCTCAAATTCGACGAAATCACCTACTTTCAGCTTTCTCTCAATCAGTAATGTTAGCCCACTGACGAAATTTTTAGTGACATCCTGTAAACCGAACCCAATTCCAACTCCTAATCCGCCTGCAACTAGTGCCAGGGAAGCCAGGTTGAGACCAATGCTTTGCAGTAAGATGATGAATCCCACAGTACCAGCGCTATAGCTAACAATCGTAGCGATCGCAACGCGGTTACCCTCATCCAGACCTAGCTTCACGAGAAGGCGCGATCGCAAAAAGTTTTTAAAGATGCGCACCAGGAAAACGATCGCAAACAACGCCAGCAAGATTCCACAGGTCAGACTGAGCGATACAGCCGTATCCCCAACATGAAACAGCGGTGCGGTAAAAAATTGCAGTATGGTAGTTAGGAGCTGCTGTAGTTGAATATCCACAATCCAGTCAGGTATTTACGAGGTTGGCACAGTTATGTATAGCGATCGAGTTGGGCAAATCTTGTCTCATAAAGCTACCATATCAGGCTTGCAGACAAACGTGATTTCGCTAATCATTTTGCTTGCGACCTGACCTTAGAATTTAAAAATGAAACTGTTGCGATCGTGAAAGTCTGCTTGTTGTCTAGGATGAGCCAATGCCCAGTAAAAAACTCGATCGTCTTTAAGTTTGATTACAGTGCTAATCGCTACCTCTAACACCCGATCTTCCTGGACAATTCGATCTAGATCCAAATCCAGAGATAGTAAGAAAGAATCAGATCGCATCTGCATGCTAAATGGAAGTGCTACAAATGCCATCTCCTCTTGCATCCCTCGCCGATATGCATCGAAGCTATAAATGTTCCAATGACTTGATGGACAAAGATTGAATTCCCAATATCGTTCAGAGTCCTTGACCGCAAGGAAAAATTCAAAGCAGGTGGCTTCCCAAAGGTTGTCTTTGCGGATTGGCTTATCTACCTGGGTGGGAATATCGACTTTTGCTAGGGAACCATGCAGATTGTAGTGGATTGATAGAGCATTGATGCGACGTGATATTTTGCCAGTAATCTTGAGATCTGGCTGGCGATTGCTTGAGGAAAATGGTAAAAGAGAAAAGGTGCGCTCGCTCATGACACGTCCTGAATGATGGTGCGGATAGTAGTTTCTTGAGATTCAATACTCTCAACCAGCTTAAATTGCACAAGTGCCCTGGTAAGATTATGCTCTGGATGCGCGACCTTAAAATAGACATTACCCGCTAAGCGATCGGTGAAAAATCTCAGACCCAATTCAAAAGCAAGTAGACGAATGGCATCGTACATATAGTCATAATCATGCTCGGTGAGAAATTCACGCGTTTCTGCGAGATAGGCTAGCAGGATAGCCTGACACAGATCGCTTTCAAAGCAAACAGATTCCAATCGATCGGTTTCCTCGCCAAGAGGATTGCATCCCGATCGCAAACAGTCTCCGATATCGTAATGCACCAGACCAGGCTTGACCGTGTCGAGATCGATCATGCTCACAGCTTGCTGCGTGGTTGTGTCAATCATGACATTGTTGACCTTAGGATCTCCGTGCATCAAACGTAGAGGCAATTTACCCTTTGCCTTAGCATCTTCGAGTACGTGCGCCCAAGCAGCGCGATCGCTGATAAACCGCAAACAATATTGCACTTCTGGAGATTTACTTGAGCTGTTGTTGTCAGCTTTAGCTATAACTTCTTCGTAGTGACGTAGATAGCGCGGCGTAATGTGAAAGCCTTCTAATGTGTCGACAAGTTTCTCTGGTGGTAGATCGCCAATCAAGCTGTGGAAAGTCCCTAACGCGTAACCAACTTCGCGTGCGTGCTCGAGATTTTGAATGGCATCCAGAGAATAGGAATTGCCAATAAAGCCGATCGCTCGCCAGAAAGATCCGCCAGAATCGATGTAGTAGTCTCGATCTTCCTGTGTCATTAGCACTTGGGGCACCTCCCAACGGCGATCTCGCCTAAGTGGGTTACGTTGAAGTTGACCCTGAGCGTGCTCGGTGAAGATACGCATATTTTGCATCACCAGAGCTGGTTGAGAAAATACCCGCGTATTGATCTGTTGTAGAATAAATTTCTCCCCATCATTACTATCTTGAGTACCTTGTGTCACTATGTAAGTGTCATTGATGTTGCCATTTCCAAGTGGTTGGATATCGGCGATATGTCGCTGGGAAGCAAATTGCTGTGCAATCGCAGCTAAATTGCCTAGGTTTTTCACTTTTAGATGGGAATTTTCAGTCATGGGTGCTCTGATTATTCTGTGAGAACAGCATAATTATTACCACCAAGAGGTGAGATCGCTGATAATAATTATCTATAACTTTGTCAAGTTAAAAGATTTGTGAGTGAACCCCCGTTATGTTTATTGTCACCCCCAAAGACATCAAAATCCTGAACGTCCAGGATCCTGACGATCGAAATAAACAAATCTCGATTCTGCAATATAGTGGGCATGCATTTCGTTTAGCACAACTATTTGGAGACAGTCGCGATCGCGCGGTGAACTTCTCGCGGCACCTGACAGAAAACATGGGTAAACTCTGCGTGCTTCTAGAGGAGCCGCACCTTTTTAGTGTCTGGGAGGAGGTAAAAATAGATCAATATCAAATACTCCCAGATGTACCCAATGATGACAACCTTCACCAATCTGTTAATGGAAGTCAAGCAGATGTGCAGATTGCATCAGCCTCCTCAGCAACCACTGCCTACCTTCCCCAGACGCCGTCTGTGGAACCAGAGGAGCCAGAGGAGCCCATGCATCAATCTAAACTACCCTTGTTAGGCGATCGGCAGGATGAGGAGCCTGATAAAAGGAGAATTTCGTACTTGGCAGGAGAGAACCGTCAGAAAGCGATCGCCTTGGGGTTAATCCTGTTAGCAGCTACAGGTGTAGCATCGCTTGGATGGCACCTCCTCAATTCGTCCCCCAATCCTATTCAGGTTGAGATATCACCTGCAAAATTACCCCTTGATTCTATTGACACTTCATTACCCAATCCCAAAGTCTTGCATATCGATGGAGGTTCTACGATGGTAGGGGTAATACGACGCTTGCGTAACGCCTATACCGATCTTAACCCGAATATTCCTACAACATACGGACAGCCGGACGGGCACCCTAGTGGTTCAAATCAAGGCCTTGACGATTTGCTAAATAACCCTATGGTGGCATTAGTGGCTAGCGATCGCCCTTTAAAACCCAAACACGCTGAAGCAGGCGTGCAGGTAGTTGCAATTGCTCGCGATGCTATAGCAGTAGCAGTAGGTAAAGATAATCCTTTCAAAGGAGAGCTTACACTCGATCAGTTACGCCAGATATATCAGCGCAAAATTACGAATTGGGCGGAATTAGGAGGGCCAAATATGCCAATTCGAGTGATTAATCGTGCCAAGACTAGCGGTACGAGAGACATTTTTCAGAATGTAGTGCTTGAAGGGCAGGAGTTTGCTTCTGAAAGTCCTAACTTTATAACCTGGTCGCGGGATGAGACTACCGATATTGTCAAGGTGCTTGGGAATAATGGTATTTATTACGCTACTATTTCGCAATTGAAGAATCAGGAATTAGTACGGATCGTTGCGATTGACGGAGCTTACCCCGCCGATCCTAAGGCAGTACAGAGTGGTAAATATCCCCTTAGCCGAAATCTGTACCTCGCCTTCCCGAAACCCACTAGTCCTGCTGTCAAAGAATTTATCGACATAGCACTATCTCCCCAAGGTCAGCAAATTGTGCAGCAAGCTGGATTTATACCATTACGATAAATCTCTAAGCCAAGCGCGTGCTGATAATTATTATCTATACCATTGTCAAGTTAAAAAATCTGTGAGGATACCCCATTATGTTTATTGTCACCCCCAAAGATATCAAAATCCTGAACGTCCAGGATCCTGACGATCGAGATAAACAAATCTCGATTCTGCAATATAGTGGGCATGCATTTCGTTTAGCACAAGTATTTGGAGACAGTCGCGATCGCGCGGTGAAC
Organism: Rhizobium sp. Q54; assembly: GCA_943367755.1. Lineage (GTDB taxonomy): Bacteria > Cyanobacteriota > Cyanobacteriia > Pseudanabaenales > Pseudanabaenaceae > PCC-6802. The sequence continues at coordinate 5,256 of CALRKB020000088.1, read as the reverse complement.
TTCTCGCGTCACCTGTCAGAAAATATGGGTAAACTTTGTGTGCTTTTGGAGGAGCCGCACCTTTTTAGTGTCTGGGAGGAGGTGAAAATAGATCAATATCAAGTACTCCCAGATGTACCCGATGAGGCCAATCTTCACCAATCTGCCAACCAATCTGTCAATGGAAGTCAAGCAGATGTGCAGATTGCATCAGCCTCCTCAGCAGCCACTGCCTACCTTCCCCAGATACCACCTGTGGAAGCAGAAGAGCTTGAGGAGCATCAGGAGTCTGAGGAGATTGAGAAGCCAGTACATCAATTTAAGCTGCCATTGTTAGTTGAGCGAGAGGATGAACGACCTCAAACAAGAGGAATTTTGGACTTCGTAGGAGAAAATCGTCAGAAAGCGATCGCCTTGGGGTTAATCCTGTTAGCAACTGCGGGGGTAGCATCATTTGGGTGGTGGTACTTCCGCAATTCGAGCCCCAGTCCTAACCAGGCTGAGATATCGCCTTCACACTTACCCGTTCCTCCTATTGATACTTCATTGCCTAACCCCAAGGTACTGACTATGGATGGCAGTACTACGATGGTAGGTTTAATCCAGCGCCTGCGTAATGCCTATGGCGAGCTTAACCCCAATATGCCGACCACCTATGGCCAACCCGATGGTCGACCTAATGGCTCCAACAAAGGACTGGAGGCTCTACTTAATCGCTCCGTTGTCTTAGCTGCCACCTCCCGCCCCTTAAACCCCAAAGAAGCTGAAGCAGGAATCCAAGTAGTGGCGATCGCCCACGATACTTTAGCTGTAGTGGTTGGGAGTAATAATTCCTTTAAAGGGGGGCTGACCTTGGATCAGCTACGCCAGATTTACCAAGGCAAAATCACGAATTGGTCGGAATTGGGAGGGGCAGACTTGCCAATTCGCGCAATCAACCGCGCCTATAGCAGTGGTACGCGGGACATGTTTCAACGTATGGTGCTTTTAGGCCAGGATTTTGCTCCCAATAGTTCAGACTTTATAACCTGGCCGCGAGATGAAACAACCGATCCGATCAGAACCCTTGGCAAAGACGGGATTTATTACTCTACAACTTCGCAATTGGAGCAGCAGGAGATCGTCCGAATCGTCCCAATTGATGGTGCTTACCCCAACGATCCTGCCGCAGTTCAAAGCGGCAAATATCCCATGAGTCGCAATGTTTACCTCGCCTTCCCGCAACCAACCAGTCCTGCGGTGAAAGCATTTATCGATCTAGCCCTATCTCCTAAAGGACAGCAAACGCTACTGCAATCCGGTTTTATGCCAATGCAGTAACCCATAGCGGTATTAAGAAGGGATCAAGTTGAAATATTGCAGTCCTTCTATCATGCCCCACGCATAGGGCGATCGCGCCAGATAGAGATTAGGATGCCGATGCTGACTATACCAGTCCAGCAGTTCGGGCTGGGCATTGCTGACAATTGTACCCAGGGTTGATTGTTGAAATAGGCTGATATCATTGCCGGAGTCGCCACAGGCAAGAGCTGAGGGTGCGGCAATATGCAAGCTCTCTCTGACATAGCGAGCAGCCAGTCCCTTATCGGCGTTGCTAGGTAAGATATCAACATCGCGACCACTACTAAAGACAATCTGATAGTTCATCCCGGCTTTACTGAGTTGGGCACGCAAATTATCCAGGACGTAGGACTTTTCTGTCTGGGCTAAACGAAAACTAATTTTCCACGGATTTTGTTCGCTTTGCGGTTGGGGGATGAGATCGCTGTAGGTTTGCGCGATCGCCGCGATCGCCGTACGATTCCATGCCGTAGATAGCTGGCGAGCCCAGGATTGATCTAATTTGCCCCGTTCGTAAATCTCAGTACCAACACCCGTAATCCAGTAATCTGGCTCTAGCAACTGTTTGGTATGGACTAAATGCAGAGCGGAAGCATAGGATCTCCCAGTGGCGTAGATCAAAAAACAATAGTGTCGGATCGCAGCCAACTTTTGGTTGAGGGTCAAGGTTGCTCGATCGTCTCCGACTAGAGTATTGTCGAGGTCAGTAATCAGCAGAAATTGCATATGCTGGTCGAGTTAATTAATTTAAACTTGCCACCAGGAACTATAGCGTTCGCAACCTGTTTGTGAATAGGGGGGCCAGGTAAGGGTTCCATCGCAGTATTTTAGCTACATAACCACCACATGAGCAGAGTGATGAAAGCAAGTAATTCTCAGGAACGTTCAATTATTGAACAGGCTAGAGCCTTACTCTACGAAAGAGCCTTAGTTAGTATGGATGGCAAACTTGCAGGAGCCGTAGCCGCTATTCCCAAGAAGTCGAATATTATTACCGCAGGTGGGGATTTAAATTATTCCGAAATATTCATCCGGGATAATGTGCCGGTGATGATATTTCTCTTGATTGAAGGTAAGTACGATATTGTCCGCCACTTTCTGGAAACTTGTTTAAAGTTACAGAGTAACGATTTTCAGACCCAAGGGATTTTTCCCACTAGCTTTGTCGAAGGTCATGACAAGCAGTTAGTTGTAGATTATGGTCAAAGAGCAATTGGACGTGTCTGTTCCGTGGATGCAACACTGTGGTGGCCGATTTTAGCTTATATCTATGTGCGGCGAACTGGTGACCATCAATGGGCAATCAGGCGTGAAGTGCAGGTAGGGGTACAGAAATTTTTGGATTTGATCTTACACCCACAATTCCGCGAGGCCCCAACCCTATATGTTCCTGATGGAGCGTTCATGATCGATCGCCCTTTAGACGTGTGGGGTAATCCTTTGGAAATTCAAGTTCTCCTATATGGGGCGCTTTTGAGTGCGGCGGGTTTACTGAGAATTAATCTAGAAATCCAGGGCTATTTCCATCCCTCTGCTAAGATTCGCAGCCATAAATCTCAGGATTCTTTACCTGAGAAGCAAAACTATCAATTTCAATATGCGATCGCCTGGGCCAAGAAGCTCCACAACTATTTACTCAAACACTACTGGGTTAATAGTAAAACAGTCCAAACTCTACGACGCAGACCCACAGAGCAATATGGTGATGAGGTCTCAAATGAGTACAACATACAAACGGAAACAATTCCTCACTGGTTGCAAGATTGGCTTGGCGATCGCGGTGGTTATCTGCTTGGTAATATCCGCACAGGCAGACCTGACTTTCGTTTCTTCACTTTAGGGAACTGCCTCGGCGCGATTTTTGATGTGGTTAGTGCCGCCCAACAACAATCGCTCTTTCATCTATTCTTGCGCAATCAAGATAGCCTCTTTGCACAGATGCCACTGCGCATTTGCCATCCTCCTTTAACAGATAAGGATTGGCGGACTAATACTGGCTACGATCGCAAGAATCTCCCCTGGTGCTATCACAATGCTGGACATTGGCCTTGCCTATTATGGTTTTTTGTCCTGGCAGTATTGCGTTACAAGGGCAAACATGGCGATCTGGGTGAAGATAGCGTCGCAATTGAGACAATGCTGCATGATTCCTACGATCTACTCTTAGACCGACTACCACAACAGAAATGGGCAGAATATTTCGATGGCCCTGTGGGTATTTGGATCGGGCAGCAAGCCAGAACCAATCAAACCTGGACGATTGTGGGATTTTTACTAGTACATCATCTGCTCAAAGTAAACCCCTCTGATGCCAATATAATGGATCTGCCCAACCTGCGATCGCTGACTGCGCTGAAAGTATTTCGCTGATCGTATAAGCAAATTATTGGCAAATTAAAGGGGTAGCAATACTCGCCTACCCCTACTGTCAAACTGTTTTCTACTGTGTTGTTTAGAAGATACCCAGAAGGATGACAAAAGTTAGCACGCACAATAACAACATGCTGAAGATCATGATATCTGCAACACTTTCGTCATGTTGAATCGAGCCCTGTGGAGAGTTAGCCATAGGATTGTCCTCCGTCCTAAAAGCATATATGTCTATTTTAGGAAACCTAAACCGAATACTTGTTTTTTTGTCATGAATTTGTCATAAAGTTTAGAAATATTCAATAAACTTTAAGGTGTCTCTTCCATCCAGAAAATCTTTTAAAGTAGGCATGAAACTAAAGATTCGGTTTGCGGTCTTTTTGCTCTATTTGCTCTCTTTGTTGACGCTGCTTGCGATCGCCCAACCTCCACGCATCAACGCGATCGCTGATATTGATTTTACTAAGTCCAAGCAATTTCATGCCCATGTGTTAGAGACCAGTCCGCTCAATCAGTTTTCTCCTGTGTTTGGCTGCCTTGAGCGCCCACCAGCAAACCCACCCAATCCATCTCTGCCAGTCGCGTTAACTTCACAACCCATTACCCGAGCGCGCTTTAGGCAGGAGCCTCAGTTAGTATCTGATGTAAAACAATCTCCTCCTATCCCAACCGCCACAAATGCCTCACTAGTCTTAGCTTCTCAACCTGCGGTCAGCTCTAAAATTTCTAAAAATGTTCCCGCTCCCCGAGAAATAATTGCCCTTGCTGATTCCAGCAACTACGGCGATCGCTATCTCAAAGACTTAATGGGTCGCCCAGCGCTCCAAGAACCAATCGTGGTTTTGCATGAGACTGTCGGCACAACTGGCAGCGTTATGAGCTATTTCCAGACATTTCATACCGATGAAAACGAACAGGCCAGCTATCATACGCTGATTACCCCAGATGGAACTATTGTTTACTTTGTGCCCCCTGACAAACGGGCATTTGGTGCCGGAGATTCAGAGTTTGTGAGTACTTTGGGTAAAGAATCAGTACAGACCAATCCACGCCATCCCAGATCTGTCAATAACTTTGCCTATCACATTGCTCTAGAAACTCCAGAGGATGGTATGAACGATGACCGCACTCATAGTGGTTATACCGATGCGCAATACCGTTCTTTGGCGTGGCTGATTGCTAGAACGGGCGTTCCAGATCGACGTATCACTACCCATAGAGCCATAGATCGCTCAGGTGAGCGCATCGATCCCAGAAGCTTCAACTTCCAAGTCTTGCAAAAGTTGCTTAACAGTTACCCGCGCACGCAGGAAATCTTTATCGGCTGTCTGGCTAAGCCAACCGGAACTTAAGATGACAATTCCCGTTTCAGCAAGGGGGCAGACACATAGCTCTGCCAGTACAGCAACCCGTAGCATACACGACTTGGAAGGTTATTGCTGAAATCCTCTTCAGCAGGGATAATAGAGTCAAAACCGCATAAGCAGTCCTTGCTCATTAACGTCCAGTTTTTATGAGTTTGTACAGCAGTGATCGCTAAGAGTCACACCAACCATATGAGGAAGG
>CALRKB020000087.1:0-19885 GCA_943367755.1 Rhizobium sp. Q54 | reverse complement strand
TAGGGCTCGTTTCAGTTCGCGAGGGTCTGGATTGCTTTGTATAAACTCTGTTAGTTCGTCCATAGACTGCTTTTTAATATAAACTACAATCGCTATTGAGAACCATACCACCTCTATCCCTTTTCATAAATGATTTAGGATTGCTATAGATCCGCCTTCTAAAGCTAGTTTGTCTGGGAACTTAGAGGATATTACTCTCAACGATGATGAAGGCATTGGAGAAAGAACAGCTTTTCTATATCATATCCCAACTAGGGTGATAATACTAGAGCGCACTCAATCTGGAGTATCAATTATAGGTTTCACGAAGTATTTTCAATATATGAGCGGAATCAATGAACCAATATCAGTTGATCCAGTTCTCAATGGAAATGCAATGACAAAACTTAATCGAATGAGAGAAATTCAAAAATTTGAGATTCGTATTGCAGGTCTAGATAATCCAGGACAGCTCTTTGCGGGAAGTGATGAAGCAGTTAATGAGATAGCTAGGATTGCAAATACTTTCCGTGCCCCAAGTTTATCGCTTGTTGTTTCCATGGCACAAAAAAGAGATGATTCGTTATCTCTTGAGAATGTTCTTCAAACTGCAAGAAGGTTCCTCACGATTACTGAGTCATATAGAGGCTCAAATAGCGTGAATAATAGGCTAAGAGCTAATGTGATTAGGATTACTGGTTCCACAGATGAAGATCATGGCAGACTCTTAGTAGATCTAATTAAGGATAGAATGCGTCATGAAGTTTCTATCAATTATGGAGGAAGAGGCATTCCTTATCTTGAAAGGCGACAAGCTCTTCAAACTGCTTGGCAGCAACATGAACTAGAGATACGCGGAATGTTCTTACCTGCTTAGTTAATCTGGCGTTTTAAGTACATCTGAAAGAACTGATGTTATCCGATAGGTAGATAGCCCAGCCGTTGTTAAAGAGAAAATCCAAACAGCAAATCCCCCCAAATGCCAGTCAGCTTGCACTTTAAAATCAATTACTAAACCTACAATGCTTAATGCTACGACTACAAATGACCATCCTATAGCATCCATAAAATAATTAATTAGTTTGTTATATACTTTTGCAGCCTTAAGCTGCTTAACAACGTATTTTTGATCTATCGAAAAAATGATTGCCAGTGTAGCGGTCAAAAAGCCAATAAAAATACTACCAAGGCTAATGGTGCTAGTGAATAAGTCCTTTGCAAAAGTTGCTATCGAGCTAAGATCAGCAACTTGACCAATAATCACAGTGGTCAGTAAACCTAAAATTACAGGGAACCAGCGCTCAACTTTTGCACTCATGATAGCCTCCGTCTTCTAGAAACATACCTCTAAAAGGACACCTAGCAACCAAATAAGAAAGTCTCTTCTCCTTTTGAATTATGTCACGAAAATCAAAAAAAGGTCAATGTCATAACAACTATTTTTAAATTAACCGTCGGTTAAAATCGGCTGACCTTGAGAAAGATCGCAAAGATCGGTTTTAGCCTTTTAGGATAGCAAGCAAAGGTGTTGTTGTTAACTCTTCTAGCGAAGACAGTAAATGCTACAGTTTTCAGCTAAGCCCATAACACTATCAGACTTTCTGCTACTTGATAAATTTGGATTCGCACAAAAGTTTTGCGCCTGTATGGAACTTTGCCTATCTAATCACCCTGATAGATCGGTCAATCCTCGTTGCGACCACCGATAATTACATGCTCGATCACGACATACTCCTTACTAAATTGGTGCAAAGCATTAACTAATACATCTAGTGCGATTATCGGCGAAGTGCCGGAAGAGGCAAAAGCCGTAATTGCCGCCAAGATTCATGACTGTGATGCCTCGGTAATTTGATTCTAGAGCAACCTGCGACTAGCTATCCTGACCTGCCTTCGTCTTTAGCCGCTGCTTTTATGAATAGCGATTCCTTATTTCCTGCGGAAACGCTTCGCGAACGGGATGCGTACCGCCGCGATTTAGTCGTGGTTTGCGGTTCGCTATACCTTGTGGGAGAATTGCTTAGGTCTAACAAGATTCTGAGTTGACAAACAAAGGAAATCTCAGATTTGGATATCCAACAAGACCAGGTTGTCGCGGTGAACTACCGTATCTTCTCCAGTAAAATCTGCTTCCTGAAATCCCAACAGTCGTGCAATATCCTCGGATTTGCAGCCAAGGATTTGGGTGATTTCCTTGCTGCTGTAGTTGGTAATACCTCTAGAGAATTCTTTGCCACCGCGATCGCATAAACTTACTGCCTCCTGCGCGTCGAATTCCCCTTCTACTGCAACTATGCCAGCCGGTAAAAGCGATCGCCCTAATTTTGCTAGAGCTTTGACCGCTCCATCATCAAGGATCAGTTTGCCCATAGGCACCATCCCATAGGCAATCCAGCGCTTGCGGGCATTGACAGCGCGGGGCTGCGGTGCAAATTGCGTACCCAGTGGTTCGCCCTGCATAATCTGGAGGATGCGCTCTGGGGCATCGCCTTTGGTGATTGCGGTACGTACGCCCGCCGCCGACGCAATGCGAGCCGCTGTCAGCTTAGTGATCATGCCACCCGTACCCCACTGACTACCCACACCTGCATCCACATCCAGGTTGTGTAGCCGATCGTATTCCACGGTGATAATGGGCTTAGCATCAGGATTTTGGCGCGGATCGGCGGAATAGAGTCGATCCACATCTGTCAATAAAAATAACCAATTTGCCTCGATTAGACTGGCGACCAGAGCTGAAAGAGTATCGTTATCACCAAACTTCAGTTCGTCCACTGCTACCGTGTCATTCTCATTCACAATTGGCACTACATCCAGCGCTAATAGCTCTTGAAACGTGGCGTGAACGTTGATGTAATGCTGTCGTTGCATCAGGTTAGCGCGTGTGAGTAAAACCTGGGCAACGGGCTGGTGCAGGACGGCAAAAAAGTCATCATATATTCGCATCAAGCGACTCTGCCCCACTGCTGCCACGGCCTGCTTCATTGAAATATGACGCGGTCTTTCAGTCATGCCCAATCTGGCACAGCCTACACCCACCGCCCCCGAAGACACTAATACAACCCGATGTTCCAGTCGCCGCAAATGCACGACCGCTTCGACTAATTTGGCGATCGCAGATAAATGCAGATCGCCGGAGTCAGGTTTAGTTAAGCTTGATGTGCCGATCTTAATGACAATAGTCTGGGATTGCATAGTTGAGTTTAGCAAATCGAATGGAGATGTCTTTTCATATCCCACACTGTTGTTATTCCACTTTTATTTAGAAAATGGTATATCTCTAGATGTAGTTTCTGGTAAATATGAGATTAATCCGTGCGTGACAAAATAGACTATTAAGGTGAAGAATAAGCACCGATTGTGAGTGTCGCTTTTCTATTGAATCGATGTTATGATCGCCATTTCGCATAGATGAGAGTGGCTATTTGGACCTGCGGTTGATAGACATAGCGCCTCGCTAATCGCCCCTGAAATACTATCTACGATCTTGCAACCAGCAATCGAGGTCGGCAACGATGGTGAAATCTAAGAGATCCTCACTAAGTGATTCCATTTGCTCAAGTGCAAGACTATTGATTTGAGTTTGGTAGTGATCGCTTAAGGTGCCAAACTTTTTGGATAGCAAACGTAATAGTAGTGATCGAGCTTCATTAGTCTGACCTTCTTGGCGACCTTCTTGGCGACCTTCTTGGCGACCTTCATCTAAAGCTTCAGCCCGAATTTCCTGGTAAATCACCGATTCCTTCATTACATCACTCCTGAAAATACGTTGAATTACGTCCTGCTCCAATACTAACCCAGCCAGAATTGCACTCGATGCCGTTAGATTACTTTGTAACCTTCGATCGCCCAGGGTGTCAATCTGATTTGCCACTTGCCTTAGAGTACCTACTCGATCGTTAGTCTTTCCTAATGCCGCAAATGGTAACAACCCTGGCAGTTGCTGAAATTCTTCAGAAGAGCGTTCCCACAAACGAATTACTTCAAACCTATGACTCGTGCCTGGTATATCAAAACTGGTTTGAAACACCAAATTAGAAGTTGAAGGTAGTAGATAGATTACCACTTGACGCATTTGCTTGTTTGGGAAGCGGCGATAGACCCGCAGGCGATAGTCTGCCATCCGAAACGCCATCGTCGGGTCTGGTGCAGTCTGGAACTCTAAATGTAAAACCAATTGCTCTGACTGTAGCAAAATTAAGGTGTCAGCCCGGATTGGTTCTAAAGATAGTTCCGAGGGTTTCAGTTCCGTCAGAGCGATCGGCTCTCCCAGCAACCAAGTGGCGAAGTCAGCAGAACAGGTTTCTGCCATAAATTTGCAGACGTTGTCAAACATTCGGTAATTCTAGCAAAGGTGCGATCGCATGGACATTACGATAGAACAATAAATAATACGCAAACTTGAGGGATTTACAAACTATGCCTCTGATTAAAGTTCAAACTTCGGCTACTGCCCCGGCTAAGCCAGAAATAGAGACAATGCTGAAAAGCCTTTCTGCCTTGCTCGCTAAGCATTTAGGCAAGCCTGAGTCATACGTGATGACTGCCTTTGAGTCTGATGCTGCCATGACGTTTGGTGGCACCAGCGATCCTACCTGTTATGTCGAAATCAAAAGTGTGGGTAGTATGAGCCCTCAACTAACAAAGGCCATGAGCCAAGATTTTTGCCAGAAGCTAGGAGAGAGTCTGAGTATACCGCCCAACCGCATTTACATTGAATTTGCTGATGCTAAAGGCTCAATGTGGGGCTGGAACGGTTCTACCTTTTAGTTAAGGTGGCTAGATCCCATATCCTGACGGTGAAATCCGCCGAGGAAGTAGCAAGGCTTTTGCCATCGGGACTGAAGCTTAAACCAATTACCCAGTTACTATGACCTTCTAGCTTGGCAATTTGTTTACCATCCAGGCTCCAGAGGCGAGCTGTTTCGTCTTGCGATGTGGTGGCAATGTATTTGCCATCGGGACTAAAGGCAATGTTGCGTACCACACTCGTGTGGCCTTTAAATTGGGTAATTGCTTTCCCATCTATACTCCAAAGACGGGCTGTATTATCTGAGGAGGCTGTCGCTAGGTACTTACCATCGGGGCTAAACACCACTCGCCGCACCCAATCTTGATGCCCTTTAAATTCGGCGATCGCTTTACCCTGTAAATCCCAAAGCCGCGCCATATTATTAGAGCCAGCGGTGGCGATGTACTTACCATCAGGACTAAAGGCGGCACTCCAGACTTGACCATCGTGGCCTTTAAATTCTTGAATCACCTCACCTTTGAGATTCCATATCCTGGCCGTGCCATCGGATGAAGCTGTGAGAATAAACTGCCCATCGGGACTAAAACAAACGCTATTTACCCAATCTTGATGCCCTTTGAATTCTTCGATCGGCTTCCCTTGTAAATCCCATAGGCGGGCGATCTTATCCTGCGCGCCGGTGAGGATCGTCTTACCGTCAGGGCTAAAACTTGAGCTCCAGATAATGCTATCGTCGGGTCTAATTTCAATTATGGCTTTGCCTTGCCGATTCCAGATCTTAGTCGAACCGTCAGACGATGAAGTCAGCAGCATATTGCCATCGGGACTAAAGCTCACACTTAATACACTAGTTTCATGCGCTTTAAATTGGGCTGTACTTTGACCAGTTTTGGTATCTGATTTGGAATTTATTGGTGCGGTTGATGTGGTTGATGCGGTTGATATTGTTCCAAATGGGATCGATCGCAACCTGGCCCAAATTGCTAAGGGATTCGCAGTAAGGATAGAGAAAGTCAGAAAACTGATGCAGACGATAGCAACTCTTCTATTGAGCTTTAGCATTGTCATTCTTTCTAGCAAAGAGGTATTCCTTCAACCAAATTAAACCATTTTTGCCATTAGGGGAATTTTTCACGAGTTTCTGGGCGATCGCAATTTAGGTCGTACCAGAACTCCCACGCTCAACAACCCCAGTAATGGTGTTAACCAATCGCCCCATTTGACGTAAAGTGTTTCAGTTTGGCGGAGGTAGACGTTTTCAGCATGGGTTTCGTAGGTGTTGATGCCGGAAAGCCAGATCGTGCGTCCGTTGGGATCGACAATGCCGGAATAGCCCGTATTGGTGGCGCGCACTGCCCAGCGATCGGTTTCGATCGCTCTGGACACATCCTGGGCATGGTGTTGGGCTGGCATGGTTTCAGCATAGTGAGCATTATTAGAAGCCGTGAAAATTAGCTGTCCGCCGGCGGCGGCCTGATAGCGGAAGTGTGCGGGATAAGCTGACTCGTAGCAAATACCTACAATTACCCGCCCCCAAGGGGTATTGACGATCTGATCGCTTTTACCAGCTTCTACTTCGCCTTTGAGCGGCGACAACCGCTTAATTAAGCCTCCCAAAATCGCTTTAAAGGGGATGTATTCGCCGATTGGCACCAGCCGCACTTTATCGTACTGCGCTAAAGTTTTATCTGACCCATCTAGCAAAAAGAGGCTGTTGGTATAGCCATAGGGATTATCATTAGATTCAGTCAATCTGCCAAAGCCACCCATCCAGGTGAGGGTTTTATGCTTTTGGACAGCAAGATCGAAGGGCGATCGCCGAGGGTCAGGATCGGGATATAAAAATGGTAAAGCGGTCTCTGGCGTGAGAATGATATTGGCATTGGCTTGGACAAGTTTTTCATAGCCAGCAGTGTAGCGTTCTACGCCCAGCTTTAGTCCATCAAATTTGAGCTTTACGGGATTAGGAATATTCCCCTGAATGATGCCCGCTTTGATCTCTTTACCATTATCTGCCGCCATTCTCTCTGGCTGCATCACAAACGCACCATATAAACCTATGCATAGAGACAATGCCAGCGCGGCCTGGGCATATCGCCATCTGTTAATGCCAGATCGAGTGCGATAATGCAGGATTGTTTCTGCTAACAAGCCATTCACTGCCACGATCGCCGCTGTCACAGCTTGTTGCCCCGATAATTTAGAAATCTGGAGCATCAGTAAATCGTGCGGACTTTGGGTATAGCCCAACGCCGTCCAGTACAGCGGCCCCCAACTCCAAATTGTTTCCAGGATGCAAAACAGAGCGCAAGCGACAATTACCCGACCTGTTACCGATAGCTTTGGTGTGAGCCACGCCATGCCACCCGCCCAAAGGCTAGATAGCAGCAAGCCCACAAAGGTAATGATTAACCAGACTGTAATCGCGATCGCTAAACTCGCTAGCCAGGGTACACCCAGCCACGTCATCGGATGCACGCCCGTAATCCAAAATAGCGCCATACCGTGATAGAAAAAGCCCCACACGGCTCCCATCAACATGGCATCACGAATCTTGAGCCGTTGCGTTAACACCCATAGTGGGATCAATGCCACCCATGCCAATATCCACAGACTGAACGGATCGGGGGTTAGCCCCATGAGAATGCCGCCGAGGGCGGCAAAAGCGACGTTGCGCCGAAAGTGCATAGGTTAATCGGTAATCGAGGTCAGTCACATCAACCAGAGTAGCAAACAGAACACCATTACCAAAGTCTTTGCTAGCGCGATTCTGAATTGTAGGAACTGCAGGACAATTTGTCACATAGCCAAAGGTAATCAGGACATTGCTAAAATAGGGGTGCGATTTCTCTATTAGGAATTTTGGTAATGATTGCTGCTCGCGAACCTTCCCGCTTTACCCCACAGGAATATTTTGAGTGGGAAGCTCAGCAAGAACTGCGCCATGAGTATTTTGATGGAGAAGTGTTTGTGATGGCAGGCGGATCTTTGCCCCATGCAGATATTGCCTTAAATATTGCAAGTATGCTGCGAAGATATTTACAAGGACGATGCAAGGTTAGGAACTCCGATGCCAGGGTTGGGATTACAGAAAACGGGCCTTTTCTCTATCCAGATGTCAGTGTTACGTGTGACGATCGCGATCGCACCGCTCAACAATTCTCTCTTTATCCCTGCTTAATTATCGAAGTGTTGTCTCCCTCTACCGAAGCCTACGATCGAGGTGGTAAATTCGCTCTTTATCGCCGTCTAGAAAGCCTGCAAGAGTACGTTTTAGTGGGATCTGAAACTAAAACAGTAGATGTCTTTCGGCGAAATTTGCAAGGAGAATGGAGCTTTATCCCATATTGTGAAGGTGATGAAATTGAGTTGGTGAGCGTGGGGAGGACTATAGCGATCGCATCGATCTATGAAGACGTGGTACTTGTGCAGCCCGAAGTCAAAACCGTGGGCAATTAAGTATGACTATTGCTGGGAGAGTGTTACGTGTTTCCCATCAAAATGTCGGTTGACTATCCTTACAGCAGAAGTTTTTAGAGGTTAAACTACTACGTCAAATGAGTGTGGGACAGGTCAGATTGGCTTGTTTGAGTAATTTGGTTAGATCGTCTACTGATAGTGGAGTGCTAAAAAAGAATCCTTGACCTTCTTCACAACCAAGCGATTGTAGGCATTGCATTTGCTCTTTAGTCTCGATCCCTTCAGCTACCACAGATAGATTGAGTCCTTTACCTAATGCTAACAATGCCGTTGCGATCGCCCGATCGTATGGATTAACTACTAAGTCCTTAACAAAGTAGCGATCGACTTTTAGTGATTGACAAGGGAGCTCTTTGAGGTAACTGAGTGAGGTGTAGCCCATGCCAAAATCATCAATGGTAATAGTAATACCCATATCTTTAAGCTGACCTAAGATCTTACGGGTATGATCGATATCCTGCATCATGGCTGTTTCGGTAATTTCCAACTCTAGAAAGCGAGGATGTAATTTGGTTTCCCCTAGCACCTGCTCAACTATTGAGACAAAGTTTGGTTGTTGCACCTGGTGTAGTGAAATATTGACCGCAACCCGAAATTCCGCCAAACCAGCTTCTAGCCAAACTTTATTTTGAGCGCAGGCGGAACGCAATACCCACTCGCCAATGGGTACAATCAGCCCCGTTTGCTCGGCTATGGGAATAAATTGATTGGGCATGATCCAGCCTAATTCAGGTGATGCCCAGCGTAATAATGCCTCTGTCCCAATCACCTTGCCAGTATTAATGTTTACCTTTGGCTGGTAGTAAACGGTTAGCTCTTTTTGCTCAATGGCGTAATATAGGCGGTTTTCTAAGATCAATTGCTCGCTAGCTTTGGGATTACCTTTAGGGACATTTGAAATATAACTGTTACGTATTTCTGCATGTTTGCGCTCAGTAATATCGCTACCTACAAAAAGAACATGCGGCTGTCCATTCAGAGTAATTAATTCCGCTGATAATTCTATATTTCTAATTAGTCCTGACTTGGTGCGCCACTTAACTTGATAATTAAATACTCCCCCTTCCGCACAAACCATATCAAAAACATGATTGTGTTCTTCCCGATCTACCCAAAGTTTTAGATCCAAGCCATAAGGGCTAACCACCTCGTCCCTAGAGTAGCCAAAGTCACGACAAAAGCTATCATTCACTTCGGTAAATTTTCTACTTGGTAGAGAATTAAAGGCGACGATCGCCGGAGAGTGCCAAAAAACCTTGGCAAAAGTTTCCCCTTTTATGGCTAGATTGCTGGTAGATTTACCATGGCGATCACAAAACATTACTATTCCCCAGGTAACGAAGTTGGTAAGGTACTGCTCTTTGAGCTAATAAAATGCTGCTCTATTTATTACGTAAAGTCTGTATTCTGTATATCGATCCCCTGATTTTTAAGTCCGGTAATAATAGTAAATTTAGCTTTTCTACAGCTTACCCACTTCACTCAGAAAATCTAACCATCTGGATGATTAATTAATCACCCTATTGGGAAGCATTCAGATCCGAGAGGGGTACGATTAAGTATAAATACTTAAAGCAATTAACAGTAGGCAATGCGATCGCCTGCCATTTACAACTGCGGCAAAGCTGCAAACTGATCTTGAGATTTAGGGGTTCTTTCATTGCCAATAGAGCTTTGGCATTACCTCTAACATCATTGATAGGATGATGGGTATGTGTTGTCTGGCGTCGAGAGGCGATCTCTTAAACTATATTTAAGTTTAGTAGAGACTTATGCAAAAGGTAGTTTTACACATAACAAGCCTGAAACCTGAATACAAACTTATTGGAGCGGAGAGGATTGGATGAGCCAGGATAATCTAAAATCTTTGGGGCAAAACCTCAAAGACCAAGTCAAAGTCTTGGGTAGTTTTGTTGCAATTATCTGGATAGTTGAAATAGTTGACTACATTTTCTTTAGAGGCAACCTCGATCGCTTTGGCATTCGCCCTCGCAATCTGGATGGTTTAAGTGGCATTCTATTCGCACCGTTTCTGCATGGTAGTTTTGCTCATGTAGCAGCGAATACTGTGCCATTTTTAGTGCTGGGATGGCTGGTATCATTGCGTAGTCTCAGCGATTTTTTTACAGTTTCGATTGTCGGTGCGTTTATCAGCGGCTTGGGCACCTGGTTAGTTGGCAATCCCTACTCTGTTCACGTTGGAGCTAGTGGTATGATTTACAGCTATTTGGGGTATCTACTATTTCGCGGTTATTTTGAACGTAAACCAATCGCTATATTCCTAGCGATACTCGTCGCAGTTATGTACGGAGGTGTGATCTGGGGTGTATTTCCACAACGGTCAGGGATCTCATGGGAAGGACATTTATTTGGCTTCTTGGGTGGCATCGCTGCGGCACGCCTGTTATCAAAAGAATCTACTTCTGAAAACCAAAATCTATAGAAGGGTACTTGCGCTCAAGTCGATCCTTTATATCCCGATCGCTGGATTCACAGCAGTAATCCTCAAATCAGAAGAGAGGGAAATAGTGGAGCGAGCCAGAGTTGGAGCTGAACATCCCAGCCCAACAGAATTGCGATCGCAGTTCCCACAATCATGAGGCCACCAATTCGCTGTAAGTTAACTGCCTTCGAGCGCAGACTTAGCAGTCGATGGCTGAGATAACGGCCTCCGTAAGCGATCGCCAGCATCGGTACTGCTGCGCCAATGCCATAGCATAACAATAGCGTAAATGCATCTAGGGCTTGATGGTGCACGGCTGCCAATACTAGGATACTAGCTAAAACATGGCCGGCACAGGGAGTCCACAGCAATCCCAATTGAGTTCCCAACCAAAACTCGCCAACCAATCCTCTCGGCTGAGACTGCTTAAGCCAGGCATCGATCGGGATATAGCCAAATAATCGATAGCTCCATTTGGGAAAGACCGCTAGCAATCCCATAACTAGGAGAAAGGCGATCGCGATCGCGCGTAATGTGGTGGCTAACTGCGAGAACCAGCTTGCTGTTATCCCCAACAGACTACCCGCTAGAGCAAAGCCTCCTACTAATCCCGCTACCATTACCAAAGGGCCGTAGCGATGAGATTGCAGCGATCGCCCTACCAGGATTGGCAAAATTGGCAGCACGCAGGGTGAAAGCACTGTTAGCACGCCTGCCAGCAAAGCCAAACCAACTGAAAGGTGAGAAGCCGCCATCGCTTACCCTAATAATTGGTGAATCATTTGTTCGGTTGTATCGTAAGCACCTTCGCCAATGTGGTCATAGCGTAAGATACCTTGTCGATCGGCTAAAAATAGGTGTGGCCAGTATTGGTTTTGGTAGGCATTCCAAGTCTTAAACTCGTTATCCACAGCTACGGGATAGGCGATCTGATACTTCTGCATGGCAGATTTAATGTTGTTGATATCTCGCTCATGGGCAAATTCTGGGGTATGCACACCAATCACCTTCAGACCTTGACTGGCATATTGCTGATGCCATTTCGTTATGTATGGCAGTGTGCGTTGGCAATTAATACAGCCAAACGTCCAAATCTGTACCAGCACGACGTTGCCTTTGAGACTTTTAGCTGTGAGCGGCTCGGAATTAAGCCATTGACTAATACCTTGAAATTCTGGCAGCATAGTTTGATTGAAGGAGAAAGTTTCAGCAGATGTCAATTGTGATGTCTTAGATCTCGCTAAATAACGGAAGAGAGCGGTTATACCTCCTCCTCCCAATATGCCTAGTGCAAAGAAAAATAACCGCCGTCGATTGAAGATTGTCTTGCCCATAGTTTTTGATGGAGTAGGGAACTGAGTTGCAAATTTTTGGTTGGGGGTAGGAGCATAAGTTAACAAGATCTTACAGTTACTACGGCAGTACTCGCTTTTTGGATTGCGAAAATTAGCGATCGCCATTTGCAAGTGTGGTGCGATGTAGGATTAGTAGCTCAATGCCGCAACGGGCAACAAAGGATCTATCGCTTAAATCCAGAACCCCTTAAAAAGGTATCTGATTGGGTCAGCCAGTACGAGCAATTTTGGATCCGCAAACTTGAGGCATTGGGCGATTACTTGGAGGAGCAATCATGAACCAAGATGTAATGTTAGAAGTCTTTTATCCACAACACTCCCTCGGACGGGTTTGGCAAGCCCTCACCGATCGCCGTGCGTTGACTGCGTGGATGATGGACAATGACTTTGAGTGAAAACTCGCCATTAGGCACTCAACTCTATCCCTATCAAGATATCCTACATCCGATTGAAATCCCATCTGACTACAACAAAATCCTAGTAGAACAAACTTATATGTTAGCCCCAGAGCCGATTGGCACAATTTTGCGCCTGCCTATGGTTTATGGCTCCAATAACCCGTTAATGCGATTTCCCCCGTATCTCAAGCGCATGAATGAGGGTCGCCCGGCAATTGTTTTGGAAGAAAAGATTGCTCGCTGGCAAGGCAAGTATAGCTATGTTGAGAATGTCGCTTATGCGATCGCACTCGCCGTAACCGATGCCAGAGCGGAACGTAGGATCTACAACGTAGCAGGATCAACTTTTTGAGAGGATGGTAGTCCGACGTTTTATCTGCCAAACAACCCTCAGGGTTGAAGATAGTCAAGGTAATCTATACTTTTTTTGGAAGTACATTCGTTAATCTACAGGAGATTTATGGAAATTAATAACAACGTGCTTTTCGCCTTGAAGCTTTTCTCAGCAGTGGGCTGTGGACTAATTGCAGGAGTCTTTTTTGCCTTCTCGACCTTTGTGATGAAGGCGCTAGCCAAACAACCGCCATCACATGGCATTGCTGCTATGCAATCCATCAACATCACAGTAATCAATCCATGGTTTATGACTATGTTTCTTGGAACCGCTTTGGCTTGTCTCTTTCTGGTTGTTTTGGCGCTAGTAACGTGGCATCAACCTGGTGCCGTCTACTCAATCTTCGGCAGCCTGCTCTATGTGCTCGGCACTGTTCTGGTGACGATGGTGTGCAACGTACCGTTGAACGATGCGCTGGCGATCGCCGATCCAAATAGCAGTGACGGCGCGACCCTATGGGCTAGATACCTTGCCGAATGGACGTTCTGGAATCATATTCGGACGATTGCCGCGATCGCGGCAGCAACATTACTTAGCATCGCAATCCGTGAGGGAGTAGCGGGGTAAGCTATGTAGGACTAAAATTCCTGCAAAAATATTAAGTAGGCAAATCGACTAAAGCTTCTGGTTTAAACCGAATTATGCCTGAGCATGAATAGCGGTAACGATCGCCACAATAAACAGATAGCGTAATATTGGTTTGATCGGGAACAGAGATCTCTCTGACAGTGCAGATCTGCATTTTATTCTTGAAGTAAGCAATTATGCGATCGCCAGATTGAATATTGGATGCTTGAATTTTCATACATTTCACCTAAATTTCATAATGTCTCTTGGGATCTTGCTTTTAGTTCTTAATCCCGTCGAACTCTTTTGATTAAAGCTTGGTACTCACCGATCTCGAACTGAGAACAGCGTCAAACTTCTCATCATAATTAGGATCTTGAGTACCCAACATTTTGTCCCAGAAAGTGAAGTAAAGTCCGTAATGCACTGTGTATTTACGATGATGGATTGAGTGATGAGTTGAACCGATAAACCACCTGCCAAGCCAGTGTTTAGCAAACGAAGATGGAAAAAGTTCGAATCCAAGATGATTCCACACTGCCCATATAGTCATCGTCATCAGTACGGAAACCAGGGTAACGAAATGGAGGGGAATAATGAACACTATACCTACAAAGAAGATTGCCTGTAAAAACGCCTCTGGCGGGTCAAAAGCAAAGGATGTCCAGGGTGTTGGATCTCCCGATCGATGATGACCATAATGTACCCACCTGAAGATCGATGGACGGTGAAACATTCGATGCAGAAAGTAAAAGTACGTATCCTGAAGGATCAGCACTGCCACGAAGCTGGCTCCTAAATACCACAGTCCATAATTGCTCAGGTCAGTGTAAATTCGTGTTATACCCAAATCGTACCCTGTCATCACCAACGTTGCACTGAGAGCAAAAACTGCTGCAGAGAGAACAGACAATTTGATGTCTTTGTAAATCGACTGCTCTGGTGGTGATTTCTGATGCAAACTCCGCTTAACGAATAACTTCTCCAAGGCTGAATAGAAGAGCCAATAAGCTCCCCCAGCTATGAGAAAGTATCGGACAAGAATAAGACCGAAGAAGCTGAACCAATAGAACAAAAATAAGCGATCCGTCAAGTCAATTTTTCCTATTTAGAACCAGATACTCGCGTATCAATGCTCATTTTTTCGATTAATAAAGAGATTCCTGAAATTCTCGGCCCATCACACTACCAAACTGAGACCAACCCATATTAGGGGTT
The DNA here is from genome assembly GCA_943367755.1 of Rhizobium sp. Q54. Taxonomy (GTDB): domain Bacteria; phylum Cyanobacteriota; class Cyanobacteriia; order Pseudanabaenales; family Pseudanabaenaceae; genus PCC-6802. Next base: position 5,298 of record CALRKB020000087.1, on the reverse strand, counting down.
TTAGATAAGCTAGAGTTGATCCTTTCAAGTTTTTTCCTAAACCCCAATAATTCCGTGGCGTTAGGTGGCAGGATTTCATCATAAGCCGACACTAATTCCTCGTTAGTTGCTGTGTTAAAATTAATCGATTCTCCGACTGTAATTAGATTTCGGACGATAGGCAACATATTATTTCTCTCGGTTATTTAATTTAGTTAGCTAGTTCCAGAAAATCACTACTCTACTTAGTTCGGCATATATTAGGAGCTTTCACAGCTAATACCAGGCGAAGATCAAAAGTTAGTAGTAAAAGAAGTACTACGATTCCTGATCGGATGCATTCCGCCGCTTCCAATTCCATTTACAACTTACCAAAAGGTCGGTTGCAGTGATATATCGCCTATTCTAACGCAAAAAAGTAATAGTGTGTTAGAATGAACGCAAGCTAAGTTTTAATCGAAACTCAATTAGGGCCTGAGATTTCTCTGCAAATCAACACTACTTAGGCTTTCTTAAGGATTCACGCTTAATTATATAGCTTCTGCTACGTAGAGCTTTTATTAAGTGCAGATATTTGGTGTGAAGAAATTATAGGCTGCAAATTAGGTAAAGTTTGCACAGAAAAACACGTTTATAGATAAAGTTTAAGATTTTGGAGCGGCTTGGCAACTTTAAAAAGCTTCTTTAAGATTTGAGATAAATTTAAGGAATTAATTTAAATGGCGATCGTAAAAGAAACGGCTTTAGTTTACTGTGAAAGCCAATTTGGCTTAGCAGACGGGAAGACTGCTGCGGGGTTAGTTAGACACTCTGAAATCTATACCATCGTTGGAGTGATTGATAGTTTATTAGCTGGTAAGGATGCAGGAGAAGAATTAGGGGACAAAAAGCGCAACATTCCCATTTTTGCCAATTTACAGGATGCATTGAGTAAACTTCCAAAGATTCCAAATTGTTACATTTATGGAAAAGCTCCCTTAGATGCTTATATATCCATAGAGGAAAGGTCTCTAATCTTAGAAGCCATGACAAAAGGAATGGATATTATTAACGGTCTTCATCAATTCTTCTCTGAAGATCGAGAGTTTGCTGATATGGCTGTCCAGTGCGGCATTCAAATTAAAGACATCAGAAAGCCCCCGCAATTAAAAGATTTGCATGTCTTTTCTGGTCAAATCTCTAAAGTAGATATTCCAGTAATTGCCGTACTAGGTACCGATTGTGCTTGCGGGAAAATGACTACCGCAGTCGAGCTAAACAATGCCTTAAACAGCCTGGGCATAAACTCGGTAATGGTTGCGACAGGGCAAACTAGCTTAATGCAGGGGTCAAAATACGGCGCATCAATGGATGCTCTTGTATCCCAATTTGCGATTGGTGAAATAGAAAATGCTGTTGTGCAGGCGTTCGATCGCGAAAATCCCGATATTATTTTAGTTGAGGGTCAAAGCTCGGTCAGCCATCCTGCCTTCATGAGTTCTGTAGGTATTTTAAAGGGATGTATGCCCGATGGCATTATCCTCCAACATCCACCTGCTAGGAAATTTCGATGTGATTTCCCCCATATTGCTATGCCTACCGTTGAGAGTGAAATCCAACTAATTGAAGCGATCTCTCAATCACAGGTTATTGCGATCACGCTAAGCCACGAAAATCTGACAGAAGAAGAAATCCCAAAAATTATCAAGGATTATGAAAAGCGTTTTCGCTTGCCAACAACAGATGTATTGAACTATGGGTGTCAGAAACTCGTTCAAACTTTATGTAATTATTTTCCAAAACTAAATCAAAAAATTAATCGTAAGCATGTAGAAACACTTCCGTTGTTAGCGATGAGGTAGACGCAAAACGTCTGAATAGAGTCGATGAAAGCGTTAATGCCAAGAATAGAAATTGCCCTATCTCAAATACGGCATAATGCGCGGATGCTATCCGATCTTTACGGGCAAAAAGGAATTTCCTTAATGGGAGTCTCCAAGGCAGTCCTAGGAGATCCATTGATTGCCGAGGCAATGGTTCAAGGCGGAGTTAAGTTTATCGCCGACTCTCGCCTTGAAAACATTCAAAAAATGAAAAAAGCTGGCATATCAACTCAGTTCGTTCTTCTCCGTACCGCTTTAAGTCAGGCCGAATCTGTAGTTAGAAATGTCGATATCAGTCTAAATACAGAACTTGATACTATCAAAGAACTTTCTCGTTATGCAAAGATATATAATAAAGTCCATCAAATAATTCTTATGGTAGAGTTAGGTGACCTGCGCGAGGGTATACTGACCTGCAACCTTTCTCAGTTCATCAAAACAACTCTCGACTTACCCCACATCAAAGTTATTGGTATTGGCTGCAATTTGGCTTGTTATGGTGGAATCAAGCCGAACAATCAAAAGATGCGCGAGTTGTCTAAATTAGCTGATGCGATTGAAAAAGAATTTCAAATTAATTTAGAAATAATTTCGGGCGGCAATTCGGCAAACTATGAGTGGTATAAATCCGCTCAAACAGTCGAGAGAATTAACAACCTACGTATAGGTGAGTCGATTCTTTTAGGTTGTGAAACCGTCAATCGGCAGGCAATTCCAGGTTTGTATGCAAGCGCTTTTAAGCTGATTGCTGAAGTTATTGAGTCAAAAGAAAAGCCATCTTTGCCATTTGGCGAAATCTGTCAAGATGCTTTTGGTAATATTACTACCTTTCTAGATCGCGGCATTCGGCGGAGAGTTATTATCGCCTTAGGCAGGCAAGACGTTCTCGTATCTGGCTTAAGACCCATTCAAGATTTGGAAATACTGGGATCTAGCAGCGATCATGTTGTGATCGACAGTCAGAACTACGATCTAAAGGTAGGAAGTGAAGTAAAGTTCAACTTAGATTATGGTGCGCTCCTAGCAGCAATGACTTCTCCTTTCATTACAAAGCAATTTGTAGGCTGTTCCTAGGCTATTCTTAAAGAAATTCTCTATGTCTTTTGTGCGATCGCTCTTATACAAATTCTCTAAAGTCAAATTACAGATTGCTGGAGGGGCGAACGGCCGTTCGCCCTTACATAGATTGGTAGTGCCCGTACAAAGGGCGATCGCGCCCAAGAGCAGGCATTATTTGCTTAGTTTAGGAATGTTCTCCATTGGGATTAGAGGGTGAAGGCACGGCAGGTTCGTTCTCTCCCCCAAGACGGCGGCGTGCAGTCTCGCGCTTACCAGTAGCAGGCACATGTTTAGTGGCAGCAGCTAGACCAAATGCAGGCATATTGCCGTAGACAGCTTCATATTGTCCTGGTTGAACTAGATAGGTCTCATGCCAAATTCCTACACTGCCATCGTTACCGATCGCTTTATTAAACTTTTGCCAAGCGGCTAAGTGCGGCTCAGACGGACTTCTAGCAAAATTTTCTAAGTCATCAAACGATCGCCAGTAGGATAGCAGTAGGGTTGTTAATGGGAATAAGCGAAAAAAGTTCTCTCCACCCAAAAAGCCTTTCTCCGGATATTGATAAAGCGTACTTAGCATGGGTGACATGGCGTTGGCCACAGGTGACCATTTAGAGAATGACCAGAACTTATTGACTCGCATGCCAATCAAAAATACGACAAATGGTTCATCAATTTGGGCAATGAATCTGCCTGGAAAAACGTTAGACATAGTTATGCTCCTAGTTATGTGTAAGCGAGCGCGTAACTCTTTCGCTCATATCGGGAAGCAGGTGAAACTCGGGTTGTGAAAAATTTGTACCTTGCAATCGTAAGGCATGTAACCAAGCTCTTTGGCTGACTTCACCTATTAACCCAGATGAGCGCAAGTAATTCCCAGATCCTGGCGCACTTCCACCAAGGGCTTCTGCCAGTTCTGCTCGAATGGATAAGCGAAAACTGGCTTGCATCTAATTCCCCTAACAAATCCTTTGCTAACTGCAGCGATCGCCTGAGGCGCTAATTTGATATTGCCAATAAGAAACCATGGCAAATGAGACAGCACAAATACATTCAATAGATCGCGGTATTGCATGAGGGCAAAGGCGGCAAGACCAAACTCCCCAACTGGCGAACCATCAAAACCAGCAATGATGTGATAGACATCATGGGAAAGCGCAGCACGACGATCTACCCAATGAGTGCGATCAGATGTGATGAAAGCTTCGGGATCGAAACCTTGGCTAATAATGTGCCGAGCATAGGCTCCACCCAAAGTATCTGCAGGTAGTCGCAAAAGGTCGTTCACATTTATTTCCAGGTCAACATATTGAAGATGAGGTGCTTGACTTGCTAAGCGGTCGATCGCCCATCTCTGCCAATTACTATGCCGTTCCGCTGCCAGAATATGCAGAATTCCCTGCGAGGGATTAGCGATGAACACATTATAAGCTTTGCGTAACTCTGACCAATTAATGCCAGTGAGAGGATTTAACGATCGCAACCAATTGTATATCCGCCCAGGTAATCGATTAGACCGTCGATTTGGTAATCGGTTGAGTTGGCGAGCCAATTGGCGATCGCGCGTTTGAAATTTAGTAGTTCCAGCCATGTGCCACTCTCCTTAACTTTGAGGCAACCAGTTTAATATACAACTAATTTAATATGCACTTAGTTGAATACACGAATTACTGTATATTCAACTAAGTGCATATGTCAAGCAAAATATTTTTGGTGTTATGTCCCTCCCCCATGCGATTTTGGTATCTTTAGCTGACTGTCCTAAAAGTGGGTATGACCTCGGCAGAGTATTTGATGGCTCAGTAGGTTTTTTCTGGAAAGCGACCCATCAGCAAATCTACCGAGAATTAACCAAATTAGACGATCTAGGTTGGATCTCCGCACAAAATATCGAGCAAGCGGGTCGGCCTGACAAAAAGCTATACTCGCTGACGGAGGAAGGAACCAACCAGCTAAAGCAGTGGTTATGTCAGCCTTGCGATCTGTCAGTTGTGAAGGAAGAGTTATTACTGAAAGTCTTTGCGGGTTATTTGGTTGAGCCACAGGCGATCGCCAAAGAAATCAAACGTCATCGCCAATTGCATGCGGAGAAGTTAGCAGTTTATCGGAATATAGAGCAACAGTATTTTCAGAATCCTCAATCCTGCCAAACCGGGAAGTTTCAATATCTCACACTGTTACGTGGTATTGGTTTTGAGACGGAGTGGATTAGTTGGTGCGATCGCGCGATCGAGTTACTAATTTAAGCAGTAGACTTTATCGGCAATAAGAGGGTGGATCTAGAATCAGTGATTTCCTATCTTCACCCTCAACTTAACCAGCTACCATCTGACGTTGAGTGACTCTGAAGTTATGCAATCCACAAGCAGTTTCCAGCACGATATCTACATAATTG
>CALRKB020000086.1:0-20035 GCA_943367755.1 Rhizobium sp. Q54 | reverse complement strand
GCATTCTCACCCGTCTGCGCAGATCGAAAGCGTGTGCAAGTTTCCCATAACCATTTATTAGTTATTCCATGCCAGCATCATTACGAGAACAGCAGTATCCTTTAATTCGCAAGCTGGCAAATTGTATTGAAGCAACTTGGCGAGAGCATCTGGATTTGTCGCCCTACCAAGTACCAGAGGATTTAGGCTACGTGGAAGGCTCTCTAGAAGGGGAGCGGCTCACGATCGAAAACCATTGCTACCAGACACCACAATTTAGAAAACTCCACCTGGAACTAGCACAGCTTGGTAATTCACTGGATATCCTTCACTGCGTCATGTTCCCTAATCCGACCTATGCTCTACCAATTTTTGGTGCGGATTTGGTGGGGGGGCGTGCTGGCATCAGCGCCGCGATCGCCGATCTATCACCAATTAATCCAGATCGATCGTTACCAAGTGCATATCAAACAGGGTTAGCGAACCTACCTCTAGCTCAGTTCTCACAACCCCGTGACTTACCAGAATGGGGAGATATTTTTTCGGATTTTTGTCTATTTGTGAGACCAAGCAATCCTGAAGAAGAAGAAACTTTTCTGCATCGGGTTCAAGCGTTTTTAACCCTGCATTGTCAAATTGCTAGTGCCACAATTCCTTTAACTTCACAAATCGAGATCGATAGAGTTATGGCAGGACAGAAATATTACTGCACTAAACAGCAGCAAAATGATAAAACTCGACGAGTACTCGAAAAATCCTTTGGATTGGAATGGGCAGAACGCTACATGACCACCATGCTGTTTGATTATGCGGCGACTTAATTTTTGATAGGGTTTGGGGTGTAGACAGATTTTCAAGATACCTACACCCCAAATATCCTATTCGCCTTCAGGTGCAGCCGCAGGTTTTGCTGCGGTTTTGCTTTTCAGCATACTGGCATCAAGGGGGAGGATGTTCACAATTTTTCCACCCAAGCGAGTAATCCGCTGCATTTCACTATTCATGCGACTGTAAGTCACAGGGATAAAAACATTGCCGCTGCTGCGGATCTGATAGTTGTTATTGCTGGTGCGATCGTTTTGACACAAGCCTTCTACTTCATAGACAAACGAGCGGCTATCTGAGGTGTAGCTAGAAGCTGACATCGATGGTGATTGTTCTAACATGGCTGCAATATTCCAAAAAGATTTCGATCAAAACTGAATTTAAAAAAATGTAGAGGCACAAAATCTTGCACCTCTAGCAATATGGATGACAAGACCCAACATTTTTACTGTGCGATTGTCACGCTTGACACTTTACCGCCCAGTCTGCTGATTTGACCGAGAGTGTTGGTTAGCTGTTCGTAGGGAACGATGAATTCCTGGTTGCTGCGACGAACTTTCGGATATCTAGTCAACTTGATACCCGATGCTTCTATGCGATACAGGCGATCGGTAGAATCGCTCGAAGTACGCCCGAAGACGCGACTTGGCATTGTACCCTTTGCTGAAGGTTGGTATGCCCAGCCTTCGCTACCACCTGAAGGAGCAATAATCGCAGAGACACTGTTTCTGCCAAGTTCGCCAGCCAGACGGGATGATGAGCCCCCTAATTGCGAGCGATCGCTAGTAGCATAGCCGCGATAGAGACGAAACATGCGGGTAAACCCAACCGTTCTATGTCCCGTTTGCAGAGCGAACGAGTGATAGTAAGGTACGGTCGAATCGCCAAAATTAGCATCGTACTCAGCCGAGTCGATGTAGGAGTCGATGTCTGCTTCAAATCCCTCATTTTGATAGCGATCTAGATGCTCGGTTATTTCAGACTCATCGTAGGGGGCACGACCTAGCAGGTGCTTGAAGTTCAACTCAATCACTCGTGTTTGGAAATGCGGATAAAGGAATTTTTGCTTGTACAAATCTGACTTGGCCAGCGCGCGGACAAATTCCCGTACTGTGATTTGGCCATTGTTCAGCAAAGACTCAAGCGCAGGCTGACGCTCCGATGCCATTAGATGGGCATTGCCAAAGATCTGGCGGTAAACCGCATGAATTACGTTTCTAGCATCCTCGGGAGTCCAGTTTGGCCGGAGTTCAGTGGGGGCTTCGCTAAATGCGGTGGTTCCCAAACGGGAAGCCGCGGTTGTAATCGCCACGTTTTATTCTCCTTATTACGTTTGACTTTTTAACATATCCCCATCCGCTTGCGGATGGGGATTCCTGCTGATGCAAGCGATCAGGCAGGAGAAATATTGATTACTCGACTACCACGCTTACTTAAGCGCTGGAGTGTGGGTGTGAGCTGATCGTAGCTGACAAGATACTCGCTCGTACCACGCCGAATTTGGGTAGTACGTCCGCTAGCAGCTTGCGTTACGGTAACGCGGTAAACGTCTCCGCGAGCTGCTCCGCCAGCTGAACCAGCTAAACCTTTGCCGAAACTAGGTGTCCGCACGGGATTTGCCAAATTAAGGGCAAGGTCGCGAGTCAAACAGGCTCCTTTATTTCTGCCTTGGGCACGATCGCTGTTGGCATATCCCTGATACAACTGCAACATGCGATTAAAACTTACCGTCCTTTGACCCCGTTGAGTTGAAAACCCTCGGTAATGGGGAACGATAGAGTCTCCAAAATTTTCTTGATATTCTAGAGAGTCAATATAAGAGTTAATCTCTGCCTCAAAACCTTGCTCAATATAGAGATTGACGTGGTATGTAATCTCCGATTCATCCAAAGGCGCACGACCTAGCAGATGTTTATAGTTCAATTCAATAAAGCGAACTTGGGGCGTGGAGTGAAAAAACTTATGTCTATACAGTTCGGATTGAGCTAAAGCACGCACAAACTCGCGTACGGAAATATTGCCATTACGCAGCATGGATTCGGCACTGACTAACCGTTCTGATTCCATCAGGTGGTCATTGCCAAATACTTGTCGGTATGCCGCTGCGATCGCAGTCTGCACATCATCTTCTGATGCATGGGCTCGCAGTTCCACCAAAGATGTCGCTGCAAACGGCTCAAATCCTAGTTGCCTAGCAGACATAGAACTTGTCATATCTGGGCTCCTTAAATAAAAAAATATTATGAAAAAATATGCCCAGAACCCTAGACTACAGCTCATGCTACTAAACGTAACACCAACGGTATTCTGTTGTTCTGGGCTAAAAGCAACCCTTAGCTCAGGGCATTGATGGCATAGTCAATGTAGGAATTAGCTTCCAGACCAGCATCTCCACCGACGCCATGGTTAGCTTTGACATACTTGAGGGCTTCAACATACCAGCTAGGAGCTAGATCGAAGGTTCTGTTGATTTCGGTTAGACCAGCAACCAGGTAGTCATCGATTGGGCCTGTACCACCAGCGATCAAGCAATAGCTGATCATGCGAACGTAGTAACCGATGTCACGAGCGCACTTTGCTTTGCCTCTAGGAGTTGAAGCGTAGTTGTTTCCCGTCATTTGGGTGGTGTAGGGAAATTTTTGGTACACAGCGTTAGCAGCACCTTCAGCTAGGCTTCCAGCCTTAGAGCTCAATGCTTTAGCAGCATCAAGGCTAGCAGCGGCGGTACGGAAACGACCAAATGCTGATTGCATTTCGGCTGCGCTCAAAAAGCGTCCTTGAGAATCGGCGGCGGCGACTGCTTCGGTCAAAGGAGTTTTCATACTAGTAAATTTACCTCTAAATTATTTTGCAAAGTCGTTGTCAGTATGTGTTTGGGTTTTGAATTAGACTTCGCGTGCGAAGTCCATTCAGGTGTAGCGATTAACCCACTGCAGCGGCAGCGCGATCGAAGTAGCCACCTAATTCAGCGATCAAAGAGCTGCAATCACCTTGGGTAATCCCACTACGATCGTTAGCGATCGCGATTGCGGCATCTTTCATTTTGCTGACGCCTGTTGCAACAGAACCACCAGGAACGCCTAGAGCGGAATAGGTTTCACGTAGACCATTCAAGCAGCGATCATCTAGAGCGCTGGAATCGCCGGTGAATACGGCATAGGTAACATAGCGGAGGATAATTTCCATGTCACGTAGGCAAGCTGCCATACGACGATGGGTGTAAGCATTACCACCTGGAGCGATTAATTGAGGCTGCTCTTCAAACAAAGCGCGGCCAGCATTGGCAACGATTGTGGATGAGTTGGCAGTGATGCGGTTAACGACATCCATGCGCTTGGCACCTTCTGCTACCATGCTTTTGAGAGCATCGATTTGGGAATCACTTACGTATTCGCCTCTGGTGTCTGCTTGAGAAACTACTTTAGTAAAAGCGTCTAGCATTCAAAAATCTCCTGTTTTGACGTGATATTAAAAAATTCAAAGTCTGAAAGTTGATTTGGATATCGAGCTTTGAGTTATTGATGAACAGCCAAACAAATGCCTATAAATTAAACCTCGATTGACAAGAGAATAATTTTATAAGGAGCGCAGCCCCGGCAGAGCCTGTCAGTTCAGAACAACTACTGTAAAGCTCAAACAATTAAGTAAATATCCACAACCGTCCAGATCCTCAAGGTTCATCATCTAAGGCAGTAAAATGCCATGCAATGAATCGACTTAATGAATCCAAACCCTAAACCTTGATAAGTTAAGGTTTCAAACGCTTTCGAATAATATGATTAAAACAGTCCATTAGTGCAAAAATTGTGCAAATATTTCGAGATTATTCGCATAATTGATTAAGAAATACTAAGCGAAAATACAAGCTCACAGAATATTCAGAATGGCTAAAACCACTGACAGCATGAAAATTACTTAGCAGAGTCCCGAGTGAAAAGCCCAGCTACCCTTGTCTGGAATGCTAGATCTGATGCAGTGGTGAGATCGGCAATGGGATCGGCACTATTGCTGAGATCGATACTTGTAGCGGCCTGCTGTTGTAACTGCGCCTCGACTGCTGCCAGCCTCGCTTTTAAAGCTTTGATCTCTTCCGTTTGATCTCTTTTGATAATGCTGTTGTTAGCTATTTGGACTACTGGCTTTAGGGTTGCCGGATCTTCTGTCATACCTAAACCCGATCGCAGCAAGGCAATAGTTGCTTCAGACATATTGGGCTGGCCGCGCTTGTTGGCTCTAGAAGCGGTCAGAATAATTTGATGAGTTTTGGCATATGACTCGATCGCCTCCCAAAGCTCATTAGGAACCCGTACGCTCAGCATTTTAGTTAGTGACGTTGTACTTGGGTTAGTTCCCATTACTCATGCACTCAATCTGTCTTACAGAATCAAGTATAGCGGTTATTAGGGTTGCTTTTTAATTGCTTGACATCTGTAAGAATCTGTCATACAGTTCATCCAGATGAAGTTAACCCCTTCACTGCACTCCTCTCAGGTACTTAGCAGATCGAAAGCCACATTAAAAGGACTAACACGCCCATGTTGATCAATACTCACAGTCACCTCAAGCGCTTTTACCAACAACATCAGACCCCGATCGATACCCTCTCGTTGCTGGGACAAATGCTATTAACCGCGATCGCTGTTATGGTTTTGCTATCAGTTTTAGGATGGGCAACAGCAATTAATTACGCGAGTGCTTGGTGCGATCGCCTGGTCGAGTCGTCGCTAGATTCCGCAGATTTACAAACTTCAAGCTTGCCAGCTAATCCACCAACTGTCACACAGTTAACACAACAAGAAACTACTGTGCTGACAGAAGAAGAATTAACAGAAGATGTCGCTACAATTAGCACTTTAAAACCAGAGACTCCAGCACCACCAACTGCTAAACCTGTTACCACTTTCAGGAATATCAAAAAGCAAGCCGCCAGAAATCAAATGGCATTGCAATCAGTTCTGCGATAAAAATTCACTTTCAACCGTGACCGAGATATCAAACTCAGCACAGCAGGCTTGAATGTTTTGGTGGTTGACGGCTCTGCCGAACAAGTGCAAGCGTTTGGTGTGGCTTGGGTAGCAGCTCGATTTAGCCAGGATTTGTCCAAGTCCTGTTTTCCAATCTGGAAATTCTTTCACCTCGATCAATTCTGTCGCTGTGAGCAGATCGACGGGGCCGAACTTGGTTGGTGCTTCTACCTGTCCTCCCAGATCTTGATGCAGGCGATTCCTTGCAGGATGCGTACCGCCGCGTATCGCCTTTTCCAAACCAATTCTGGGTTTTGGTTCTAGCCAATCGGGGCAAAGCCCTAAGTTTTGCAGATGTTTGATTGATGTGTAGAACGTGGAGTGCTTGATGTTGGATGCGTCCGCGATCGCCATATGATCTGGGCGTTGTTCTAGTGCTTCCAGCTTCAGCAATTGCAAATAGAGGCGATAGGTGCTGCCCTGGGTGGTTTCGCTGGTCAGTAGATCGATCGTCGCGAGATCGATTTCGATCGCATCGGGTGGTGGTAACTGAGGAGCTAGTTGAGATTGAGCCTGATGTTTGCGACTGGCGCTTAATTGCGTGCGGACGACACGACGAGAAGGTAATTCCTGCTCGGTTTGCCACCCTGTAATTCCTTGAATCCAAGTTTGAATACCCATTTCTGCAAACTTACGAAAAGCAAATAGTGCTTCTTTTGTCTTGTATTTTGACTCGAAAGCGTAATACTCAATAACCTTCGAGCAAAATTCTGACCTGATAACTGTGGCGTTGTCTAATCCCCTAAGTTGTGCGGCAATATCGCCACTAGGTTGTAACCGAAAATCATTACTAAATAAGGGTTCCAGGCTTTCTGAAGGGGATTTAGTTGTAACCGAATCGCTACTAGGTTGCAACCGAAAATCATTGCCAAATAAGGACTCTAGACATTCTGAAGGGGATTTGGTTGCAACCGAATTTTGGAGTAACTTACTAATTGCTTGATGGGTTACGCCGCAGAGTCGAGCTAACCCAGACTCTGACATGCCCGATTCACCTGTGGCATTAATAGTGAAAAACTCAACGCCATCGCACTCTACTCGTGTGATATTCATTTATAGCCTTCCTTTGCGTATATCAAGGGATTGGTTAGGCTTTTGCCACTGTTACTAGCAGTGGCAAAAGCCGCTTAAAAATATTGAACCATAACTATTTCCTGCAAAAATAAAAAGCCCCACTATTGCTAGCGGGGTGAGATATTCCCTAAATTTGATTTGCAACTTTGCTACCAATCTGGTTGTAGAGTTAGCTGCACCTAAATATTGTTAAAACGATTGAAATACAAACACTCCAAGGATGCCTGCAGTGACGGCAGCTACCAAGAGGCTATTCCAAAACTGACCTGCTGAAGAGTTAGAGCCTAGTGCTGTATCGTCTTTGCTGGCAGTAAAGAATAGCGACCAGGCTTGAGTCGCACTGATGGGAGCAAAATGGTTAAAATCTTCTCTGAAGGCAGTTGGAGTAAACAGGTTGCGGCCTTCGTAGTTAAAAATGGTTTGCATATGATTTCCCCGTTATTGTTGTGATGAGTTGGATTTAAGAATTGAAGAGTACCGAACTATACGTTGGTCAACCACCAGATCAAGCCGTGCCCAGTGATTGCTTCCATTGCTAGTAAAGAGACGAAGCCAATCATGGCAAGACGACCATTTAATTTCTCAGCGAAGGGGGTGAAGCCAGAACGCTCGATTTCGTCAACATACATCGCAGGCTCAATCGTGTAGGCATCGATCAGTCCCCCATCATTTACGGTGTAACCCTTGGCCAACTTAGTCTCCAACGATTGACCGCCGTTACGGTACGTGCTTGCCTGCACTTCCGCAGGGATTAGCTCACTGCCATCACTATAGTAACCAGACTCCGACATTTCCTCTAAGGTGGCGATCTCAGCTATGCGCTCATTGAGGGTACGAGCAGTTTTTTCGTTGTCGATTGTGTAAGTGCTGGTCATATGTTTGCGTCTTTACTTTGAATTTCTTTATCTAAGTAAATGTAACAAAATATTAAGCGGAGTACATCTAGCTGAAGGCTAGTCTGAGAGGGAGTTTTAGCCTTCATAAAGACTTATGCAATTGGAAATATATACTGCGATGGATATCCTCACCAAAAAAGTAAGAGATGCCTAAGTTCTGGACATCACTGCTCAAGAAATCAAGTTATTGGCTTAATACTAGAGAGTAATCTATTGATATAAAAATCGCTCTAATGCGATTAAGCTTTATTAGTGTCATTTAAATATCTTAAAGATGCTTAAATGACATCAAAAAGATACTTTGGTTTAACGAAGTTAAGATCGAATCACAATTGAGGGCATTAGTAACAAAAGCATCTAAATCATATCTATTCAATGTAATTCAGATATTATAATTGCTTCTTTTGAATACCTTAAAGACATCTAAAAGATGTTATGGAGATGTCATTATGATCCTTGTGTTTGGTGGAATTAAGGGTGGGGTGGGTAAAACTACCCTGGCTACCAATATGGCAATTCTGCGATCGCACCAGGGCAAAGACGTGCTCCTGGTTGATGCCGACGATCAAGGTACGGCTAGCGACTTTACCGCCGTACGCAATCAAACTTTTAGCGATCGCGGTGGGGCTGGCTATACCTCTGTGAAACTGCATGGCGCGGCTGTGCGCTCTGAGATCCTGCGGCTCACTGGTAAATATGACGACATCGTCATCGATGTGGGTGGTCGGGATACGGCAGGTCAGCGGGCAGCTCTATCCGTTGCGGATATATATGTCGTGCCTTTTCTACCCGGCAGTTTTGATGTCTGGACCTTAGAAAGTGTCGGGAATTTGGTTGAAGAAGCCCGTGCTTTTAATGACAAGCTCAAGGCCGTATGTGCGATCAATCGCGCTGATGCCAAAGGTGCCGATAATGCTGAAGCGGCGGCGATCGCCTCTGAAACCCCTCACCTCACTTATCTAGATGCACCCCTGGGCAATCGTAAGGCATTTCGCAGCGCTGCCGCCCAAGGTTTGGCCGTCACCGAAGTCAAGCCTGCCGATCCAAAAGCGATCGCCGAGATCGTAGAGCTGTATAAGCATCTTTTTGATGTTCAGATGATGTCATTTTAAAATCTAATTAACATTCAACTGGAATTAAAGTAATATCAGTCTGAATTTATAAAGAAGTCAAAATGGTAGTCAAACGCAAGCCCGTTAATGTTGAAGAATTTATTCAGGATGGCGGCTCAATACCCCAGGTAGTCGCACCTAAAAAAAAGCCTGAAGAGCCATCAGAGGAAGAAGTTAAAGGTCTTAAGTTAAGGCTGCCAGTAGATTTGCTAGCCGAGGTTGATGCCGCAGTTAAAAGCCGTCGTCCTGCACCTAGTCGCCATCAGTGGATTCTAGAAGCGATTTACGAGAAATTGTCTAGAGACGCGGCTGAATAGTCTTAAATTAAAGTAAGTTTGACATCCTCTCAGCCCTAAACAGTCTTATGTTTACTCTACAGGCTTAAGGTTTTAACCTTTCCTCCAGCCCTGCGGTATTCTTAAACCATGGCATTGAGGCAACTTTAGTCACACTTGCTGAAGTCCTCAATATGCAATCATTTCCGGCATTTCGTATTATTTTTATGAACGCTCAATCTGATATTCAGGATGACAATCAACTAACTGTGGAGCAGGCGATCGCGAATCTGCAGGGTGAAGATTTAGGCTTGCGGGTGTATGCCGCCTGGTGGTTAGGTCGCTTTCGGGTGGATGCACCGGAAGCAATTGATGTCTTGATTAGAGCCTTAGAAGACGAGGACGATCGCACGGAAGTGGGTGGCTATCCTCTCCGTCGCAATGCCGCACGTGCCTTAGGAAAGTTAGGCGATCGCCGCGCTGTACCTCATTTAATTAACGCCCTGGCCTGTTCGGACTTTTATGTGCGCGAAGCCGCGGCCCAAGCTCTGGAAACATTGGGAGATCTGTCCTGCATCCCTACCCTGATGGAATTACTAAAGGATAATGTGCCAGGCACGCAACCCGCACCAGAACCACCAAACCTGGCTCAACCCTTTGACGCGATTCTGGAAGCATTGGGGACCTTGGGGGCAACCGATGCCGTTGACCAGATTCAAACCTTTCTCGATCGCCACACACCACGCATTCAGTATGCGGCGGCACGGGCAATGTATCAGTTAGCCTCTAGCCCACAGGAAGCAGCTCAATATGGCGATCGCTTGATCCGAGAACTCAATAACAGCGAATTGCAACAGCGACGTTCCGTCCTGGCAGATCTGGGCGCAATTGGTTACTTAGCCGCTGCCGAAGCGATCGCACAGACGCGCGCCGAAAATAGCTTGAAATTGATATCACTGAAAGGCTTGCTAGAAAAGCAACTACAAGAGACGGCTCTACCCAGTTTATCGACAGGTGCAGTGCAAGTAATGACGCTGATGGATGAATTATTGTAGGGGTAATGCTTGGAACAGTGCGAATATAGATTTAGAACTCAAAACGCTTCTCCACTAACATGTCTGACTCCCTCACCTCGCTAATCCGTGCTGTAGAAGTGGCAGATTCTTCTACCTTGCTGCTAGAAGCCGTCCAAAACTTAGCGAATGCTCGTCTGGAAGGATCTATCCCCACCTTGATTGCAACCTTGGGCTATAACAATCCAGGTGCAGCAGTAGCGGCGGTAGATGGGCTGATCCAAATCGGCGAACCCGCAGTAAATGGTTTGCTAGAGCAGTTAGACGGTTATAACTACACGGCCAGAGCTTGGGCTATCCGCGCCCTCGCAGGCATTGGTGACCCCAGGGGGCTAGTCACATTACTGGGTGCTGCCACCGCCGATTTTGCCCTCAGCGTCCGCCGTGCCGCCGCTAGGGGTTTGGGCACAATGAAATGGCAATGGTTCCCAGATGATTTGCTGGAAATTGCCCAGGAGGAAGCTTTAGAAGCACTATTGTTTGTGGCGCAACAGGATGATGAATGGATCGTGCGTTATTCCGCCGTCGTGGGTTTGCAGTCGTTGGCGATCGCAATTTCCGAGCAAAATCTGGATTGGCGATCGCAGATTCACGCGCAGTTTGAACAGATGACGAGCAACGATGATAGTTGGGCAGTGCGTGCCCGTGCTTGTTGGGCACAGCAGCAGTTACAGTCAGCCGCGCCTCAAACTCCTTCTACTGAGGCTGAAACCACTACGCCACCAGCAATTGACTGGCAAGCGATCATGACTAAACTTTACGAGCGCCGAGTAGAGGAACGCGACACGATCTCTGAAGGCGATCCGCGTCAATATCGGGAACTGGCTGTGGCGATCGCTCAAGAAACAACCGACGACTGACAGGTAAAAGATATGATTTCGAGATGTATTTAATATCCTAAAGAACTCTAATGAATATTATTTAGATATCATAATGACATCATCTAGATTTAACTATGACTCATTTAAGATTCGGGACATACGCTACCAAACCTCATCACCCATAGGATTTCCCCAATCAACTTCTGGTTCAGGAGGTTCAGTAATACTTTCTAACAGTTCTTCTAGAGTTAGTTCTGGTAAGTTCTGCATATACTGCACAATCATTTGATTTACACGACTTGGAAGGTTAGCACTCAGTTACAGGGCTGAAACCCAGTATCCTCGTTGAAAAGGCTAAAATGCTCATCCTCTGAGACCCTTATTTGGCAAGGTTTTCAAAATAACCTTCCAAGTCGTGTGATTTATGCATGATATACCTTGGATATCATGCCCCAACTACGGATAAATAAACATTATCTGTAGTTAGGTTAAATATTTAATTATTAGCCTAACGCCAGACTTGGCTACCAGTGTTTCAACAACAGTCCATCCACATAATCAAAGTCACTATCATCTGTTACCAATACCCAACCATGTTCTAAGCACTGAGCAGCGATCCATATATCATTCATTGGGATTGGTCGCCCATTGCGCTTCAAAGCTAAACGAGTTTGCGCATAGACAATGGCTGTTTCTCTTGCTAGCGGCACAACTACACAAGCTGCCATGAACTCCAAATAACGAGGCAAATTTTGTAACGGACGTGCAGAGTTTTCTGCGCCAAACAGTAACTCTCCAACAACCACTACTGGCAAAATTATTTCTGGTAATGCCAGCACTCTTGCAGCGATCGCCGCGTCTCCATTCAAAAAACGAATTGCGACAGAAGTATCCAGTGCAATCTCACCACTCATTCACATCTACCTGACGACAGTCCGTGGCAATTGCTCGTCGCAGTTCTTCCGCCTCTGAGTCACTTAAAATCCCTGCAAATTTGGCGAGAGGAGGATGAGCGCGTATAGCCTTTACCCGATGCAAAAAATCCAGCACTGTTTGTACTAGATCGTCAGGAGCCTGTTCGAGTTCTTGAATCAATTGCTCGCGATTTGTCATGCATTCAAGATCTCCCTAGAAAATTGTGCTTACACCTATCATATTGAGTATAAGAGCTGTAACAAACGGTATCAGCGCTCTTCTTTTACAAACAAAAGTAATCGTACTTTAGTGGTTCAATATTTTTAATGCGGCTTCTGCCACTGTTACAAGCAGCGGCAAAAGCCTGACCAATCCCTTGAACCAAGCAAAGGAAGGCTATAAATGAATATCACACGAGTAGAGCGCGATGGCGTTGAGTTTTTCACTATTAATGCCACGGGTGAGTCGGGCATGTCAGAGTCAGGTTTAGCACGACTCTGTGGTGTTGCCCAGCAAACAGTTAACGAGTTACTACAAAATTGGATCACAGGGAAAACACGTCCAGAGTGCCTGAAACTATTTACTGATAAGGATTTTAGATCACAGGTTAGGCTACAGGCTCAAGGTCTAAATCATGCCACTGTAGTTAGGTCAGAAGTTTGCGCAGCAGTAATTGAGTATTACGCTTTCGAGTCGAAACGCAAGACAAAAGAAGCACTATTTGCATTTCGCAAGTTTGCAACAATGGGCATTCAAACTTGGATTCAAGGAATTACAGGGTGGCAGACCGAGCAGGAATTACCTTCTCGCCGCGTCGTCCGCACACAATTAAGCGCCAGTCGCAAACATCAGGCTCAATCTCAACTAGCTCCTCAGTTACCACCACCCGATGCGATCGAAATCGATCTCGCGACGATCGATCTACTGACCAGCGAAACCACCCAGGGCAGTACCTATCGCCTCTATTTACAATTGCTGAAGCTGGAAGCACTAGAACAACGCCCAGATCATATGGCGATCGCGGACGCATCCAACATCAAACACTCCACGTTCTACACATCAATCAAACATCTGCAAAACCTAGGGCTTTGCCCCGATTGGCTGGAACCAAAACCCAGAATTGGTCTGGAAAAGGCGATACGAGATCGCCTGCATCAAGAGTTGGGAGGGCAAGTAGAAGCACCGACCAAGTTCGGCCCCGTCGATCTGCTTACGGCAACGGAATTGATCGAGGTAAAAGAATTTCCAGACTGGAAAACTGGTCTGGGACAAATCCTGGCTAAATCGAGTTGCTACCCAAGCCACACCAAACGCTTGCACTTATTCGGCAGAGCCGTCAACCTCAAGAACATCGAAGCCTGCTGTGCTGAGTTTGATATCTCGGTAACGGTTGAAAGTGGATTTTTAGCTGAGGGCTACGCCTAAACATATTGCTGAGGCGATTCCTTGCAGGATGCGTACCGCCGCTATAGGTTCTTGCTAGCCTTCTGGAAGATCCAATTTGCTAACATGCCATCTAAAACCATAACAGGAGCAGTGGCAAGCTGATGATGAGCAAGGAAGAAGGACTAGCAAGGGCAGCAAAAGTTTTTAATACTGCATCGGATTATTTTGACGACCCTGCCCTCTCGTTTTGGAATCGCTATGGGCAGAACACCATCAACCAACTCGCGCTTAGTCAGGGCGATCGCGTTTTGGATGTTTGTTGCGGTAGTGGTGCTTCTGCTATTCCGGCAGCAGTGCATGTCGGCTCTACTGGATACATTTTGGGCGTGGATATTGCTGAATCTCTGCTCGAACTGGCACGCAAAAAGTCTCAGCAACAGGGTCTCGAAAACATTGAATTTCGCTGTGCCGATTTTGAAAACCTGAATTTACCCAGCACCAGTTTTGACGCGGTTGTTTGCGTGTTCGGGATTTTCTTTGTGCCAGATATGTTGGCTGCTGTTCGGGAACTTTGGAGGATGGTTCGTCCAGGAGGCAAACTAGCGATTACCTCCTGGGGGGAAAACGTGTTTGAACCTGCTAATCAAACGTTTTGGCAGATTATTAAGTCCGAACGCCCTGAACTGTATAAGGAATTTACACCATGGGATCGGATTCGCGATCCTGCCTCGCTGCAAGACCTGCTAGCTGAAGCAGGCGCAACACAGATAGAGGTTGTTGCGAGAGCAGATATGCATAAGCTTAGTGCACCAGAGGATTGGTGGACGATGATTATGGGTGGCGGCATCAGAGGCACAATTGAGCAGCTCGATTCAGCAGCAAAAGAACGTGTCCGTCAAGCAAATCTGCAATTCCTGCAAGATAATGCAGTGCATGCGCTTGATGTAAATGTCCTGTATGCTGTAGCGCAGAAATAAGCACAGCTCCGACAAACTTTAGATCTTTAAGCCTCGCGATCGCAAAACCTCCCTCACATTAGCAATGATACTAGGACGCTCTTCTAGAGGCGGTACTACAACTGGCTCGGGAGTATAGGCAGAAAAAACAGGATTTTTCCGATTGGCCAACCATCTTTCATACTCTGCCCTCAAAGAACCATCATCGCGCCTGATACAAGTCTGTGCATAGATTAAAGGATTACGCGCATCTTTCGCCTTGTAGTACTTCACCCAGTCTAAAAATGAAAATTCGGGCGCGGCGGGCGGCGGCGGAACTTGAACTGGATCCTCACCAATTTTCTTTGATGTTAATGGGTTAGTGGTGATTTTTGTTTGCTGATTAATCTTTGACTCTTTTTTGTCTGAAACCTCATCAATTTTATTTAGTGGTAATGGGTTGCTAGTCATCTGTTCTTGATGGGGTTCGATCAACTCATTTTTAGTCTCTTGAGTCTCGAGATCTAAATTTTCAATTTCCTCTCTCTCCTCTCTTGGGGTGGTGGGTGGGTTTAGTGAAAGAGTATGAATAATGTCTGAAAGAGTATGAAGGCTTTCAGACTCCAATACTGGTTTAGGTTCTAGCGTTTGCGACTCCGAAATTTCGGAGCGTAACTCCGAAATTTCGGAGCGCGACTCCGAAATTTCGGAGCGTAACTCCGAAGCCTCGGAGTTACAATTTACGCCCTCTGAGGGGGGATTAGCTTTTGACCCCTTCAAATTTCGAACTTTAGTAGTGCCCTCTACAAACTCAAAAAGCCCCAATTTGGTAAATTTTGCTTTGGCTGCAAAATAGGTGCTTTTTTGCATGTTGCAATAAAGCATTAGTTCTTCGGCATCGAATTTAGCGCCGACATCGCCAAACGGATCGAGCGTGACCAGGTAAAGCCACATGCGCCATTCGGCAGCAGTTAGAGATGCGTTTAAACCTAAAAGGAATTGTGCTTCCGGTTTCGTCAGTTGAAAGTGCCGTGGGCGCTTGTTCTTAACAGTAATCATGGGCGCACCCCCTCATGTAAGCGCGAGTGGGCGATCAAATTTGTCCTATACCGACTACATATTGATTTATCTGTCATAATATTCCTGGATATTGTTTTCTTTGGGTAGCAGCTTGTAATTGCTTTATTGCTGCTACCCATTCAAACAATATTAGTATTTTGTGTCTCCTAGAACAAATTCAGCATGAAATTTGTTGATGCTTTCAACTTAACGCTAGAAAAATTTGACATTACAGCCAGGGAATTAGCTATACGTTCTGGTGTGACTGATGCAGCGATATCAAAATTTCGCAGAGGCAACAGAGAGCTAAAGCTTGAAAGTATTGAGAAAATTTTGGGTGCTTTGCCTGATGATGCGTATTACTTTCTAATGACCCAGTGGGCAGACGAGCGCATAACCCCTAAGCACTTCATCAAGCTTCTTAGTTTTATAGCTCAATCCTTGGAAGTTGTGGAATCTCCTGCAATAAAGTTTCCAGACACCCAAAAACCTTCTACTAGTTCAGTTTTGTTAACAGCTTAAGTAATGTTTAGCAAAGCTTTAAACGAAACTCTTGATCGGTTCAAAATCAGCGGTAGAGAAGTAGCTGCTTTTAGAAATTAAAACAGTTGCGAACAAACAATTTATGCCTGCGTGCTGGCGGTAAAGTTGCATGGCGTTGGGTATATTAAGAGTAAAAGTTTTTTGGTTGTGCGGCGGGATCTATCCTGCAAGGAAGAGCTTTCTAACAAGCTCCTCAACAAATAACTGCTCAATACCTTTATTTTCAAGGTTCTAAACCATGGCTGCCAGGTTGCAAATAAAATCTGAAGATTGCTCGCCCCTAGGGCAGCTAATTTTGCAATACCTGGAGGAGCAAAATATCAGCATGAATCACCTGGCAGAGTTGTCTGGTATTCCGCAACCCCGTCTCAGGGGAGCTTGCTTTAAGGGAACTTGCCCCACCCCAGAAACCTTAAGGAAGTTGGCGCGCGCCATGAACAAACATCACCTGGAGCTTTACACCCTCGCCTATGAAGGTAGGGTGGAAAACTTACCAGAAGATGCCAATGACAACTCTCTGGATGTGTTGATGCGCGATCTATTTGAGACTGCCAGAGAAATGAACTTGACTGCTCCAAACCTGCGTCCTTCCAAAGTCCAAATCTGCAAGGCACTGATGGAACTGGGCTTTAAACCAGAAAAAAACGTTGCGCCCCTCAACATGGCAAAAGCCTAGAAACAGGAAATATTAATTCCTTGCCTCCAGGCTTTGATTAGTTATTGCGTATTTACCACCTATCTGCGGGGCAAAGAAGCGTCAATGTTGATATTCAATGCTGAAATTTTTTGAGGTGCATTTCCTACAGGAGCAATGCCGCGTGCCATGTCCAGGAACTGAGCTGGATCGCCCACTTTGGGTGTCCCGTTGCCAGAGTATCTGCGAACGACAGATTGCCAAATGGATTGGGGGAAACCAAGCTTGGCGCGATGGTACGCTTCATAGCGAGGAGACGAGATATTGAAAGGAACCTCACCTACTGAGCGACCGGCCACTACCCGACGACGATGATAAGGGACAGTGTTATATCCAAAGGCATCTAGGTATTCATCGCTATTGAGCAACTCATCAATAAACCCTGCAACACCCTTGGTCATGACTACAGCTGACCAGGCAATCTTTTCCTGCTCGCTGTAAACCTTACGACCTAGCACTTTTTCAACACAGTGCTGGACAAAGATATAATTGCTGTTTTTGGTGTAGAAGCTGTCGATAAAGGTGTTAGACAGCAGCAACCCACGAATGAAGTCGCGCACGCTAATTTGACCGTTGCGGAGCTGCGATTCTAGAACTTTCTCGCGATCGTATGCAAAAGCATGGAAGAAAATCTGACGGTACGCAGCCTCAATCAGATTGCCCATGTTTGAGTCAGACAGGATGTTGTCTGTGCAAAATTGTCTGGGCTGCTCGTCACCAGGAATCTCAAAATTGGTGACGCGTTGGTTTTGACTTGAAGGTGAATATTTTAAAAGAGGAATGGCCATGCCTAAAGAAGCTCCCTTTTCTTAAAGAAATCTGACAAAGTTATTTTTAATCATAATTGGCAAAGGAACCATTATTCGCTTTAGTCTAATAAAAGATTACATAACTTAAACTTAAGTGTCTTTAGACTTTTGGATTGCCTGGGGTCGAAAAATATTAAATGTCTAGTAAACGAGTCTTGATCGTTGATGACGAAGAAGCCATTCAAACAGTGGTGCAATTTGGCATCCGCATGGTAGCAGGTTGGGACGTAATCACTGCTAGTTCTGGTCTTCAAGGTATTCAAATTGCTCAAACCGAGCAGCCAGATGCGATCTTGCTGGACGTGATGATGCCCGACATGGATGGCATCCACACATTTAAGGCGCTCCAGTCTAATCCTGTAACAAAACAAATTCCAGTAATTTTTTTAACTGCTACAGCACAGGAGTCGGAAAGAAAGCAGTTTGAAGATATGGGCGCGAGTGGTGCGATCGCTAAGCCATTTAACTCGCTGGATCTACCGGATCGAATTACCAAAATTCTGCATTGGTGACCTTAGATAGCAATTATGAAGATCTTACTAGTAGAAGATGATGAATCATTAATTGCGGTTTTGACTAGGAGCCTGACGGCGCATAACTATGTTGTGGATGCCGTCAAAGATGGAGAAGCAGGTTGGAACTACGGTTCAACTTTTGAATATGACCTGATCGTCATGGATATTCAATTGCCGAAACTAGACGGCATTAGTTTGTGTCAGCGTTTGCGCGGCGAAGGATTCACTACACCAATCCTATTGCTGACTTCTCAGAATTCGAGTACTGCAAAAGTGCAGGGACTGAATGCTGGAGCGGATGATTATGTAGTCAAGCCGTTTGATGGGGCGGAACTAATTGCTCGCATTCGTGCCCTACTGCGTCGTAGTAGCAGCAACCCTTTGCCCTTAATGGTGTGGGGAGATTTGCTCCTAAATCCAAGCACCTGTGAAGTTAGCTATAACGGGCAACAGCTGATGTTGACTACTAAGGAATATCGGTTGCTAGAGATCTTGCTGTCAGATAGCCAACACGTTCTCAGTAGTGAGGAAATCCTCGATCGCCTGTGGTCGTCGGAGGAATTTCCGGCTGAGGCAACGGTGCGATCGCATATTCGTCGGTTGCGCCATAAACTGATGGATGCAGGCGCTCCCCATGATTTTATCGCTACAGTGCATGGACGAGGGTACTACTTGAAAGCACCCAATCAGAAGTCTGCACCCCTGGGCGATCTCACTTTTGTTAAGCATCAAGATGCTGAGATCGAGACTGTGAATAGCATGAATGTTATGAATGCCATGCCATCAAGGGAAGCCGATCGCTCCTCTGTTGAACAGAATAACCGCAACGAACAGCAAGCCCAATATCTGGATCTTTTGAATGAAACCTGGCTAGTGACTAAACCTAAAAGTTTTGCCCAAATGACGGTGTTGTTTCAGGTAGTGCAAGATTTACAAGCCAATTCACTTACACCTCAACTGCAAGCGCAGGCACAACAAGTTGCGCACAAATTAGCGGGGACGCTTGGCACCTTTGGTCTAATCCAAGCTATGCAAATGGCACGTCAGTTGGAACATTTACTAGATGGTTCTAGTTCTTTACGATCGCAACAGGCACCACTGATTAAGACGATCGCGATCGATCTACAACAGGAAATTCAAAATACACACTCGATTCAGAGCTTCCAGTTGCCTACAGAACTTTCAGATGAATATTTACCGCTATTACTGGCGATCGCTTGGGATACTAACTTGGCTCAGTCTCTAACCAATGCCGCAAAAAGTAGCGATCTGCAGATCGCGATCGCTCCCACCCTGGATATGGCTAAAGCCTGGTTAGCTGCTAAGGCTATTCCCAATTTTCCCAATTGCTTTCCCCAAGCAATTTTGCTCCAGTTTCCCTTAGATGAATCAGGAGCGAGATCGAGTGCTAGAGATACTTTGGAATGGTTGCAAACGCTGACAAGGAATTACCCCGATTTGCCGATTCTAGTCGTGGGCGATCGCGGCGAGCTGAGCGAGCGACTGTCAGTGGTACGTTGCGGTGGAAAAGTTTTTCTGGAAAAAGCGATCGCCCCAAAGCAAGCGATCGATACTGTTATACAGTTATTGCGTGGAACCAATACAGATGTAGAGACTAAGGTCATGATTGTCGATGATGATCGTGATTGGCTGAAAACTTTGCCGATGATGCTGAGTCCCTGGGGGCTGAAAGTCACTACTCTGGCGGAACCAGAGCAATTCTGGACGGTGCTGCAAGCCGTAATGCCCGACGTGTTAGTATTGGAAGTCAATATGCCGCAGATTGATGGATTTGAGCTATGCCAGGTCGTGCGCAGCGATCCATCCTGGTGGCGATTACCCATCTTATTTCTGAGTGTGCTGAGCGATCGCCAAACCCAATATCAAGCCTTTAGGGTAGGTGCGGATGATTACCTGTGCAAGCCAGTAATGGGCGTAGATCTTGCCAACCGCATTCTCACCCGTCTGCGCAGATCGAAAGCGTGTGCAAGTTTCCCATAACCATTTATTAGTTATTCCATGCCAGCATCATTACGAGAACAGCAGTATCCTTTAATTCGCAAGCTGGCAAATTGTATTGAAGCAACTTGGCGAGAGCAT
>CALRKB020000085.1:0-20250 GCA_943367755.1 Rhizobium sp. Q54 | reverse complement strand
ATGGCCAGCGCATCGTTAGCGGCAGTGATGACAAGACGGTGCGGATCTGGGATGCGACCACGGGAGCGCCGATCGGCAAACCCTTGACAGGTCATGGGTCTGACGTCATGTCAGTGGCGTTTAGTGCAGATGGCCAGCGCATCGTCAGCGGCAGTAGTGACAAGACGGTGCGGATCTGGGATGCGAAGACGGGAGCACCGATCGGCAAACCCTTGACCGGTCATGAGGATGTGGTCTGGTCAGTGGCGTTTAGTGCAGATGGCCAGCGCATCGTTAGCGGCAGTCATGACAATACGGTGCGGATCTGGGATGCGAAGACGGGAGCGCCCATCGGCAAACCCTTGACCGGTCATGAGGCTGCGGTCAGGTCAGTGGCGTTTAGTGCAGATGGCCAGCGCATCGTCAGCGGCAGTGATGACAATACGGTACGGATCTGGGATATTTCCTGGGAGTATTTGCTAGCAATAGCCTGCAATCAGTTGCGCTATCATCCCAACCTCAACCAGCCCACCACGGATGTGGCCCGTGAAGCGAAGCAAACCTGCGAACACTATGTCTGGAGTAAATAGACGTGAGTTCGACGAGGCTAAAAGATAGCAGGAGGAAGAGCAGTCAAGCCTTTGAATGCTATTCTAAAGCAAGCTTTTTGTCGAGATAGGTATAGGCAACCTGTCCGCTAATAATCCCGATAGAAACCGCAACTGGATCTTTTTGGGCAGTTACTCTCTATGTTCTGTAGGTAGGGACTCCTTAGAAAGGTTCTGCTGGATTGGGGTAATAGAGAACTGCATACCGAGAGAATGGAGCACTTTTTCTATAGTGCTAAATTGAGGATTGCCGTTCTCAGAAAGCGTGCGATAAAGACTTTCACGGGTAATACTTGATTCTTCAGCAAGCCTTGCCATACCTTGATTTGCCTTGGTAACATCGCCTAACGCGATCAGGAAACTTGGGAGGCCATCGTTAAGGGCATCCTGAAGGTAAGCTTGCACGAATTCAGGATCTTGAAGGTCTTTCTTAAATGTCTCTACTATGTCTTTCAATCTCATCTCTATACCGCTCCCAAAGTGCAATAGCTTCTTCTATATCTCGATCCTGTCTGCGTTTTGTTCCGCCCCCAAGCAAAATGACCAAACTCGATCCCTGGCGACCGTAATAAATTCTGTATCCAGCACCTAAATGGATGCGTAGTTCCGATACTCCTCCACCCACGTTCTGGTGATCGCCAAAATTACCTTGTCTTACTCTGAGGATTCGAGAAGCGATCGCTTGCCGCGTTTTCTTATCCGTGATGCTTTCATACCAATCATCAAAGGGGGCGTTCTCGCTATCCCCAACTAAGACCCTGACTGTAATTATTTCCACATATCATCCTAAGTATGACATATTTGTAGCTTTGAAGCTACACCGTAGTTTATAGCCTACTAATTGTCAATATTGTTCAACGATTGAAAGCCCTTGCCAGTTAGGGATTGTCTTTGTCTCGAAACTTCGATCGACGGCAACCCCGCCCGTCTACGCCGCTTGTTAACCAAACGAGCAATCTGCCGCTTTTGCTCCTGCAACCCCTTAAACCCAAAAGGCGTGATCCGATCGAAGTAACTCTGTACCTTTGCCAGCCTATGCAGCGCGATTCTCTCCATCTGCTGTGCCACAACTTCAAAGCGCTCAGCGCGAAGCCTCACAGTTGGTTTGCCACCAGCAACGCCGACAGAGTAACGGCTAACGACCAGAGGATTAACCCGAATATCCTGCCACTGCTCTGTTAGGAAGAACCGATGTTTGCGATCGCCCTCACAGGCAAGAATTAAGGCATACCGCCGCCAACGCAGATACCTGATCGCTGACTCCCCACTAGCCCGAACCCGTAGCCGAGCCATACGAGAGCCAGTCACCTGATACTTTGTCGCGATCCGCCGATCGATCTCCTCATAGTCACCCCCCTCTGGCAGCTCCTGCAAAACGTAGAAATAGTAACCGTGCGCGAGATAGTACACAGCTAGCCTAAAGAGAAACTGCCCTAGGTTCTGTGTCGAATACATGATTCTATTTACAGTAAAGCAACACCAATAAAACCTTTGGTGAAGAATACCAGACTCAGTTCGCTGATTCCTAAAAACGTTCACCCAGTCCAAGCCGAGATATTCTTCCTTCTAGAAGTGCCTGCAATGTTCATCAGCGCACCTGTGAATAGAACCAAATGTAACCTCAATAAAAAACAGTGGGCAGCAAACGACAGCGGTTGCCGCCCACTTCCTCACCAACCTACAAGTGAAGAAGTGAGCGGTAATGCTGTCGAGCGTTTTACCTTTACTCACAATTCTAGAAGTCTTTTTATCAAATACTGCAAAATACAACCTTCACTTCAAATACCTCCAGGCATTGACATTACAGCGCCCCCAACACCAGACACAAGAAACCCCAAACAACACGCTCCCTACTCGCTTTAAGCAGCGTGCGTGCGGTCTCCCGTTAGATCGTCACATCCGTAAGGATGTGGCCGTTTTTCCTAGTGTTTTTTTTAGCGCATATTTAGCCTGATGAAGAATTGATTGAGAGGCTTACGGATAGGTAACGTCACAAGGGAACCACCCCTATGTGGCGTTACCCCACCAGAAGCAAAGGACGAGAACGCAATCCAAGGTCAATAGGTCGGCTCTTTCGACGGCAATCGTTGCAGCTACCAACTGTAACGTTCCGCAGTCTGGCTTAGTTTCCATGTTCAGACCGCTATGAAAGAGATATCTTTCAACGTCATATCGAGCCTGTCTCTCTCACCACAAGCTAAGCATAGAAGTATGCTCCCTGGTGTCCTTACGGTAGGTACCGTACAGGGGACTCTTGTGGTGATTCCGTTGTCAGCTTCAAAAGTTAATGATGGTGTACTTAGGCGTAGCTAGAAGTTTGCTCATTCAGGATATACGAGCAAACCTGCAATAAAATGCACCTACTCCCAATTTCTCGGTGTAGGCCAGGGCTGTGGAGACAATTCACTCTCACGAGCATTCAGGTGCGGGGAGACCAAGACACCCTACGCCCCACAGCTTTTTTTGCTAGAAACAAAACCATATACATCTAGTCCGCAGCAGCTTGGTGTTCCTTGGCCATTTTGAGCCAAGCGACCAAACCGACCTTCAGGTTTAGCTCTTCCTGGTCGTTAATGCTTTTCACATATAACGTCCCCTGTCACTTTCCCCACCGCGTCACCGCCGTTGGGGCTTCTTATGCGTGCAGGGTTAAGCTCCCTTACCTCAAACCTTAAACAGGCTATAAGGCAGGTCTCGCTTCCAGTCCCCATGTAGCGGCTACCCTCTACGCCATTACAGCATTAGGGGCAGGTGGCACTCTCTAAGTAACGCAGTTTCCAAGAGTAGCGTCCGGTGCTTTCGCTTGGCCGGAGAGTTGGGGAGAAAGTCCCCTCACCCACTTTCACTTTAAAGCGGCTTTCCTTATGAACTGGTACCAGCAGCCCCAAAGAAAGTCTGTCCAACTCGCACGTCAAAACCCCATAAAGAACCCCTTGAAAGTAAATCAAGATGGACGGTCAGGATTTGGTTGTAGACTCCATTCAAAATGGGTGCGGCTAAAAATTTGGTACAGCCGACCCATTTACCTAATGAGGAGTGTTAAGCCTCCCCCTGCCCGTTGAGCGGAGTATGCGATTTTCACGGCTCCACCGCTCTACCTATGACTTCCCCACGTTTGCCCTTAATAGCGGACACAATTAAAGACCCTCTCTCTTGCACTGGTAAGGCGCAATCAGCAAGAGGTACGCAGTTGATGGATTGCGAATCGTCACAATCGCCTCGATGTTTGCGAGTGTAAGACTCACAGATACATACACAAATGTGTGTGTGTATCTGCAAACTATTATGTATTTGTGTATGGGTCTATGTACAGTTTCACATACATATCTGTGCATAATAATACACAAATACATACACAAAAATGTATGCTACTGTGTGTGTATTACTGTACAAAAAAGCATATTGTCTTGTGTATTTATTTGTGCTTTTGTATAGTAAGATGCGTAAAATCAACGGGATAAGTGTCTTGTGGACTTGTAAGAAAAGTAGGGGACTGCAATGAGTATTATTAGCTTAGTCAATGAAAAGGGGGGAGTCGCAAAGAGTACAACGGCGGTTCATTTAGCGTATTGGCTTGCCGTTCAACAGGGCAAAAAGACCGTCTTGATTGATGCTGACAAACAGCAACTTAGCTCTACATGGCTTTCAAAGCTTGAGACAGAGATCCCGTTCATATCGCTTGCAGAGCCTGACGAGCTGGTAGAGGTGATTCCGAAGGTGGCCGATGAGTTTGATTTCGTGATTGTGGATGGCCCCGGTAAGGCGGATGAGGAAACCCGTTTAATCCTAATTCGTTCAGATATATCAATCGTTCCAGTACAGCCTACAGGGGCTGATTTGCACGCTACAGGGCGAACATTGCGCTTGATTAGTCAAGCTCGATCAATTTGTGGAGACCGACCAATAGCCGCACTTTTTGTCAGTCGAGCCATTAAAGGTACTCGTCTCAAAGAGGAGGCTTGGGGAACGTTAAGCCAAATAGAAGAGGCGGTTTTGCTCAAGACAATGATTCACCAGCGGCAAGCGATCGCCGATACCTATGGGCAAGCAGCTACTGTTTGGAC
This sequence comes from Rhizobium sp. Q54, assembly GCA_943367755.1. Classification (GTDB taxonomy): domain Bacteria; phylum Cyanobacteriota; class Cyanobacteriia; order Pseudanabaenales; family Pseudanabaenaceae; genus PCC-6802. The sequence goes on along the minus strand of CALRKB020000085.1, from coordinate 15,599 downwards.
GCTTCCGGGCAAAAGTGCCAAGGAAGCCATTGATGAATATGACGCTCTGTTTACTGAGATTATGGGTCTTGTACGGTAATGACAAAGAAAGAACGCTTATCATTGCAATCCGCATTAAATCCTCAAGAAAAGCTCTTTGTAATGGGAATTTCCGAGAAAGAGGAGGATGTCCAAGAGCAGCCAATTCCCAAAGAAACTGTTCCCGTTGTCAAGCGTCAGCTACAGCAAAAAAAGACACCTGTATCATCAGAGTCACCTGCTGATATCGTTAGCGAACTAAAAGCGTCCAGCAAAGCTCCTACACAACGAATTACCATCGAGATCGAACAGGATCTTTACAAGGCAATTTCTCGGATAGCTGCTGAAACTGGTCACTCAAAGAAGGATGTGATTAGCTTTGCCCTTCGTAAAGTAATTCCGATATCAGAAACCGATAACGGGTAACAGCTCCCATAGCGACACAATACAGCCACGACCTGAAATGAAATTTACGAGGTCACACAGTGCGCCAAACCCTGTTTGACCCACTCTAAAAAGTGCCACCCCCTAGAATCGCTTTAAATGCCCGTGGTTGCATTTTCTTATTCTGGGTATAGGCAAGGTAGGGGTACGGGCAAAAAACGTCCCTACGCGCCTCTGTGCGCCATTAAACCACATGCCTTCCCAACACCCTTTTCCTACTGCCCCTTTTGACGTTCAATAACCAAAAATGATGGTTTCGTCACTTAGTGAATGTGGGCAGTCAAAGTTATCCACAGGGCAGCTAGTGTTCTTAGTGTTCTAGTGTTCTAGTGTTCCCCCCTTGTTTCCTAAGTTGTTTCAAGTGGTTAGACCATGATACTCCGACTTTTCGGGGCGATACTCCGACTTTTCGGGGCGGTTATCCACAGCTCAGAATTCATGTACGTTTGGGTAAACTCCGACTTTTTGGGGATCTGGGGAAAGTTAACACTTTTCGGGGAACTAACTCACCCCATTTCAGTATGTTAGTTAGCTTGCCTTGTGTGTAACGAGTATTGATACTCCGACTTTTCGGGGCGAGTTGTTGCTGTATTTTCAATTAGTTAACTGCCTATACTGGGACTTTTTGTAAACAACCTTGCCCTAATAAAAAGTCCGACCTAACTTATTGCGCTAGGTTGGACTTTCCTGCATCTTGAACAAAACAGCCTAAATTCGGAAAGGGAAGCGTTAAGATGAGAGGCGCAGGGAAGGTGATTAAACCAACGGGAGATCTTCTTAGAGAGCCAGACAAACCCGCAACAATTCCGGTTCCCACCGATATCGTAACCGTTCAAGTAAATGGGCCATACACCGCTACCGATAGAAAGCTCTGGTCACTTCTGCTACACATAGGATGGGCAGAACTAGAAGCTAAAAGTAAGATCGGGGTGTGGCATGAGATTGAGATGGTTGAACTCAGGCGCATTTATGAGCAGTTTGCAGGAGGCAAGGACACCTTAAGGCTTTGGGAAGCTGCGGAGCGCCTCACCCAAACAACCGCAAAATTTAGCCACCATGACAAATTACGGGATACGCGAGTAAAAACACTTACAAGTATTTTTGCGGCACAAACTGATGAAGAAGCGCGAGAAGGCGGGACTTTCCGGTATATGTTTCCTGCTCCACTTATTCCCATAGTGCTAGAACCCTACCGCTTTGCTCGGCTTAGACTTCAGTTCATGCTTTCCCTAAAAAGCAAATACTCAATAACTCTATATGAACTTTTTGAAGGAGTTGCAAACTGCAAAACTCCTATTCTTACCGCATCGGTGGCTGAGATCCGGTCTTGGCTTAATGTCCCTCAGAACAAGCTTACTCAATGGGATTATCTTTGGAAAAAGGCGGTAAAACCAGCTCTAGATGAAATTACGAAAAATGAAGAAATGGCTGGGATTACAATAACTCACCAACTGATTCGAGAAGGACGCGGGAATAAAGTAAAAGGGATAAAATTTTTCGTTGCGAAAACCCGAGAGCGTCGAATGATGGAGAAAGACATCTCAACGCCCAAGACCTCACAAGTCGGAGCATTACCGCAGTTTTCAGGGTCGATCTATGAAAAAGCACGCAAGGCTGCTCCTGGCTGGGATGTCTATGCGCTTGAAAATGAGTTTAGAGAGTGGATACAGAAAAAAGGCCACCAACCGAAGAATGTGGAGACAGCATTTATCGGCTTCTGTAAGCGGAAGGGATCTGCTGCTCAGGCTGGGTAGATCTAGAACTTATGCGGCTAAGATCCTCATTCCAATCCTTACAAGTAGGCTGCTCTCTCTGAATATTCAGCCCATCTGGAGCCAAACTAAGTAGTTCATCGGCATAAAGATCGCCTTGCTTATCGTTGTCAGTAGCCAGCACCACCGAGGCACCTCGTTCAACCACCTTTTGAAAAAGCCGCTTAAACAGATCTTTTTGACGATCTGACAATGCCCCACCAAACGAAACATAAGCCAAACCCAGATCGCTTGTAAGCTGTGCGTGCGAAAGGGCATCAATAGCACTCTCAGTAACCACAACGGTAGCAGCGGTTGCCAGGTTTGAGCTATGCCAAACCGACTTTACCCCACCTGGCGCAAAGCCAGTAAAGCCACTGTTTTTGATCTCGTACCCTGCAAGACCATCCCCGTCATAGTGGGGGAAGATCGCATTACCGTTCTCGTCTTGCCGTACAACATGCCTAAAGCGAGGATCTGTAAGGGTTGCTGCCGATAACTTGCGATCGCCTGTAAGGTACGGGTGAGTAGGGGAGGGGAGAGTCTTACTGTACGCGCGAATTACCTGCTCGCGGTCTTTAGCGATCGCAATGGGCTTAAATGCGGGTGGGCAGTAGGAAAAAGATCTACCTGTGATGAATGGGCGTAGTTCTTGGCGCACTTGCCCGAGATTAAGCCCCTTCCTCTTCTGCACAAAGTCTACAATCGAGCCGTTATCGCGATCGTCGCGCACGGAAAAGTAAATACCGTGACCATCGGAGCCCGTAGCAACAACGATCTTGTCGTCATCGGCTTCACGACGCAGAACAGCACTAGCACGGGAGCTTTCGCGCTTATCAAGCAAATACCCCTGGCTCTGAGCGTACTCAACCAGGTTAATTTCTAGCTTAAACCGCTCGATCTCCCGATCCAAAGAACTCATCATTCTTTTTCCTACTGCCCTATTTCACTCTTGGCTCTTCACACTAAGACAAGTGCCACTTGTAAGACATCAAAACGGGAATTCACCCAAAACTTTGCCCGACTCGATCGCTGAGAGCCAGACATCTGCAATAATTGGAGGTATTAAATAGTAAATTAGGGACAGAAAAAAGCGGCTCTATCCTCATCAAAGCCACGATCTCGCAAATCTTTTGTGCTTTGAAGGGATACGAAAACTATGCTTTATTCAGGCTTATAACTGCCCCATGCTCATAATTGTAGCGTGTATTTGGGTGTTGTGAAGCCCTATGTCCCTGCCATTTTGTAAAAATAAGGCAGGATATTGATGCAATCGACTACTTGGTTCAAACCAGCTCGCTCCAGATACGCCCATGTCACGGAAGATTTAGCCAAAGCCCTGGAAGGGGTCTCTAAAGCAGCTAACGATCTCTGCCATTACCTTTTCAGAGTCTGTATTGATGGCAAGCTTGAAGAGATCGACCTCTATGATTTACCGCTGGGCGAGCAACGCTCTACCGAAAAGATGCAAGGCCGCCGCTACTCTCGCGAAACCTTAAGAAATGCACTCGATCAATTAGTCGATCGCAGTCTTGTTGTCATCGATCGCATGTTTCGTGGCGGGACTGTACGTCTCACGGTAAGACACCCAGGAGAAAGAATACCGATCTCGCCACCATCGAAAAAGTTTGGCGTTCCACCAATAAGTTTGACGTTTGACGACAAAATTCGTCAAACACACCCCTCTATTCCGCTTTCTACCGTTCCTAATACAGAGGATATTAAAGAACAGACAGACACTTCCCCCCCTCTTGTGCCATTTTCCGCAGTACCCACCTCCGTCAAGGGCATCCCTACGGGAGCCCTACCCTTGACGGAGCCTCCGGCTACTGCTAATTCGGATCTTTTAGGAGGGGGGGAAGAAATTTTGGTCTCTTGTTCTGTTGATCCTCTCGTTTCCAATGAAGTTGTTGTTACCCCGCCGCCGGACGCGACACCCGATGATGTTGTTTCCTCGCAACAAGATGACCCTAGGCTTCTGGAGGCGGCTAAGGTCATGCCCCTTAATCCTCAGCTTCGTGCTGAAATTCTTAATTTTTCTTTGGAGCAAATCTTACAGGCGATCGCTGTCTTTCTGGAACGCCGCTCTAAGGTTGATAATCCTGAAGGCTTCTTGATTGAGGCTCTGCGCCAGGGTTGGCGACCTAGAAAGAAAATTACTGCTACCTCTTCTGACTTTAATGAGTGGTATAAGTTAGCCAATGAGTGTGGTGTGGTTAGGGCTTCTACTGCGGTTGGTATTGATATTCATGTACTGACTTCTGATGGCAACTGGGAACCGTGGCAAACGGTTAAGGCTTTATTTCCACTTGATGATTTGCGTGAAGCTAGGCGGTTTTTATGACGGTTTGGAGAAAACTGCCTTAAGTCCTGCTTAACTAGCTTGATTTTCTCGCTGTTAGTGCTGCCTTTCCGATCCCGTTACTTCGTGAGATGCTGGGCAAAACTTAAAATTACCTTAATCTTTATACTCGCTCAAATTAAGGATTCAGGACACGGTAAACAAGGTCATGAGTAAAACAAATTCGATAGAAAAGCTCACCATTAAGGGTTTTAAGTCTATTCGCGATCTCAGTGAGTTTCGGATGGGTAATCTGAATGTTCTGATCGGTGCTAATGGTGCGGGTAAGAGTAATTTTGTTTCTTACTTTCGCCTTTTGGGCGAGATAGTCGAGGGTCGTCTGCAAGCTTGGACGCGCAATCAGGGATCGGCAGATCGTATTGTTAGTTTCGGGGTGAAGGAAACGAGCAAACTAGAGTCCTTTGTTACTTTTGGACGAAATGGCTATCGGTTTACACTGGAGCCTACGGTTGATGGCGGCTTTTACTTTGCCAATGAGGAGCTATTTTTCTCTGGGGATCGAGGGGAAAAATGGGTTTCACTTGGTTCTGGACAGGTAGAGTCGGCACTTAAAAAAAACAAGTCCCAACCCGTTGCTGACTATTGCTACAGCTCGATTGCGAGTTGGAAGGTCTTTCATTTTCACGATACTAGCGACACCGCTGGCGTAAAGCGTTTGGGGTCGTTGCACGATCGGGAGTTTTTGCGCTCGGATGCCGAAAATCTTGCTGCCTTCCTTTACCGCATGGCTGACGAACACCCGGATGTGTACCAGGAAATACGTAAAATTATCCGCCTGGCTATTCCGTTTTTTGATGATTTCGTGCTCAAACCACAGAAACTGCCCACGGAAGAGGAACAGATTCGTCTACTGTGGCGACAGAATGATAGCGATTATGCTTTTTGGCCAAGCCAAATATCGGATGGTTCGATCCGGTTTATTTGCCTGGTAACGGCACTGCTGCAACCAGATCCGCCCTCCACCATTATTATTGATGAGCCCGAACTTGGCCTACACCCGTATGCAATTACCCTCCTGGGCGCATTGCTGCGTTCGGCTGCTACACGGATGCAGGTGATTGTCTCTACCCAGTCTGTACCTTTAGTAAACGAATTCTCGATCGCCGATCTGGTGATTGTGGAGCAGGAACAAAGTGCCACGGTCTTTAAGCGCCTTGAGGAGGAAACTTTTAAGATCTGGTTGGAAGACTATTCAGTGGGCGAACTCTGGGAGAAAAATATTCTGGGTGGGAGGCCGCGCAAGTGATTCGCGTGCATATTATCTGCGAAGGGCAGACTGAGGAGATGTTTATCAATGAGGTGCTAGCGGATCTGTTTAGTCCACAAGGGATCTATTTATTTCCGTCATTAATCGGTAAACCTGGACATAAGGGCGGCAACGTAAAGTATGAGCGGCTGCTAACAGACCTGCGTGCACGATTGGGTGACTCTACTGCCTATTGCACTACCTTGTTTGACTATTACGGGTTGCACCGTGACTTCCCAGGCAAGGAGGAAGCAAAAGAGCAGATCGGTACCGCCAATAAAGCGCTCTGCGTGACACAGACATTAACTGAACGGTTAAGGTCAACACTGGGGCAGAATTCTCTGCGGCGCTTTATTCCCTACGTACAGATGCACGAATTTGAAGGGTTATTGTTCAGCGACTCTGACAGCTTTGCAAAAGCGATCAATATGCCCAATTTGGCTAACGACTTTCGGCGTATCCGGGCTGGCTTTGAGTCGCCAGAGGAGATCAATGACGACCCGGACACTGCTCCTAGTAAGCGAATTAAGGCACTCTTCCCGCGATATGAAAAGCCCTTGTATGGCTCGCTGGCTACGATGGAGATCGGGATTGAGGCTATTCGAGCTGAGTGTCCGTTGTTTAATCGATGGTTGGAACAGATTGAAAGCATTGCTGTGATTGGTGAATGAGCTGGCTATGGAGAAATTTAGTGTGTTATTGCCGTCTGATTTAGCTGCTGTAGTTCGAGCTGCTGTTGATAGTGGCGAATACTCGTGCACCAGCGAGGTGATCCATGCGGCACTATATGACTGGAAGTTTAAGCGCAAGGTAGAGGCACTTAAACTTGACGAGCTGCGCTCCCTGGTTCAGGAAGGTATTGAAAGTGGCTCTAGTACGGACGCGGAACAAGTGTTCTCGCGCTTAAAGGCAAAGTACGCCGCTTCTGATGACAGTGAATGAAGTAGCAAAACTGGACTATAAATCCCCTTCGCGTTGCACCTCCGCAAAGAGCTGCCCAATGGACTTATTTACTACCCGTCCACGTTCTACTGATTCAAGACGGGATTTAAGAAATGTTTCCAATCTCTCTTGGTGTAGTGCCTGGGCTATCTTATTGAGCATGAAAAGCCAATCCCCTTCATAGTCCGCATCTTCAAGCCTTGCTATTACTGACTGGGTGGTTCCTATTAGTTTGGCTAGCTCTGCTTGGCTTAATCCTGCTTCGGTACGAGCGTCGTGGATTGCCTGGGCGATCTGGGCGTTAATGGTGGCTTGTTCGCATAAGTCTCGTAGCTCTCCATCGTTGCCGATCATGCTATTGATTATTTTGATGCCGTCAGAGGTTTTAGCCATGGTTTCCTAATTCTCCCTGGTAAGTATTACAGGATTCTCTATAAACTTCTGTTTCCTTTTGAGAGCTTGCTCTATTTCATAAGGCTACAGCATGGCGGATTAGGCCATGCTGGGTAAAGTGTTAATTAAGGTTACCAGAACTTAATTCAACGTCATCGTGAAATTTTTTGCTTGAGTATCGAGTCTTTGGAAGCCTACTAAACGAGAGCTTCCCTCACAGGCATCACCTGGTCTTCTGAACTGACTGCCTATTGTAAAGGAACTGGACGGTACACACAGCCTAGCGTTCCCTTCCCAGACACTGCCTGAGGTGTTGTGTGCGTAGAAGTAAGTCCAATGGTTGCCCACGTGGATATTTCTAACGTTCTTACATTGGTTAGGTTCTACACCCCACCAGCCTTGGACAGTTACCCCTAGGTGCTGGTTTGTGGTGGTGCCTTCAGCATCTTTTTGGACGTAGGCGATCGCCACAGAGACTTTTTCGGCAGTACGATTACAGAACTTTAGGCTTGCCCATGCCTTACCATCAAAGGCAGAGAGTGCCAGAAATGTTGCACCCATCACGACAGTAGAAGTCGCAATCCCAGTTAAAACATTTTTCATAGCCTTAATACCTTGCTTTTTGTTTGGAGCGGGTTACTCCATTCAAGAAACAATAGTTTTTCTAGATAGAAGCCTGTGTGATCTAAATCCACAGTTCTAGGTGATGAGCGAGGTACTTAATCTGTGTTTGAGATCGCTAATTCTACGAACCCTTTGTAGGAAACCCAAAGACTCTCATGACCAGAGCAAAATTTATCAAGTTAACACTGCTTGTGATTTTGGGACTAGGGATCGTGCTAGCTGCTCTGTACTGGTACGAGTGGAACAGACTAATGTGTGTTGATATTACTGATGATGGTCAAATCGTAGAGATGCCGTTAGCGGCGTGTAAGAAATAGGCTTTTTGCAATGTGCCGTCGGAATCGCTACGCTTGTAAGGGGGCGTTACCTTTTACATTGCCCACACAGAGAGAAAGACCACAGCATGGCGGCATAGACCATGCTGGGCTAAGCGTCCAAGGTTTTCAAAAATACCTTAAAGGTTTCCCAGCGTGTACCTGCATTTAGGTAGGTGTCCACGTTATTGAGGATACGGTTATGACTCAGGAACCTGCGTTAACCAAAGCGGATCTTGCACAATTCTACGGTACCGAAAATTGGTACAAGCATCCCTTGGGAATCCTGTATACCGATGGCGTACAGTTTATGGCTGAACGAGGCGAAGCGTATTGGCTAATCGATGCGATCGCTTCTTGGCAAAGCGATCCGCGTATTAGAGATGACAGAATGCTTCAGGCCATTCAATTCTGGACGTTGACTGTCAATCCAGATCGCTCAGCAGTGCTTTGCTGCGAGCGAGATACAGATGATATAGCACTGACTCAAGAAATTGAGTTTACCGATTTTCCACTCCAGTCAATCAGGCTGTACGTAGAAGACGGGGTGCTGCTACTGCCGTCGGAACACTAACCAATGGTTCATGCAGGAACTTTCGAGCGGTCAAAGTCATAGACGCTTTAGCCCTGCATGATCTATTCGAGTCGATTACTATTAGTCTTAATGAACTTGCAGAACTACCTATTTACAGATGATTTGCTGAAAGCCCACACAAAAGGGTTGGTTGCAAACCTGGTTAGTACCGATTAATCGTGTAGTACTCCTTCCAGGCTCTGCGTCTAGCACGGAATGGAATGACTCGGAAAAATAATTAGCCCTGCAAAAGGCATCCGCTGCTGGTTTGCCGCAGTTAGCTCCCCACTGCAAGCACGCATCGAGACGATTACCATTCCAGACAGGATTGGCAAACACTCTTTCATTCGAGATAGGTTTAGTACAAGTAATGTAAGCAAAAGCAGTACAAAAGGACTGACCACTACAAACTTGGTTGGAGCCAATTAGTCTCGTCCGCGCTGACTTCCCGACGACTTCGGCGCGAAATACTACAACATCTTCAAAGCGTCGTCTGTTGCAAAAGGCGAGAGCTGCTGGTTTCCCGCAATCGGTTCCCCAGGTCAGGCACCAGTCTAAACGATCGTCAAAGTAGCGCGGTTGGTTAAAGGTTTTGTCTTGTGCTGAAGCTGGCACCGCTAACCATTCCAACACATATACGACCGCAAACAAGGCAGTAAAAATTTTTAGCATATCTACCTTCGCATGGATAGCGCGTAATGGAGCGCTGTTCCACACGAATCAAGTAGTGCGACTTTTTCAGCGCATTTTTTCTCTAAGTAACCTTAAATTACCAGAGTATCGAACAGTGTGTCCCATATCGCTACAAGAGATCGCGTTCTTAAGTATTGCGGCAAGATTTGCCCACCCTGAGATAAATTAGGGATTTTTGTTCGACCAGGATTGCTTACAACGGACTCTCATAAAACTCATCACCTAACCCATCAGCATCTCCCTGCCCATTACTGCCATTACTCGGTAACCCCATACTGTCATCAACCACCTCTTCGACATCGACGGTAAAGGGTCGATGCCCCCGAGCGAGGGCAGCACGCGCGCGATCGAATGATTTACCAAAAGCGCCACGCTTAGCCGCCTCATCTGCCTTAGCGAGCATGACAAAGGGTAGAACGTTAATCGCATCATTAACCGCCCTCTCGGTAGCTTGCTCAAAGGTTTGCAGCACTTCTTTACCTAACTGCTGACTAAACTCAGAGAAGGGAGCCTTATTGTCTGCGGCGTAGTGGGGGAGGGGAGCAGTAACTCTAGGAGCTGCTGCCTCTTGAGCCACTTGAAACCGCTCCTTTACCGCGTCATAGTTACCATTAGCACTAACGAGGTCACGAGCTTCCTTAATCAGCTCCAACTCTTCATCAGTAAACTCAACCTTAGCCTTATCAACGCCCATCTCTTCGAGCGTGCGGTTTAGAGTGTTACGGGTAATTTTGAGTAGCTCTTCAATCTGCTTCTTGTTGTACATACGAAACCTCTTTTAAAGAAAAATAACGTTGAACCTCTTTAACCGAATACCCGGCATTAAATAACTGCCGTGCTACCTCAAACTGCCTGACTTCCTCTGCCGTATAGCGCCGCTTACTGGTAGAAAGCCCTGCTGCAACGAGCGTTCTAACCACCGTGGTATCAGCAATACCGAACCGCACTTGAAGATCGCGCTTGCTACACATCGCCTCTCTCCCGGAATCCGGTATAAGCATCAAAGGCGGAATCAAGTAACTCCTCCATCATGCGAAAGACCTGGGCGGCAATCTCGCGCTCGAAATCGTGCGCCCCGGCATACCCTTTCATAAACTCCTCAAACACCGCATCACGACTGAACCCATGCCGAAAGAACGTTTCCTCTTCAACCCCTAACGGCATAGAAAGCTCGTGCTTTAGTTTTGGGTCGAGCACTGGAATCTTGGCATCTGGGGGTAAATCTTTAAGCACGTCCGACCAGAGCCGCTCTTTCCTTACAACTCCCGTCCAGGGCGATACTAAATAGAAGTTATTGCCCGAACGGGGTGCTGCTAGCGGCAGGTCGAACAGCTCGCCCGTGGTCACAGGTTCCCGCAACACGTAATCTTCACTTTTACTGTGAGACTCACCACCGCGCCCAAACGAGCTACTACGCCGCACCTCATACACCCGATATTGCCCCATCTGGTCAACCATCCACCGCGCCGATGTGCCATCAGTGGGATGAAAGAACAGCTTAAAAGCACTCTGCCCGGCGATCGCGCGTGCCGTATGCTCGCCGTACAGGGCATACAACTGCTCGATACCCTGCACCACCAGGGCATTAACCGCACCCTTAGACGGACAGAAGGTAAGTAACTCATCGAGCCCATCGATCTTGCCCCAGAACGGCACCTCATCGATGAAGGTAAAGAGCTTACGCGATCGCGAATCAGGTAACCGACTAATAAAATTCACGTACAGCCGAAACAGGGCTTGCACGATGGGGTTAGTGGCTTTTCTAACATCAGAATTTGCCCCAATCAGAAACACGCCTTCAGTTTGCAAAAACTCAGCTAACGAGAACCAGTTACTTTCAGGCGTGTAGTACTGATTGACGGCAGCAAGCTCAAGCTGCTGAATGGATACGGTCAATTGGGTCAGAAACCCGTACTGAGTATTTTGCCCCGCGTCTTGCGGTAAATAGCGAGCGGCGACAGCGCGACCCTGTGGATGCAATTGCAGGAAACTAATCAGAGCCGGGATGTCAGAAAGGACGATTCTGTAGAGATCGTGCAAGCCCCAGCGATCGCCCTTTTCCTGATAGAGCGTTAAGGCAATCACAGAGCCTAAGACCTGGGCGACCTGCGCCCAAAAGCGCTCGCCCTGAGCGGGTTCGGGAATTAGGATTTTGAAAAACTCATAGATTTTATCAGGCCGTCCCTCTAAATCGCGAGCGATATGTGGGGCAATGGTACGGCGATCGGCGAGGTTAAAATACCAAAGCGGTACGCCCTGCTCCTGACAAGCCTTCCAAACAACGGGCAGCATGTCGCCCTTAGCATCGAGAATTACCGCCCTGCGATCGCTACCCGGACGAATCACTCTCAAAGCCGAACCCATCATCGTCTTTTGCTCTAAGGATTTTCCAGATCGGCTAATCCCCATAATCAGACTGGTACCCTGCGCTTCTGCAATCGGGATGCGATGCCCACCAAGCTCTAAGTAATCGCTCCCTGCCACGCCAAATAGATCGCGCGGGATGGAGTGCTTAACAAGAGAATCGCGCGTATCTCGTAACGGCTGCTCTCTTTTCAGGAATGGATAATCCCAAGGTGCTGGTTTTGCCATGCTCTTCTCCTACAACTGATCGCGATTACGATGGATGCGCTCGATATTGTGGGGATAAAAGCGCTCGTGCATGAAAGCATGTAAAAGTTTAGGTACGAAGATGGTTGCCCCTAGCAGTAATAGGAAAGGAAACCCAAGGGTTGAATCCTTATTACTACCCATCATGAGCCAAAGATGAATGGCTAGAATCCAACCGATACTCCAGGGTACGTGCAGAGCTGCTACCCCGTAGCTGACTGCCCAATTACCGAGTAGGTTCATCCAAGACCAGTCCATCTCGCGCACGCGACTACCAGCGCGATAGCGTAAATCAATGCCCTGCTCGCGCCACTTCACGGCGTATTCTTCTACTTCCAACAAACGCAGGGCGACGTGAAACGCAACGATCGCCAGGTAAAAATTAGCAGCACCGTCTCTACCGCTTTCTGCCGGGTAGAGGTGGAAGAAAAAGAGCGAGCCAGGTTGATACCCATAGAGAAGCTGAGCCAGGGCTAGATAAGCCACGATCAGCAGCACCTGAAATAGGCAACAGTGGAGCGGCCACCAGAGGGCAACTCTTAAGAATAGGCGCATGGGGAAAGCCTCTCTATGGAATGGGGGAATGGATGAAACGACAAATAAGCCCTGGTTAAATCCAGAGAGCCAAGTTATTGTCAGTGACTTAATTACTCCAAGCCTGCTCTTGAAGCTGGCAGGCTACGTTTTTCCCGTTGCCCCAGCTCCAGCACACCACGTATTTACTTTCTAATAATATGAATATTAGCATTTAAGCCCTTAAAGCGTGTTAAATCGCTATCTAAAACCTAACAACAAAATTTCTTTTTCCTACTGCCCAAAAATGTTAGAGCGTGCGTTCGCGCCCGCGCTCTCTACTTTGAGTCATCTGTTGCCCTTTCTGTTTTTGCCGTGCGGCAATTAACCAGGGCGGATCGATATAGGTAGGCTTTAACTGGTTGAGATCGCGCCGTTCGGCTTTAGTCAAAGGATCGACTTTCAGCGATCGCCAGCGTCCAACTTTCTGCGACCAGTATTTAGCTTGGCTGTGGCGGATCGTACCGATTGCTTCCTGGGCATAGATCAAGAAGGCAGTGGAGGCGATACCTTTATCTCTCCGTAGCGTTTCTAAGTAGCGGGTATAGGTTTGATCGTCGATCTGATTCTCTAAGCGCAAACGCGCTACCTTATGATGTTCCTTACAAAGCAGATATTCGCGGCGAGTAATGCGGCCAGTGGCGTAGAGCAGCACCATCTTGGCAGCAGTCCCCTTTTTCTTCATTGACTGATGCCATTGCCAAACGGCAGCGCCAAAGTCAGCGGCTTTAGCGGCTAAGCTTTGGTGCTGTACCTGTTGCTGTCCTTCCTGATTGAGCCGGAAGGTAACGTTTCTGTTGGAATTTTGGTCGGTACGTACGAGGTATTTGGCCGCATACTGCGGAAAAAACTCATTCACCTGCTCGTTATCGAGCTTGCCCTTGGCGGCAGCGAGGGCGACTACCCGCACTTGGTTTGCCGTAACGCTCTTCTCTGGGGCTTTAGTCTGCTGTTCGTAGACTTGCGTGGAGAACGCCTTAAAGTAGGATTCCTTTTGAAATGGATTTTCTGCCTCACTGACAGTTCTTTGGGGTGGAATCGCGGCAGCGATTGAAAACCCTAACTCTTGCCCCCGACGTTCCCAGGCACTGAACAGTTGGGATGAGTCAACGGTTAGATCTTTAGCTTTGCGAGTTTTGAGCACTTCGGCTCTCACCTGTGCCCCAGTCATGGCAGCGTTAATGCGACTTTCGATCTGGATGCTGCGCTGGCTAAAGGCAGAGCGCACTTCTGGCGAAATGCCGACAATGCCAAACGTGATGCCCTTACCGTCATCAAACGGGCGATCGAACGTGGAAATCCCTAACTGCTCGATCCCGTGTCTTAGGTGATTCTGATACGCCATGCCGGATGTATAGCGTTCGTCTAAGATGCGCCGACCGTCGAGCGCTCCGGTCTTACCGTCGGCTTTAAGCGCGGCATTAACGATCAGTACGTGGGAGTGAAGCTGTGGGTCTAGTTCGCGGCTGGTGGTGTGATCGAATACGGCAAACACGGCTTTTGCCTTCACCGACTGTTTGCCGCCCTTACCAGAGCGCGAGTAGGTGGTGGTATCGAGATATTGAACGGCTTTATGTACCGCTTCTCGGTGGAGCTGGTGTAGCTTGGTTCTTAACTCAGGGACAGCTTGACTCCAGAGGATCGAGACATCTTTGGGCGCGGAGAACACGTTATCGTAGGCGACGACTGGCTTTAAGGTCTTTTGCTGACCAGTCTTGGCGTTAGTGGTGGTTCTGGTCTGGTTGCCGCCTTGTCTTAGAACGGTGGAGCCATCGGGCGAAAGTCCGTTAAACAGGTTCTTTAGCCGCACGTCTTCTGCCCCGATCTTTTCTCCTGCAATCCCGAAAGCAACGGCAGCTTCGCCGTAAAACGTCCCCTTAGGATCGTGCGCCCCGGTGTAGTAGTCCTCGCGGCCTAGTTTTTCGTAGTAGGATTCTCGCCCGGCATGGACGATACCGATTGAGTTCATTCTCTGTGGGGGAGGGCTGGGGAAAGCGCGATCGCCTGACTCTAGGGGTTGATAGGCTGGCTGCTATCTGGGAGCGCACCCGTTAGGGTGCAAATATGTCTGACCTACTCCTACCAATTAGTTCATTATAGGTTGATAGCAGGTAGTTGGGGTGGAGTATGCAGTTGCTACCGCGTGGATGGTGTTTTGTGTGTGGCTAACTTCTATTTTGGCGTAGTGGATTTTTGCGTTACTTCTTGTGCTGTTTTAAGCCTTTGATCTCTATTTCTCGCCGTCCGATCTGCTCGATTAGTTCTGAAGCTGACAAACCCACTTCTTGCGCTAACTCTTTGAATCCTGTCCATCCGGTAGGTGTAACCATGATTTGCCAGCGCTTTTTACATTCATCGTAGAAGGTTTCTCTTGGCTTCAAATTCTCTAGACTGGTTGGGTTTTCCCCAGGCGCATAATCACTTTTTCTCTTTGCCATAGTGCACTTTTTTGAGATTTTTGGCTCATTATATGTTGTAGGTATTGACCTACCTATTGATGTTGTATATTCTGAGTGCATTGAAGGGGGAAATCAATCCCTAAGACAAAGAAAGAGGGCTGCGACACTCGGCAAAAAGTTTTCGCAGCCCCCTTAAAAAGGAATAGACGATGAAAACACGAGAAAAGAAGGAAAGCAATCTGACTCATGCAGACCTAGAGCAGTTTACGGGGACTACGCAGTACTACCGATACTCACCACTATTTCGGCAGATGGTTTTAACGGATGGCACGCGCTACCTGGCTGAAGCTGGAGAATGTTACTGGCTGTTTGATCGAATAGCGTCATTGCAGATTCATCCTGACATCAAGAATCACCCGGAGCTACAGACCTTACAGTTTTGGTGGCTTGATGTGAGGGAAGGCCAGACAGGAATACTCACCTGTGAATGGCACAAGGACAAGATTGTTTATAGCGGTTTTCAAATGAGAACGGTACGGGCATCGCACTCCGCAAACCAACCAGAGATATCAGAATCAGAAACAGCATTGAAAGCCTCAGTAATCGCAGCATGAAGCTCATCTTTCGTCCTGGGAGCTATAGAACGCAGGATAGCC
>CALRKB020000084.1:0-20467 GCA_943367755.1 Rhizobium sp. Q54 | reverse complement strand
TATAGCGGTTTTCAAATGAGAAAAGCATGATAAAATCGAGAGAAAATGCCAAAAGGAATAACAATCTCTCAAGACTTACGCCAGAGGGTGGTCGAAGCATATCAAGCAGGACAAAGCACGATGCAGGAAATAGCGGATCGCTTTGCGGTTAAACGTGGTTGGGTAAACGAGATCGTGCAGCGATATAAGCAAACAGGCAGTGTGGCGCCTAGTCCACGCGGCGGCGGCGCAACAGCTAAACTGATTGATGAAGACTACCAAGTTATTGCCGAGATGATCAAGCATCAAAACGATGCTACGTTAGCAGAAATCGCCGCACAATTAGCCCAACGGACAGGAGTAGTAGTCAGCCTGCCCACCATTTGTCGAGCATTACAAAAAATGGGGTTAAGTCGAAAAAAAAACTTTGCACGCTGACAAACGAGATACAGAGGCAGTGCGGCAGTTACGCCTGGAATATCAACTGCTGTTCTGGGCAATTGAAACCGATAACCTGATTGTTATCGATGAAGCAGGGGTAAACCAGAGCATGACACGTACCTATGCCCGCGCAGAGAAAGGACAACGTGCCCATGGCAGTAAACCTTATCGCCGAGGTAGAAACTTGACTATGATTGCAGCACTGGCAATGTCTGGCATCATTGCTGCCTTAAGTTTTTTTGGAAGCAACGATACTTTGACTTTCTTGTTCTATGTGACTGAGGTATTGGTGCCCCAGTTATGGGCAGGTGCAGTCGTGATTATGGATAATCTCAACCTCCATGTTAGCGATGGGGTACGCGAAGCCATTGAGGATGCTGGGGCAACCTTAATCTTCCTGCCAACTTATTCGCCGGAGTTATCGCCGATTGAATTGTTTTGGTCTAAGGTCAAGGCTATCCTGCGTTCTATAGCTCCCAGGACGAAAGATGAGCTTCATGCTGCGATTACTGAGGCTTTCAATGCTGTTTCTGATTCTGATATCTCTGGTTGGTTTGCGGAGTGCGATGCCCGTACCGTTCTCATTTGAAAACCGCTATATCAGTCTCAGCCACCGAACACATTATGAGGTATCCGAACCAGTTAGAGAAAACAGCATTAGATCGAGAGCGCAGCGAAGTGCTGCAACAGTGGAGAGAATGGCTAGAAACGCCAATGCTGGTGTTGGGCTTTGCCTGGTTGGGACTGTTTATCGTTGAGCTGGTTTGGGGACTGAATCCTCTACTAGAAGCAATCGGCATCATCATTTGGATCGCCTTTATCGTAGATTTTAGTATCCAATTTCTCCTTGCTCCTAGCAAACTCTTGTACCTTAAGCACAACTGGTTAACCGCTTTCTCGCTGATGATCCCAGCACTGCGTACCTTTAGGATTGTGGGAGTAGTCCGGGCTTTGCAATCAATTCATGCGGTGCGAGGATTACAGTTGGTGCGAGTGATGACACGAATCAATAAAGGAATGCGCGTCTTGGCATCCAGTATTGGTCGTCGAGGGTTTGGCTATGTGGTGGGATTAACCACGATCGTCACCCTCATTGGCGCAGCTGGAATGTATACGTTTGAGCATGAACTGCCAGATGGCACGATCTCCGACTATGGCACGGCGCTGTGGTGGACGGCAATGGTGATGACTACGATCGGGTCTGATTACTTTCCGAAGACTGCAGAAGGGCGGGTGCTATGTTTTTTGCTGGCACTATATGCATTTGCGATCGGTGGTTATGTGACGGCAACGCTGGCAACATTCTTTGTTGTCCAGGATGTAGAGAATGATGAGGCAAAACTAGCGAGTGCAAAATCAATTCAAGCCCTACAGGTAGAAATTTTCGCACTGCGAACTGAGATTCAAGCCTTAGTACAACGAGATTTAGGCCAGTGACTTACTATGCAATCGCTCATTTCTTACACCTTGGGAACACTTGTGGCGCTGTTCCCCATCACCAATCCAATTGGGGCAGTCCCGATTTTCTACAGTCTAACTGCCCAGAATACGCCTGGTTATCGCCTAGAGCAGGCTCGTAAGACAGCTCTTAATGTCGTTGCAGTGCTGCTGACTTTTCTGCTAGTTGGCAAACTCATTCTCAGTTTTTTTGGGCTTTCGTTGGGAGTGCTGCAAATTGCGGGCGGGTTAATTGTTGGACATACTGCTTGGGAGATGGTAACAGTTCGACGCAGGTTGACAAATATAGAGCAGCAAGACGCTGCGGATAAGGAAGATATTTCGTTTACGCCAATGGCTGTTCCGATCATTGGTGGACCTGGTGCGATCGGTATCGTTATTGGACTATCTACTCAGTCAACTCATTGGAGTGACTATGTTGGCTGTTGCTTAGGGATTGGACTACTGGGCGTAATAGTTTATCTGTCTCTCAGGTTAGGAGAACCATTAATCAAGAAGCTTGGTGCAACTGGATTGGGAGCATTAAATCGGATTTTAGGATTCTTTATCTTGGCGATCGCAATACAGCTAATCGCTAATGGCATATTGGAATTTCTCAAAAATGCTGCTCCTAATCTTCTAAAGTGACTCAATCTCTCCATCCAGCATATGAATTACCCGCTTTGTCTGAGCTGCTACCGTTGCATCATGGGTAACAATCGCAATCGTGGTGCCTTGTTGATTTAGTTCCGTCAGCAGATTCATAATCTCGTGAGAAGTCTTGGAATCTAACGCTCCTGTCGGCTCATCTGCCAAGACTAAGGCAGGATGATTCACCAGTGCCCGAGCGATCGCCACGCGCTGTTGCTGACCTCCTGAAAGTTGACTAGGGCGGTTTTTTAAGCGATCGCCCAATCCGATCTGTTCTAGGGCGGCAGTCGCGGATTTTATGCGCTCCGATCGAGATACTTCGGCATAAATCATCGGCAACATGACATTTTCTAGTGCTGTCAACCGTGGCAATAGATTAAATTGTTGAAACACAAAGCCAATATACTGATTGCGGATATCTGCGAGTTCATCATCATCCATCGTTGTCAGTTCCCTCCCATCCAAGACATATAGTCCGCTTGTAGGACGATCCAGACAGCCAATGATGTTCATTAGCGTCGATTTCCCCGATCCCGAAGCTCCCATAATCGCGACGTATTCCCCATCTTCGATCGATAGATTGATTTCCTTAAGAACAGGCACATCCAATTCTCCCAAGTGGTAGGTCTTCGTGATTTTCTCCATCTGGATCATGGTTGCCATAGTCATTCCTCACTTATCATTATTCACTGTGTAGTGCGGCGATCGGATCTAATTTGGCCGCATTACGAGCGGGAATGCCACCTGCCAGAATACCAACGATAAACGAGAGGCTAAATCCTGCCCCAATCGACCACAACGGCACAATGAACGGAAAATTGAACAGGGTGGCGGCAGCAAACGCGAACCCAATTCCCAATCCCACGCCGATTACTCCGCCGACCGTTGAGATCACGATCGCTTCGGTTAAAAACTGGCTTAAAATGTCTGTGCTGGTTGCACCCACGGCTTTACGAATGCCGATTTCTCGCGTTCGTTCCATCACCGAAACCAGCATGATATTGGCAATGCCAATACCCCCAACTACGAGGGAAATGCCCGCGATCGCACCCACCATCAGCGTAAATGACCCCACTACATTAGAGAAAGTGTTGATAATATCGACTTGATTCGTAATCCGAAAATCATCGACGGCTGACGGATGAATGCCATGCCGTAAACGCAGAATATTCGTCACCTGAAATTGAGCCGATTCTAGCTGAACGGCATCGATCGCTTCTACCCAGAATCCATTAATCGCTACACCCGTCAAGGCGTTATTGCCCACAATTTGAGCAGACATATTGGTCAATGGGATATAAATCAGATCGTCTAGATCCTGACCACCCGCCGATCCCTTCGATTCCGCTACCCCTATGACGGTATAGCGTTTGCCCCGAATCCGCAAATCAGCCCCGATCGCGGCTTCGCCTGTGATAAATAATTCATCGCGCACCTTGGAGCCGAGAAATGCTACAGGTCGGGCTGTATCCAAATCCCCTTGACTAAAAAAGAGTCCTTCTTGGGGATGAATATTTTTCATCGTTGGATAGTTCAAATCTGTGCCTAAAAGGGTGGTAGCAATGTTGGTATTGCCCCGAACGACCTGAATGGAACCGCGTTGTAAGAATGCCGCCACTGATTTAGCCGCTGGAACTTGCTTGGCGATCGCCTTCGCATCTTCCCAAGTCAGCGTGCTGGCTGAGCCTGCGCCTAAGTTGATACCGCCTGTTCTAGCGGCTCCCGCCGAAACCAGCATCACGTTCGTTCCCAACGCTTCGATTTGTAACTCCGTTGACTTTTGCACGCCCTGCCCCACGGCGGTAATCGTAATCACAGATGAGATGCCAATAATCACACCCAACATGGTCAAGCCTGTCCGCAGTTTGTTACCCCACAGAGTTTCAGCTGACATGATCAGAACTTCACTGAGAGAGATCCTGCGTTTTCGCGGACGGCGCGATCGCGCGATCGGCTGGGAATTAATAAGTTTTCTCATAGGAAAAAGACTCCTTAAGGTCTGCCATTAGGTGCAGAAACCTTACGAGTTCCGGGTGGAAAGCTAAGTAAGACCTTTTCATTTCCCTTTAAACCAGACTTTACCTCAGTTTTGTCATTCACCGTTGTACCGACTGTAATGGGCACGAAGGTCGATCCCCCTTTGTCATTTGCCACAAACACGCCCTGCACGTTATTTTGTTGCACGATCGCTCCAGTTGGAACCACCAGCGCATTTGTCAACTCTCCAGCTTTGAACTCCACATTCACATTCATTCCCGATCGCAGCAGATGTTCGGGATCGGGAACCGATGTCTTCACCTGAAAACTGGTCACGTTCTGCACGACATCCGACTGGGTAGCAATTTACGTCACCTGTCCCGTAAAGGTTTTGCCTGGATAGGCATCTGCCTGAATGGTGGCAACTAGACCCAGACGAATTTGGGAAATGTTCGCTTCTGTCACCTGGGCAACGACTTGGTTCGTGGATGCGAGCGATAAAATGGAAGACGAGGTGGCAGAGGTAACCGAACTACCTGATGTGGTGGGGGTCACAAATGCACCTGGATCGGCAAATTTACGTGCGACAGTCCCACTAAAGGGGGCTCGGAGTACCGTATCATTGATATTTGATTGGATAATTTGTACAGCCCCTTGAGCCGCTGTCACTTGGGCACGCGCTTGATCGATGTCTTCCTGTTGTGCCCCCGCTTGTGAAAGATTCAGAGCTTCCCGATCCTGTTTGACTTGTGCCTGAGCGCGATCGCGAGCCGTCAGCGCCGTATCGAAAGCCTGTTTAGAAATCGCTCCCGTCTGATTCAATGTCTGATTGCGTTGCAGATCGTCTTGGGCTAAGCGGAGCGCAAACTGAGAATCCTGCAATTTGGCTTTTGCCTGAGCAGTGACTTGTTGACGGTTGCCTCCGATCGTCTTTTGCAGGTTTGCCTCCGTTGCAGCGAGATTCCCTTGAGCCTGTCTTAATTGTCCCCGAAGATTCGAGTCATCCATGTAGGCAAGCACCTGCCCCTGTTGCACAGAATCACCTTCTTTCACCAGCAGTTGCTTCAGAATCCCTGATGTTTTAGGACTCACATTCACAGATTGTTGAGGTTGCACCGTCCCATTTGCAGAAACCACAATCGAGAGATTACTTCGCTCGACAGCAGCCGTTTGAACCTTACTCTTTGCCTGCTGTTGAGGCACCACCACGAGTTGGTTGTAAGCGAAATAGCCAACGCCAATCATAGGGATCACCAGCAGTAGGCTAAGTAGCAATTGATTCGGTCTTGGCTTACTAGGCTCCTTAAAATTTAAGGAGGTGCTCTTGGGTAATACTTCTAATTTTTGCATGGAGCTATATGTTACTAATTTAGTATTTTTCGGCTCACTTGATAAGAATTTAGGTGGATTCTTCAGAAGGAGATTTAGTCGCTAAAAGGGAAATTAAGTAACTCATTATTGTTGAGTTCGAGTTAAGTTTAGACGGACCATCATTTTCTTGCCTCATATAGCATGACATAAGCATGCTTGAAATGATGTATATGCAAATGTTTGAATTGTATGAGTTGAATAAAAATGTATTAAAATTTAACGCTCCAGGTAAGGAGGTAAAACCTATTCCTTGTCTGTTGCAGAAGATCGCGATGGGAATTGGGGGTGGTAATCAGGTAGGTCTAATTTAAAAGCTAAGGGTAAATTCAATGGAGCTTAATCCGTGCATCTTCAGTAACATTTTGTATCGTATTCAATCAATTCACTCAGGAAATAAGACAAATGCCTGTCAAAGTAATTTCAGAAGCTAGAGTTGTTGTTAATTCAACTCTGGTAAGCATTCTCAAATTCAATATGGAGAACATCATGAGTTTAGAAGATAGAGCCAAGGCAACCGCCAAAAATATCGAAGGCAAAGTTCAAGAAGCAATAGGCAATCTGACTGGCGATCCCAAAGATCAGTTAGAGGGTAAAGAAAAACAAGCAGAAGCAAAAGTTCGTCACATTATTGAAAATGTGAAAGATGAAGTCAAAAAAGATATTGACTAGAAGGTGATTTTATTAGGGCGTTTTGGGCCAGGTAAATGAAAATGCACTGCCCTTTCCAACAGCCGATTCAAGCCAGATCGTACCTCCGCGACTTTCAACAAGTTTCTTGACGATCGCTAAACCAATCCCCGTGCCTTTGAGATCCTCACGTTCGGCCACTGTTTGGAAAACACCAAAGATCTTTTTATGATTTTCTGGAGCAATACCTGGCCCATCATCAGCAACTGTAAATTGCCACAAAGATTCTCGATCTTCCATCAGAATTTCCACCTTGCCATTGGTGCGATCGTGGTATTTAATCGCATTGCCAATTAAGTTAGAAAAAACCTGCTTCAAAAGCAAAGATTGAGTTTCGATCGTGGGTAAATTGGGTGAAAATTGAATCTGAAATTCGGAGGGAGGCGTTAGCATCTCAACCACTTCTGCTAATAGTTGAGTAATGTTAACGGGCATAAAATCTACGTTTTCTCTACCCACCCGCGCATACTGAAGTAAAGCATTAATCAACGTATTCATTTGCAAAACACGAGACTGGATTAGCTCAAGCTGATGCTGGTTTTCTAAGGGAAGTTGACCCGCTAAATCCTGAACCAGCCACTCGGCAAGATTTGAAATTCCGCGCAGGGGGGCTTGCAGATCGTGGGAGGCAATATGTGAAAAATCATCCAGTTCTTGATTACGTTTTTCCAATAAAAGAGTTGATTGAGATAGGAGCAAATTAATTCGTTCGATTTCTATAACTCGATCGCGCAGTTGATGTTCGATCGCTTGCTGCTTGGCGACGGTTGCCTGGAGGTCTGCTACTAACTCTGCCTGCTGAATTGCGATCGCCATTTGTAGTGACAATGCATCGAGTAAATTTAGCTCATCTGGTTGCCATTTATGCACCGTTTTGCAGTGATGCGCAATCAGTAAACCCCATAGTTTCAACTCGCTGACTGGAGAAATATCTCGAAAGTGGATGGGAACGACTAAGACGGATTTAACCTGGAATTGCCGGAGCATCTGCATATGGCAGGCTGTCAAGTTATCAGACTCAATATTTGCGACCGCCAACTTATGACCCTGCAAGTACTTTTCGAGATGGACTGATTGCTCACCTTGAAAGCAATCATCTTCCATCCGACGGTCTAGTGCCGCTGACCACTCTGGTAAAACCGATTCAGCAATAATCGTCCCACTCAGATCGCTATTCAAGCGATAAATTAAAGTGCGATCGCAACCTAAAAGTGCGCGAGTTCCCTCAACCGCATCTTGGAGGATCTGCAATAGTTCCACTGAATGACTAATCTTTAGCGTAATATTTGTGAGTAATTCGCGCTGTTGACGGTGGCGATCGAGCTGTATTTTCAGATTTTTCTCGGTCAGGGCATTGACCACTGCATTGATCAAACTCTGCGGTGTAAGCTTCCCTTTGATCAGATAGTCTCTAGCCCCATGCTTCATCGCCTCCACTGCCACCGCCTCGCTACCCTGTCCAGTCAGCATAATAATGATGGGTAACTTTCCTAGCTTCTTGGTAAGCTCCTGGAGCAGTTCCAGTCCATTCGTACCAGGAAGTAAGTAGTCTAGCAAAATCACATCCGGGCAGTCTCTAGTACAAACCTCAAGCGCATCTTCTGCTGACTCGCAATCGAAGATATCGCAATTCAAGTTTTGGACAGATTCCAAATATCGACGGTAAGTAGCCCGATCGACCTCTGAATCATCCACGATTAAGATCGAATAGTTTGAAAGCACCACATCATCATAGCTTTCAGTTTGATCGGTACTATTAACCATATTGAGAGGAAGTAAGAACGAATTAAGTACATCATCGCACATTGGCCCCAACAGTTGATGATATGCAAAAGGAACTAGCTATTAACCTACATTCCGCCCTTAATGGAAACCGAAAATAATAAGATGTTTTAGATGTTAGGTAACGGGTAGCGGGTGTGGCATGTAGTGTGATGTAGAGGGTGTTATGTATCGGGTGCGTCGGAGGGGTTAAGCATTTGGGCAAAATGCATGGGTTTGATGCGGAGATTTTCGGGCAAATGCTTAACCCTTACCCTTTCGCATTACCCCGTTACCCCATTTGCCATTCCCATATTTGCGATCGCCGTAGCCGAAAGCATACTGATCGCGAAGCGTTTCTGCAGGAAATTGGTAATCGCTATTATTCCGTTACACCGTTGCGTTTTCTCCAAATACCGTTTGGTGTTAAAGCATACCTCATGAGCTGCATAGGCGGCGTGGCGGGATTATCTGCGATCGCTCTCAATCCTCATTCCTTCGTTGCAGATGGGTTTATCTCGATCGCTTTAAGTCTCGATTCGCCCTAGGTGATGCTAAGGGGAGTACGACAGCAGCAGGCAAAACCGTTGCCTTAAACCAGTAATCCAGCATCATCCGCACCGATCCGCTGAGTTCATCGACGTTCATCGGTTTCAGCATATAGCTATTAGCTCCAGATTGATAACAAGCTTCGATATCCTTGGGATTTGACGAAGTGCTGAACACCACAACTGGAATTGTTTTGAGGGTTTTACTCTGTTTAATCGTTACCAGCACTTCTCGCCCATCTGTGCCTGGCAAGTTGAGGTCTAAGATCATCAGATCGGGGTTTAGGCGATCGCGATCGTCGCTATATTTCTCGACGCGATTCAGAAAATCTAAAGCATCATCGCCATCCATGCAGCGATCGATCGTCAGCGCAAAGGTGCTAACTCGCTCGATGATCCGTTTCAGCGCTTCAAAATCTTCATCACTATCTTCGACAATCAGTAAGCTAGGTGGTTGACGTTGGAATCGATTCATGACCGTTGCCCCAGGGTGAAATAAAATGTACTGCCTTCGCCGAAAGTTGACTCAACCGTGATGTTGCCATCATGACGTTCGACAATCTTTTTCGAGATCGTCAGACCCGCACCTGTGCCCCCACCGTATTTGCTGACCGGGTGCAACCGTTTGAAAATCTTAAAGATCGTCTCTAAATGTTTAGCGCGAATCCCAATCCCGTTATCTCTGACAAAAAAGACAATTTGTTCTGGCTTGAGATTGAGAGCTTCCGACAGTTTTTGGTCGATTTCTTCAGGCAAGATATACCCAATTTCAATCCATTTTTGGGCTCGATCGTTGTATTCAATCGCATTACTAATTAGATTGGTAAATAGCTCAGTGATTTGCGTGCGATCGCATTGAACCGTTGGCAGCGGACGGGGAATCCGAAAGTCAGCGGGCACTGGCCGACTAATTTTAATCACATCGATCGCACCCTTAACAACCTCTCCTAGATCGACTGGCTGAAACAGAAGTTCGGCGCGACCGAACCGCGAATAGTGCAGCAAAGAATCGATTAAATCCTCCATGCGCTGCGTTAGCCGCATCAGAGTATCTAGCTTGCTCACTCCATCTGCTCCCAACTGCGTGCCAAAGTCTTCAATTAAGAAAGAAGAATAGTTATGGATGCCGCGTAGCGGTTCTTTGAGATCGTGAGATGCCACATAAGCAAAGGCATCCAACTCGATGTTACTGCGCTCCAGCTCTGCATTCAGTAAAGCAAGTTCATCAGCCTTTTGCAGCACAATCCCAATAATCCGGCTGCGTAGTTCTAGAGCTGCATCAATTTCGCAGGCTTTCCAGGGCAGAGATTTGAGCTGCACCGTTTCTTTCCAAAGTTCAAAGGACTTTCTCGGTGTAATCCGCTGGCTACCATCAGCATCAACACCCATAGGTTTAATTGGTTCGCCGCCCCAATCAATGGTTTGAATTACCTCTGGTCTGAACCAGAGTAGATAAGTTTGCTGAGTACGGGAAATCCGCAGCGCCAGCAGTCCACTCGCAATATCTTTGTAAGGGGAAAACTGAGGATAGTCTGTCACCAAAGTGTTTGTGCAGTAAATCGC
This sequence comes from Rhizobium sp. Q54, assembly GCA_943367755.1. Classification (GTDB taxonomy): domain Bacteria; phylum Cyanobacteriota; class Cyanobacteriia; order Pseudanabaenales; family Pseudanabaenaceae; genus PCC-6802. The sequence goes on along the minus strand of CALRKB020000084.1, from coordinate 10,052 downwards.
GTCTGCACCAATATGCCGATCGACCCATGCCACCAAGTCAGCCGTAGCGGATTCAGGAGGTGTGTCGCCAAAAGCGGCGATCTTGCTGTTTTCACAAAAAACGACGCTAGAAGCCCCCACCAAATCGATCAGATCGCGAGGATTTTGATTGAGTCCATCACCTAGCGTTTGACAGTTGGTAATGGTATTCACAAACCGCGCGTGCACTGTCTGAAGTTTTATTTTGTAGTCCAAATCTTCAGTATCGGCTTTCGCGCCCAGCTCAAACGAAATCACCTGTCCGAGAAACTCACAAATCGTGCGCGTCTCGTAGGAGAGGCTTTTGGGAGCAGGATGATGACAGGCAATCAGCCCCCACAGTTGGCGATCGCGAAGTAGAGAAATCGACATTGACGCCCGCACACCCATGTTTTCTAAGTATTCAGTATGCAGCGGCGACACACTGCGTAGTACTGATAGGCTCAGATCGAGGGGCGTACCCGTCACAGGATTCAGATCGGGTTCAAGGAAAACTGGCGCATATAAAGCATCGGGGATAATTCGCAGTAAATTGAGTCGATAGAGTTCTTTTGCCTGTTTGGGGATATCGGTAGCCGGATAGTGTAAACCCAAAAAAGACTCTGCGCTTTCACTCTTGCTTTCGGCAATTACGTGCCCAGAACCATCCTCATTAAAGCGATACAGCATCACGCGATCGAAACCAGTGATGTTGCGGACGATCGAGACGGCTTGCTGCGATAGTTCAGCTAGAGTTTGAGTTTTCTGAATATGATTGAGGGGGACTTTGACAAACTTATAAAAGTCAAAGAAACTAACGGCTTCCTCCGCAATCGATCGCTCTAACTCCAGTACAATTACACCATCAGTACGATGCACAATGCCTTCAAATGCCTGGGACTTCCCAGCTACAGAGAGCGCTAGGCGCAGCGGATTGACATTTTCAAACTCGGCATTCAAACAGTTCAGGATGGCTTCAATCTGCTCTTGAGACATCAAGATCGAGAGTGGTTGTCCTAAAAACGCCTCTGGCTTCTTTGTCAGAAATACTTCTGAATTTTGACTAATTTGCAAAATTACCAAATCTGATTCGGAAAATGCCAGCAAAACGCCATGAGATTGAATCGCACTCGAGATGTGGATCGGTTCGCGATCGCAGTTTGTCAAAGATAAATCTGACAGTGCCAATTCAGGATCGGTGAGGTTAGCAATAGTTTTTTTGACCTGTGAGATAAGATCTAAAGAAGTCATACGATGCGCGTGCTGGAATTTAGTTCAGATGCTTTCTACATTATTGTACTGGCTTACCACTATAGTAAGCTACCCCAAATGACTCAAATGACTCGGGCACTTCTACAAAGTCTGGACATAGGGTGCCACATGAGTTCTCTCTCCATTGACGCTAACTGCGAACCCAAAGTTCATCCATTTGAGGGAAAGGGCTTTTTCAACCGGACTGGTAAGTTTCTGAAATCATCAAAAATTGAAATTTGTCCTTAATAATGGTTTAGATGTTGGCTATAGTTGAGATAATGACCAAAGTATGAGTCTATCTGTCAAACATCGTCCTTCTGCGCGCTCCTACGCAGCTTTATCTATTGGTGCAGCCATACTTACAATTGGGCTTAAGTTTGGAGCCTATGCGCTGACTGGTTCCGTGGGTTTGTTGTCCGATGCCTTTGAATCGATTGTGAACTTGGTAGCGGCGATCGCCGCCTTTTGGGCTTTGTCCTTTGCTGCCAAGCCGCCCGATGCTAAGCACACCTTTGGCCATTCCAAAGCCGAGTATTTTTCGAGTGCCTTGGAAGGAATCTTAATTTTGGTTGCGGCTGGAAGTATTTTCATTGCTGCCGGGGAGCGGCTTTTCCATCCCCAGCCAATTGAGCAGGCTGGATTGGGGTTAGCATTAGCACTGGTGGCAACAGCGATCAATGGTGGAGTTGCCCGGATTTTGTTCCAGGCCAGCCGTCGGCTCCGCTCCATCACTCTGCGCGCAGATGCCCATCACTTGCTCACAGATGTGTGGACATCAGTAGGTGTGGTGCTGGGGATTGGGCTAGTTAGCGTCACGGGCTGGCTCGTGCTTGACCCTATTGTTGCTCTACTAGCCGCCGCCAACATTGTTTGGACTGGACTCAAACTGCTCGGAGAGACTGGGTCTGGTTTGCTCGATTCCGCGATCCCTGACGATGAACAAGAGGCGATCGCGCTGATCGTCAGTGAATATAAAACTGAGGGGATCCAGTTCCACGCCATGCGATCGCGCGTTGCGGGTGCCCATCGCTTTGTATCGTTTCATGTATTGGTTCCGGGAGCATGGACGGTTAAGCGCGGCCATGATGTCTGCGAAGCGATCGAACAGGCGATCGCCCTAGCACTACCAGGAACGGATGTCATAACCCATCTAGAACCCTCAGAAGATCCGATATCCTGGAATGATGAAAATTGAATCACTATGCGGGGTCACTTATTTTGCTTAAAGATGCGCTAGACGCCTTCATCATTCTGGCGATCGCGCTGGTCTGTAGGCTATATGAAATTATTTTATGAAAAAGTTAAGCCAGACTGCCAATCCATCCAAAAAGCCTAAGACAGAATCTAAGCAATCTATAGATTCATCCAAAGCACTCATTAGTATTGCTCAGAGCGATGTAGATGAAGTTCTGCATTTATTCGACACTTCTCCAGAGGGGCTGAGTGAGGCTGAAGCCAAGCAACGGCTAGGAAAATTTGGGCTGAATGAGATCGCCCGCGAAAAACCGATCGCGTGGTACTTTCAACTATTGAAGACGGTAACGAATCCCCTCTCACTCCTACTCATTCTTCTGGCGATAATTTCATTATTTACTGGAAGTTCGACAGCCGCTTTCATCATTTTCACGATGGTGATTTTCGGTGGATTACTGCGCTTTTCACAGGAATTTCAGTCGAACAAAGCCGCTGAAAAGCTACGAGAAATGGTGAGCGCAACGGCTACCGTGAATCGTAAAGATGCTACATCGCAAGCTCCATCCACGGAAGGGAATGGAATCACCGCAGGAAAAGAAATTGCAGTGAAGTTGCTAGTACCCGGTGATATCATCTTTCTTTCAGCCGGAGATATGATTCCCGCTGATGTCAGGCTGATTGTGGCGAAGGATTTATTCCTCAGTCAGTCAACCCTCACGGGGGAGTCGCTACCCTCCGAAAAACATGTAGAACTCCCCGATGACAAGGAGAAAAACCCACTGGAACTCGTCAATCTCTGTTTCATGGGGACTGCGGTAGTCAGTGGTTCTGGAACTGCCGTGGTCGCAGAAACTGGTAGTCGTACTTATCTAGCATCACTGGCTAAAACTGTCAGCGGACGCAGAGAAAGAACCAGCTTCAATAAAGGTGTGAATGGCGTAACGATGCTGCTGATGCGCTTTATGCTGATCATGGCTCCACTGGTCTTTCTGATCAATGGCGCGATCAAAGGCAATTGGGTTGAAGCATTTACATTCGCTTTATCGGTGGCTGTGGGACTGGCTCCAGAAATGTTACCTGTGATCGTCACGGCAAATTTGGCGAAGGGAGCGATCGCGATGTCTGACAAAAAGGTAATTGTCAAGAACATTGATGCGATTCAAGACTTTGGTTCCATGAATATTCTCTGTACTGACAAAACGGGCACCCTCACCCAAGATAAAATCGTCTTACAAAGGCACTTAGATCCTTACGGCAATGAGAGTACTGATGTGCTCAAATACGCCTATCTCAATAGCTTTTATCAGACTGGCTTAAAAAACTTATTGGATGTCGCTGTTCTCGAACACGATCGCGAACTTGAATCTTTAGATATTGGGAAAAACTACCAGAAATTCGATGAAATTCCGTTTGATTTTGTGCGTCGCCGCATGTCCGTCGTCATCGAAGAAATGGGAAAAGAACACGTACTGATTTGCAAAGGTGCAGTGGAAGAAGTTCTAAAGGTATGTACCCAACTCAAAGTCAATGACAAGGTTGTACCAATGGATGAGTCAGTCCATACCAAAGTAGCCAATTTACAGGAAAAACTAAACGCCGATGGGTTACGGGTAGTCGCAGTAGCATACAAAGTGATGCCCAAGAATCAATCGCATTACGCCATTACCGATGAGAGCGATCTGATTCTATTAGGCAACATTGCATTTCTCGATCCGCCCAAAGATTCCGCTGCCCAGGCGATTAAAGCTCTCAAACGCAGTGGAGTCGACGTGAAAATTTTAACAGGGGATAATGAAATCATTACTCGTAAAATCTGCAAAGATGTGGGCTTGCCCGTGCAGCAGGTCTTATTAGGTAGCGATATTGAATCTTTAACGGATGATGAATTAGCTGAAGCTGCTTTAACCACAACCATTTTTGCCAAATTCTCTCCAACCCAAAAAGCCAAAGTGATTCAGGTGCTGCGAAAGGAAGGCAACATTGTGGGATACATGGGCGATGGCATCAATGATGCGGCGGCTTTGCGAGTTGCCGATGTCGGTATCTCAGTAGATACGGCAGCCGATATTGCTAAGGAGTCGGCAGATATCATTTTGTTAGAAAAGAATTTATTGGTTCTGGAATCTGGCGTGATCGAAGGGCGTAAGACTTTCGCCAACATCATCAAATATATCCGCATGGGAACTAGCTCTAATTTTGGCAATATGTTTAGTGTCTTGGGTGCGAGTGCGATTCTGCCATTTTTACCGATGCAGCCAGTCCAGATCTTGATCAATAATCTCCTCTACGACTTTTCGCAAACGGGCATCCCGTTCGATCGCGTAGATCGAGAAGACCTGGTCAAACCGCCGAAGTGGGAAATTGATAATATCCAGCGATTTATGATTTTCATCGGCCCGATCAGCTCCATTTTTGACTATGCTACCTATGCTTTGATGTGGTTTGTATTTGGGGCGACCTCTAGGGATCATCAAGCTTTGTTCCAAACGGGTTGGTTTGTGGAAAGTCTGATGACTCAAACACTAATTGTCCATGTCATTCGCACGGCCAAGGTTCCTTTTTTCCAGAGTCGAGCTTCTTTACCAATGCTGCTGATTACTGCCACTGTGATGGGAGTAGCGATGTATCTGCCATTTTCTCCGCTCTCAGCCAGTTTAGGGTTTGTGCCCTTACCAGCCGTTTATTTTCTCTGGTTAGCTTTCATCCTAACTTGCTATTGCGTATTGACTCAATTTGTGAAAACTTGGTTCATCAAGAAATATGGATATACCTAAGGTCATCCGAACGCAAAATCACTTAACGAAACCTTAAGATTGAGAGACACTGATCATGGACAGAATCCAATTTATCGGTATTGCTGGCGGGACAATCATTGTAGCTGTGACAACACCCTATTTGTTGAGTGATAAAAGTAATTTTTTAAGGGCGGATATAAAACAGGTGGATGATAAGAACGGAATGCTCAAGCCAGACGAAAAAGAAATTTTATTTCTCGCTTCGCTCGCGCCGAGCGGTCATAATACGCAGCCGTGGTTTGTTCAATATCTAGAACCTTATCACTGGATAATCGGCAACGATAAACGTAAATGGTTGCCTGCGGTTGACCCGACTCAGCGAGAAACGATTTTATCAATCGGCACTTTCATTCAAAATCTAGAATATGCTGCTGGTACATTTGGCTACGTCTGCCATTGGAATTTGCTAGCTACGACCAATCAGGACGAAAGCGTAGTGGAAGTAAAACTGAACAAAATAGAGTCAAAACATCCGTTTGACATTGCAAAGATTAAAAGCCGCCGTACTGTACGTTCCAATTTTTTAAGCGATGAGCTAAAAAAAGAAGATCTCCAATATCTTACTAATTCAGAACCGGAATTTATTCATTATCTACCTGCTGCTGGTAAACAAGGTCAGTATATCAAAGAACAAACTATCGAAGCCAACCGCCTTCAAAGCGATCGCGACCCTGCACAGCAAGAGTTAGCCGATTGGATCAGATTCTCTAGTAAAGATGCCGAGAAATATCGTGACGGGCTGACAACGGCAAGTATGGAAATAGAAGGGTTTTCGGGCTGGGTAGTGCGGAATTTCTTTAGCAAAGACAATGTAATGAAAAAGGACTTTCGAGAGACTGGGCTTGATAAAGTTAAAAAACAGGTGTCAGAATCGGCGGGTTGGATTCTCATTACCAGCAAGGACGATTCAGTGGCGACATTGCTAGAAACTGGTAGGCGAATGCAGCGACTTTTTCTGAAAGTGCGGGAAAAGAATATAGCCCTTCATCCTATGACTCAGATATTAGAAGAATCATCAACGAAACGACAGCTAAATCAAGCGATCGGCATCAGCGAAAATATTCAATTTATCTTGCGAACTGGTTATATGAAGAATTATCCACAGCCAGTTTCACTACGCCGCCCCGTTGATTGGTTTATTCGTTCATAAATACCACCCACAAATAAATTTCCGCTTTCTGTAGAGTGGGGGCTACGCTCCTGTGACCCTTATTAGATATATGCTTTAGGCATAAAAAAATAGTCCCGCGTAACATCAGTTACTCAAACATTTGCGATTACGTTTTGTACTGTATTCAATCAATTCACTCACTAAATAAGACATTTATCCTCAATAATAAAATCAGTTTTTAACCACATCGGTCATAGCTGAAGTTATTAAACAATAAGGAGAATGAATATGCCAAGAATTATGGCTGAAGGGAAGGCTTTTGAAGTTGCTGAAGGAACTAATCTCCGAGAAGCATTACTCGAACACAACATCGATCTTTACAGTAATGGCGCGCAGATATTCAACTGCCATGGACACGGTATCTGTGGTACATGCCTGGTTAAAGTCGAGGGTGCAGTCTCAGAACCCACCAAATTAGAAACAACCCGCATGTCTTTTCCGCCGAATTCTAGTCACAAAGATAGACGGTTAGCCTGCCAAGTCAAAGTTTTAGGCGATGTGCGCGTAACAAAATTTGAAGGTCACTTTGGCGAAGGGGAAGAGTTTCTCTGGACACCAGAACAGGGATTAGCAAAAGCCACTGCAACCGTGTTGTAGCAATTTCAGCAGTAGTAGGGACCATTCATGAATTGACCCTACCTATCAATTCTCAATTCTCAATTAATCTAACCATGCCATATACACTCGATCGAGCCAATTCTATTTTCCCAGACACTCTAGTTGATGACGCGATTCCTACAATCGTTGCAGCTTACAACCAACTCAATGCGGAGGATCAATTAGCATTGCTGTGGTTTGCTTACACCGAGATGGGCACTAAAATTATTCCCGCTGCGATGTCCGCTGCCAACATGATCTTCGCCGAAATAACTCTGACTGAAATTAAGCAGATGCCAGCTTTAGCGCAAACGCAAGTGATGTGCGATCTCGTCAATCATACAGATACGCCCATCTCTCGCAGCTATTCGGCTTTCGGTACCAATGTCAAACTGGGCTTTTGGTATCAGTTAAGCGAGTGGATGAAGGAAACCATCGTCGCCCCGATTCCCAAGGGTTATAAACTATCCTCAAAGGCAGCGGATGTACTCAAAATCATCGATCGACTCGAAGGTGGACAACAACTCACAGTCCTTCAGGATATCGTCGTCAATATGGGTTTTGCTGCGATGGGCGGTACTCCCAAAGTCACAGAACCTGTGATTCCCCCGAAAGAAGCTGCACCTCGCGCCAAAGTCACCATTAAGGGCATCAAAAATGCAACTGTCCTCAGTTACATGGAAGACATGAATGCCTTTGACTTCCCCGCCGCCGTAGCTCTATTTGTCCCAGATGGGGCTCTAAAACCTCCGTTCCAAGAGCCGATCGTCGGGCATCAGCGCATTCTCGACTATATGCACGAGGAGTGCTACGGACTCAAACTGTTACCAGAGAAAGGAGTCTCTGAGCCAGCAGATGGCGGATTTACCCAGATTAAAGTAACGGGGAAAGTGCAAACTCCCTGGTTTGGCGATCGAGTGGGCATCAATCTCGCATGGCGGTTTCTGCTCGATCGGGAAAATAAGATTTTCTTCGTGGGAATCGATCTACTTACATCTCCTCAAGAATTGGTGGAGTTGGGCTTAGTTCGTTAGCTTGAGTTACTGCATAGATCTTACCACCCCCATCCTGCGGGCACCCCCTCCGTTCGCGTAGCGTCTCCCTTAGAGGCTGTTTGAAAAGTTTTATTTGTTACGATCGCAGGTTGTCGATCCCCCTGCTTGGTGCGCTTCCATTGTCGGGAGCGGCTCGCAGCCGGGAGGTTTCCTGTCTTCTCTTGACGCGCTTAACTTGGAGGAAACCTCCCGATCGATGCGCCGCTCCCGGATTATGCGAGACAAGACAGACCCGACCGGAGCGCATCCGCTAAATCCCCCTTAAAAAGTTAGGGGTAATTCATGAATTGCCCTGTGGAACTCTAAAACTCTAATTAATTTCAGATTGAGGCAAATATGACGGACAAGAAAATTACAGAAGAGATCGCTAAACTAACTGAGTGGAAAGTAGTTAATGACAAATTAAATAGAACTTTTGAGTTTAATAATTTCGTCGATGCTTTTGCTTTTATGACTAAGGTAGCGATCGTGGCTGAAAAGATGGATCATCATCCTGAATTGTTTAATGTTTACAATCGAGTGGTCATCGATCTGACTACCCATGATGCCGGTGGAATCGGTGCGTTAGACATCGAGCTAGCTAAAAAAATTGATGCTTTGTAGTAGATCAAAAAATCTACTTATTTATTCAATCTTCATCATTTAGCTTTCGCTTTTGGATATTCCCGATCTCTTTCAAAAATCGGGAATATGTTTCAATCATCCCAGGATATTAATGGTGAATTAAAGCGGTTGTATTTATGATAACAAAATCTGAGATGCACAGTTTTAATTACGGTCAATTAGTGAAATTTGTGGGCGGCGAGGGTATTATTAAAAGCTTCAAGTATGAAAATCGGGCTTGGACGTATCTGATTGAAATGCCACTAGGAATAGAACCTATTTTTGGTAGAGTGGGTGCAGAAACAATGATACTGATTGAGGAGACAGAATTACGTGCAGCATGAGCTAAAAGCAAAATCATTAACAGGATTTTTAGTTGCTTTTATTATCGTGTTTCTCTGGATTGGCAGCCTAGCATTTCTCTTGTATCTAGATATTAAGCAGTCGACCGCCATCTTAATTTTACCAGCGATTTTAGTCCGAACATTTATCCAGATTGGTTTATTTATCCTGGCTCATGACGCAATCCACGGATCTGTGATGCCGAGCAATCGTCGATTAAATGACTTAGTTGGTCGATTGGCAGTAACACTATATGCATTCTTATCTTATCAGCAACTTGCAGTTAATCATCGACAGCACCATCGTTATCCTGGAAGAGTAGGCGATCCCGATTTTCATGATGGAACTCACCACAATCTCTTTTCCTGGTATCTAAAGTTTATGACCGGATATCTAGATCTTCGGCAAACAGTCGTTCAGTTTTTTTGGTTTGGAATTATATTTCTAGCCCTGCATTTTGGGTTGCATATTTACGTTGCTAACCTGTCATTATTTTGGTTGTTGCCGATCTTATTCAGTACGATTCAATTATTTTTCTTTGGGACTTATTTACCACATCGGATTGCCACAGGTGAAGCTGATAAGACTGCAAATCCTCATTATGCCAGAAGTAGCAATTATCCGATCATTTTGTCGTTCTTAACCTGCTATCACTTTGGTTATCATTGGGAGCATCACGAATATCCTTCTCTTCCTTAGTATGAATTGCCATCATCTCTATCTTTTGAATTTAACGGCGATCTGATAACTCATCAATTTGATAGATGTGACGATCTGGATTGAAGTGATGTTGTGACGATGGATAACAAAAAACATAGGTAACCACATGGCTGATATTGTTGATACTGCTATTAATTTCACCTAAATTAAAACATGAACCCAAAGAAGCGATCGCTACACGACTTGGAAGGTTAATAGGAGTCAAACCTCTGGGACAATGATGAAGTCGTCATCGGAATAGCCAACAGCATGTATTGGCCGTTAGTGGGAATAGGCGCAACACTCCAAAAATTCATGCTCGCGTACCGAGAGGTGTTCTGCCGA
>CALRKB020000083.1:0-20486 GCA_943367755.1 Rhizobium sp. Q54 | reverse complement strand
CCTGCGTCCGTTTCGAGGTATTCATAAAAAGTATTTGCACTTATATGTAGGCATGTTCGAGTGGTCATACAATCTGCGTTGGATTGATTTTGACTTCCTCCGTCGTCTTCTTATGCCTCCTTCCACCTATTTACCTAGATGAGCGAACTTCTTTATTAGATAACGTTGAACAAGATAGACTGGGGCTAAGTAGCCAGGAGAACGAAATATGTTCAGACCTAATCGACTAAAGAAAATGCTCCAAACTAATTCTCAACCAATCGGTTGCTGGATCTTTTTCTCAGATGGCGACTCAATCGAACTTCTTTCTATGTGTGGGTTCGATGCCTTTATCATCGACCACGAACATATCGCTACAGACATGCGCGTCCTGGTGGAGCAACTCCGCGCCGCACAAGCGACAGATGTTACCTGCATTTTGCGGGTGCCTTCACACGATCCAGTCTACATCAAGCGAGTTTTGGACATTGGCGTAGAAGGGCTGCTCGTTCCGACTGTAGAATCAGCGGATGAAGCGCGAGCAATTGTTGCTGCGAACCGCTATCGACCTCATGGCGGACACCGAGGTGTTGGTTATCCGGAGTGCAGAGCCGCCAACTGGGGTTTGGCAGAGCTAGAGTATCCTGCCAATTATCGGGAGAATCTACTTATCGCAGTTATTGTTGAAACCCGTCGGGGGTTCGAGAATGTTGGGCAAATTGCTGCAGTTGACGGCATCGATATGGTGTTTTTAGGTCCAGGCGATCTTACGGCAGACATCGCAGACGATTTTGCTGCACTGACCAAGTTTGGAACTTACGATAATTCAGAACTTGATAGAATGATGGCGGAAGCTGAAGCGATAGTCCGTTCCACCCCCAATTGTTGGCTTGGGGGTATCAGTCGCAATGCCGCAGGAGGTCGCGAACTATTTGCTAAGGGCTATGATTTCGTGACACCTACTGCTGATGGCTGGTTGCTTTCCGATGCCGCGCGGTCAATTGTCACCACAATGAGAGGTTCAACCTAACCTACAATATATTTTCAGTTTAAAAAGTGTGGAGCTACTTAGCCGTGAATACTCGAGAAGTTATTATTCCTCAAGGTATGGAAATCTTATACGAAAAGTTCCACTACAGTCCTGGCATTAAGGTAGGCAGTACATTATATATCTCAGGACAGGTCGGACGGGATGAGAATTTACAGGTGGTGGAGGGAACGGAAGCGCAATTTGTCCAGACCTTCGAGAATGTAAAGAAGGTGCTTTCAGCCGCAGGCGCCACCTTTGATGATGTGGTGGAGATGATTACTTATCATGTGACAGGGGTAAATCTTGGTAATTTGCAAGCTCAGCCGTCTGATGCGTCAGAACAACAGTTTACTATTCCACACTTGCCTCTGTTTATCCAGGTAAAAGATCGCTATTTTACGCATAAATTCCCTACCTGGACGGGGGTTGGGATAACGGCTTTATCTACACCAGGACTAATCGTAGAAATTAAGTGTACTGCCATCTTAGGAAGTTAAACGCTGAACTGTTCTAATTGTTCAGAAAACCGATGACTGCCTGCGCTACTGCTTCCGGCATCTGATTCATCATGCAAATTGTGCCTTGCTCAAATTCAACTACTTTGCCATGCGGAATCGCTTGAGAAAGAAAATAGCGATCATTTACTTTCGCTAAACTCTGTCTTTCAAATTCTTTCATGTCATCAATTCCCCAGATAATCAGAGTCGGACACTCGATCTCGCGAAATCTCTCTGGAGCATCGAGACAGTAATGACCTACAGCCCAAACGGCGTACAAAGGATGACCAAAACATTTTAAATCGTCTAAAACCCAACGGTGATTTAATTCAGCAGAGCCGACGTATCGAGAACGGGCTATCCATCTTTCCATCAGGTGAGAGCCATCTTCTTTAATTTTAAAGCCCTCATCAAATCTTCTGAATAGCTCTGCTTGTCCGCCTTCACCGAAACCAGCAACGTTCCCCAGGATCAGTTTTTCAACGCGATCGCGATAGGCAACTGCTACCTCTCCCGCCACAAAAGCACCTGTATGATTCCCGAAAATACTCGCTTTTTTGATGCCCAATTCATCTAAAAGCGCGATAACTGTTTTGGCGTAGTCGGCGATCGTGTACATCCTGGGCGGCTTGTCAGAATCTCCAAAGCCCATCAGATCCATTGCGATTACTCGTCGATGTTGAGCGAGGATGGGCATGAGTTCGCGATATTCGTCGCTACTGCGGGGATTCATGTGCAGTAAAAGCAGAGGTTCGCCCTCACCGCCGATTCTATATAGAATCTGTCCGTCTTCTATGTCTAAAAAAGCGCGTTTAATCTTTTGGTTCATTATCATTTAGCGATCGCAATTACATTTCTCTCTAGGTTGGCATTGCCCACCCTACATTCTTAGATTTCCTAATTTCATTTCAATAACCATTATTTTGTTCATGCTAAAGAACGTACAGCGAGTACTGCTTCTGTAGTCAATTTTTCTACTGCTGAGATGGGAACCGTGAGAACTGCTAGAGAATCACCTGCTGCATTAAATACTTCCAAGATATAACCATCTTCGCCACCATTGGGATGAGTTACATAGTCAATTAACATAGCAACATCACCCTGTTGAAGATTGTATTCTGGTATATCTCGACTGAGCGCAACATATTGATATAGTTCGAGTTTTTCCATAATTAATTTTTCTTTGGTTTAAGGGTAATGAAGCGAAAACTCCGGTCATATATTGACTATTAATTTTTCATTTGCTGTAACTTTAGAATCTCCCGCGCCTGTGCGGGTGTCGCCACTTCGCGATCGAGAGAGTGTGCCATTTGGGCAACCATTGCCACCAATTCACCGTTGTGTGGCTTCCCGAAGCGAGCATAATGATAATCTCCTAGCCCAATTCCCACATGTCCGCCAAGTGCGATCGCCCAGGATGCCACCCTCATTACGTCCCCATTCCAACAGAGAGCAAGCCATTGGTTGTCTCTTGGAACCTCAGCCACGAAAGCCTGTAATCCAGAGATAGTTGGTGCAGCTCCCGTTGGCATAACCTCCCCAGTAAAAACAAACTCCCAAAAGGTATCCTGGGGTAGGAGTCCCATTTCCTGGAAGCACTTCGCTGTGCGCATCTGTCCCACATCCCAACAGACTGAACTTACGTAGACCTTGTGCTTCTTAAATACTTCAAGCACCGCCATCAGGTTCTTACGAGTATTAACGTAAACTTGGTCGTAAGTCGTAAACTGTTTCGCTTGTGGATCCCAGAAGTCCACGTTAAGAGAGCCAAAATCCACTGGCGCCATATCCACCCGTAATACTGGATCGTCGTTCACTGCTAAGATATGCCGAACGCGATCCTCTACTTGATTTTGTGTGATATAGCCAAGGGTTGGATGGATCAGAAGATCTGTCTGTTCGCGAATTCCCTGTATGACTTCGAGATAGAGTTCCACATCATTACATGGCTTTCCAGTCTTTGGATCTCGCCCATGCCAATGAAAGATAGATGCTCCTGCTTCCCAGGCACGCACTGCTTCTCGGACGATCTCCTGTGGGCTGTAAGGAAGTGCGGGATTGTCTCCTCGATAGCTTATCTCGTTGCAACGACACTCGATGATAAGTGGTAGTTGGTCGTTCATTGCTTTCTCCTGAGTAGGTAGGCAAATTTATTTGTATATTGGGGGATAGTTGAATACGTTCTACTTTTATCTGCGGTTTAAATAACGCCCACTAGGGGCACCGATTATTTGGCCTCGATCGTAAATTCTGCTCCCACGCAAAAAGGTAGTTTTCACTCGCCCAGTTAACTCCAATCCTTCAAATGGTGTATAGCCCTGCTGTGACTCCGACTCAGCGGCGCGAACCACAAAGGTTTCATTGGGATCTAAAAGTACCAGATCGGCATCGTAACCAATTGCAATATCGCCTTTGGAATTCAAACCAAACCTTCGAGCGGGATTCCAGCTTAGCAGTTCAGCCATATGACTGTAGGACATGCCGCGCTTACTTCCTTCGCTAAACACACCAGAAAGTAGATATTCCGTACCACCAAAGCCGGATTTAGCAAGCCATATATTATTGGGATCTGTCCGACTAGCTTTCTGCTCCGCCGCACAACAGGCATGATCGCTAACTATCCAATCGACCTGGCGATCGAGTACGGCTTGCCAAAGATATTCAACATCGGCGCGGGGACGGATAGGAGGGTTGACCTTTGCCCATTTCCCTGTAGGTGTATCCACATCTAACAAAAGATGTCCAGCGGTTAATTCTCGTCGGAAATTGATGTGAGGAAAGATAGTTTGCATCATCAAAGCCGCTTCTATGGCTTTGCGAGAACTGAGGTGTAATAGGTTGATATTCAGACAATTGGTTTCGTGCGCCAAATAAGAAGCAATGCAGATGGCTAAGCCTTCAGAATGGGGCGGACGGGCAGCACTGTAGGCTTTCAAACCCGTGAGGGTAGTATCTTGCTGCACAATTTTGGTGTAGGCATTGAGGATTTCGGCGACTTCGCAATGCAGACTGAGACTAATGCGATCGCTTGCTTCTGGATGCATTTCTCTCAGCTTGGTGAGACTGCGCATGATGAATTCAAAGTGAGCTAGATCGTACCTTTCCTCTTTTTGAATCATTAGGAAGAGGCTCTGTTGGTCGGATAGTCCGTGCAACCCATAGCCGCCGTAGAACATAAAGATTTTGAACGATCCGATGCCATATTCCTCAAATAGCATTTGCATCTCATCAATATGAGTCGCGCTAATGGGGGCAATATGGTAGCTGTAATCGACGAAAAAGTTTCCTCGTGAAAGTGCCAACACCTCTGGAAAAAAATCTCTGTAGGAACCGCCTTTATTGAGATAGTACTGACCCGTTCGGATGTAATTGAGGCTGGTAGTTACTCCTCCCATTGCCGCAGCCTTGCTTTCAGTCACTGCATCGCGATCGAGCGGTTGATAAATACCGATATGCATATGGGCATCCACCACCCCAGGAAAGGCCAGAAGGTTTTTGCCCTCAAAAACCTCTTTGCCCTCGTCTGGGCTAATATTAGGATCGATCTTGGCAAATTTCCCATCCTTAATGCCTAAATCCAGCAGTGAGACTGCATCCTGATGGGGACGAACTACCCGCACATTTTTGATGATTCGATCGAATACAGGAGTTTCAGACACATTAGACCTCAGGCTAAAATGAGTAAAGATGCCAAAGTTTTATATTTATTCAGATGAATGGAGGATGATTTTGGTTTAGCTAGACAATGCCAACATTGTATCGAAATGCAGACTAAATCTAACCCCTATGTAACGATTGTTTATTTAATCATTATCAGGAGACAAGATCGTGGAAAGTTTTAATGAGTATCATCTCGATCCACAGCAATTTCCTTTTCTCAAAGGCTTTCAAGATAATTGGCAAGCGATTAGAGATGAGTTTACTGACTTTACTCAGAATGCCTCCGATCGCGAGTTGAAATTCACCTATGATATTTTGGGGCCTAAAAGTAAAACGATTAAAACTAAAGGTAGTTCAAAATACACAGCTTTTGGAATTTTATTTCAAGGCAAGTTTATTGAAGAATATATTCAATTGCATCAAATAGAATATCCCGATCGCAGCACAGACGATGCATCAGAAAAAGCACTTACGTTAAGGGAAAAGTATTTTCCCAAGTTAGCTAAAGCGATCGCACAAGTAAACTCTGTCGAAGATAATATCCTCAGAAATGTCTATTTTGGGACATTCCATCCAGGCTTAGATATTAAGCTGCACGTCAACTATAACCCTCATATGAATCGCGGTTATCTAGGTTTGATCGTACCTGAGGGAGATGTGGCCATGAAAATATGCCACGATCGGCTTTTTTGGCATGAGGGAAAATTCTTGATTTTAGATCATAGCTATCCCCACTGCCCGCATAATTACACCAATTACGACAGAACCGTTTTGGTCGTGGACTTTTTTAAACCGGATTGGGCTAGAGAAAAAGCGATGCAGTTCGAACAGGAGCAAGTCGCACAACGCATGCAGGATAATCCCTACAGCTTAGGCGTGTTTGGTAAAAGTGATCGCGCCTTAGAAGAAGACTTTATCAAGTATGGTTTAGCGCATCAATTAGAGTGGGATAAAGCATTAACTTAAACAAGCCGTTAGCTGTTAGCTTTTGTTAGCAATAGGGCAGGGGAAAATCCATTGGTGTAGGGGCAGGTTTTGTCCAAGCACTATTAGCAATAATCAATAACTTCTAGCCAAACCTGCCCCTACTGCCCGTACATAAAGTCTATCAATGAAAAATTTACAGGTAGAGATTTTTCAATGAACATCCAGAACTACAAGAAGCTAATCGCCAAGCAATTTAACCAGGATTTTCAATCTGCCGTTGAAATTGTCGAAATTCCTATTCCCAAACCTGCTGCTAACGAAATCCTAATCCGCAATAAATTTGCTGGCGTCAATGGTGGTTTTGATACCTTGCTGTGTCAAGGGAAAGTTCCCTATGTTAACTTAACCCCTCCTTTCGATCTGGGTGTAGAAGCTGTGGGTGAAATCGTAGCTGTGGGAGATGATATCCAAGATTTCCAAGTTGGGGATGCGGTTGCGACAACCCTGCGGGGGGGAGGGTATCGGGAATACCAAGCGATCGATGCCAAACTTGCCGTCAAAGTTTGCGAAGCAACCCCAGAAGTATTAACTCTCATGCCTACAGGCATATCGGCTTTAGTGGCATTAGAAAAAGTGGGAGAAATGAAAAACAATGAAGTAGTTTTGGTGACGGCAGCGGCGGGAGGAACAGGTCATATTGCCGTGCAGTTGGCGAAGTTAGCTGGTAATCATGTGATTGGTACTTGTGGATCTGAACAAAAAGCAGAGTTGCTAAAAAAATTGGGCTGCGATCGCATCATCAACTACCGCACCGAAAATCTCGATCGCGTTCTTAAGACTGAATATCCTGATGGCGTTAACCTGGTTTTCGATTGTGTCGGCAAACAAGTTTTTGATGCTTGTGTCGAAAACTTAGCAATTCGGGGACGTTTAGTCGTAGTTGGTTTCATTTCCGAATATGGCAAAAATTTAGAGGAAATTACACAACCCCGCATTTATCACAAACTATTTTGGAAAGCTGCTTCTGTACGTGGTTTTCTGATGCCTCTCTATCAAGAATATGCTGCGGAGGCACGCGATCGCTTACTTAACCTCTTCTACTCTGGCAAACTCAAGGTTGCGATCGATCCAACTCTGTTCAACGGTATAGAATCGATTCCTTCTGCTGTGAAATACCAGCTAGATGGACAAAACTGTGGCAAAGTAGTTTTAACTTTCTAATCTTGCTAGGAGAACGTTACAACACTACGGATGGATTCGCCTTTATGCATCAAATCGAAAGCGTCATTGATTCTCTCTAGGGGCATGACATGGGTAATTAGATCGTCGATGTTGATTTTGCCTTCCATATACCAATCGACAATTTTAGGCACATCTGTCCGTCCCCTAGCTCCGCCGAATGCCGAGCCTTTCCAAACGCGACCCGTCACTAATTGAAATGGACGTGTGCTAATTTCCTGTCCTGCACCAGCCACGCCGATAATCACGCTCACACCCCAACCTTTATGACAGCATTCCAATGCCTGACGCATCACATTCACATTGCCAATACATTCAAAACTGTAATCTGCACCACCATCGGTCAAATTCACTAGATACGGCACTAGGTCATTGCCTACGTCCAACGGATTGACAAAATGGGTCATGCCAAACTTCTCAGCCAGTTCTCTTCTATTGGGATTGATATCCACACCGATAATCTTATCGGCTCCCACCATACGAGCACCCTGAATCACATTTAAGCCAATGCCGCCAAGCCCAAATACGACGACATTCGATCCAGGTTCAACTTTAGCCGTATAGATTACGGCACCGATGCCCGTAGTAACACCACAGCCGATATAACAGACTTTCTCGAAGGGAGCATCTTCGCGGATCTTGGCTACAGCAATTTCCGGTAGGACAGTGTAGTTGGCGAAGGTGGAAGTACCCATATAGTGATGCAGCTTTTTGCCGTCGATGGAGAAGCGACTCGTGCCATCGGGCATCACACCTTGCCCTTGCGTGCCGCGAATTGCCTGACAGAGATTAGTTTTGCGGCTGAGACAAAATTTGCACTGACGGCATTCTGGCGTGTAGAGAGGAATAACGCGATCGCCTGCTTTTAAGCTGGTAACTCCCGCGCCTACTTCTACAACTATACCTGCCCCCTCGTGGCCGAGGATTGTGGGGAATAGTCCTTCAGGATCGGATCCAGAGAGCGTGAAGGCATCGGTATGACAGACACCTGTTGCTTTAATTTCGATCAGTACCTCCCCGGCTTTGGGCGGTTCTAGCTGCACCGTCTCGATCTTGAGCGGTTGACCTGCGCCAAAGGCGACTGCTGCCTTCACATCCATGAGCTTACTCCTGGGCGAATATGTGTGCTTAATTATCCGCTGCAATCGGCGATTTGATACTTAAGCCCCTGTAAAATTTTCAGTAAAATTCTCGGTGAAACTCTCCAGTGCGATCGCCACGTGAGTCCAGTGCGTGCCGCCTTGAAGAAAGACAATGTAGGGAGGACGCAACGGCCCATCCGCCGAGAGTTCGGAAGTGCTGCCATCAATGAACGTACCGCCTGCCATCACCAGTTCGCTCTCGTAACCTGGCATATTCCCTGGCACGGGATCGACATAGGAATCGATGGGAGAACATTGCTGAATGGTACGGCAGAATTGTACGAGTTTCTCTGGAGTACCAAGCTGAATTGCTTGAATTACGTCGCGGCGAGGCGTAAATGGTAATGGATTGACTTTGTAGCCAAGCTTATCGAATACTACTGCCGCCAGGTGGTTACCTTTCATCGCTTCACCTACCATCTGCGGTGCGAGAAATAGACCCTGAAACATGAGGCGATTTTGATCGAGCGTGGCTCCGCCTGAAGAACCAATACCAGGCGCGGTCAGCCGACAAGCCGCAGCTTCGACGTATTCTGCCTTACCTGCAACATAGCCGCCAGCCGTGGCGATCGTGCCGCCTGGATTTTTGATTAACGAACCTGCGATCAGGTCAGCACCTACAGCAGTTGGTTCGCAGTCCTCAATAAATTCACCGTAACAGTTATCGACAAAGCAAACTGTGTTGGGGTTTTGCGACTTCACCACTTCCACAATTCTGGCAATATCGGCGATCGCTAAACTAGCGCGCCAATCATAACCACAGGAACGCTGGATCGTCACCATACGTGTATTTGGTCGCACCGCTGTCGCTAGGGCTTGCCAATCGACTTCACCAGTCGGAGTCAGATCGACTTGTCTGTAGCTAATGCCAAAGTCCCGCAGGGAACCTTGCCCTGAACCGTGATGCCCAATTACCTGCTCCAGCGTGTCATAGGGCGCACCGACAACGGAGAGCAACTCATCGCCTGGACGCAGGACGCCAAACAGACAACAGGCGATCGCATGGGTACCTGAAACAAATTGCACGCGGACGGCAGCAGCTTCCGCTCCCACGATTTGCGCGAATACTCGATCTAATACTTCTCTACCCAGATCGTCATGTCCATAGCCAGAGACACTGGCAAAGTGATGGGCTCCCACGCGATGGTCGCGAAATGCCTGCAATACGCGACTGAGGTTCCGCTGGACCTGTCGATCTACGGCAGCAAATGTGGGCGTAAGTGCGGCGATCGCCTGCTCGATGACTGGAGAAGATGACATGTCGGAGCAATATATATTGATTGGGCAGTCGCTAATTCTAGCGCAATGGGACAGAACGCGATCGCTAACGGAATGGCATAGTTTAACGTAGAACGAAGGCGGAACATTCGATATAGAGCAGATCTTTGCCTAAAAATATACTTCTTTGCTAATATTAAACAGTTGACAAATGTGAAACAGTTACCCCTACTAAACTTTAAATGTGGGTAGTTATACAGGAACTTGTTCCGATGTTTATGTGGTCAACAATTTGATTGGGTGGCATTCTGAAAAGTTCATCTGCTTTAGATCTGGTTTAGATTTGTGTGAGGAGATATAAATATGGCAGTTTTCACTGGCACCCCGTTGAGCGACTTTATTGTTGGCTTCAATTCTGATGATGAAGTTCTAGGTTTTGCAGGTAGCGATACTCTGGATGGTTTTGGAGGACAG
Source organism: Rhizobium sp. Q54 (assembly GCA_943367755.1). Taxonomy (GTDB): domain Bacteria; phylum Cyanobacteriota; class Cyanobacteriia; order Pseudanabaenales; family Pseudanabaenaceae; genus PCC-6802. The sequence goes on along the minus strand of CALRKB020000083.1, from coordinate 10,320 downwards.
GACTCCTTAGTAGGTAATCAAGGTGACGATTTCTTGTTTGGCAATTTTGGCAATGATACGCTGTATGGCGGGCTAGACGATGACAGTCTTGATGGTGGGGATGGGAACGATACCCTGTTTGGGAACAGAAATGATGATACCCTCGCAGGCGGTCCTGGCGCAGATTACCTCACAGGCGGTTTGAACAACGATGTGTTTATCATTAGCCCAGGTTCGGGTGGCAGCTCTCTGTTTGAGGCAGATATTATTACTGACTTCGGCAATGGTCTGGATATTATTGGCTTAGCAGGGGGACTACACTATAGAGATTTAAATATTTACCAAAGCATTAGTCCCGATACCGGTGGCACAGTCATTGAAAATAACTTTACAGGCGAAATCCTCGCCATCGTTCAAGGCGTGACTCGCGGTAATATCGGACCAGGCAACTTTGTCGAATTACCCACAGTTATCATCTTCTAGCGCACAGATTTGTGGTTGGTGCGATCGCGAGTTATAAATCACGGCTAAATTACGGTCTACAAATTAATCGAGATCGCATCAACTGGGCAAGTGGGAATGCATTGTTCGCAGACGATGCAGTGCGATCGCTGGAAGTTTAGTTTAAAAGTTTGAGGGTCTAGCTGCAAAGCCCCACTGGGGCATATGCCCGTACAGAGGCCGCAGTCAACGCAAACATTCTCATCGATCGCAATTTCGCGACTCTTGAAAGAAACGTCAATATCCTGCGATCGCATCCATTCCACCGCTGATTCGATCTGATCGATATCCCCTAGCAGTTCCAAGACCATCTTGCCCACCTGGTTTGGTGCCACCTGTGCTCGGATAATGTTAGCCGCAACATTAAAGTCCCTCGCCAAACGATAGGCGATCGGGTTATTAATCGTACTCTTGGGAAAGGTTAGGTTTACTCGTTTCTTCATGTTTTTTGCAGTGGCGCTAGCATAGGTAAAGTTTACAATTGCTGATAAATTCTGAACTTAATAAAGGCTTAGCAGAATTTCTGAATATTCATATCTATTAGTGCAGGCATACATGGGCAAGATCTTTATATCAGCGGGTCACGGTGGATTTGAAGGCGGACTGCGCGATCGCGGCGCTATAGTTGCTAGCACCACCGAAGCAGAAGAGCTGATCGCCACGCGCGACTTGATCGTGGCAGAGCTTAAATCGAGAGGCATTGCCGTCGAGGCTCCTGGTGACGATCTTAGCTTAGTTGGCACGATCGCCTGGATCAATGCTAGAGCTTCGCGGCAAGATGTGGCACTCGAAATTCACATGGATGCTTTTGACAACACCAATGCCCGTGGTGCCTCTGCCTACTATATTGCCAATAATAGCGATCGCAAGCGGCAAGCAGAAATGTTAATTAACTCCCTGATCCGGCGGGTGCCAGAACTACCCAGTCGTGGGGCGAAGCCAGATACAGCCGCCGCTGTGGGCAGGCTAGGCTTTTGCCGCGATCTGATTCCGCCCTCAATGTTAGTGGAGTTAGGATTTTTAACCAGTCCCCAAGATCTGCGCCTGATGCAAACCCGCCGCCGTGATTTTGCGATCGGCTTAGCGGATGGTCTGCAAGCCTGGCTGCGAGAAGTCACAGAAATCACTCTAGATGTGAAACCTGTCTCGGGCACACCCCCCGCAGATCCATCTACCATCCCCAGTGGCAGCGGTGGCAGTTATCCAGAGGCTAATATCGACCTTAACGGACAGCTCTATGAAGAGAAAGCGATTTTGGTATCGGGAAATGCCTATATTCCCATCGATCTAGTCGATCGCCTCAGTATAGATGTCATCCAAGCGCCCAATGTGCGTCGCCTTAGATATAAAAATGTAATTTACGTGCAGGCGATCGCTCTGCGTGACTATAATCTGAGCGTGTCTTGGGATGCCAAAACTCGGATAGTTTATGTGCGCAGTATTTTCAAGATTTGCACAGGTCAGATCGACCAAATTATGGGGCATGGTAATACTTCCGAAATCCAGATGTTGATGTTCTTGAAACACAACAATGACCTGGCTCTAGCTGAATACGGAGACATAGCGCTTATCTATCGTGAAGAAGCGATGATTGAGGGAGTTAACTATGATGTGGCTTTCTGTCAAATGTGTGTTGAGACTGGCTTTCTGCGATTTGGTGGTGATATCAAACCGGAACAACATAATTTTGCCGGACTGGGGGCAGTGGGTAGTGGTGCGCAGGGGCCTAGCTTCCCCGATCAGCGTACAGGGGTAAGAGCGCAAATTCAGCACCTCAAAGCCTACGCCAGCACAGCTCCGCTCGTCCAAACCGTTGTCGATCCGCGCTTTCGGTTTGTCACGCGTGGGGTGGCACCGCTGGTCAGTCAACTCACGGGTCGCTGGGCATCCGATCCCAACTACGACCAAAAAATCATGGCTACACTCCGCCGCTTATATGAGGAATCTGGACTACTATAGCGAGCGCCTACCAATGCCAACTTTCTTGACAATGGATTTGACAGTAGACCAGGTTTTCGACTGGTTGAAAGTAGTGCGATAGTGGAAACTCTACAGGTTTAGTATGATGCCCTGCGATCGCAAATATGCCTGTAAATTTGGCATCAAACCTTTGGATACAATCTCAAATGGCATAATTGTACTGTTACCCGGCTGGGTAAGCCAAGCAGCAGTAGACCCCGCCGCTGAACCAATTACCCATTCCCCCGCATGGACTCTGGTTGCACTATTCACAATATGGCTAACCGCGATCGCTTTCCCGCCAATTAAGAGATTATCTATTTTTTGAGGAATGAGACTTTCTAGTGGAATCACAATTGGCCGCACTAAGCTCTCGATCGTAGCTGCTGAACTAGCTTCACCGGATGGTTTGTCATTATTATAGCGACAACCATGCATGTCCACGGCGTAGTGAGTAACACCAACGGCAGTTGCACTAAAATCTCTTCCCCCTGCTAGATCGTAGCGAATATCTTGTTCGCGCATCATGAATTGTGTCTGACCGTAGGCATTCCGTCCCAGAATACGTCTACCTTCTCTAATATATGGATACAAACTCAATCCCGATTGGGTGGGTATGGGCATCCCCTCTCCAGAAAGATGCGTGAGTGGGATCGGAGAACTTTGCATCAGCCACTCGGAAAAGACGAGGGCGCGTTCTTCGGCATGGGAAAGCGCGGTTGGATTCAATCCCCCTTGCCAATCCTGAGACTGCCCAGAGGACTGAATCGCTTCACTGGCCATAATTAAAGGGGGATTCATCACACTCCAATCATTACCAGGATTCCAGTTGACAATTGTCATGTCACCCTCGACTGGACTATCCCAATTAGGATTGTTACGCGTCTGGCTAATGATGCGACGATAATTAAAGAAGCTGCGTCCAGCCAGCATTGGATAGCTACCAAAACTAAATTCTTGACGGTGTAATTCTTTTTTGTAGGCTGTTTTAATTGGTGCTACTTGCTTGTTTGATTTACTCCGATCGCTACCGATCGCTAAGACGAATGGGAACGTGAAAGCTTGAGTGCAGTCAGGGTTATCCGCGATCGCATGGGGCTCTTCTGTTGTTTTATAACTTTCCGATCCAATTCGATGGGGGATCTTTGCCCAGGCTACCAACTCACCTGTATCTGTCGCATCAATTACAATCATGCGCTTGCCAGGTGGGGGTTGTAGGCGCAGATGATACTTCTCAAATGCATCATCACCTTGCCATGCGTACCAGGAAGCGATTTCCTGCGATAGCCTACCCTTGGGAATATAATTGCGATCGCGTGGGATACGCTGCACGGCATTAACTGCTGAAATTGTTTTACCACTGGGATCGAATTCCACATCTTTAAAAGCGATGCCCGTTCCCCAATGACTAGTGGGCGATCGCCTGGACGCTTCTTTTAGCAAGCTCTGTGCCGCCGCCGCACCCGCAGTAGGAGAAAAGCAGAGATCCCCGACCCAGCAACTATTTGTTTCTGACGCCAACTTACTATTAGTGTCTAAGAAAATCGACTTTGATGGTAGAGCTGGTTGTTCGATAATTAACTGTTTAAAATATTTCCAGCTAGTTGAGAATGCCTGGTTCTGGCGCATTAGCAATGATTCATCAATGGCAGATACTCCTTGCGAACTCACCTGCCCACCTAGCATTGGTGTCAGTTCAATCAAACAAGTAACAGAGCCAGCCTGCATGGCGTGATAGGCAGCAGCAATTCCCCCCAATGAACCGCCAACAATAGCCACTTCACATTCCCATACCTGATCGCGATCGACTGGTTCGTTGGAAGTAAGATTTGCTAGAATATTCTCTCTGTTAGCTTCGATTGGCTTTTTGTGGGAATTGCCCAAAGCATCGCGATGAGAGCGATTGGTGGCCGATGGCTCGGCATTTCCTGAAATTGTTGATGACCTAGTTGCGAAACTAAGAACAGCTACAGAGATAAAGGCAAAAAAAATCACCTTTCTCAGGCGGAGTACAAGTTGAAATCGACGCTTGGGGTTAAATTCACCAGCAAGATGCTTAGAATTTTTACCCCCACTTTTAGCACTCATATAAATGCTGCTGTAGTCCCCACAAACACTGTGTGAAAGCATAGCATAACCACATTTGCCAGTCTATGCTTTGTGATACATTTCGGGTAGCCATAAAAAAGGGAGGGGTTTACTGTTATTTTGATTCCATAGCTTACATGTTACCCAAAATCTCCCATCCCTTAACAGCTAATCTGGATTGAATATCTTGCTGCCATACCTCGAGCATGGCGAGAAATTCAGGTAAGTGTAGACCTTTTCGCCAAAGAATCAAAGCATCTTCGTTACTTGCCTGGTAATAATTCCGCCTTCTACCGATCTCGATAAAATCAAAACTCTCATACAGGTTAATGGCAGCATGGTTTGAGGCTCTGACTTCCAACGTCGCCCATTCTAGTCCCTTGGTGTTGGCTTCTTGCAGTAATCCCCAAACTAGGTATCGACCAAGACTCTGTTGCTGATATTCGGGTCTTACTGCCAAGATCGTGATATGTGCTTCCTCTAGAATTGCCCAGAGACATCCAAATCCTAAAACTACATTCTCTGCCGTAATAAGCGCTATGAGAGAGCTGTTGGGACTATCAATCTCGCGCGCGTAGGCATCCATACTCCAAAAGTCACCTAGGCAAGCTAGATCGATCGATTTAATCTGCGGTAGCAGCTCCCGATCGATCTGTGTTAGCCTCACTTGCATGAAAGTTAGTGTCTGAATTTATGTTTCTGTGACGTTAGCGGACAACAATAACTGGGCGAGTGGCATGGTGTACAACAAAGTCACTGACACTACCAAGCATAAGACGCTCAACCGTACCTAACCCCCGCGAACCAATTACGAGAAAGTCAGGTGCTTCATCCTTGACGATCGCGCAAATAATTTCTCTAGGATTACCAATTTCTAACCTAGTTTGACACTCGACTCCTGCTTGCTGACATAGAGTTTCACCTTTTTGCAAAAGCGATTGTCCTGTTTCCATCAAAGCTTTTTCTAACTCTAGATTAGGTGTGCTTTGCCAGCCGACCCAATCACCTGTTGGCATCATTACTTTGGGGAAATAATCGCTAACTGGTTCTACTACGGTCATCAGTACCACAAGGCCATGAGTTGGAACTGCCAGATCTATAGCTTTTTGTAACGCCTTATGGCTAGCTTCCGAACCATCAACTGCAACTAGAAGTTTCATAAAAAACTCAATTATTAAACGTATCGAGCACCTGCACTAAACTATGACTACTATCACCACGATTATTGTCTGATAGTGTAGGTTTAAGGCTCCTTTTAACTTAATTGTATGCCTATAAAAGCGCGATCGCGCCTTTGCTCAATTATTTGTTATATGGATGGATGCGACACAGCGATCGTCAAACCGATCTTGACTCCAACCAAATCTGCAAATCAGCCAAACTCGTAAAATCAAGCAATGCTTCACTTAATTCTTCCAAAATAGGCAACGGCAAACTAGAAATTGAGGTACATATCTCCTGAGAAAACTTTCCAAATCGCTTAGTTAGAAGTCGCATGACAAGATTGGCAGCCTCTTCCTGACGGCCTTCTTCTCGACCTTCTTCTCTGCCTTCTTCTCGACCTTCTTCTCTGCCTTCTTCTCTGCCTTCTTCTTTGATTTCTTGATAGGCTCTCGATTTTTGTAGCGTGATTCCTAGCATCAGCTCTACCTCCCTTTTACCTAGTTGTTCAAACCGATACATTATAATTTTCGTTACCAGGTCAATTATGTCACGACTTCTTGGTTGAGGCATCTCCTGACTATTTCTTGTTAACAAATACCTGGCTTCTTCAGGTGCTTGCTCCAGCTTTACAGTTGTTAATACCATCAGGGCTACCCAAAGTGGCAATTGCCGAATATCGCCCAATTCATCTAAATAAATACGATGTACCTGATTGCTATTCAAAAAACTACGATGTGGATAAATATTACTTTGTTCGATACGACGCGAGGGATAAACGATCGCAGCTTGCCAGTCGCTAAATCTGGCGCGGTTACGGTAAAAATACAAGGCAGATTCCGCAAATACCCTCTCATAAAGTAACTCATCTTTCTGAAACTGCACCTCGCAAAAATAGACAACTCCAGTACCATCATTTTCTGGTGGTAGAAATACTCCATCTATCTCAAACTTAGGTTCTTTGACTGCAACTGAATCAAATCTATAGGCTTCAGCATTGGCTGGAGGATCGGCTAAAAGCTCAAATAAAAGTGTTGGACATTGTTGAAATAACTGATAAAAAATCGAGTCGCGTCGCATGAAGCATTCTTAATTATTGAAACCCGCCCTACATTGAACCACATATCCCTAGTTTATTGAGTGCGCATGGGCTGTTAAGCTAGAAGCAAGACTGTTAAACCTAGATCAAAATGACGTCTGATATTTGCCTCGGATTTGCAGGCTCAATTGGTAATACTCATCTAATTAAAATCGAGTCGCTGTCTGCTGCGACTGGTTGCACGATCCTTGGTAAAGCTGAATTCCTCAATCCAGGTGGTAGCGTCAAGGATAGGGCGGCACTGTTTATGGTGCAACAAGCCGAACAAGATGGCGCGATCGCGCCTGGAGGCACAATTGTTGAGGGTACGGCAGGGAATACAGGGATTGGACTAGCTTTAGTTGCTAATGCCAGAGGGTATCGCAGCACGATCGTGATGCCAAACAATCAGTCGCAAGAGAAAATCGATCTACTGCGTACCCTAGGGGCAGAAGTAGAATTAGTACCGCCAGTTCCATTTTCTAATCCTGGCAATTTTTATCATGTGGCACGTGATCGCGCCCAAGGCTTAGAAAATGCTTTTTGGGCAAACCAGTTTGAAAATATTGCTAATTCTGAGTCGCACTACCAAACTACCGGCCCTGAGATCTGGTGCCAGTCAGGCAGGGAATTAGATGGCATTGTGATGTCTTCGGGTACTGGAGGGACAATTGGCGGCGTGACTGCCTACCTGAAGGAGCAAAATCCGCAAATAGCTTCTTATTTAATTGACCCCACTGGTTCCGGGTTGTATAGCTTTGTCACTAGCGGCGAATTTAAAGCAGAAGGCAACTCAATTACAGAAGGCATTGGTATCAACCGCGAGACGGCGAACTTTCGACGTGCCAAACTTGATGGAGCTTTTCAAGGTAATGACCAGGAGGTCATCGAAATGGCGTACTACCTGCTCAAGCATGACGGCCTATTTGTTGGTAGTTCAGCCGCACTTAATGTAGTTGGTGCGGTGCGACTGGCAAGGAAATTAGGGCAGGGAAAAGTAATTGCCACAATTTTATGTGATGGTGGCGGCAGATACCAAAGCCGGATGTTTAATCCAGACTGGCTGGCGGAAAAAGGCTTAACTCCGATCGCCAAAGGTCTGGAATTCTTGGATTAAAAAACTGGTAGCTAAAACTGGTAGCTAAATTAAGTGAAAAAAAGATATAGACAAATTGGAGTGGCGATTGTGTGGAACTCGGATCGCACTCATATTCTGATCGATCGCCGGTTGCCCAAGGGTAGATTTGCTAGTTATTGGGAATTCCCCGGCGGTAAAATTGAGCCAGGTGAAGATATCATTGATTGCATTCAGAGAGAAATTAGGGAGGAAATTGGCATCGAGATCGCGGTCGGTGACTTCCTAATCACCATCAACCACGACTATGATGAGGGCTTATCAGTTTCCCTAGCCGTACATAATTGTCTCCATATCAGTGGAGAGCCTCAGACTCTAGAATGTTCAGAGGTAAGATGGGTGACTTTGGAGGAGCTAGATCGCTACCAGTTACCACCTGCTAACTATCAAATTGTCCAAGCTTTACGTGAGATGCATCATGGAAGAGAATTCTAGTTCGACGGAAAAGCCATATCAAGAAATGTTTCAAGCTGGAATTTTCAGCTTTGAACGCGGCGATTACCAGGGTGCGATCGCCCAATTTCAGCAAGCCCTGAGTGGGGTAAATGAAAAGACTCAAATTGGTGGAGAAATTCAGATTTGGCTGGCAAATGCCTATGATGCCGTTGGCAATTCCACGGAGGCGATCGCGCTTTGTCGCAGGTTGAAAAACCATAGCGATCGCGATGTGCGTAAATCTGCTAATTACGTGTTGGGCATACTGTCAGCTCCCCAGCTCAATCAGCTCAAAGATGCCGTCTCCAAGATCCCTAGCTTACAGAGTTTAGATGCATCAGACTCACTGTCTACCCTCCCTAGCTCTAAGTCCACTGTTAACTTGAAACCTGAGCAAGAGCCCTTGCCCCCAGGTACAGATAATTCCGAATCTCAGCTTCAGAATAGTTGGTTCATCTGGGCTACTAGCGCCATCATTCTCGCTGCTTTAATTGTGTGGGCAACGATCTGACTCAAGAATTTTAGATTCCATGCAAACATTGGTGCGGGAAAGTGCAACAATGCTTGCCCTCCTTTGTGTTAAGTTTTTATCTAAATATCTAATTTTGATAGTCTTGGAGTTGCTATGCGTAGTCTATCATTTGCTACTTTTACTGCGGTGTTGACCTTGGCATTATCTCAGCCAATTCAGTGTCAAGCAGAGCCGTTTATCCCACTCAAAGGGAAAGCTGTTAACCCGGTGGTCAACCAGGATCCAGAGCGCGGCAGTTTTGCCACCGCAGATATGGATGCACTGATGGCCGTGCAGAATCTCAAAACTCCCATTAATCGGCCCAGCACTAACTATGATTATGGAGAAGAGATTAGAAAAGCGCGTTTATTGGTGAATCGAGCCGCAAATACTAACTTTGGCGATTCCTATGCGATTCGATCCTTACAGTCCGCTATTGATAATCACCTATTAGCCCTACATTTTTGGCAAGACTGCATCAACGCTAGAACTGACTTTATGTGCGATGAGAAGCAACCATCTGTAGCAGAGGTACTAGCACGTTATCCCAAACCCAACCATATTGAAAGAATCGCACCGATATCAGTAGTTGAAGCTCTGCGACGCTCTCCTAAGCCCTGGGTGGCAACACGCGTCAGAGCTACATTACGTGAGGTGGTGGAATATGTGCCAGCTTCCGAACATAAGAAAGTGTTGCAATTGCTATGGCAAAAGGCCGACCAAGATACCAAGCAAGCGGCGATCGCCCTTGGCAGATTGTAGGTTGTGGTCTGTATTCACGACCCCAGCTTAAATGCCTCAAGACACAGGCCATAAATCAGGCCGATTTTGAGGCAATTTAGTATTATCGGTAGTAGCGATCGCTTAGACACGCTACCGTTCAGTGAGGCTTGTCTGCGAGCCCCATAGACAAAACGACTGATCAGTTCTGACAGCAGTACGATAAGACCGGAAGTAATGATATCCCAGTCCGATCTAGCGCCAAATGTGGTGGAGAGGGCTGACGCCAGAAAGAATCCGAGTAGCAGACTAATTATCGATAAAGATGTCCGCCGCCAAGGATTACTTAACCAGCTCGACAAGCGCGTTAAGCTAATATTAACAAGTGTAGTTAGGCGAGTGTTCTGCATTCTTGTAATCATGCCATAAAAATTGGTGTGGCTTTTGCGAACCCCGTACAAGATATCCAAAAGGCACACTCAACCACTCTGGACTGAAAGTCCAGAGGTTGGAAAGGGACTAAAAGTCCCAAGAGTCGGTTTATGGCAAACATATCGATCTGTCATCCCGTACATTCTGAATAGAAGTGTGTAGCAGCTAAAGCCTCCCAATACTGTTCGGATAAGCGTTAGGCAGTGCTGGGAATGGTAAAGGTCAGTTTCTCTAAGTTGGTGCCGGTGCCTCTGTGTAGTCGCTTCCTGGCTGGGAACTTCGACCTTGGCTTTTTAACTACGCGGGGATTACTTCTGCCTT
>CALRKB020000082.1:0-20706 GCA_943367755.1 Rhizobium sp. Q54 | reverse complement strand
AGAGCCGTCAGTCAGGATATTGAGCGGGAAAGGATTGTCAGTTCCCAGCGATGCACCGCTATTATCAACGTTCAATTTGAGCAAGGTTCCTCCTCCAGATTCAAGAAAGACTTGGCTGGCTGCGCTCGTGGATTTGATATAAAGTTGAGCGTTTAGCGAGGGTTCGGTTCCAATACCAACATTCCCGGTGACCAAAAGTGTGCCTGCGAGTGAATTGTCTGCCATGATAGTTTCCTCATTTGTATTTTTGTCTTAAACGATCTGGGAATCTAGCAAAAAATCAAAATAGTTTGGTTTTAAACAGTCGAATTAGTTTTTTTTATTGATTCCTGCTCGGGATTCCCTTTAAAGTCGGGTGAGATCGGTACGTCGATGAGATAAAATCCAGATCGCACAGTTTGCCAGGTATTGATAATCCTGTTGCCGCGATCGTCGAGTGCAAACGGTTCGCTGCTAGTTTCAGCTTCCTCTGGAGAAATCGAACGATATTTCTGTTTGAGTTTGGGAGCTGGATAACTTTTCTTCAGAGTTTCTAGTTCAGATTCTGTTAGTTTTTTAAAATTTCTGCTTTCTTTTTCAATTTCTTTCAATTTTTCCTCAGCGGCTTCGAGCTTGATAATGCCTTCATTGCCACCCTCTTTAACAACCACAAACTGATAGTTTAAGTTTTTCGCAATTTCCGGCAAAACCAACTCAGCCTCACCCGCTTCTTTAGGTTTGACCGATAGTTGAACTTGAAAAAACGCAACAGCCATAATCGCCTCCTATTGAATATTCACAAATACGGCAATATAACCCGTTCCCCCTGGGAGCGGTTCGAGGGCTTTGCCAATAATGCTGCCGATTTTTGGATCGTTTGCCTTTTGGGCATGACCGGGATTTTTGGAAGATGTGAGTAAATCACCCACTTCGATCGGGTGTTCGCTGGCATCCACTTTGCAATGAGCAAATGTTCCTAAAGTCACGACATATAACTCCCCGCCATTTTCAATAAATGTCGGATCGTCTTTACCCACTCTAGTATCGGGAGAGTCGGCATCGGGGATGGCTTCGCAATCGACAATACCAATTATAAGGGGATCGTTTTCGCGATCGGCAAGTGTGACTTCTGCAACGGGAGCTTTGTTGTTTAAACCCCGAAAACGAGTAAGGGGAGTACCCTTGAGTTTAATCACATCACCCGTTTTGAGCTTTTGTCCGCTGGCATTAATAAAGGTATCGACTAAATGGGTGGTGCTGATTGGTCCGGTAATGCGGGCAGTGCCATCGACGTTGAGCGCGTGGGTTCCGGTTTTAGCTGTGGCATAAACTCCATGTACGCCGTCGATATTGGCAACACCTGCAACGGCTGCACTGAGAAGGTTGAGAGAACTCGATGCCGTTGCGGCCATCTTTGCCACCAACCCGCAAGCACCAGCCCCCGATCCATTCCAAACAAAAGCGGCACCGGGCGTTCCTGATAAGCCAGGGCTAGTCGTTTGAACGTTAAGCTTAGTATTGGTTCCCAGGACGTTGACGTTACCCGTGACTTGCACGTTGCCCGTAACATTTCCTCCACCTGAGAGCGGAAGTGCCCCAACTTGGGCTGCCGTTACACTGTGGGGATTGCCTGTTTTGATGCTGGAGTGGTTCTCACTAATGGTTATTTGTTTGGTGGCAACGTTGGGGGTGAGAACGAGCGCACTACCCACACCCTGAACGAGTTCGATCGTGCCGCCGGGATTGGTGACTTCTGTTCCACTGACTTTCAGACCCGTCAATCCCCCAGCTACGCGGACTCCTGCCGCTTTGCGAACTGAGGTGTCTGGCGTACCCAAGGTGCCAGTAGGTCCGATTCTCAGTTGGACTAGGCGAATTTTGACATCTTCTGACGGTGGGTTTGGAGTTGTCGGAATGAGTTCAAACTGGGGTTGTTCAAAAATGCGGGTCCCTGTCCCTCCTGCTGGCACATCGGTTGTTAATGCCTGGTAGGAGATCGTTAGGAACACATCTTGTTCGGAAGCTGCGGTTGTAGGAATGTCTTTGCGGTTCGGATCTCCATCGAGGACGATTAACTGGTGTCCCTCTACATCGATCGCCACACCAGCAGACACAGTGACTTTGGTCTTATCAGGGGAAACCGTAACCTCTAATCCGTCATTAGGATTGACAATGCCGGGGGTGAGGAGCAGTTTGTTCTGCTCTTTTCGCTGTTCGACGTGATAGTTTTGTTCAGTCTTGAAATCCTCTTCTTGAAGAAACAAGCCAGTATAATAATTTAATCGTTTTCTGATATCCGCTTCAGCCATAATAAACTCCTTAAATTAATTCATGATTTGTAATTCGTTCCCTGCTCTCCTCCCTCATGGTGGTGTGCCGATTAGGGTATCCTTCCCTACGGTTGAGGTTACGCCAACCTGAATGGTAGGAAACTCAACGATCAGGTCGTAGTAGATGTGAGCGGGTTTTTCTTGCTCGATAATGGCTCGGGCGATTTGCTCTTGACGCGAGCGATCGATGGCTGTTGACACGGGTAGAGACATTTTGACGACAAAGTAGTGCGGCGGTCCACTGCCGATGGCTGTATCCACTCCAACGGTTGAGGTTACTCCTACCTGCAAGGGTTGTGTCAGTTCGTAGACGCGAACATTTTCCCCTGGAAGTCCAGTGTAAGTCCGCAGCAATTCTTCCAACCCAAATCTCGTCCCGCGTTGCTGGTAGAGTGGGACAATCCGGCCTATAAATCGGCGCTTTTCCTCTTCTTTCCAGTCTTCTCGCAGGGTCAGGGCAACCCAGCCTGCTAACCATGGTAAAAATTCAGAGGGAGTATTGTCAGGGTCAAAGTAGCGATCGAGTTTGGAGATCTTGTCCTCTAACCCTAATCCAGGTTCTTCGCTTTCCTCGGAAACTTCCCCCAATCCTAGCAAAATACGTTCAAATGCCAGCAGGAAGCGTCCCAAGAAGTTAGGTTGACCGGGTAGACTGCCGTCTTGGAAAATGGCGGGTAGGGAATCGAGCAGGCTGCTGGCTTGTCCGGGGCGATTGTTAATTTTCATCGTTTTCCCCTCCTTCCACTCGAACTTGCTGGCTCAGATCGATGACTTGTTGAGGTTCGATGACGATTTCGGTTTTACCTAAGTCGATCGAAGTCACTGTTTGTATCCCTGCAATCTGGTTCAAGTTCAAATCTTGAAAGCCCAGATCGCGATATTGAATGGGGTTGCGGGAAATGACTTCCAAGCGCGTTTGCCGAATTATTTTGTTGTTGCCTGAGGTCACAACCTGAATGCGCGTCGGATTGGGGTTATTGGGGTCTGGTTGGCGGCGTAGGGTTTTAAAAAACTCTCTCACTGCGGCTTGGATGCGCTGTTTGAGATCGGCAATGTTGGTGTTGGCAGTTGGAGTAACCGCGATCTTCAGCGAGGCAGCCCGAAAATTCTCATTCGCCGCAATAACGATATTTTGGCGATTGAGTCGCGGTGCGGGTAAATGATGGTTGTATAGTTGCAAACCAATTTGGTCGCCCTCGTCATTCCAAATCGGTTGTGCTGCGACACAGCGATCGCTTTGGGGGGGACACTGGCTAGTTAGCAGGATATCGGGCAGATAATCGATACCTTCAATCTGTTCCAACAACTTGTAAAGTTCCGAAACATAGATATCTCGCCCAAATGTCCATTCCTGCTTATTAGAAGTCTTGGGATCGGGGAGGGGACTGAAGAAACGTGCGATCTTATTAAGAATTTCCTTATACAAGTCTTTGTCTACAGCATCGGGTTGGCGGGCGACTAGAATTTCTGCACTGATGGGGACGTAGGTGGGTCCGACAACATGATGGCGCGTGGTTAGGAGGCGGCGATCGTCGAGATACTTCCAGAGAACTTGTCGCTGCTCTTCACTGGGTTGTATTTCTAATTTTGTGAGGTCGTCGAGGTCTTCGAACTTAAAATCGCTCTTAAAAGGTGGTAAAATGACGACGCTGATATGACCCGGTGCGTTTTTTCTGCGCTCTTCCTCGATGTTCGCCGCCAGATTTCGTTCCGCGACACAGTAGGCGCGTTGAATGCGTCCCACCGCTTGCAGTTGCCCAGTTTCTACCAGCCAGTCGTTGAAATTCTCGGTACTCAGTCTTTCATAATCCTCACAAGTCACAGCGCGTTCCGGTTTCCATAGCTTGCGGACAGTTTCTCCAATTTCCTCATTAAGGGTTTTCTGTGGAGAGGGTTGCCAATCTGCTCCGTTCAGCAGCTTCAAGAAAGCGTATTGATTGGCATCCGTCACACGGTTGAGTCGATAAATCTGCATCTCCGTCAGATAGGCAAACAACTCAATCAGCGCGATACCTGGGTCAGAGGGGTTATAATTCGTCCAGTCCGGTGCATAGGCGGGGATCGAACTGAGCGCCTCTTGCACCAGGTCGTCGTAGGTACGGTCATCCAGGTTAGGTAATTCTATGGGCATCTGGCTTCCTCCTCATGACTTTTCAAATATCAAACTTATGTCATGCTTGCCGGAATAAACCAGGAAGCGACCAGTTTGTTTAGCACCGGCTAGATCTTCCTCTTTCACATCTAGAGTGCGAATGTGGTCAACACCGGGGATAGCTTCCAACAGAGCGTAAAAATCGGATTTGTGCGGTTCTCGACCAAAATCCCAACCTTTGCCATCCAACCCACCTGTGAGAGGATGTAAAAAACTGCTTAGCTTTTGTTGAACTGCCTGTTCTACTACACTAGCACCTTCAAGCAAAGTTAGTCCGATTTCCACTGTGACGCTTACTTCCACATACAATGGACCCACAACTGAAATATTGGCAGTGGGAAGAGCATGAGTTTCCAGGTAGTCCCGGACGCGATTGAGCAGTTCCAGGCTGGGCAGGGGCTTAGCCTCAGTAGAGCGCGGCACGATTATGACACTGACATCTCCCGGTACGATGGGTTTTAGATCTAGTGGGTCGTCGATCAGATTTCGCAGAGGAACGCATTTCGCCCGTGCTACTTCTGGTGTAGACAGCATAGCTAGGTCTTCGTAGTCTTCCAGGGTGACAGCGCGTTCTCCATGTCGAATTGTGCGGGGCGCACGTACTACCAGAGAATCGAGGCTTTCCTCACTTGCTCCCCCCGTCGCAGGTTCGGGGTTAGTCACTTTATCAATATAGGGAACGGTGGTCTTAAGCTGTACAATTGTGCCTGCGGCTTTGTTCCCTGATGTACCGCCACCCGTTTGATACCTTGCCATGCGGATATTGCCCGCATCTAAGGGAGGAATTAGTCCATTTAAACCATTACCAAAGTGAACTTCACCCGTGATATGGTTGAGCGTGTAGTGGCGATCGCGCGGCCCCGATCCATAAAAATCCGGTACTTCGTGCCAGTGCACCCAAATGGCTTGAGATCTGCCGCTGGCATCCAGAATTTTAGAGATCGCAGGCTTCTCTCCCTCCGTTTCTAAAATTTCCAGCTCTCGATCGGAAGGTAATTCTGGTTCCCGGATCTCCAGATTTTGCCCCGCCAGGACAGGCGATCGCGTAGTACGAAAAACTTGATTTTCCGACCCATTACTGGAACCCAAAACTTCATTGGTAATTGTTATGGTCTGGGTGGCAATAGTCGTATTGAGCAATAATTTTTGCAGTTGAGGCTCGATGTCATAAGCACCGCTTTCCCAGAGCACTCGCAACCAGTAGCGATTGCTCAAGCCAAAATCCGCACGGGGTGAAATATCTGCTGGTGGGAGAAATTCCACTAAACCCATGCGCGTAAAATTTTCCGTATCATCCCGCACGGTCAAATTACTCCATTCCCTGCCATCCCAATACTGCCAGGCGAGTTTCGGATTTTCCGGTTCAGGTAGTTCGGCAGCGGCAAATGTTTCAAATCTGGCACTGTAAATACTCAACGGATTGTCATCTCCAATAATCCTTAAAAAACCGCGATCTGAAGGAATATTATTTGGGCGATCACCGATCGGAATTGCTGGGATGCTCACTCGTACTTCGATGGGAACCACTCTATCGGCTTCCACCAATAGGGATGGCACAACAACGGTATTCCAAGTCGTGCCTAAAATCGTTAAACTAAATGTCACTGCTTGAGAGGTGTGGTTGGTCAGCCAGAATGTATGGCTAACTGTCGTTTCTTCCAATCCAGCCATCCGACTTTGGGTGGGAGAAATCGGCACCAACTTTTCACCATACTTAAAGTCAGCGACACGACCAAAGAGGCTGAGGGGGAGATTGGGAAAATCGTTTCGGTTCGGTGGCAGAGTAAACCCAAGATAGAAACTCGGTCGAGTTTCGTCTAGAGCTCTAAATGGTAAGATGGGTTCTTGAATAGAGGCAATCTGAAGATCTGTATAAACGGCATTATTGTAGGCGATCGCGACCTCAGGTCGTTCTTCTTTTGTCCATGTATAATCAACTGTGACTGAGGCGATCGATGGCGGACCAAAGCTGGCCGGATTCAAAATGTAAATTATATTGCCGTTTTGATCGCGTCTAATGAGTCCTTCGCGATCGCGATCCTCTACGTAACTGGCTTCTTTGCCATAATCTCCGACCACAATTCGTACACGTATCCAAAAACTCTCTACCCCATTAATTGTTTGTGCTTGGGGCTGTCGGTCGGGAGGTAAAGTAAACCTCACACTGAGGGGTGCGGCATTACTAATCGTAAAAGCGCGGGTATCATCTTGGAAATCTGCTGATGCCAAAGGCTGAGAACTACTGGGTGTGGAAGTACCGATCGCCACCCACGTGCCATCCCAAAATTCCCACTGCAGTTTCAATTCGGGCTCTTTTGAGGGATTGGTCGGCGGTAAACCAGCATTAACGGGATTAACGACGATGATGTTTAGGGTAATGCTGGCACCTGCTTGGGAAAACGCATCGGCATGACCTAGATAGAGCGTATCGCCAAATTTAGGTTTGTCATTGAAAGGGAAGAAAGGTTTACTTAAGTCAATCGCTAAGGAATTAGTAAAAGCTACGGCAAGAGGCAGACTGCGGCGTCGTAAGGTTATTTCTAATCCCAATTTAACCGGCTCTATTTCTGGCAATTGACTGGCGCGAACCATGCCAGTTTGGGCGCGATCGGACAGGGTAATTGGTGTCAGTAACCGGCAGCGCAGCCAACGACTAGGTATGGCGTTGACGCTGAGAAGTCCCACCGCAGAAATTCTGCCAAATTGAATCTCTGCTTCGCCTACCCGAGTCCAGTTCTGAGTATCATCCTGTCTGGGAGAAATATCTCTCCAAGTGGCATTGTCGGCGGTTTCCTGCCAAATTTGCCATTGTACCTGGCCGCGATCGCCTAAAGCTTTCAACAGGTTAATTTTTAACTTCAGAAGATCGATTTCTGCGAAACTCAAAAGCTGGCTGTGCCCAAGGTAAAAAATATGCTCGACAACGAGATCGCCTCGAAATACAGGTATACCAGAGTTTGAAGCTGTGGTGGCAATTGCACTGCGATCGCTCCAGGTGTCCTGTTGGGGGTCGCGGACAAACACCGATACTAGCTTTGCTGCTGTCACCACCAATTCCCGTTCGGTCTCAAAAATTACTGGGTCTTGCTCCCCTTTGGCAGGTGGTGCGGCTACCTGGGTTCCAGGCGGCACTACGGCATCAATCGTGCTGCCAGTTAATGAGAACGTCAAAGGTACTCGCGCCGGTTGAGGTGGTAAGCGCGAAGCCCCCAGAAGATTGAGAAAAGCCAGAAAATTTTTATTGGATACCTGATTCAGTCGCTGGATCGCAATCTCGCAATAGCGCGCAAAAACACCAATTAAAGCGGCACTGACCCCTTTAGGCTTGCGCGTGCCAGTGGCAGGATCTAGCTCGAATTCTTGCCACTCTGGTGCGTAGGTTTCCAGAAGCTGTTGTACTTGTCTGGCAATGTCGGCAGCCGTGCGCGCATCGATTGTGGGAGCAGGTTTAACCATTAGCCCGGACTCCTTTCTAAATAGAAGGGATAAACCAGATTAAAAACGTTGTTGGTAGACCGTACCTGGTATTTAATTTCAATCAGTAATACGGAGCCATTGTTAGCTACCTGAAAGTCGCGATCGTTATTCAAGAAGCCGCTATTTACCTTGACATCAAGTACGTCAACACGCGGCTCGAATTTTAAGAGCGCGTCCTGCACAGCTTGCGAAATTTTCCCCGCCGTTCCTGCCGAGTTGACTTCAAATACCAGATCGTAAATGCCACAACCAAAATCAGGACGCATTAATCGTTCGCCCTTCGCAGTCCCCAGAATAATCAAAATGGACTGGCGGACACTTTCTTCATATTCTGCTACTTGCAGGTTCCCTGCCCCATTCAGGCTTACCGGAAACCCCACGCCGCGCCCTAGAAAAAGTTTTGACATCCTACCCTCCTTCTCAACCAATAAACACCGTACCCACGGCAATTACCTGTCCTACAGGTAAATCCGCCGGGTCGTTACAAGTCTGGGCAATATCGCCGTTACGGGCTGCCATCTTGCCGTTGATTTTTACCGTCGGACTGCCCATCTTAATCGTTGCCTTATTAGGTGGCGGTTTCTGAAAAGCAGTTCCGGGAGGCGTAGGAATGTGAGGCGGTGTATTATCCGCCATACTATCCACCGTGACGGCTGGCATCCCCATGATATTCACATCGCTACTGAGGTTACCGTTGATGATGCCAGTAAACAGATGGGGGAGGGGAGTCGGAACTGGCCCCCCTGAAGATGGCACCATGACAATGTGCGTATCGGTGGCGGTAACTCGGTCCCCTTGTTTGGCTGCTGGTTGTCCCATATCAGTTATTCATTAATTCAGGTTAATAGTTGCCCCTTTGAGGTTCATCGTGGCGCTGGCCTTAACATCCATTCCCTTACCCGCTTCAATCTTGCTATCAGCAGAGGATTTCAGTTCGATGGTTTGAGCCTCTAGCTCGATCTTTCCTTGACTAGCCTTGAGAATGATATCTTTGTCGCTGACAATCGTAATTGTGTTACTAGCTGTGTCGAAAACCAAGCTGTTTTTGCCAGTTTTATCGATGATTTCAATCTTCTCTTTGCCGTCTGCGTCGTTCAGGCGAATAACGTGACCGCTGCGAGATTTGATGACGCGGAGATTATTTTTACCGTCGTCGTCAGTGACTGGAGGTGAGTCTTTGCCATTCCACAAAGACCCAAGGACGTAAGGAGAGCGCAGATCGCCATGTTCGAAAGCCACTAGAACTTCGTCATCGACTTCTGGCAGAAAATAGATGCCGCGCTCTTTGCCTGCCATAGGGGTTGCCATCCGCGCCCAAGCGCTTTCATCTTCATCACTCAGCCAGGGAAATTTCACTTTCACCCGCCCGAATCGCTCGGGGTCTTGGTTGTTAGTCACAATTCCAATTACTACCCCATAAATCTTTTGTGAATTAGCTTCTTTTTCTGGTACATCAACCACTAAATTCCAAAAGTTCATATAGCATTCCTCCTCACCTGAAAATGGGTGTAGTAACCGCGATCGCTTCTGTAACGATGGGTGACTGCGGTGACGTAGTACTGACCGCTAAAACGCTTGCCGAGTCCATCCAGTTTGATGACTTTCCCCGCTTGCAGATCGGTGCGCCCCCAGCACATCCCCTCACCAGAAATTAGCCCCAGCACAGCTCGATTGAATCTGCCTTTGGCAATCCGATCTGCTTCCGCTTGAGTCATAACTGGGCGATCGATAACGCTGGTGCTGGCTGCGCCAAATGCCGTTTCGACCAGCCCTGCACCGCTATTTTCCCCGCCCATCCTGGAAACCTCATCCCCAGTTCTGGCTTGTCCGATCGTTGCTTGTTTCTCCTTGATATCCCACCCCCGTACTGTCACCTGGTTAATTTGCGACATACTAGTAAGGCGGGGATAAAATTCCAACAAGTCCTGCTCCAAGCTTAGCGTCAAGATTTCGCTAGCGGCATTGGCAACGGGCCGAAAAAACAGGGTTTTATCCTCCACAAAGACTTCATATTGAATGAGTCGGGCGCGTTCTTGCAGAAACTCCAGGTCGGTTTGATTGGCTTGCACTACATAGTCATGTACTACCTGACTATCCTGTACCTGGGGGGTTAATTTGGCATCGCTGGCAATCTGAGCGGCAATGTCGCTATCTTTCTGTTTGCTAAAGGTGCGAGTTTTGCGATCGCGCAAGAGACGATGGCGGCGGTCGTACCCCCGCACTGTCATACTGGGAGGGCGATCGCTGGCAAATTCTGGCTCCAAACCAATTATCTCGCCAACGAGTACCGTTGCCACATCATTGGCATAACCTAGCCTGATTTCCACCTCATTCCCGATCGCAAATAATTTCTCGTCATCAATCCAGTCCAGATCGTTAGCGCGAGTTGTAGAGCCAGAAATCTCCAGTACGAACATACTCAGCAAGTGTATATCTTTCTCTACAGTAATGCTCACCACATGGGTTTCCTGCTCGACGGATAGGGGAGAGCCGTTGATGAGAATGTCAAAATCTGGAACTAACGGACTGGTAGGGCGGGCGGCAGGCATAGGGTTAATTTAGATAAAGAATTCAAAAATGAATTGCCTCAGCGGACTTTAGGAATGATCAAAGTCCGTCCAACTTCGAGATGGCGCGGGTCGTCGATGTTATTGGCTTCGGCAACGATGCGCCAGCGTTTGGGGTTGCGATAAAACTCGGCTGCAATACTACTGAGCGTTTCACCTCCTTTGACGATTCGCGTTGTCAGTTCTGGATCTGTTTTCCGTTTATCTAGCTTCGGATCGAGAAATTCGACCAACGTAAGAGTCAAATTCGCGCGGACGGGCCTACCATCGCTTTTAAACTGGGTGAATTTTTGGGTCAGGCTACTAATAACGCCGATAAAGGGGAAATCTGAGCCGACAGGAGCCTGTCCCCAGGAAATTTCGCAAACTCTGGGCTGATCTTCTCCCTTCTCAATCCGCGTCAGCACTACAATTTTGTTAGTTTCCTCCCGCACGTCGGCGATCTCTATCTTTCGGCCGTTTCTCTCGATAGGCACGGTGACATCGAAAAACAGCTCTAAGCTCAGTTGGCGGCTGCCACCACCACCAAAGGAAATTGTAGGGGCATTGATTTTGCTTTGCGTTTTATTATTACCACCCCCAGCAGTTTGGGGCGGACTCCAGGTGACTGACTTGCTGATGGCATAGGACTCCGGATTGAACAGCACCGGAATGTCTGCTAATCGCTCGTAGTCTTCGCCTTTTTTGGCAAAGGGTGTAATGGTTAGTTTCTCTAACTTTACAGTCCAGTCTTTTAGCTTTGTATTCATATCCCCATTCCTCGACGCTCGCGTTCGACTACCAAACGCCGCAGTATAATACGGCTCACTTGTTCCGCGATTTCCGCCAAATCAACACCACTATTTGTGGCTAATGAGGTGGCAGGCGCGGTAGGAGTAGGTATTGCATTTATTGTTTCGGAAGTTACTGCTTCCACTGGTGCAGTTGTGGTTTGCCGACTTACCAGCGCACTACTATGGATGGAACTAATGGCTAGCGGCAAGTCAGACCTATTTTGAATTAGGGAATCTCCTCGATTCCGAGTCAGTTCCTCTGTTACCTGCCGTTGGACGAGCAGTGGCAAGGGTTTTGTTTGTACTAGGGCTGGCGCTGGTACAGTTACTTCAGAGCTTGCTACCCTCACTATTCCATCTGCATTTTCACGATGATTTTTCGTGCGATCGGACGCTTTGCTGTCTGCCGCTCTTGCCAAGACTCCTGTAGCATTCTGACCTGGACGCAGCAGCAACTCTGACTGGTGATATTTACGCTGTAAGGCAACACCAGTTTGGTGAGTTAGGGGATTTCCCGTCCCTGCGACGGCAGCATTATTGGCTGGTGTGGCGGTAGCAATAGGAGTTTTCGATCCGCTTATTTCTCCATCACTGCCAGAATTCCACAGCAACTCTGACTGATGATATTTGCGCTGTAAGGCAACACCAGTTGGATCGGTTTGGTGAGTTAGGGGATTTTCCATCACTCTCACCGCAGAATTATTAGCTGGTATAACAACGCTGGGATTGTTTAATACGCCCTTTGCCCCGGCATGACCAGAATGCCACAGCAACTCCGACTGGTGATATTTTCTTTGGATGGCGAGATCGCTGGCTTGAGTTGCTGATGTGGGAGCAGGAAGTGAAATAGCAGTGGAATTTGGCTTTACATCCAACCCCTCTGTACGAGTCGCGGGGGATGGTGCAGGTGGGGGAAGATTTTCTACTGTTTTGCGGGCAACTCGATATAACAGCCCAGATGTACTATCGCTGGCAGACTGAAACCCCTCTGGCTGCCCATATTTCTGTTGCATGGTGGCAGGAGTGTGAGTAGTAGTTATTACATCATCTACTTCGGAATGATTATCTGTCTGCGGTTGCATCTTAGCCTGTATAGTGCTTCCTGATGGCTGACTGGGGTTTGCGGTGAAATTTGGGTTTTCCGTCACAGTAGTTGTAGGATCGGCGCGTGCATTTGGGGAAGCCAGAGGCAGTGAGGTAATAGGTGTTGATGCTGAACGTGCAGAACTCCCAGAGTCAGCATCACCAGGAGCAGGTATATTTCCAGAGGAACTGTCAAAGATGGTAGATCGACGGCTGATGCGGTAAGTCCCTGAAGGTGTAGCAGAAAGAGAGTTATGATTTATCGGAGGTCGATCTGCCGCTAGTCGCGCCACTTGAGTTCCTGAGGACGTAGTGGCGATCGGTGTTGTGTAAGATGGCTGTGGCGGCATGGAAACAGTTGGTTCCCCTTGAGAGAAGAAATTGCTACTCTCCTGATTCTGCTGCCACTCAGAGTCAGGCAGACGTTGTAAAACAGGCATATTGAACGGTAATTCACTCCCACCCAATGCTTCTGTGCGCTGGAACCTTTGGTAGCGCGATCGCATTGCTTCTGGTTGTAATACCCCTTTAGCGTAGCGTGCAGTCAGTTGTTCTAGAATTGCTAGTCTTTGCAGCAGGCGATTGGCTGTTGCATTGTGGCTGGTGTAGTGCCCGTGCAATTCCTGGGTGTTAATCGCACCAGGTAATACCACCAATTTAGTCTGTAGTTTTGGCAGGAGACTATTTGCTCCTTTTGATAAATCATCACTTGCTGTCATCTTACTAATTCCTTAGTTCTCACTCCAGTTCAAACCGTCCTGCTTGTTCATTTAACCGCTGATTGATTTTTGCAACTTCTGCGACCCACTGCTGGCGATCGCCATGTTCCATCACCATCAGCTGGTTGTAAGACCAATGAAAGTGATAAGCAAGATAGGCTACCTCCTCATAGAGCCGACTGAGGGGGTAGCCTAGGATTCCCCCGGTTGGTCTAGCTCCACTTCAAACCCCTTCTGACAATGAGGACACAGCAGCTTCAGAGTACGCGCTCCATTGCCATTGATGCGATTGTAAAAATCCTGCAAATACGCTAGATCGGAAGCAAACAGCCCCTCAATGACTTTTGGATTAATCACTTCCAGCACACCTAAGCGAGTCACCACCCGCGACAGCAGGATAATAATCAGATATGCTGGGTTGTTTTGTACGCGGGGATCCTTGAGCGGTAAGATTTCATCGGCTGCCGTTGCCAGCCGCATTATTCCATCGCGGTGTAGATTCCCCTCAGCATCTACATATCCTGTAGGTAAGCTGAATTCATACTCTGTATGCAGCATATTAAATAGTCAAGCGTCCAAGTTAATTTATGATTCGTAATTGGCTCATAATTACAAATTAGAGCGAAGCTACTTATTTCTTGGCTCGTTCCATACGTTCGCAGGTCACCGTCATAGTATCAATGGCGATGTCATTGCCTTTGGCATTAAAACCAGGACCCGCATACTTGCTAGGCCAAGCATTAAAGAAATTCCAGCGCACTTTTTCCTGTCCCGTATCGTCCAAAATGATGATGGAACCGTTCTTGCGCTGCACTTGACCGTTAACTGCTGCCAAGTGCCAGTCATAAAGTTCGCTGGAGTCACTAATACCCCATTTCAAAGAGATATCCGAATATTTCGCCATCCCACCTAGCTTGCGAGCTGTAGTTGGATCGCCACCTTCGCGATATTCAACCACCTGTACTTCAGAACCAAATCCGCTACACTCAGAAAAGCCAGCCTGGGTAATGCCATCAATCTCTACTAAGAAGCGAAAGTTCTTATATGGGTCTGTCCTTGCCATGTGCTATTCTCCTTCCTTTGCTCTGTTTAGCTACCAGTCATTTGCTGGATGCGGAAAATCACGAACTCGGCAGGTTTGACGATCGCCACGCCGACTTGGGTAACTACCTGTCCCCGCTCCCGCACATCTTTTGGGTTTGTTTCTTCATCGCATTTGACAAAGAATGCTTTTTCAGGAGTATCACCAAATAGCGCTCCATCCCGCCACTGTCCTAACAAAAAGTCACCGACATTGCGTTTAATGCGCTGCCACAGAGAAGGATTATTCGGCTCAAACACAGCAAACTGGGTGCCTTCGTCAATGGATTCTCGCAAGAAATTCAATAAGCGGCGAGTACTGATGTATTTAAACTCACCATTATCATCACCTCCCATCGTGCGCGCGCCCCAGATTTTAACATTGCCGTTGAATGAACGGATGACATTAACACCACTGGGGTTTAACCCGTCTTGATCGCCTTTAGTCAGTCGATATTCTACATCCAGTGCGCCCCGAATTCCTTCATTACCAGGTGCTTTGAATACTCCTCTCTCAGCATCTACACGAGCATAAACCCCCGCAATATGCCCACTGGGTGGCATAATCAAGCTACCATCGCTGCCTGGTTCCATAATTTGCTTGGCAGGATCGGTAACTTTAATCCACGGAAAGTAGATTGCTCCAAAGGTACTGTCTTTGGTATTAGCTTGAATGCGTTCTTTAGTAAATGGTGCTACCACTTGCTGACCATCCAAAACTGCAAATCTATCTTTGAGACTTTCACAGTGGTCTAGTACTGCTTCCTGTACTGTTTCTGTGGTATTTCCTGGCACAACCACGATCGCAATTTCATCAATGCCAGCCAATTTATTCAGTGCTGCTGAAAGGGAAGCTGCTCTGTCAATGCGGATGACATAGCAACGAGTACCGCCATTCAGGAAAAAACCATAGACTGCATGGGCAAGAGGACGCCATGCATCGAGGGGAGCAGCAACAAATCCTGACTGTTTGACCTCTTGCAGTCCGGTAGCTGTTTTGTCTCCCAACAAGTCACCAAATTTACTGCTAAATGCTCCCCAGTTTGTAAATAAATTGACCTCTTCTGATGCAGGCAAGTTGACAGGTTGGACTTTGAGATAGGGAACATCCTCGGGAGGTTGTCCTTCGGCTGGGGATTCCTTTTTGATAATGCGTTCGGCAGGAATTTGGATCGTGGGTTGGGAAATGATGGCAATAAGGCCTACGGTACTAGTACCAACACCAGCGATGGGACTCGATGCAGGGGGTACTTCTTCCACATAAACACCTGGTGATAAGTATTGCGGCATACATTGCCCTCCTTTTTATTGGGAAATTTATGGTTGAATCAAGTCAATCGTATTTTGTACTTGCCAGCACCCAGAGGCGGGACGGTGACAGGGAAATTCTGAACGTTTCCACTGGGTGGCTGGACTCGCAAGGTGTAAACACCTGCCGGAATTAAACTAAGACTGTAGTAACCATCGGATTTGGTTTTTGTTTCCTGCCCCTCCTCAACTAGCCGTACCGTGGCATTTTCTATAGGCTGATAGTTGATATCCCGCACCTCACCCTCGATCGCAAAGCGGTCTTGTTCTAGCCGCAGTCCAGTTTCTCGTACCAGTTGGTAGGGTTCTAGCGGGATGCTGCCATCCGGTAGAGGTTCTAAACTGATAGTGATGGTTGCTGCTAGAGCAGCTCGCAATGGTGTACCTAAAGCTGTCCAGAACTCCGCCGGATTTTTGAGCCCATCAACCGAAGAAATTGTTAAAGGTAATGGTGGTTTTTGCCCCCTGAGACTACCTTGTAAGAATTGTTCGGGAATGGTGCGATAGCGAGAGAGAACTTGTAGGACTTGGCTTAACAGTCGGTGTTCTTGCAGGGAAACCTCCGCACCTCCTACAGGCCAGGCAGTTACCAGAAAAGTACAGTCCACTCGTATGGGAGGAAGACGAACCGTTGCTTGACCGTTACCTCGCTCGATTTCTAGCTCGCTACTGCGTAGTTCCAAGTTTTCTCGAACGTCGTAGAGAAATAAATCGATCGCTGTCTGTTGCGGATTAAACTGCTGAACGGGGCGATCGAAGACAATCTGCGCCGCTGCCAATTCTACTGGTAAGCCGGGTTGGGTTAAGATAGCTTCCAAAGTTTTACTCAAGTCGCGAATCATAGTAGGCCCACCGCAGAAATATCGAGATTTTGGTAGAGTTCCTCCAAGCCTAAACTGATGATGTCAAGCTTTACGGTTCATCGAAGAACGCAGCAGTCCTAAACCCTTCGCAAACTACACACCCCACATCTCCCTTACGTTAGGTGAGATATTTGCAACGAGTGTATATTCGCGAATCACATAGGATTGCTATAACTCTCCCTCAATAATGACAGTAGATACTTAAGAAAAGCCTAGTGACTAATCATCATAAAATCGCTTTTAAGCCCAAGCTGGATTAAAAAAAGATAAATCCCAAGCTTTATTTAAGTCTACCTCTGGATACTTTTTAGGGAAGACTTAAGAAATATATGTTTATAGTTGTTTACAAAATTTCGTTAAAATATGCGATCGTGCTTCAGATAAACGTGGGTTAGTCAAACTAGAAACAGTCGAGTTGTCCAAATTACGTGAGGCTGTATCCTTTGCGCAAGTACCCCAAAGCCCACGAACATGATAAAAACGGCAAAGGTATCCAACGTTCCTACGCCCAGATTACAGACAAACTTTTACAGGTTCTTTGATACGATTTACTACCGCTACCGAGTCAGCTCGCTATATCTCCACATCGTGAATCACCTTGACAACCACGCCCCAAATCGTAAGTTCCATGTCCTTAGCAATGTGCAAAGGTCTGTAATCATCGTTTTCGGGTTCGAGCGTAATCCGACCGTTGCGCTTCCTCAACCGCTTGACCGTCAACTCATCATCGATAGAAGCAATGACGATGCTACCATCCGATGGCTCGATTGCCCGATCCACAACCAACCAATCCCCAGAAAGGATATGAGCATCGATCATCGAATCGCCTTCCACTGGCAAGATGAAGGTCTCATCGGGATGCCTGGTCAACAAGCAAGCATCGAAATCATTATCGCGGTAATCCTCCGTATGCACGGGCTGTCCCGCCGAGATGGGGCACGTAAACATCGGTAATCGAGCCTTACTCAAAGGATCGAGCTTAAGAATAGCCTTAACTCGCATATAAACCTCACTTTCTGAAATGAGTACACTATTCATCGAACCACAAAGCTCAATAAGAAGCAATCAATTGGATCGATTTCAAGGCATTTATGTCACTAATTCTTAATAATTGCTTTAGCATAAGCTTCTGAAATTTGCGCCTCACTAATCCACTGTTGATAGGTTTGCATGTGAACGTTGGGCGAGTGTCCGAGCATCTTTGCCATTACTGGGACAGGCATACTAAAGACGACGGTCCCGCGAACCGCATACGCATGTCGCAAATTGTACGGAGGAAATGGCAGGTTGTATCGGCGGAATGCCTTGCAGACGCGATCGCCTAATTCTTTGTTCGCTTTAGCCACGCAGTTAGGTAGCTCAAGCGTGTCGATATCGATAAATTCTGCCCATTCTTGAGGAATTGGCAATACTTTACGACTGCCTGTTTTACCTTCGGTCACAAGTATCTCTGGAAAGTTCGACACATCTAAATAGAAAATTTCGTGGGGGCGCAAACCATAGGCGGCCATCAACGTGTAAGCATTTTGCCATTTTGGATTAGAAATGCGATCGCGCACTTCCAGGATGAGGTCATCACTTGGCAGATCGCGCGCGCTTACTTTCGATGGCGAGTAGTTGCCCGTATAGCTAGTCAAGTCAAGTTCAATCCCCGAAAACTTAGCAAGAGCAGACAATGCCATACACGCACGGCGACGGCTGCGAGTATCGGGTTGAGAACTGAGCACTACCTGCATAATTCTATCTGTCGTCAATGGATAATCCTGCGGCAGTTGCTTGTAAACCGCAAGGTAATCATTGCGCCACGTACTCTCACTCTTTGCAGTGCGCTGCCGTTTCGCGAAATAGTCTTGCTCAAACCGTTGTACCCAGTCTGCCGTTGTTTCTGGTGCAGAATATTCGCGGACTTTTAGCCATTGCGACCAGTTAAAAGTTTTGCTAATCAAGCTGCCACGAATAGCGATCGCATCCTTCTCAGCTTGCTTGATTCCCGCTTCGCTGACAGGGTAACTGAGGTAAATTCTCTGCTGGTGGGGAAACTGATTCTTGCTATCCTCCTTCGGCGGCAACGTTCCTCTCAAGCACAAGCGATCGCGTTTAATTTCTAAAATCAAACCCACTTTCCCAGATTTGAGACGGTTATTAGCACGGTCTACAAGCTTCTCCGACATGGGACTAAATTGCATCCTAAAATAACGTCATACTATGTCATTTTATGGCAGGATGTGTCATGTAGGAAAGGGCTTACAAGCCTTGTAATGTCGAAACTACGTTAAATATGCTTCTGTCTCATAATCCGTAGGTCCCCAGTTCAAGTCTGGGTGCTGCTATTAGTCAAAACCTGTTCTATACTGGAGTGTAGGTAATACTTTTACCTATTCAAGGCAACTTGAAATTACTCCAAACGACTTAAAACCATCCTAATTTTTGTCATAGTTTTTGTCATAGTTATGGACAGGTTAGAACAGGCGAATAATCGGCTGCGTAAAGGCAAGGCGGGAATGACCATCGAACAGATTGGCGATCGCCTGGTTTTACGTGGCTCGCTTCCCCCTAAGCCCAGTAGTAATAAGACCAAGCCATACACGCAGCGTATATTTCTGCATGTTTTCGCTAATGCCGACGGTATTGCCTTTGCCGAAGCAGAAGCTAAGCGGCTAGGAGGGCTGATCGCGCAAAAACGATTCGATTGGTCAGAGGTATTGCCTGAAGAGTCACCCCAACTCAAGACAAATTTAGATTTGACGGCAAGTGACCTGGTAGGCAAATTCGAGAAAGACTTTTTTACGCGCAAAGCCAGAACGCCTAAATCTGAGAATACTTGGAAAACTGATTACGAGGCTGTTTATCGCCATCTACCGAACAAGCCTCTGGCTGAAGAAATTATCCTGGAACTGATCGGTAAAACCGAAGCTGATTCTAGACAACGTAAGCGCTATGTAGCGGCATTGAAGCAACTTGCCAATTTTGCAGGTTTAGAAGCGGACTTATCGGGTCTGGTTGGCAGGTACGAGCCAAAACCCAGAGACATTCCCGATGATGTCAAAATTGTGGATTGGTACGAGAAGATCCCTAACCCGCAGTGGAAATATGCCTATGGCATTTTGGCAACTTACGGTATCCGCCCCCACGAACTATGGCATCTGGATTTCAGTGAGTACCCAATCCTGAGGGTGACTGAAGATACCAAGACAGAAGATAGGCAGGTCTACGCCCTGTATCCTGAGTGGTGCGATCGCTTCAAACTGATAGAACCAAAGATCCCAGAGTGTACGGGCAAAAATAACAAAGAGATAGGCGGTAGAGTCGGGATGCAGTTTCGACGATATCAGGTACCTTTTGCCCCTTACGATCTGCGTCATGGTTGGGCATTGAGAGCAATCAGCTTTGGTATTCCGCCCGAACTAGCAGCGCGGATGATGGGTCACGATCTTATTGTCCACAATCGGACTTACCAGAAGTGGTTATCGGCGGTCAGACAAAAAGAAGAATACGAACGACTGATATTCCGTAGCGATCGCCCGTTGCCTCCTTAGCCACGCTTTTCTCTAGGAATCGAGTAATGCTCCAGTAAAGCAGAGAGTACCCAAAGAATACCCCGATCTCCATGAGCGATGTAGTGAACTCCGATTTTAAGTTTCCCTTTGCGTTTCTGACGAAGCAAGGTTTCCTTGGTTTTCCACTTTAGGATTTTTGTAGCTTCTTCAGTAGTTACTAAGTCATCGGGGTCAATGCGGGGTTTGGTAGCATCCAGTTTGTTTCTAGGCATAGATTGCACCTTAATATTTACAGCTTGGTCAAGACGTGGTCGTGGCATTAGGTTTTACCTTCCTTACCTCAAGCTCTCTAAGTACAAAACTCGTTGCAGGGCGATCGCCGCTAAAGCAGGGATAACTGCGTTGCCGATGGCTGCAAGTCTGTCCAGCCGATGGGGAAGCCCATGCGATATTCCCCACGCTGGGGGGTCAATACTTTGCCGTGCGACAGCAAGCCTAGTTGCCTCAATCTGATGTCCAACTTGCTCGCGCCAGGGCGGTGCGTCCCACCATATGCCATCTGCGTAGGCAACAACGAAGATCCGCTCGCGCTTGTGGTCAAGCCCAATTTCCGCTGCTGATAAGATTTCTGCATCAAAGTGATAGCCTGCTTCGCACAAACCAGACAAAACTGTGAGTAATGCTCCTGTTGATATGGCTCCTCTGACGTTCTCCCAGATAACGAAATTGGGCTTTGCTTCCTCGATGACTCGGAGCATCTCGAACCATAGTCCAGAGCGCGTGCCTGTAATTCCTGCCCGTTTGCCAGCAATGCTGAGGTCTTGGCAAGGAGATCCGCCCGTGATGAGGTCGAATTGGTTTGACTTGGCATGGAAAGT
>CALRKB020000081.1:0-20885 GCA_943367755.1 Rhizobium sp. Q54 | reverse complement strand
ATATCGAAACGTTACGAAATGAAACCGCTGCTTGGTCAACCGATGTCAACACTACCCAACGTGGAGTTGATTGGCAAATGAAAATCGATGATGCTCGATGCAAGTTGACTTCCATCTACCCTAAAATTAAACTGTGACGCTCCACTAGCAATTCTATGATACTTTGCCGAACTGCTGCATCGGCAATCTCGATCCTGGTACGTTGCATTATTTCTGTTGCTAGTTCTGCTGCCTGTTTTTCCTGGCTAACGATCAGTGCAATCAAACTAATTGCTATTGACCCTGAGGGCAACTCGTCAAGGTAGATGCGGATGACCCGACCATTGGCAATCAATTCTTGCTGGTAATCAGTCAATGTTTCTGGCTCTAGGCTGCGTTTAGCAAATATGGCAACAGCTTGCCAATCTTGAACGGGTTTGTATTGATTGAGATAGATATTAATTTCGGCGATCAATTCCCAATAAAATTCTGGCTTGTTTTGGCACTGAATTTCCACAAAATAAATTGGTTTGTCTACTTCGTCGGGCAGAAAGATGCCATCGAAGCGGAAAGCTTTTTCTTTAACTTCGGCTGAGGTGAATTGATAGCCGTTAGCATTCTCAACTGGTTGACCGAGCAATTCAAACAGAAGGGAGTGAAAAGTGATAAATAGTTGGTAGAAGATGGTGTCGGTTCGCATACATAGATAGAGTTTATCATGCAGAGATCGCTTGATAAATTGCGGCAAGGCGACGATCTCGCCACAACTAGTCAACTCTAGCTCGGTAAACCCTTAAACGCTGCCTAAATAAACACAAAAGGCATTTTTCTCAAAAACATGTATTGTAGCAATATCGTAGTAACACTTTCTATGCAAGACCCTTTGAATTCTAAGCCCCAAGAAGCTCTAGAGATTTTTAGCGATCGCCTCTTTCCCGAATGGCTAGCACAAGAGCAGATCGGCATTGCCTATAGCACTTATCAAACCGATCGCTTAACCTTGTTGGGAGTCAACAAAGAGACTGGACGTTTTTCGGGATTTGAACGCAGCTTTGGCAGAGCGATGGGATTATTTGTGCAAGGGAATCGCCTGTACTTAGGCACAAAGTATCAGATCTGGCAATTTGAGAATGCTTTGGAACCAGGGCACTTACATGATGGTTACGACAAACTTTATATTCCTCGCATTGGCTACACGACAGGCGATTTGGATATTCATGATATTGTCGTGGATGGCAACGGACAGATTGTGTTTGTCAGTACGATGCTGAATTGTTTAGCCACACTCAGTTCTAGCCATAGCTGTAAACCATTGTGGAAACCGCCCTTTGTTTCGCGTGTAATCAATGAAGATCGATGTCATCTCAATGGCTTAGCTCTAGTAGATGGATTCCCTCGCTATGTTACAGCTTGCAGTCAGTCGGATGTTGTGGATGGCTGGCGCGATCGCCGTGTGGCTGGAGGGTGTGTAATTGATATCCAAAATAATGAGATTTTGGTACAGGGTTTATCAATGCCGCATTCACCAAGGTTCTACCAGAGCAAACTCTGGCTGCTCAACTCCGGTACAGGTGAATTGGGGACCGTAGATTTGCAAGTAGGACGATTTGAGCCTCTGGCTTTCTGTCCGGGATTCTTGCGAGGACTGGCTTTTTGGAAGAACTGGGCGATTGTAGGACTGTCTAAACCGCGCCACGGTGATAAAAGTTTTTCGGGCTTACCCCTGGATGAGACTTTGAAGCACAAGGATGCCGATCCGCGTTGTGGATTGATGGTAATCGATTTAACTTCGGGAGCGATCGCGCATTGGTATCAGATCGAAGGCATGGTGACAGAACTCTACGATGTGCAAGTACTGCCAGGTGTGCAGCGTCCCATGCTGCTAGGATTTCAGACTCAGGAAATCGCACAATTGATTTCCATCGAACCAGTCGATACTCTAAATCAATCCGTAACCCATACGCCAGAAGCATCCTTATCCTCCTCGTTAAAAGCTTCTGCTCAAGACTATCTTGATCGCAGCCGTCTATTGAAGCAGCAAGGTAATTTCCCAGAAGCGGAATCCTGTTTGCGCGAGGCAGTACGCCTAAAGCCAGACTTTTGGGGTGCCTGGAATAATTTGGGTACGTTACTGCAAAATCAAAATCGCTTAGAAGAAGCCTTACAGTGTTATGAAACAGCTATTCTCCATCATCCCAATTTTGCGGAAGCGATCGCCAATCGAGCTAGTCTCTGGCAATTGGATGGAGAACTAGAACGAGCGAAGACAGGCTATCTGCAAGCCATCCAATTAAAGCCTGAATACGTGCCAGCCCACTTTAACCTTGCCACCATTTACAAACAACAGGGACGTTTGGCGGCGGCGGTGCAACACTATCTAGAAGCGGTAAATCGGCAACCAGACTACCATGAAGCCCACTTTGCCCTCGCCCAGATCTTAGAATATCAAGATCGATACGAAGAAGCAGAACACCACTACCAACAAGCTGAGCAATTTAGTCCCACTCCCTGGCAAATCTCATTAGTGAGAGCGAATTTACGCCTGCGATTTTGCGATTGGCAAGATTACGATCTACATACGCAACGTCTCATCGACTTGGTGTCCGATCCTATTCAAAGACAACAATGCGATCTGAGTCCACTCGCTTTGAGTATTTTTCCCATTTCTCTAGACTTGCATCGAGCTATGGCAGAAGCTCAGAGTTGTAGCTTAGTACAACAGGCTAACGCCCTACAAGAGAAACAACCTGCGTTGCGCTTTAGCCATCAAAGGTCGAGCCGTCCTAAATTGCGGGTTGGCTACCTTTCTCCCGATTTCCGCGAACATGCGGTGGGACGCTTAATATGTCAGCTATTCCAGCATCACGATCGCGATCGCTTAGAGATATTTGCCTACAGTACCGTGGATGTCAACGACGAGATTAGTAAACAAGTGCGTTTGGGTTGCGATCGCTACGTGGATTTATCGCCCCTCTCCACCACTGATGCGGCGAGGCGAATTCATGCGGATGGCATTGATATACTAATCGATCTGGCGGGCTACACGATTGGGAATCTTGCATCGGTGCTGGCACTGCAACCTGCACCCATTCAAATCGCGTGGTTGGGCTATCCAGATACAATGGGAGCGCCTTTCATCCAATACATTTTGGCGGATGACTGGTTGATTCCTCGCGATCGCAAATCCTATTTTTCTGAAGAGGTAATCTATCTGCCCCATGCATTTGTCTCATCTCCCTTGCCTATCCGAGATCGTCCCTTCACCAGAGAAGAGTTAGGCTTACCCGCCAAAGGCTTTATCTATTGTTGCTTCAATTCCCATTACAAGATCGATCCGTTTGTATTTGACGTGTGGATGCGAATTTTACAACAGGTACCCAAATCCATCCTATGGCTGACCGATGGCGATGATAAAGCGAAACAGAATCTGCGCCAAGCTGCTCGGGATCGCGGCATCGATCCCGAACGTTTGATATTTGCCAGTAAAAAAACTCATGCTGATTACCTGGCTCAATTTCAAGTGGCCGATCTGTTTCTCGATACTTTTACCTATAATGCTGGTTCGACGGCGGCGGCGGCGCTCTGGGCGGGATTGCCGCTATTGACGAAACCAGGTGAGACCTATGCGGCACGGATGGGAGCCAGCATTTGCGCCAGCGTTGGTTTGGAGTCTCTCATTTGTGATAGCGCCGAGCAGTACGAACAACAAGTGATCGCATTTGGGAATAATCCAGCTTTACTTAAACCCATACACACTAAGTTGCGCAGCGATCGAGAGTTGCTACCTCTTTTCAATCTCGCTCAGTTCGCGCAAAATTTAGAATCTGTTTACCTTAGTCTTTGGGATAAATGCGATGTTTGATATGTACCAGCTCCAATCTAAAAAAGTAGTGAATGGCACTGAAACAACTCAAATCAATTAGCTAGCTTGGCTTTGAGTGAGGAGCGAGGCTGTTTCATGCGAGGGAAAGGCTTAGGTCTACGCTTAACCAATCTAGGTTCAAAACGATGAGGACGGAAGGTTAAAGTTTTCTGAATCAAAATCACTATCAAAGTCTCATAAACCCTCAAACGTTTTTGGGGTATAGCCGCAAGCAGATCAGACTAAGAGTGAGGATGTCACCTATCACACCTGCTATGAGTCCAAGGCAGATTTGACTGCGCAGGTCGCTGAGTTTCAACTGCAGATCAATCTCTCTCCTATTGCTTTGGCCGATCGCTTGTGGGTCAAAACTCATCTTGACCCTGACGAGGAAAAACTACGGGTCTCAACCTAGCCCAGGTTTAGAAAAGATTTGTCCGTCAGCCAGACTTAAGCCTAACAGAGGCAGGGGATAATAGTAGGTAAAGATTGAGTTCGGAAAGGAGCAGTAATGGCTAAGGATAAAGAGGATGAATTTTTGGTGGAGCAGCCTCAGAAAAACGAGTTGCTTCCCGAGTCGCAAACTGCACCCTGGCAGTTCGTCGTCTCTATGCCACAACCAGATACGCACTTGTTCCACATTCAACTCACCATTGATCGCTGGCAAGAAGACGATCTGGAAGTCCGTTTACCCGTGTGGACACCTGGCTCTTACCTTGTGCGTGAATATGCCAAGCATTTACAGGATTTCCAAGTCGTCGACTGGCAAGGTAAACCACTAACCTGGCAGAAGCTCGGTAAAAATCAATGGCGCATAGCGGCGGCTGATTGGATACAGATTAGCTACAAAATCTTTGCGAACGAACTGACAGTGCGCACTAACCATCTCGATCGCACCCACGGCTATTTTAATGGTGCTGCCACGTTCTTGTTTGTACCCGGACATCAACAGCAGCCGCTAACGGTCAAAGTAGAACTTCCTCATCAAGACTGGAAAATTGCAACTGCCCTCCCCGTTGTACCAGGACAACCACATACCTACTACGCGGCTGACTTTGACACCCTGGTGGATAGTCCCTTTGAGGTTGGCATTCACAGCCGCCACGAATTTACCGTACTGGGTAAGCCGCATGATCTCGCGATCTGGGGAGAGGGGAATCCTGAACCCGATCGCATCATCAAAGACACTACGGCAATTATTGCAGCCGAAGCCGAGTTGTTCGGGGGGCTGCCCTACGATCGCTACCTGTTTTTACTCCATTTATCTCCGAATGGGAATGGTGGCTTAGAACATAAAAATTGCTGTTCGCTGATCTATCAACGTTTGGGATTTCGCCAGGATAGCTACCTACGCTTTTTGAATTTAGTCGCGCACGAATTTTTCCATACCTGGAATGTGAAACGCATCAGGCCGAAAGCACTGGAAACATTTGACTATGAACGAGAAAACTACACCACTTCACTTTGGTTTAGTGAGGGGACGACAAGTTACTACGATCTGCTGATCCCTCTGCGTGCAGGGATTTATGGGGTTAAGCACTTCCTCAAATTAATGAGCGACAATATTACGCGCCTGCAAACCACCTATGGTCGCCACGTCCAGTCACTATCTGAGTCAAGCTTAGATGCCTGGATTAAGCTCTACCGCCCGGATGCTAACACCCCGAATAACCAGATTTCCTATTATCTCAAGGGTGAATTGGTATCCATGTTGCTAGATCTGGCGATCCGCCAGCACACCCAGAATCATGCTTGTTTAGATCATGTGATGCGCTTGATGTGGGAGCAGTTTGGTAAAGACGAAATCGGGTTTACAGAAGAAGATTTGCAGGCAGCGATCGCATCGGTTGCAGGCAGCGATCTGCGATCGTTCTTTCAGGCATATTTATATGGCACCCAAGAACTGGACTATAACTTCTATCTCGAACCATTTGGCTTAGAGGTACAGCCATCACCAACTCAAGATTTGCCTCCCTATACTGGCATGGTGCTTAAACCTGGCAATGGCATGCCAACAGTGCGAGTGGTTGATGCTAATTCGCCAGCTCAGCTAGCCGGAGTCGATCCTGGTGATGAGTTGTTGGCGATTGATGGCATTCGCGTCACGGTAGAGAGCTACGTTGATCGCCTACGGCAATTTACACCAGGAGATCGCATTGAACTCACCCTCTTTAAACAAGATCAGTTATATAAAACGAGTTTAGTGCTGCAATCACCTGTGAGCGATCGCTATAATCTTGTTGAGATCGCCAACCCTTCTCCTGCGCAAGCAGAAAATCTCCGCGCCTGGTTAGGAGAATAGCGATCACTTACGATCTGCCTTACAAACCTGCCTGAGCCTTGGCTGCAACTTTGCCATTCTTAAATTCCACAATCGCATTACTACCTTGAGGATTTTTCCAGGAATAGACCTGTCCAGTTCCATCCGGTGTGCTGCTATCAGCAATCAATTTGCCTGGGCTACCAATCACTTCCTCAACCTGCTTCAGCGTCATGCCCTTTTTGATCTGGTTGAAGCGATCGCGATTAATCTTTTCTGGTGTAGCAGGATAATTACTGGCTAGATTGGGATCGCTTTCCAAGGAGCGATCGGTATTAGTAGCGGGGACGGTTACTTTTTGCTCAGTGCTAGTGGGCTCGTTTTTGAGAGTTAACAACTTGACAAATAACCCCAACAGTAAGCCCAAAATGACAACCAATAGACCGACTGTGAGTAACTGTAATGGATTGATTGGAGCGATCTGGGATTTTTTGGGTGATGCTGGCTGGCTGGCTTCTGCGATCGCAGGCTTAATAGGCGAGATCGCCTTTGACGCGGCAGTATCAAGCGCAGGGTTGGCTACCCCCAGTTTTGGGGCAGAGCTACCGTTAGAAATGTCAGCTTTTGCCGTAGGTGGTTGGACTGGAACTGACTCTTGATTAAGCTGATTTTGAGGTGGTTCCATACTGACGAACGCTCAGCAAGTTCTTACGCTGACAAAACTATACACTTAAAAGTCACTGCTAATACTTCTGGGGCGTAGTGTATTCAGGAATATCGGTATTATGGCTAGGTAGCTCATTGAGTGACCAGCGGTAGGTTGTGGGAATGCCCTGCTGTTCGCACAACCCCTCAAACTGTTTTTGTGCAGCTAGAGCTTTACGAAGCATAATGATCGCTGATTGGATCTGCTCCCTAGCCACACGATCTGACTGTGCGATCGCAGGTAGGGTTTGCCGCTCCAACAACTGTAGCAATAGCTCGTAATGAATATGAGATGGAATGGGAATACGATCCACAGTTACCTCTTCCAAGCTTTATGATTAATTCTGAACTATGAAATATAAGAGTTGAAATTGGTGTAGTATCTCTGACTGTGTCTATTACTCTCAAGGCAGCTCTTGCCTTCCCCACAGGCAAAGACGCAATTAACGCTTGCCTATGCCAGTCATTACCCTATTCTAATCAATCTATTGCTTTAGATGGGTTAGCCAAGTGAACAAACTTAGATTTTTTGTTAATTAGCCCTACCAAAATCACAACAAAATGTACAAGCAGATACAAAATACAATTGTGTAGTAAGTTTAAGTGTGGATAAGGTAATAGTTAATGATTGAAGGCAATTGAGTACTTTCGATAGATTTTACGGATTAATACTTTTGTACGACGCTCTGTGTAACTCACCCCCTAATCGCTTTCATTCCCTGGTTAATGATGAATTTAAGTTGGATTGCGTGAAGTCACAGCGATGCGATTTCTATGTCATTAGTACGGCTACAGCGATCGCCCAGGTTATGGAGGAGGGATAAATGGTAATAACTCAAGAACGGCCTTTAGCTGATGTATTCCGCGAGATGAATGGCGGTATGTTTCCTCCATTGGTGGAAACCTTTGAGCGTGGTAAGACTATTTTCTTCCCTGGCGATCCCGCCGAAAGGTTTTATTTCCTAGTGCGTGGTGCGGTGAAGCTGTCGCGAGTATACGAGGCAGGAGAAGAAATTACGGTGGCTTTGCTGCGCGAAAATAGCGTATTTGGCGTGCTTTCTCTGATTACAGGCAACCGTTCCGATCGCTTTTATCATGCTGTGGCATTTACGCCTGTGGAGTTGTTATCGGTACCAATTGAGCATGTGGAGAAAGCACTCAAAGAAGACCCTGAATTACCCATGGTGTTGCTGCGTGGTTTATCATCGCGGATTCTCCAAACCGAGATGATGATCGAAACTTTGGCGCACCGTGATATGGGTTCACGCCTTGTCAGTTTCTTGCTGATTCTCTGCCGCGATTTTGGGATTCCGACTGCCGATGGTGTCACTATCGATCTCAAACTGTCGCATCAAGCGATCGCCGAAGCGATCGGCTCCACGCGTGTAACGGTGACCAGGTTACTAGGAGATCTGCGCAAGCAAAAGATGATCTCTATCTCCAAAAAACGAATTACCGTACATAATCCGGTTGAGCTAGGTCAGCAATTTACGTAACTTTAGGGGCAGTGTCTCCGTGCCTGCCCTCAATCGGCTGAAGTGTGAGATGCATCAAAAACACTACACCCCAGGCCCTAACTTACAAGGCTTTTTGCAGAATATCTACCTTATCTATCTTTTCCCACGGTAGATCGAGATCGTTGCGACCAAAATGACCGTAGGCAGCTACATTTTGGTAGAAGCGCCCACTATTCTGAGCGGGGAGGTGCTGTAATCCAAAGTTTTGGATGATTGCAGCGGGTCGCAAATCGAAGTTATCCTTGACTAGATGCAAGAGGATTTCATCGGGCACTTTACCAGTACCAAATGTCTCGATCGCCAAGCTGGTGGGTCTGGCCACCCCAATTGCGTAGCTGACTTGCAACTCACACTTGGTAGCTAATCCCGCAGCCACAATGTTTTTGGCAACATAGCGGCAGGCATAGGCAGCACTGCGATCGACTTTGGTGGGATCTTTACCAGAAAAAGCACCGC
Source organism: Rhizobium sp. Q54 (assembly GCA_943367755.1). Taxonomy (GTDB): domain Bacteria; phylum Cyanobacteriota; class Cyanobacteriia; order Pseudanabaenales; family Pseudanabaenaceae; genus PCC-6802. Next base: position 12,106 of record CALRKB020000081.1, on the reverse strand, counting down.
CGCCGTGACGGGCATAGCCACCATAGGTATCGACAATAATTTTGCGCCCAGTTAAACCGGAATCACCTTGGGGGCCACCAATCACAAATTTACCAGTGGGGTTGACTAGAAATCTGGTGCGCTCGTCAGGAATTACCTTGGAATCCACAAATATGGGCTGGACTACCTTTTGCCATAGATCAGCTTTAATTGCAGCCTGAATTTGCTGGTCGTTACTGAATCCATGCACTTCAGGAGCGTGTTGTGTTGAAATCAGGATTGTATCGATACCAATGGGTTGACCATTTTCATAGACAATTGTGACCTGGGTTTTGCCATCGGGGCGTAAATAGGACAGTTCGCCGCTTTTACGCGTTACTGCTAGTTGTCGGGCAATGCGGTGGGATAAAGCGATCGGCATGGGCATCATCTCTGGCGTTTCGTCACAGGCAAAGCCAAACATAATGCCTTGATCCCCAGCGCCAATGGCTTCTAGTGCGGCATCCGATTCAAGTCCTTCACGCTTTTCCATTGCCTCATTCACACCTTTGGCAATGTCAGGAGACTGTTCATCCAAAGCGAGGAGAATGGCACAGCTACTGGCGGAGAAACCATTTTCTGCGTCTGTATAGCCGATCTCGGCAATTTTCTTGCGAGCCAAATCGACAAAATTAACTTGCGCTTGGGTCGTAATTTCGCCAGTGATCAGGACTAAGCCCGTGTTCACCACTACCTCCGCCGCAACCCGCGATGTGGGATCGATGCTTAGTAAAGCATCTAAAATCGTGTCTGAGATCTGGTCGCAGATCTTATCTGGATGACCTTCTGTAACAGACTCAGATGTAAATAAGCTGCTGCTAGCCAAAAATTAATCCTCCCACTAGGTTGTAGATAAACTTTAGATAACCTTAGCTACCTATCTTATCGAGAAGTGAGACTTTGTGATTGTTTGACTCGCAACTCGTCGAAGATTATATAGCAATATTTGAGCTTGCCCAAATTTGTAAACTTTACGTCTAATAATCTACCAAGGATATTTTGAAGGGTTTAGTCCCTTCAAAATATCCTAAAAATCTATTTTTTAGTCTGAAGATCCAATGCACAAAAAGATTGCTCGCCATTTACTGCTAATCCTACTTGTAGGGGCAATAGTTATAGGTGTGGGTTTTAGGCTCAATGCTTTAGGCCATAAGTTGTATTGGCACGATGAAGTCTACACTTCACTGCGATCTGCTGGCTATCGCAGTCTGGAAATGGGGACTGAGATGTTTAGCGATCGCGAATGGCAGCCTGATGAATTACTGAAATTTCAACGCCTCAAACCAGGCAGTAATTTTACCGATACGATCGACTCGCTAGCCAAGGAAGATCCGCAGCATCCACCACTTTACTACCTGATATCTCGTTTTTGGATGCAGTCCTTTGGTAGTGATATTGCGACGATGCGCCTGTTGGCAGTTGTAATTAGTCTGGTTTCTTTACCGCTAATCTATGGTTTAGCGTTGGAGCTATTTAGTTCTCGCCTCATTGCGCTCATATCTGTCGCTTTACTAGCATTATCACCATTTGATGTGTTGTTTGCGCAAATTGCTAGACAATATAGCCTGCTGACCGTTGCCACAATTGCCAGCAGTTTTTGCATTCTTAGAGCCATGCGACTGCGTCATGCCAGTAGTTGGGGAATTTACGCCGTTGTCAATGCGATCGGCCTCTATACGCATCCATTTTTTAGCTTTAGCGCGATCGCCCATGGTGTTTACCTATTACTACTGCAATTTGGATTGCCCCATCGCCTGAGAGTAAAGTCAAAAGCTAGTTGGGAAAACAGTTTGGCAGGTAATAATCTCCAGATTGAGTTATTGCGACCGCAGAATTTCTTTTTCAAATATGCGATCGCCAATCTAGGATCGCTGCTTTTATACATGCCCTGGATCTTGGTGTTGGCAGGAAATTACCAACGGGCATTAAGCTCGACTAACTGGGCGGCAGGGGGAACGGACTGGTTGGTTAATAGTAAACTCTGGATGCTGAGCTTTACAGCTTTATTTCTCGATCTAGATGTGGGCTTTGATAGTGTATGGACGTATGCGCTCAGACTGCCGATTTTGTTAGTAATTTTGGCAGGAATTTGGGCGCTGTGCCGTCAAACTCAGCGTCAAACCTGGTTATTCGTTGTGACTGCTATCCTTGTGCCTTTTCTGATGTTGGTTCTGCCAGATTTAATTTTGGGTGGACGGCGTAGTTCGGTCAGCCGCTATCTGATTTCTTGTTTCCCTGGCGTTCAATTAGCTGTAGCCTATCTGCTGGGTAGCAATCTCATGCGATCGCCCATAGCTCGTATACCTCAAATATTCTGGCGATCGCTTTTGGTTGGGTTATTTACATGCAGCATCGCATCGTGCAGCGTCAGTGCGATCGCAGATACCTGGTGGAGCAATGTACCCAGCTACTTTAATGCGGAAACCGCGAGATTAGTGAATCAGAGAACCAAGCCACTGTTGATTGTGGATGAGGGTGACGATGGTACAAATCTGGGCGATCTTATATCTCTGAGCTATTTGCTAGAGCATAAGGTACGGCTTGAGCTATTAAGTAAATCTGGCTTGCCAAAGCTCCCAGAAGCTAGCTCCAAGACTTACTCAGACTTGCTAGTATTTCGGCCTTCAGGTCGGTTGCGTGGCTATTTTCAATCCCAGGGGAGGAGCTTAGAAGTTGTTTCTGGTGCAGGCGGTCTCTGGAAAGTACCGTAGGCGATCGCAAACTCAAGCATGAAAAAATTCCGTAGAATATCGATGCAGCTATTCAGTCCTACATTGTGCACAGGCAAAAACAGAAACTGCGGCAACAGTTAAAAGCAGGAGCCATTCGCCATACCAAACGTGATCGCCAGTTGACAGATGACTGGTTCGCGCTGGAGGAAGAGGTATGGCAGCAAAACGTGAATATGCTGGAGAGCTTACGATGCGATAATGTCACAGGTGAATCAAGCCATTCAAATAAGCCTAGGACTAATTGAAATTTAATAATATTATGCTCAAATGGGGGAAAGATTTAATACCGTTGCAACAGAAGTTACATACTGGAGAAATTTCACTCTAAATGGTCAAATTTACGACTTATCACATTTAAATGCCCACTGGACTGAATATCTTGATGACAGAGATGAAAAGAATCTAATTACATACAGGTTTATCGTGACCTATGGGTTACACTGCTTCACCAAAGAATCGAACGAGCTTCCTGACGAAGAATTACAGCTATTAACGTACAATGCGCCAAGAGAGTCTAGACCATTTAATTTGGAGAGATATCACCTCTCGAAGCAGTTACCTAACATTATCCAATCACTAAGTCAGAGTACAACCTTAGTTTGTCATGCAGGGTATGGAAGATTCGCAACGGTGAAAGTTGTAGACTCAAAGGGCACTGAGGTTGATTATTTTGTTGTTTTCACAGTATTTAAAGAAAGTAAAAAGCTGAGATTACATGTACAAAGTGCCTATCCAAAATACGAAGGTATAGGGAAAATAAAGAAAGTCGGCTTTTTTGTTATAGCAAACAACTTGTTAAAGAATAAAAAATTACCAACCCCTTAAATAACAAAGGCTCCTTAAGGAGCCTTCGCCAAAATCTTATTTTGGTATTCAGAACGTCTTTACCGGACTTGCCTCGACCCTAAAGGGTAACGGGATGTCATGCTTCTGCCGCACGGCCACATGTCTGCTGCATCCATACTTATAGTCTAGAGTGCAGTTATAATCCCGTCAAGTCCTCTTAAAAAGATGACAATAGACAATATCTTAGGTAGAGTGGATGGCGCTGAAGTCGGCAAGGATGCGACTGTAGTTGCGAATTACGCCTAACATGTGCAGACGATTTTGCCTGACATGGGGGTCTTCATCCATTACTAAGACATCATCAAAGAACTTCGCCAGGATGGGCGCGATCGCCTTGATCGATTGCCATAATTTCGTAAAGTCAGGATTCTTGGGAAAAGACGCGATCGCTTTATATAAATCTTGCTCGGCAGGCGCTACAAGGGTAGCAGGATCGACTATACCCTTAATATCTGTAACATCACTGCCTAGCGTTCCCTGAGTCGCAAGCTTTGCAGCCCGATTTACCACTTCATAAACAGCAGCCAGAGTAGCATCTTGTCGGGCTTGTTGTAGGAATAGGGCGCGATCGCGAGTTCGACTGAGATTGCGCAAAGCATCAATAGCATAGTCAGGATCGTCAACACCAAATATGGCATCGACCAGGTCGTAGTCAATGCCATCGCGATCCTGTAGCAGGGTGCGAGTGCGTTGCTCGAACCACTTATAGAGATTGGATAAAATTTGCGCGTTGGATTGTGGCAGTTCGATCTGAGCTTTGTAGATTTCCGCTACCGCGTCTAATAATTGTGGGATATCCAGCGCGTGGTTACCATCCCAGGCAATTTGCACGATGCCTGCCGCTGCTCGCCTCAGCGCAAACGGATCGGAAGAACCTGTGGGAATGATGCCCAGACCAAAAATGCCAAACAGCGTATCGAGACGATCGGCGATCGCCACAATCTTTCCTGCCAGGGTTTGTGGTAGCGTATCGCCTGCTCCCTTGGGTAAGTAATGCTCCAGAATAGCTCTGGCGACTTCAGGGCTTTCACCACTTGCCTGGGCGTAATATTGCCCCATCACACCCTGCAACTCAGGAAATTCCTTTACCATCTGTGTTACCAGATCGGCTTTGCACAACTGTGCGGCGCGATCTATATGCTTGCTATCTGTCTTGTTAACTTTCAGATTGGGGATTGCCTTAACTACTGCTTTGGCTATGGCGCGAATGCGCTCTGTTTTTGCCATCACAGATCCCAGTTGTTCCTGGAATGTGACCTTTTCTAATTGGGGTAGATAGCTCTCTAGAGGTTGGGCGAGATCGGCTTCGTAGAAAAACTTCCCATCCGCTAAACGGGCGCGAATGACGCGACCATTGCCAGCCGCAATTAACCTTGATTTATCAGGATCGCCATTGGAAATGGTAATGAAGTAGGGTAATAGTTGCTCAGCACTATCAGAACTGGTAGATGAGTGCATGGGGAAATAACGTTGATGGCTGACCATTTCCGTTTTAATCACTTCCACAGGCAATTGCAAAAATTCCCGCTCGAATTCCCCTACTACGGCGGTTGGCCACTCCACCAGGTGTGTTACTTCTGCCAGCAGGTCTGTGGGAATTTCCGACTGGGATTGCATAAGTTCGGCAACACCATTGATTTGATCGCAGATCGTCTGCTGTCTCAACTCAACATCTACCATCACATGTGCTTCGTGCAGCTTTGCCACATAATTAGCGGCTGTATCAATTACGACCGGAGCGGGGTGCATGACACGATGGCCTTGGCTGATGCGATCGCTATGCAAATTCTCTAAGGAAAAAGGCAAAATATCTCGATCGAGTAAGGCAACTAGCCAGCGGATGGGACGAGGAAATTTTAAATCACCCGTGCCCCAGCGCATCAACCTTTTGCCCTCTAAGCCTGTGATCCACTGCGGTACAATTTCTGTCAAAATTTCGGCGGTAGGCTGACCTGCTATTTGCTGTTTGGCAAACACAAACGCCCCTTTATCTGTCTCCTGCACGATCAGTTCGCTAACGTCTACACCCTTGGATTTAGCGAAGCCGATCGCAGCTTTAGTTGGTTCTCCCTGCAGATCGCCATTTATGAAGGCAGCAGTGACGGCTGGGCCTTTACTCTCTACAAGCCGATCTGGCTGTTTGGATGGTAAGCCTTCGAGCAAAACAGCAAGGCGGCGCGGCGTACCATAGACTTTAACCTGGCTGGGGATGAGGTGGCGATCGCTTAAGCTGAGGGGAATGCGCGTCTGCCACTGGCTCATCGCACTGGCCACGAAACTTGCGGGTAACTCTTCTGTCCCCACTTCTAACAAAAACGTCAACAAATTATGAGAATTATCAGTACTTGCAGCCATTGTTTTTCCGAACTATGCGTAGGTAACGCGCAAAACTTCATGCTTCAGACAACCATTCTATTAGATGGTGTCACCGAATTGCGGCAAACTAATCGTACTCAAACATCACCACATCATCTGGGGTTGATATTTTCCCACCCGTGGATTGGTACAACTGCATGGCGGCAAAATTACTTTCATTGGTAAATACAAAGGCTTCGGTGCAACCCTCTGCCCTCCCAATTTCTCTGATTGCGGCAATTAATGCTGTGCCAATGCCCTGACGACGGTAATTTTCTGCTACATCGATTGAATACAAAAACAGCATTGGTAGACCTATGTCCCAACGCTCCAGAATATAACCGATCGCTTGTCCAACTGGTGTGCCATCTAACTCTGCTGATAGCAGAATGTTATGAGAGTTGCTCAGAAATTTTGTAATGGTTTTTTGGCTAGGCAAAGTGTCCCAAAACAACTCAACACTTGCCTGCGCTTTTTCCAATTCATCAGTATTTAGGCGAGTGATTAAGAGTCCTGCCATAAACCAATCAGGGTAACCACGGGGGAATTGCCCCAACGATTAGCGGTAAATTTTTTGTGGAAACCACCTAATTATCTGAATTTTTATCTGTTGCTTGCCGCTGAGATTTCCAAGCTTCTCGAAGATTACCAAAATTGTGCTGAAACTCTTGCCAGCCAAACCAGCTACCCAATCTACCCTCTTCCCAAGAAGCAGATAGTGCGCCATAGGTGAGTCCCAGTACGCCCAAGCCCAAACAAGCCATACTGACCAAAACTACTGCGGTGTTTGGTAGTTCAAACCAGTGGTTTGTGACGATTATATAGCTGGCGATAAACGTTGCAAACCCTAGAGAAGTAGGAATGCCGCAAAACAAAGCCATTCGACGCACAATGCGGCTATTCACTTCCGGTGGAATTTGCAAATTTGCTTGAGAACCTGGAGCAGCAGGTTGGTTTTTCTGCTTCTCTATTTTCTTCTTTTTACCCTTACCAGTCGGCTCGAAGGGAATACGATCTGACACTCTAGCCTCGTATGCCTAAGCGTTGGATCAGATTCTTGTAGCGATCGGTATCCGCTTGACGTATGTATGCCAGAAGGCGCTTGCGCTGACCGATCATCTTCAGCAAACTGCGCCGCGATGAAAAGTCCTTAGAATGAGTCTTGAGGTGACCGCTAAGCTGATTGATGCGCTCGGTTAACATTGCCACTTGAACGTCGGAAGAGCCTGTGTCAGTGGGGTGAGTTTGATAGGCAGCAAACAGTTCTTGCTTGCGCTCTTGCAACAGTGCCATAGTGCAGAATTATACTTTAGATTTTTAAGTGCTGAACTTTAGTCAGGCATACTAGCCTAGCATATTTAGTTAAGCTTTTTGGCTTTTGACTTTGTAATTTAGCGAGCTTAGTGAGCAGACCCATTACCGTGATACTTATCTGTATCATAGAAACCGTTGCGAGTACCAAAGAATAGGCAGCTGACGGTAAAAACTACAGTTAGACCAATTAGGATGAGCTTGAAGTCCAAAAGAGATTCCATAAGTATATTTGCGGTTAAGTCTTTTACTCTCAATATACTAGCCCATAGGCAATCGACCGCCAGGATATTTAATGCCCTCTTCACCAAGCTAATTTGTTATGAGTAGTTCAAGTGCCAAATGTGCGATCGCCGGCATCGCCTAATCCAGGCACGATCCATCCCTTTTCATTCAGTGTTTCATCTATAGCTGCGGCATAGATCTGGATGCCAGGAAACATTTGGTTAATTTTTTGCAAGGCTGGAGGCGCACAAATGACGTTCACAATTCGAATGAAACTGGGCTCAGCTCCTCGTGCTACCAACATCTCCAGTGTTGAGATTATAGTGCCTCCGGTAGCTAGCATGGGTTCGGCGATCAGAATGCGAGTATCGGGGGCAAACTGTGTGGGTAGCTTATTCACATAACAACTAGCTTCCAAGGTTTCCTCGTCACGCACAAAGCCCAAATGGTAAATGGCAGCAGTAGGTAGTAGGGACTGACAGCCATCCAGTAAAGAAAGACCCGCTCGTAAAATGGGTACGATCGCGATCGGGACGTTGGCATCAATAATTTTGCCAATGGAAGGCCCTAAAGGCGTTTCGATGCCCACTTCCTGTACTGGTAGCCATTCTCTAATTGCCTCATAGGCTAGCCAGTGGCCAATTTCATGCATTGCGCTCCGAAACAAAGCCACAGGTGTATTTTTGTCCCTCGCTACGGTTAACCAATGTGCCACGAGAGGATGGGGTGGAACATAGATGCGCAATTGCATTGCCATAGTATTTTTCGCTTGATTTTTGTCAATGATATAGCGAACAGGTATTGGTTCCGCTAGCAAGGTATTCAGGTAGATAAATGCCAACGCTATGCCGTCTGACTAACTTCAGCTATTTAGCTGATGAATAGCTAGTCAGTTTGTGTAAACGTTAAAAAGCGTCTCAATTGTTTCATTGAACAATAGTTAGCGGGAAGTGGGTTTACTGACGTTTCCACCGCCCGCTATTTTGTTGAGCTAAGCATTTTGTCCCGCATGGTAAGAACTGCGTACTAGAGGGCCGGAGCGGACATGAGTAAAGCCAATCTGGCGGGCGATCGCCCCTAGTCGATCGAATTCCGCAGGAGTCCAGTATTTCCTGACGGGTAAATGTTCTAAAGAAGGGCGGAGATATTGCCCAATCGTCAACGATGTGCAGCCAATACTGTATAGATCCTGCATAGTTGCTGCGATCTCATCAACTGTTTCACCATGCCCTACCATCAGACCTGATTTAGTCACGATTTGCGGGTTTAACTCTTTCACAACCTGCAAAACGCTAAGCGATCGCTCGTATTTTGCCCCCCGCCGCACGACTCCCTGCAAGCGGCGTACAGTTTCAAGATTGTGGTTATAGCAAACAGGCTGGGCAGATACCACTGTGGCAATACAAGCGCGATCGCCTCTAAAGTCAGGCGTAAGTACCTCGATCTCAGTCTGGGGTCTACGATGACGAATTGCCGCGATCGTCTCTACAAAGCGTCCAGCGCCTTGATCGCTGAGATCGTCTCGCGCCACAGATGTCAGTACGACATAGTCTAGTTCCAGTAAATTAATTGCATCCGCCACCTTTGCCGGTTCATCGGGATCTAGCATCATGGGTTGATGTCCCTTATCCACCTGGCAAAAAGCACAACTACGGGTACAGGTTGGCCCCATCAGCAGAAATGTGGCGGTTTTTTGTGCATAACACTCAGCACGATTGGGGCAACGCCCCTCTTCGCAAATGGTATGAATGCCCTTGCGCTTAATAATTTGCTGTACGGTAGAAATATCACTGGCTTTGCCTACTTTAGGTTGCAACCACTTAGGCAACCGTAACGAGCTCTCTGGTACAAGAGTTTCAGCTATATCCTTCACATTTTTCAATAATTAATCGATACTAATGACAGCATTTTAGTTTTTGCGCTAAAGTTATCGGCGAATGCAGGCGCAGGTTCGATCTCAAAGAGACATTTAGCTTTGGCTTTTGCTAAATTATCTAGTCTATTGATAACATATACATCTAACTCATGTTGATCGCATTCATCACAGTTTTGAGTGATATGTTTAAGAGCATTTTTGGGGGGTGGCCTGATGCTCTATAGATTGATCGTGTATAGATTATTACTAAACTAACCAAGAGGGTTTTAGCAGTGGCACCTCATAAGATACTGGTGATTGACGATAGCCGAGTAATTCGCAACATGGTACGAGACATGTTGCCACCAGATACCTTTGAAGTTATTGAAGCGCCAGATGGCATCAAAGGCTTAGAGCTCGTTCAAAAAGAGCGTCCCTGGATGATCATGTTGGATTTTTTACTGCCTCGAATGAGCGGCTTTGAGGTTTACGAAAATATTCAGCAAAGTCATGAATTAAGTCGGATTCCCCTGTTGCTGATGTCTGGACGTAAGGAGGAAGTCACAAGCAAAATTCCTGAGCCGTTTGAAGACAAGTATTTAGTATTTATTGAAAAGCCATTTGAGCAAAAGGAACTGATTGCAGCGATCAAAAGAGCCATGATTTTGGCCCAGAAGCGACCCCCTGCTCCTGCCCCCATTCCTCCTGAGGCAACTCCCACCACCATAGAAATCAGTACCGTTGATGTTGCCTTAGTTGAGCGGATTACAGTGCTAGAAAGCAAGCTCAAAGATATGGGGGAAATGGAGACAAAAATCAAGGCATTAGAGCAGCAAGTGGTCACACTGCAAAAGCAAATTCAACAGATTGTGACTTTTGTGAAACAGAAGATCAAATAACCTGTCTGCTCCAAACAGCTCGCTTTATGCTCGAACTAAAATCCTGGGCTACCTGACAGCTTAGGCCCAATCGTCGCGGCCATCATTATGGGTATTAAACACCCTGGTTGTAGCGTGAATTTCTCTGGTTTTGGCGTATAGCTCTTCTTCGGTGAGCCGCCATTTTGTTAGCACTTTGAGTAAGTCGGTCTGAATATCCCTGGCACCAGGAAACCCCTTATAGCGAATGCATAGGCGTGCTAAATCTGCTAGATTGCGATCGCTTGGTTCAGTTTGCAGCAAGGTATTTACAATTTGGCGATCGCCAAAGTACTGAGGATGATCTTGATCCTTAAGTTCGGCCATATTCTTCGCAAACTCTTAACGACAACCTTGTGGCATGTCAATTTTTAATTGAGAGATAAACAATGTGGTGACGGATTGTTTTATGAGGGTTGAAAACCCTCATAAAATTCTTGAAAGCACACTAGCGTTTTAAGATCACCATCTCATTACCCACCAGAGGACTACGGGCGATTAGATGCTGTGATGCATCAGCAATCATCAGTTTTTTGAAGTTGAGCTGGTGAGACCGCCCTAGAAGTTCAGTCATGAGCCGATCCTGTTGACTTGGGTCTAGTTGGTACCAAGCATCGGTTAACTGGACGATCAGGCGACCGAGTTTAAAGTTGGTTTGGACGGACTGAATTAAAGCCTCACCATATTTTTTGGAGACATCGGTTACCTGTGACTGAATATTGGCGATCGCAATTTGATCGGGTGATAGGGGTGATTCCCCTTTCTCGGGTGCAGCTAAGCGATCTGGAACTTTAGTTGTTGGTGTAACGGCGGTGGGAAGTTGAGGGGCTTTGGCAATCGTCCGTGGTGTGGGCGACGGTTTCAGTAAGATTAGCATTACGAGAGCAACGGCCAGAGTGGTTGTGGCCACGCGCTTCTGCAAAATTGGCTTCACGCTCTCAGGTATCTCGATCTCCGCTAGCTTTGCACTCACAGTTCTCCAAACTGGTGCGATCGCCGTGCTTGTCTTCTGCCAGAGGCTACTGGCTTTGAGCTTTTCCCAGTTATTTACTATTGCTGGTGTGGCTTTGACCTTTACAGAAACAGTTTCGTATGCCTTGGTTAGAGGTGGGTCAATTTTTTCGACCACTCTGGTCAAGAAAGACAAAACTACTGGTACGAGTTGTTCGCGCACAAACTTCCAGGCGATCGATATTTCCTGACGGACTTGCTCGGACAGAGGCAATTTTGCCTGTGTGTTGGCGGAGGAAGGGTTAAGTGCGGTTGGCACTGTTCCCGTCTTTAGGGTCTCAGCAGTCTTATTTGCAGAGGCTAGATCGGGCGTATCGCCGGTCTCCTCTAGTTTCTGGCGGAGCTTCACTAAACCCAGGGTTAATTGCTTTAAGAGTTTATCTGCCTGCGATCGCACAACCAGGATGATATTAGAATTAGAACCTGGGGATACGGATTCAGGTGCAGGAGAGCCATTTTCAGATTTGACTAACTTACTGCTTAGTGTTTCCAAAGCTGGGATCGCTTTAGCTAGAAGCCCGATTAGCCACAGTCGCAAAGTAGGGGCAATCTTACTCCACACCTGCCTTAGTTGTTGTAATACTTTGTCCACAATCTCTGGAGCCTTTTGTGACATAACTGCCTCCGCATAGAATCAGTTTCAGATTTTAGCAAGCTTATCAGCTTTCACTCGAAAGTTTTTGTGGTGTGAAGTGGACCCAATCGACTGAACAACTTTGAGGGATCTCTAAGCTCTGAGAAATTGAGATCTCTAATTTCCTCATCAAGTGGTTTTAGGGAATAATTCTCCAGTGGAGACACTGCCTGAAAGCCTTTCCCAGTAAACAAGTTCTGGG
>CALRKB020000080.1:0-21269 GCA_943367755.1 Rhizobium sp. Q54 | reverse complement strand
GACTATTCCTATTTAGTTCATCCGGTGCCAAATTTGGTAGACAGGTTTCCCGTAATCTGCTGGAGAAATAACCGTCTTCCTAACCCACAACTTTTACATCAACATAGGAATTAATCAGACTCCCTCTGACTTTTCGGATAGGCTCTAAGAGTATGCCTGTATATCCAGCATTCTTGACCTGTTGGTAGATATGCTTAGCTCTTTCTTTGGTGCTGATCGCAATCTCAGGATGAAGTCCATTACGTTGACAATATTGAACAATCTGTTCAGCCGCAGCACTATCTCCCTCTTCTGCCCTTAATTCGGACAGAGTCAAACCCATTGCTACTTTGACAAATCGCTCGATATCAGATCGCAATCCTTCCTCACAACTCTGATACCACCCCAGTAAATTATCATTTGTAGTCAACTTCAGAGCAGGCAAATTAGAATCTCGTTGACGTTGCACTTGCCAAGCTTTGTCACTTTCACGAGCAATAATATCAAGTAAACTACGCTCTAATGGGCCACCTTGCCCCCCTTCTCCCCTTAAAGAAAATACAATTGGTAAAAGTCGCTTGGGTTGAATCTGAAACTGCTCATTCTGGATGTCATTATCACCCACGGCATCCCAGAGCATTTGTTCGGTAGTCTCAGAATTTTCGCCCAAAAGGGCTACTAATGTAGCCAAAAAATGTGTTTTTCCTGCCCCGTATTCTGCTTGAATCCAAAATGCCTGCCCCCGATCTGCAACCACTTCTTCAAAAACTTGGCTGAAATAAGCCCGAATTGAGTTAGTAAAAATGTAGGTTTTGACCGTTTCAATTGGTCTTTTGATTGCCTCACCTAATGACAAAGTAGTTTCTGGTCGTTTTAACTTAGGGGTAATTAACTGCTGTAGTGGTGATAGTTCTGTAGTCAAAATGTACTCCTTGTTTAAGTGTGCGGCTTAAATTTCGATTCAAGTCTCGATTAGAGGGCTTTCAGTGCGTCCTATCTCTGGGAAGGGTTTCTTCAATGTTTCGATATTCACCATTACGCAGTTTGGCAGAGCCTCCAGTGATTCCTGACTAGGAATTGATGGCAACACAACGATGGCGCAAGTGCCATCCGCAAGGTAGTGTTCGTAGAAAGGTAACAGTCCGATCTGATATCGCACCAGTAGCATTGGTTCAGTAATTACCAAGAACTGAGGTGTCCCCACACTACGCATTTGCTCTAAGTACTGTCTAATCTTTCCCTTTAATCGTAAATCAGCTTCACTATTGGGTAAAGACTCAGCAAGGTCATCAATACTTAAGGTCTGCAAGCGATTAGCTGGCTGCTTGGCTTGTTTTAGAGCATCGCGCAGCAATCTTAGAATTTCGTCTTTTATCTCGCGCACAAAAAATAGGTGCCGCCCACAGCGTTCTTGTTCAGCTAGACTCTTGGCAACATATTTAAATTCCAAGAGATTCATGGCAGCTTCCTATAATTCATAATTTCATCGGCGCTATAAATTGTGGTCACTTGTTCTAGCTGATCGGCACGCACATACTTTGCCAAAATCTTTTTCGATTCTAGCCAACGCAATAGCTTGATGACTTCGGTGTGCGATCGCAACCCTAAGTAACACCAAAAGACATGGTTAAGAATATCTTGGACATCAATTGTGGTAGGTTGAGGTGCAAATAAAACGTGAAGTAAAATCCCAAAAGCTCTTTCTAGCTCAATTTGCTCGCGGACGTACAATGACTGCTTTGAGCGCGTGACCAATCCAGTTGCTTGAAGCACGCCACTGAGATTTTTCCTGAGATCGGGCTTAGCCTCTCCGTAAAGCTCTTTGATAAATTGGTCTGCTAACTCATGAAACTCTAAGAGATCGCCTGGTTGACAGGTTAAAATATGCAGCTTGACAAATTCAGCAATCACTGGCTCACTTGCCAAGAATTGGTAGCGCATTAGAGCCTGTAACAGGTTCTCGTCTTCGTAGCTTTTCCAGGTCAACTGTGTAGGCTGGGCAAGACTTTTTCCTGGGAAGAACCGAGACAAAATCGTACTTGCCACCCTTTTTCTGGTTTCTTCTGAGGTTTGCGGCAGTTCTTCAGTTAGTTTGGCGTAGAAATCCTCAAAAGTCTTGAATTTACTACTGAGTTTGATAGCAAAGATACTGTCTTGCCACAGGTGTTGCTGAAAAACTTTTACCATCAGAAACTCCCCGCGACCATAAGAAATTTTAGCTGACAACCTGGTGAGATTATGACAAACTCTCCAAGGAGGGTCAGGTAGGTGAAGGCTATCAACACCTATGATTGAACCATTTTGACACGTTTGACACGTTGTTTGACACGTTTGACACGTCATTTGACACGTCATTTGACACGTCATTTGACACGTCAAAGGCTCAAACTAGTTAAGCGCCTCGATGGTTGGCAAGTCGCCACTAACATCTCTAGTACGAGCATTTAGCAAGCTCCACTTTGCCGATCGCCTCTGCCCAACCAATTCCACCAGTCCCAACTCTCGCAGCATTTTCAGGTTGTCCTGCACCGTCCGTTCTGGCGTAGTTTCCTGCAACATTGCCAAAATTTCGCGCAGAGACTTCGAGCCTTGCGCTAAGACTTCCAGTAATTCCCGTTGTAAATCACTCAGTTGATGGTCAACTCGTGTGGGCGGCACATACTGCGTTGGAGAAAACCGCACGATGACCTCACCCGTTCTGCACTCAAATTCAGGCGGGGTTAACCCTGCCCTCTGGGTTAGCTCGATCATTTTGAGCGTGCCGCGCCCCCAACTTTCGATGATGCCACGGCGAAAAAAGACCTGGGCAATTAGTGGGTTCCAAGGGCGGGATTGATGCGGACGCTTCAAATCTTCAGTAGTCAACCCGAAAGGGAGAATCCCCGTACTAGAAATTTCCAGGCGATCGTCATAAATACCAACAGCGATCGAGCCTCCAGGAATACCGTAGTCTCTATGGCACAAGGCATTAGCTAAAGCTTCACGCAAGGCATCTGGCGGGTATAGCGGATCGTCTATACGCTCGAATAAGTTGGGTTCGATCCGTCCCGCTACGGGTAAGTGATCTCTCAAGAATCGCTGGGCGCGTTGCAACAAATCAAAGGCGTGACCGACCTCTTGACGGTTATCGATAAACTCCGTGCGGTCGCTACCTCGAAATCTTGCCATTCTCACCAAACATTGGGGATAGTTGGGTAACATCCGCTCTGCCCGACCAAACAGGACAACTGCGGCGTTGAGAAGCTGCCCATCGTGAAATAGCCCCAAGCCTGTCAATAATTCGAGCGGATCGCGAGTCCCAGGATCTTCCAAACGTCCGCGCCGAATCGCTTCCTCCACAGTCCGAACGATCTCAGCGTATTCCAGGTCTTCCACCTTAACGCCATACGCTGGCTGATTTTCCCATCGTCGAGTTGCGTGCATTCGTTCTAACAGCGATCGCTCGTAGCGCTCCTTCGGCATTACCGTAGTTATCGAGCCATAACGGACATAAGAACGACCGTCGTAGGTATACGGACCACCCCCACCAGAAATGCGTAGAGCCACCACTGCCATACCGACTCAGAGCAATAGTCTCGATATCTGGGAACGCTGGGGGGTCTATTTTCAGGCGAATGTGGTTGACAATATCCTCAATCGTGCGGGTAGAAACTTGCTGCCCTTGAACGCTGCCGTTATCATGCACGCCAAAAAGCACAAAGCCCCCCAAACCGTTTAACATAGCACAGGCTGTCTGGCAGACTTCCTTCATCTCGCCAGTTGTGCGCTTAAACTCCAGAGTCTCAGATTCCCCTCTCGCCACCAGGTTTTGTAATTCTTGTAAATTCATGAGTCAATGATTTTCATAGCTGGCTGGATCTTCTGATATGCCTTAATGATCTCCTCATTCTCCAGCCACTGCTGGTAAGTATCGAGATGCACCTTGGGTGAATGCCCTGCCATCTTTGCCATCACAGGAATCGGCAGACCGAGCCTAACCGTACCGCGCACGCACCACGCATGGCGCAGGTCATAGGGCTGAAATGGGATTTTGTAAGCTTGAAACCGATGGCAAGCGCGATCGCCAAAACTTTGCACGTTTGGTAAGGTTTGGGGGATATCAAGGCCAAACTCTTTTACCCACTCAGGCGGCAATGGGTAAATTTGTCGATCTGCTCTTTTTCCCTTGGTCGTGTTCGCCGCTTTGATTACCTTTAGCGTGGGCAACTCATCAAAACAAAGAAAGCCAAGTTCGTTGGGACGGATGCCATACGCTGCCAACAGAGCATAGGCATAACGCCACTCTGGATTTACGATCTTGTGGTAGTAATGCAAAATTTCCTCGTCGCTAGGAATGTCCCGAGGTTGCACCTTGGTTGACGAGTAGTTACCCGAATAGGGCTTCAGATCTACCTGCACGCCTGCAAACTTAGCAAGAGCATTGAGGGCGATGCAGTAACGTTTGCGATGGCGCGTGTTCGGCTCTGTACCGCGAACCATCTCCAGGATGACTGCTTCGGTTAATGGTCGATCCTGTGGCAAGTGGTTGTAGACTGCTTCGTAGTCCTTTTTCCACGTAATGGGGCTGCGCTTTTCCCTCACGAAAAACTCAGCCTTGAAAGTTTCGACCAGTTGAGAGCAAGGAGGCTGCTTATTAGGCAACTCTTCAGTCCCTACGGTATCGGCTACCTTCGACCAGTCAAACTTGTCTTGAGCCAGTAATGCTCCAACCTCTTTGGCTTTTGCTTCGGCAAACCTGATGCCATCGAAATTGGCATAGATACCCAGAGGGATGCGCTGCTGATACCAGTCGGTACGCTGACTATTTGGCTTAGGGGGTAAAGTAGCAACCAGGGACAATCGATCGCCACGCTGAGCGATCGCTACGCCACACTTACCCAGCTTGAGTCGGGTATTGGCTTCTGCCAAAGATGCCTTCAGCTTAGTCTCAGTTTTCGATGCACTGTTCATGGCTTGCCTATTTAAGCCAGTCATTTTCGATGGCTTACTGGCTTAATTATGGCTTAAATTTAAGCCAATGGCTTAACCAAAATGTGCGAATTGTTGTCATAAGTAGCAGTTTTCACAACAGATGCCTACGAAGAAACAAGCTCTGGAAGCCATATCTGATGCGAAAACTGCGTTTTTTCTTAATAGCAGCACCCAGACTTGAACTGGGGACCTACGGATTATGAGACCCTCTAACACGATCGCAAAACCATTATACAGAAAGAGTTTTGGGGTTTCTGGAATTGACTATGACAAAAATTCGACCACTTTTCGATAGCTTGTGGCTTGGCAGCATGTGACGGCGGTCTAACAGTCCGTGGTTGGGCAAGATATCTGGTCACGGTCGATCCTCAAAGATAGCTAAATAGGGGGCATAGGCAAATACGCGATTGCGCTTCTGCCCTGTGGTTTCTTTCAGCAGATCCAGGTTGCAGAGGTCTTTGATCAGGGTATTGGCATTTGCGTAAGAAAGTTGCGCGATCTCCTGTACGTTTTCTACAGTTACTATCGGTCGGTAGTAGAGACGTTCGAGTAAAGCAATGGCGCTGCCCGATCGCCTCCCCATCCTCTGTAGCACTAATTGCCGATGCTCTTCTTTCATGTTGACAATCCGTCGAGCGTTGTCGGCGGCTTCCTGTGCCACTTCGTACACGCCACGCAAGAAAAACTTAAGCCAGTTTTCCCAGGCACCACTATCTCTAACTGCTTGCAGGCGATCGTAATACTCGGCGCGATGCCGCTTAAAGTAGTAGGAGATGTATAACAATGGACGCTTCAGGATGTCTTGCTCGCATAGGAGAAAGGTAATTAGCAAGCGCCCCAGTCTGCCGTTGCCGTCGAGAAAAGGGTGAATTGTCTCGAATTGTGCGTGCGCCAGTCCAATTTCGATCAGTGTGGGGAAAAGAGGAGGATCGTACAAAAACTTTTCTAGATCGGACAGCGCCTGTAGCATTTCATGAGGGGGTGGCGGAACGTAAGTTGCTTGAGCGAGAGTGCAGCCACTCGGTCCGATCCAGTTCTGACTGCGGCGAAACTCGCCTGGTGCTCTTTCTGCCCCTCGTACCCCTTGCATAAGCACTTCGTGAATTTCTCGAAGCAGGCGCAAGGATAGAGGTAGTCGTTCGAGGTTTTCCAACCCGTAGTTAATTGCGGCCACGTAGTTGACTACTTCTGTCACATCCTGCGGGTTATCGGGTTCGACAGCCTTTGACTCGAATTCCAGTACGTCGATCAGCGATGCTTGCGTGCCTTCAATCTGGCTGGACAGGACTGCTTCCTTACGCACGTACATGAATACGAACAGATCTGGGTTGGGGAGAGCATCTGTTGCACCATCCAGTCGTCCCAGGGCGCGATCGGCTTGGGATAGAAGTTGCCACATTTCCTCGTTCATTGCTACGGGAGGATCGGGTGGCAATGGACTGGGGATGAAGGCTTTGTAGCCCCCTGGCTGCTCTATATATCGCCCTGCTCTAGCTGACACAATCGTTATTATTGATTCTGTTAACAACGAGCTATTTTAGCAGCCTTATTATCGGTAAAGCCATATTTTCGATAATAAGATTGGACTGTTGATGCATTAGTTTGCGGTGCTTTGGCTCGTTTGAACTGTCAATCCAGCTATTTCGTCGGGTGTGTGCGGTATAACCAAAGAATAGCTGCCAGTCTTAAGTTACGCCAGATTAGTTACCCAAGGTGCGAGCTTTGAAACAAACCATAAAAGTTCCCAACGTTTTAGCAGCAGATATCGAAGATGTTGAAAAGTTCTACGCTGAAGTCATGGGGTTACCGAATGCAGAGCGTTATGCGTTTGATATGAGCATAGTTGATTTCGTGAGACCCTATGGCGCGATCGCTCTAGTTGTTGCAGCCCGATTCCTTTCAAAAATTTCTGGTCAAGCCGTCCGATTGGAAAACCTTGGAGATCGACTCTTCCATTATCTTGAGCGCATGGATATTTTTAACGTTGGTGGCGACTGGCTGCACCCTAATAACACCTTATTGGAAGAATGGAATCGAAATCCCCGTACACCGAATTTACTCGAACTGACAACGATCGGGTGTGCCAAAGATGTGGAAACTGTAGTATCTCGCTCCGAACGCATCTTTGCTGAATACCTCAAGCCACCAGACCTATGCAATTTGCTGATGGTTTTGAGCGAACTGTGTACGAATATCTACGAACATAGTGGCGATCGCCACGGGTGTGTTCTAA
Organism: Rhizobium sp. Q54; assembly: GCA_943367755.1. Taxonomy (GTDB): domain Bacteria; phylum Cyanobacteriota; class Cyanobacteriia; order Pseudanabaenales; family Pseudanabaenaceae; genus PCC-6802. The sequence continues at coordinate 14,086 of CALRKB020000080.1, read as the reverse complement.
TTCAGAAATACCATGTAACTGCACAAGAGCTGGTTATTATACGTCTTGCGGCTGGGGATTTAGGTTGCGGTATACGCGGCAGCTTGGTTAATCGCTACGGGGTTATTGGAAACGAACCGCTTGACTATTTGCATGAAGCAATGAGCGGTCAGCGCACAGCTCGCCTCAGTGGACGCGGAGGACTGGGACTACGTACAATCGAACAGCTCGCAGGCAAGCAGGGAGGCTATCTATGGCTGCGATCTGAAACGACTGGTATTTTTACTAGAAACCCAGATAAAAGGCGCGGACAGAAAGATCTAGTTCACATGTCAGGTACTCAGGTAGCTGTGGAAATCCACGCGCCCCTAAAAATTTGACAAATCTTGGTTACATAGGTTAGCTTATTTATGTGTTCACCAATATCTAGTGAACGGTCACTTAAATCCAGTGAACACTCGTGAGGGAATTACATGCAACGTCAGGAAATGGCTAAAATTAGTCGCGAGCTTGGACTTGCAGAGCGATTGTTTCTGACCCGACAGAATGGAGAGCAGTTTTATCAGCTTCTAGAGGCTCGCCTTCAAGGACTTGATGGCGGACAGGGGCTAATCCTAACTTTTCCCCCCGATCAACTAATAGACGCATCCTTCGCGGATGAAGTCATTATTCGTCTGGGGGAAAAAATTGTTGCTGGTAACTTTGAGGAGCGTTGCATCCTGCTGGAAAATTTAACGGATGACTCGATTACAAATATCAACTCCATTATTAAGTTTCGACAATTGAAGCTTGGATTTTTGGCGATCGCACCCTCAGGAACATGGCAGTGTATCGGGCAACTAGAACCTAATCTCAAAGAAACCCTGGATATTGTGGCGCAGTACCGCAAGATCACAGCGCCAGAACTGGCAAGGTTACTCGAATTGGCTATAAACACTGCTAGCAATCGCTTAAAGCGCCTTCACGATCAACGCCTGATAAGACGCGAGCATGAAATATCAAACCAGGGATTGCAGTACATCTACTACTTCTGGGAATGGGATACATAGGAAAGTTTTGATAAATACGGAGGAGGAAAATTGACAGCAGCACATGCGATCGCAGCAAGAACATGGGGGGATGATTATCAAGCGCGGTGGTTTTGGATGCAAGTTTGCCGCTTATTCCAAGATCGCACCAAGGTAATTCGGGTAGATTACGAGACCAGCAACGTAAAATCTCTAGACGATGTTGCTGTTTTCTATGAAAATCATGTAGATGAGCAGGGCAATCCACTTGATGCAGACTACTACCAGGTAAAGTTTCACGTAACCGCAGCAGGAGCTTTTACATGGAAAGCAATGATGAATCCAGACTTCATTCATGCTTCCTCAGTTTCTTTGCTACAACGACTCAAGAATGCCCAACAGCAACTTGCTCCAGATGGTCTAGGCTGCCGTTTTATTTTATACAGCCCTTGGACTGTAGATCCAAATGACCCTTTAGCAAAAATCTATTCTCAGTCTGATGGCAGAATCATCTGGACAAAACTAGCTGAGGGTGGAGCGCGATCGGTAATGGGGAAAGTGCGAACCGCTTGGCGCGAACATCTTGAACTTACGACCGATGACGAACTTCAAGTTGTCTTGCGACCTCTGAGAATTCGCCAGGGGCGAATGATGCACGAACTAGGGGAAAGGCTAAATGATAAGTTGCAAATTGCGGGTTTATCTCCCGTTGAAGAAGGTTGTTTGGTTCATCCTTATGATGATTTGATCCGCAAACTTTTGCAGACTGGTAGAACTCAATTTACACGCACCGAAATCGAAGATATTTGTAAACAAGAGAGGTTATGGGTGGGACGCACAATACCTGAGCCGGATGCTTGCCGCCTTGGAATACGCAGTTTCTTGCGGTGGGCAGAAAATCTTGAAGATGAGACTGATGCCATGCTGGACTTGCTTCCCTGGTTTAACGGGCGCTATACTCAGTCGCCCAAACTGTGGCAGGATCGCGTTTATCCAGAAATCAAGGACTTTCTTGCTAAAACATTAAAGCCTGGTCAACGCTGTCATCTTCATTTGCACGCACACGCATCGATCGCCTTTGCAGCGGGATACTGCCTCAACTCAAAATCTGGAGTCGATGTAGGAATAGTACAGTCTACTATTGGAGCAGGGCAAACAATCTGGCGACCGTCAGCAAATCCTAATAGCGATCGCTACCAAACATGGGAATTCTCTGAAGAGTTCATCTCAGACAATAGTCCCGATGTTGTTCTTAGCCTAAATGTGACTCATGACGTTATCTCGGATATCAAGGATTACATTGGTGCAACTGATTTGCCAGTCCATCGAATCATCTCCTGCAAAATTCTTACTGGTTCTGGCACTCAGTCAGTGTTAGATGCTACCCATGCTAAGTTGCTGGCCGATCGATTATCGAGCTATCTCAAAACCGACCGCACAGTTACCGAACGGCAGGCTAAGCTTCATATCTTTGCGGCGGCTCCCAACGCACTTCTCTTTTTCATAGGTCAAGTTGCCCAAAGCTTTGGTCAATGCGTCTTATACGAATATGACTTCGACCGTAGTATGCCTGGAGCCTATCAGCCATCTCTGATATTCCCCCCTCCTTTGTCCGAGCATCAATAATCGAAATTTCTAACAATTAATTGAGGTAATTATGGAACTGCCAACTTATTTTAAGGATTTTCTTACCGAGATCCGTCCTACAAGTAACCAAGTTAATGAATACAAGCAAGGTTACAAGACCTTGATGAAACGACTTCGAGAAGATGAAAAGCTTTCACTGATTATCGTAGCCCTCATTCTCCAGGGTAGCTATCGCCGAGCCACAGCTGTACGACCGAAGAATGGCAAGCGAGCAGATGTTGATGTCATAGTTATCACTAAACTGAGTGAAGATGAGTACACTCCCGAACAAGCACTCGATCTGTTTGAGCCATTTCTAGAGAAACACTATAAAGGTAAATACCAACCTCAAGGACGGTCTTGGGGGATAGAGCTATCTTATGTCGATTTAGATCTTGTCGTTACATCAGCACCATCGGAAAGCGAGATCGAAATATTTAAGGCAGATAGCATCATTACCCTAGATACACCTGATACCATTGATGATTGGCGCATGACACCTTCCTGGCTCCCTTCAGAGCTAAGGTATATATATCCTTCCAGTAAATTGCAGTATCGCCTTGATGCTGCTAAGCAAGAAGCCGAATGGAAGCTTTCACCGCTCCGCATTCCCGATCGGGATGCCGAAAAGTGGGATGATACGCACCCCATCGAGCAAATCAAGTGGACTTGGGAAAAGAATCGTAAGTGTAACGGACATTACGTAAATGTAGTAAAAGCGCTTAAATGGTGGCGTAGAGTCAATCATCTAACACCAAAGTACCCTAAGGGATACCCTTTTGAGCATCTAATAGGGCAGTGCTGTCTCGATGGAATTAAGTCAGTAGCAGAAGGTGTAACCTTTACTCTAGAGACAATTGCCCAAAACTATAAATTCTATGCCGATCGGAAGATAGTGCCAGTCTTGCCAGACCACGGAGTTCCCAAGCACAATGTCTTTCATCGCGTATCGGGAGAGGACTTTGCCGAGTTTCACAGTCAGGTTTGCGATGCGGCAGTGATTGCTCGAAAAGCATTAGACTCGAATAACATTAACGAAAGCGTGGCTAACTGGCAGCAACTCTTCGGCAATAAGTTCCCTGACGCTCCACCTGGTAGCGGTGGAAGTGGAAGTGCCTCCCAAAGTACTACTGGTGGGGAGAATACATCTCAATACGCTCCTTCTATTGTCAGTGGAGGAAGATTTGCATAATAGCAAAAAGCCTTCAACTGATTTACTTGCGGCCCGTAGAGCGCTTGAAGGCTTGCCATCAGTTACACTCCTGGATGATTGGGAATGGAATACTAAGGTCGGTAAATGGGTGCTTCACTGTCGAATCTCAATTGACGCTGAACCTGGCGGACTAATACCTGAATCCTCAAATTGGTATGTTCTCGCCGATCACAATTATCCGCTAGGAGATATTCAATTTCATCCAGCTAAGATAAATGGAATTAGCCAAACTTTCCCTCACCAAAATAACAATACGGACTGGGATAAAAGAGTACCCTGGCGAAGCGGTGATATTTGTCTGAGCACAGGGCTTCACATCTTGAAGCGCCATAACCAACAGGATCTCGAACCACATGAGGCTCATAGCCGCCTCTACTGGTATTGCCAAAGAGCTGGTCAGTGGTTGGAGGCTGCTTCTCAAAATAGCCTTGCTCTGCCTGACGAACCTTTCGAGCTACCACATTTCCCGTTGATGAGTGATGCCACAGTCTGTTTCTCAGAGGACGCGATCTCTTTCGGGCGCTGGCAAACTCTCCCCGATAAAGGCGGCTCGGTCGATCTGGCGTACTTGCGCAAATATCCCGATATTCTCTTTGTCAAAGCTTTCCAGTCATACCGGGGAGAAGATTTGCTTATCCCTACATGGGGTAAGTCGATGAATGCGATCGAGGAAAGCTCAGTTAAAGGCATATGGTTACGGATGGATAGCATTCCTATCCTTAAGCCTTGGCAAGCACCTACAACCTGGGGCGAATTGCGAAGGTTTTGCCGAGAGCAGAATGTTGAGATCGATGACCTCCTAAAGCCAATGGTTAAATCTCTGCGGGATGCGAAAGCCCATTTTATCCTGATCGGGTTTCCAATTCCTGCTAAGGTTGGTGGATCTCCAAGCCAACTTCACTGGCAAGCATTAGAAATACCAGCTTTGTCTTCAGGGACGAATACGGCTAAAGGTTTTAGGACAAATGAGGATGGTTACTGGCAGCGCGATCGCATAGAAATCCTTGGCCGAGACTCCCGAATACGATGGGCAAAAACGGAGAATTGGCACGCAAACCAGATTTCAACTCGCGGCAAGCTGCCAGAAGCATTAACTAATGCCAAAATCTTGTTGCTAGGAGCTGGGGCAGTTGGTTCGGCGATCGCTGAACTTCTAGTGCGTGGTAGTACTCACAAGCTAACTATTTTAGACTCGGACAAACTTTGTATAGGTAATCTGACGCGACACACCCTAGATTTACGTTACTTGCATATATCTAAGGTAATGGGCTTAGCCGATCGCCTCAATGCGGTTTCTCCCAATGTAACCGTCGATGCTTTCAGTGAAGACTTCCCTTGTGCCAATGAGGAGACGCGATCGCATTTACAGTCCTTTGAGGTTATCCTCGATTGTACGGGTAATGACTCAGTAATTCACCATCTAGAGCATTTCCCTTGGGGAGATGCAAAAGTCTTTGTCTCGATATCGCTGGGCATAGGGGGAAAGCGGCTCTTTTGCTTTATAGCACGCGGTGAAAACTTCCCCAGTGCTGCCTTCAGAGATTTGCTTAATCCCTGGCTGCTTAAAGAATTTAAGGAGAACTCAGAACAGAACTTGCCTAGGGAAGGGATCGGATGTTGGCATCCAGTTTTTCCAGCTCGGGCAGATGACATATACATGATGTCTGCAATAGCAGTCAAGCATATCGAATCCGCGATCGCCAAGCCTGCGAAAGCTCCCGAACTAGCTGTTTTTGAACAGATTTACAAAAATGGTATTTTTGCTGGTGTTAGTCGCGTTATGCCTGAAGACAGTCTCCAATCTGAAATATGAGGATGCCATTTGTGAGATGCTTCAATAGTAAACTACCTATGTCTGTTGGCGATTAGCACTAATGTATCCTAGCGAGGTGACATTCATCCTCAAAATACACACAGTAATTCATAAGTTATGTAAGCGAAAAACTGCATTGCTGAAAAATTTACACTTGGAAATGATTTTTTGTCCAAAAACAAGATAATTTGAATATAAAAGTTCGATAACTACTCGATCGCTTTCTAAGATTACTTTATGGTAAGGGATCGACGTGTGGATCGATAAATGGTTCGATCGAAATCTGCATTGGGTGGGGGTAAGTCCAGGGATCGCTAGTGGTGCGCTCTAATTATTTCAACGTGAAGAGGATGGCATAACATATGACCCGTAACATTTACGCTCTGCTAGTTGGTATTGATAAATATCCTAGCCCAGTCCCTCAACTAGAAGGCTGTGTTAATGATATTGATGCGATCGCAGAATATCTCAACGAAAGAATTGATCGCCATAACTATGAACCGAATATTGTAAGACTTGCCAATGAAGAAGCAACACGGCAGGCAGTGATTGATAACTTCGAGCAGCATCTGGGTAAAGCGGGTAGTAATGATGTTGCGCTTTTTTACTACAGCGGTCATGGCTCTCAGGAACCAGCTCCGCCAGAATTTTGGCATCTAGAACCCGATCGCATGGATGAAACATTAGTTTGTTGGGATAGTCGTACGAGCAATTGGGATCTAGCAGATAAGGAGCTAGCTTACCTCATTGGTAAGGTTGCCAAAAATAATCCGCACATTGTCGTAATTCTAGATAGTTGTCACTCTGGCTCTGGTACCAGAGATGCTATTCAAAAGGGAGTCCGTCATGCACCTGCCGATCGCCGACCGCGCGAACTTAAGGATTTTATTTTCTCGTTAAGCCAGCTAGAGGAGATTTCAAAACCGTCTGTAGACACTGCAAACTCTGCGGAAGAAAAGTCTAGTAGTTGGAACCTACCCCAAGGTCGGCATGTGCTTCTTGCCGCGTGTCGCGATCGCGAAGTTGCCAGTGAATACTCAACTAATGGAAAACAGCGAGGGGCTTTCTCCTATTTCTTAATCGATACCCTCAATAAAACGAGTGGCTATCTGTCTTACCGAGAATTATTTAAACGAACCTGTGCTCTAGTCCGAACGCGAATCAAAGACCAAACGCCCCAACTTGAAGCCACTAACCTAAAAGACTTGGATGATTTACCATTTTTGGGAGATCCAAACGTTATTAAGCCGCGAGATCCTTTCTTTACCCTGAAATATGATGGCAAGCAATGGACGATCGATGGGGGGGCAGTACATGGACTGCCTCAAGCGACAACTGAGCCAATTCGTCTAGCACTATACGAACAAGGACTCAATGCTGCCCAGATGCGTCAGTCTAGTGCTGTGGGTGAGGCTGAAGTGCTAAAGGTTTTAGCTGATAAGAGTATTGTCAAGATTATCCCTGAGGACTTATCAACAGATACGGTGCTTAATGCTGTAATCGTCAGCTTACCTTTACCTGCATTGGGTGTTTATTTTGAGGGAGAAAGTGAGGCATTAGAGAAAGTTGTCCAAGAGCTTCAGAAAGTGGGACCTGGCAGCAAACCATCTTTGTATGTGCGTAAGGTAGAAAATCTAGATGATGCTCAGTATCGGCTGATAGCTCGTAATAACGAGTATATAATCACCAAGCCAAAGGACGATCGCCCTCTTGTTCAACAGCTTAAAGGATACACTGACCTGAATGCTCGCAAGTCGGTACAAAATCTCGAACATATTGCTCGCTGGACGACAGTTGCCGAGCTATCTAACCCAGAAAGTAAGCTACCTTCAGATGCTATAAAGTTTCAAATTTTCCGAGGAGATAATACTGAAATCACAGATTCTCATGTACGTTTGGAATGCGAGCAGGTAAGTGATGTATGGGAAGCACCATTTCGGATTAAATTAACCAATACATATCACAAGCGACTCTATTGCGCTATTTTGGATTTGCCAGAAGACTACTCAGTGGTGGTGCCCCCCCTATTCCCTCAAGGTGCATTATCTCAAGGTGGTATCTGGATTGAGCCAGAGGAAGAAAACGCTATTTGGGCAGCGGTTTACGATGGGAATCATAAACTACGTGACACAATTCCCGCAACAATACCTAATGAAATGTTAGAGCGAGGGGTTACAGAATATCAAGATGTTCTCAAACTAATTATTAGTACTGCGGAGTTTGATGCAACTTTACTCACTCAAGATGAGTTGCCACCACCGACAAGAGAATTAAAAAAAGCAGCAGTACATCGGAATGTTCCAAGAAGCAGTACGCTAAACTTGCTGATGAATCAAGTTCAAACCAGACAAGTAGGTGTTTCAAAAGCAGCAGTGATTGATGAGTGGGTAACCAGTCAAGTCACAATTACAACAGTTCAGCCAAAGGATACGCAAAAAATAAATGAAGATACTGCAACCGATCTGGGTTTTGGCGTAACAATTCAGCAGAATCCTGGACTGAAAGCAAGTGCTCGCCTTGCGACTGTGCCGCAATCAACGCGCGATTTAGGCAATCATCTATTGCCTCCGATTCTCCGTGACAACAGTCAACCATTCCAATTCACGGCAAGTCGAGGGGTAGATCCCGGTTTAAGTGTCTTAGAGTTGCAAGTTAGTTATGACGATAGGTCAACCATTCTATCTGTGACTTCCGAAAACCCCCTAATTCTTTCAATTGATAAGAAACTCGGTGAAGATGAACATGTCCTGCCAGTTGCTTATGATGGTGAATTTTTTATTCCTTTGGGACGCGGACGAGGAGTAAAGGACGGGAAAACCGAGATAGTTATTAATGGGCTTCCAGACCCAGTTTTAGAGAGAACGAGGAGTTTTAATAGAAGTCTAGGTGGATCTATTCGCATCTTTTTCCAAAAGGTGATTTCCGAACGACTGGGTTTAGAGAGTCCCTATCCTAAACTGCGAGTAGCGACCGTAGCCCCCGATGAAAAGGTAAAGTACGAAGAAGATACTCAGAAGATTAAAGCAGCGGTTGCTCTTGCCGACAAGATCGTTCTGTATGTCCACGGCATCATTGGCGATACGGAAAGCATGGTTCCCAGCATGCGCCGAGCTAAGATAGAAATTGACGGACAGTCAAAACCGCTCGTTGAGATATATGACTTAGTTTTGACCTTTGATTATGAAAATTTGAATACCCACATCACAGATATTGGCAAACAACTAAAAGAAAAACTGGAAGCAGTAGGATTAGTTCCCAATCATGGGAAACAGCTACATATTGTCGCGCACTCAATGGGTGGGTTAGTATCCCGCAGCTTCATCGAACAGTGGGGTGGCAATCAGGTCGTACAGCACCTATTCATGCTGGGCACACCTAATGCAGGATCGCCTTGGTCTGGGGTTCAAGACACTTTAACTACTGCCCTCGCAATCGGCTTAAATAGTCTATCTTTGGTATCGTTACCCGCAGCAGTATTAGGCAGTTTGGTCGCCGCAATTGAAGCAATTGATGTCAATCTTAATGAGATGCACCCAACTAAATCGCCATTCCTCGCCGAGCTGAAAAATTTTGCCGATCCCCACTGTCGCTACAGTATCATTGCTGGCAACACGTCCCTGATGCCAGTAGAGGCAAACAATCAGTTACAGAAGTTTCTGAAGAATTCATTACGTCGTGTTGTGGAGTTTCCTTTTGTTGGGGAAAACAATGATATTGCTGTCACAGTAGCAAGTATTAAGAGCGTCCCTGACGATAGAAATCCTCAGCCCTTAAAGGAAGAAGTTGCGTGCGATCACCTTTCTTACTTTGGTCATCCAGCGGGACTGAATGGTTTGGCAAATGCCGTAGCAAGAGCTTTTGGGAATATCGAAGTAAATCCAATAATTTTGCCAGTAGTAGATACCACGGGAGGAAGTAATTCCAGTAGTTCTCAACCAGAAGTTAAAGTTTTGGAACCAGATGCTGTAACAATTCCTACCCCTGTTGTAGACCCAATTATTCAGCCAGATCCACCTCCGCAAAATTCAAACCAACTTCTCATTGGCGCGATCGCACTGGTATCCGTAGTAGCTATATTTTTTGGCTATACACTGTGGAAACAGTCTGAGAACAAACCACCTGTGGAGCAGAAACCAGCTAGTCAATCTATTCAGATGCCGCATTCTCTGGGTTAGCAAAGGAGCATTTACCCATGTTTGAACTCAAGCGTCCGTTTTCGCGCAATCTGGCGGTGGTAATTGGGATTAATGATTACGAAAACGTTACACCATTGGGGACGGCAGTTAATGATGCCAAAAAACTGGCTGATATACTGCGATCGCAACCCGAACCTCATAATTATGAGATCGTCCCTTTAGAATTTGAAGCCCAACCAGGAATAGACAGCCTGAAAAACTTGCTTGACATTACGCTGCCAAATGTTATAAAGCCTACAAACCAAGACCGCTTGCTCTTTTACTTTGCAGGGCACGGCTATCCCGCTGATAGCGTAGTGGGTCCCGCTGGTTATCTCGTACCTCGTGATGCTAAACCCGGCGAGATGGAAAGTTTCCTATCGATGGAATATTTACATGATGCCTTATCAAACCTAGACTGTCGCCATTTGTTAATCATTCTTGATTGCTGCTTTGCTGGTTCCTTTCGTTGGGCAGTAACTCGGCATATTGCCGCACCAACCGTGATGTATAAGGAGCGCTTCGAGCGTTATACCAAAAATGATGCATGGCAGGTTATCACCTCAGCCGCCCACGACCAAAAAGCATTCGATGTCTTGTTTGATAATCGAGTAAAGCGAGTAAAGGAAGATGAGAAACATTTAAAGGAAGGTGTGGAACATTCGCCATTTGCGGAGGCATTGTTTGAGGCACTGGAAAAGGGAACAGCAGATGTAAATGGAGATGGCATTGTTACAGCAACCGAGCTTTATCTACATCTTAGCGAAACGTTACGCGATCGCACGCTCGAACTTCGACAGCAGCAAGTCCCTGGCTTATGGCCCTTGAAAAAGCATGATAAAGGTGAATTCATCTTTATTTTGAATAAGGACTTTAATCCTAAAGATCTCGCTGATGCACCACCTATCGATCCAGAGAATAATCCCTATCGAGGGCTAGAATCCTTTGAAACAAAACAAAGCAATCTGTTTTTCGGTCGAGACGAGCTAATTAAGGAGTTATACGAACGCATTGCTCTCCCTGATGCAAAGACAAATAGCGATCGCCCATTTACTGTTGTTCTAGGTATATCAGGCTCTGGAAAGTCCAGCTTGGTAAAAGCTGGTTTGATTCCCCATCTCAATAAGCAAGAAGCTGGTTTGTGGCAAATTCTCGAACCCATGCGTCCGGGGACAACTCCTTTTTTGGCTTTAGCAAAAGCGATCTTGCCGATCGCTAACGATTCTGTAAGCAGTCAAGACTCTATCGAGCAGCTCAGTCAATTGCTTCAGAACAATCAAATCCAGTTTAGCCAGACGATCGCAGCATGGCACGAACTCGACCGAAACCAAGGCAAGAAGCTGCTATTGGTTATCGATCAATTTGAGGAGTTAATTACCCAGAGCCAGAGTAGCCAAATTCAGCAGTCACAAGATTCAGTAGAGCAAAAGTCTGAATGGCAGAAGTTTCTGGATGTGCTGGCATTAGCAATTCAGGCACATGCCCAACACCTACGCATCGTAGTGACCTTGAGATCGGACTTTGAACCTCGTTTTTTGAATTCTGCATTTAAGGAATATTGGGCAAAAGCGCGATTTCCTGTCCGAGCTATGCGAGCTGATGAGTTGCGTCAGGCGATCGAGAAACCTGCGGAAGAAAAAGCTCTATTTTTTAAAGATCCAAAATTGGTGGATAAACTGATTGAAGAAGTTGGACAAATGCCAGGAGCGTTACCTCTACTCTCTTTTACTCTCAGTGAACTTTACATCCAACTTACCAACAAGAATCGGGGAAAAGGAGATACTGATCGTGCTCTGACCCGTGATGATGATAAGTTTGGGCAGGAAGGAGGCATCGCTGGCTCTTTGACCCGTCGAGCAAATGAGGTGTATGAGCAGATTGGTGAAGTTGAGAATTTGGGTGAAGCTGCACAAAAAACTATGCGGCGGGTGTTGTTGCGTATGCTAACCCTTGAAGGTGGCGAAACTACACGACGAAAAGTTCCTAAGTCTGAATTAGTGTATCCCACACTAGAGGAAAATGAGCGAGTGACGCAGGTGGTTAATAGCCTTGTAGATGCTCGTTTGCTTGTGACTGGGCAACTGGAAACTGGAGAGTCCTATATAGAGCCTGCTCATGATTTTCTAGTGCGAGGCTGGGATAAGTTACAAGAATGGCGAGAAGATGATCTAGAGAACTTAGCCCTTCGACAGCACCTAACACCTTCTATTAATGAATGGAGCAAAGATCCAAGAAATATCAGTATTTTATGGTCTGAAGCTGAGCGAATTAATCCTATAGCAAAACTTTTAGCCCCAAAAGATAGTTGGTTGAATGAAAGAGAAAGAAAATTTATTGAAGCAAGTCTAAGACGAGCCAAAGAAAGAATAGCTAGAGAAGAATTGCCGATGAAAGCTGCTCTTGTTGAAAACTTACTTTTAGTTGGAAAGACAAAAAATGCTCTCAGAGACGACTTCATATACAACTTTGCGGATATTTTAGAGAGGGTGTTTGAGATAGCAGAACAAAATCTAGATGATTTACCTCAAGAAATTTCAATTCGTATTAAGAAGGTAATATACGAAGTAATGGAAATGACTCAATGTGATTCTACAGTGAAAGCTAAACTTGATAAGCTAAGATTTGAGTATTCTCTAGAACGTAGTGGTGGACGCAGCGCGCGATCTCAAGAATTTATCTTTAAAAATCAACCCAAAAACTGGGATGTAAAGAATGCTTTTATTGGGCGTTTTATACTAGGAGAAGAATACACAAATGAATTACTAAGGAAGATATTCAATCATGACAATGACTTTATAGCTAGATACATTGGGCCTACCTATCTACCGCATTATATGAGTGCAGGTATTGATAAACCACTTTCAGAAGCTATTAGTCAAAATGGCAAATTTATCGTTAAATTAGTCAGTCGTCACGGCATCGCTCAAGTTCAAACTTCTGACGGAGTGCCTATTAGTGAGGAATTTTCTGTTTACCAGACCACTATGTATGGGAAACATGAAAACCTTGCATATGATCAAGACGGACTAGATCGTCTTTATAATGCAGTAAGAGGGCAGATTTCTGAAACTGGGCTTAGTGGATTTTCTTTTGGTTTTAGCCCTAACAACAAAACACTCATTTTTCATTGCTGGGATGGAAATGCAGGTTTATGGGATACAAAAGGTCACAAATATGGTCTTCCTTTGAGACCATTTACACCTCCCGATGCAAGGTACAGAGCAAGACTAGGAAAGCAGCCCCCATCATGGCGAGGTCCATACATTACTAGCTTTGCATTCAGTCATAACGGGCAAATGATTGTCACTGGTAGTAGTGACGGCAACATTTATTTGCGTAATCTAGAAAACAATGAACCCAGTCAATATAATGACATAGAATTCGCTCAGGTCGATTCAGTCTCTATTCAGGCTCTAGCCTTCAGTCCTGATGATCAAACAATTGCTAGCGCTACAAATGATGAAACACATCTTTGGGATATTCGTGGCAATAGAATCATTTCTCTTAATCATGAAACCATAGCCGCTGAAAAAAGCACCATATCACTTCATTTTAGTCATGATGGACTTCTTTTAATGAGAAAGCAATCCGATTTAGCCTTTGTTTGGCGAGCTGACTGGAGAGCTTGGTTTAAAGTTTGCTGTGATAGATATAAACTAATGGATGTTTACACTCACAAACGCGAAAAGGTAGAGGAAATCTGCCAAAGGTTTATCTGGGAGGCTGATCAAGGTGCTGAGGATTTATATCAGATAGGTTTACAAAAGATTTCTGAAGAGAGGATTGAAGAGGCTATTTCTATTTTAACTCTTGCTTTACAGTTTAATCCTGCCTTGATTAATGCTTATAGGCAGCGTGAACTTTGTTACAGAAAGATGTGTAACTTTCAAAAGGCAAATGAAGATAATCAAAAAGCCATATCACTTGAAGAAGGAAGTCTTCAGGGGCTTTCATATTGGGCAAATATTGAGCTTATTGAGAATCTGGCAGAGAGCATTATTAGAGAAACTGCTATTTTACAACTGAGAACTTTAAATGGTCATGAATCAGGAGTTAGCAGTGTTTGTTTTAGTCCCAACAATGAACAAAAAATAGTTTCTGCAAGCTATGATGGCAGTTTAAGATTCGCTCATCTAGGTAAGTAGGTGAAATGGCAAAATAGGAGAAAGCCGTTTTCATAAATTGTCAGACATACCATGATAAAGTTTCCCCTGACCCAGTTGTTAGATGAGCAAGCTTGCTATGAATGGTTATTAAAGATCCTACATCCGCA
>CALRKB020000079.1:0-21463 GCA_943367755.1 Rhizobium sp. Q54 | reverse complement strand
GAATAACTGTTTCGAGCGCTTGGAATACCTCTCCTGGTTCAATCTCGGCAGAGGTCAAGGTAAACTCTTTTAGTTGCATAAGCTTGGCAAGCAGATTAGCGCGACAATAGCTAATTTACCAACTCCCTGGCTTAACCGAACAGTATTGGATCTGGCTGGATATTGCCATCTTCATCCTCGCTACTTGCAAACTAGAGCAAGGATTAACTATTTGGTTGAGCACTATCTCTCACTTGATATCCTCAGCGAACAATTGCTCGATCTGCCCCTGCAATTTGAATCTCCTCATCAGAGAATTTGGCAGCGAATTAACTGGAAAGCTATAGACCTCAATCAGATTGTTGGTATCGATCCTAAATTATTTCTATTTGTGCTTGTGGGTGCTATTGAAATTGAAACTCCTATTCGTGACTACTCCAAGGAAAGTTGGAATTACCTACAGGGGGTTCATCCACAGATGGCACATTTTATGGGAGGGTTGAGGGATGAAAATAGTGAAGTAGTTGAGGTGAGTATTTGGGAAAAGGAAGAACGGCAACATGCTCCTGCTTTTAGTAAGATATACCAGCAACTTACTGGTGAGAAACTCCAGCCAAAACCCAATTCGGTTAAAGATTACTATCCCACAGATAATCCCATCATCGAAGTTTACAAGCATGCCGTGAGTCGCATCTCTACAGAATGGGGAGCCGTTTCAGTGTATTTGTGGCTGATGGCGCATTCAACTGGAGATTTGCAAAATGCGATCGCCCAACCACTGCAAGATGAAATCGGTCACCTTGCTAAATTTTGGGGATTTACTTGCTGGGCTTTTAGCGACAACATGAGCGCTCGGATGAGTAGCGCCACTGGTCAACTAATGGGCTTGTTCAAACATCATCGCAGTGAACGAACAACCAGCAATGACATTTTGCAGAGAAACAGCTTGGTTCATGCTGCAGAATTAGCTTTCACGTTTACACGCATCATGACTCAGATGTACAGATGGAATGGTAATCTAAAAACCGATCATCTAGAACTACTTTTTGGTAAATCTCTTGACAGTCCCATTAGCACATCATTTTTGCCCACCTAATGGACTTGATGAGGCTGCGATCGCGGATTTAGGATTGATATAGCAAGACCTTTACATCGGGTAGTTTGTAGAGCATTCTTGTTTCTCCTATAATGGGCAAAGCTATTATTCTGCCAGGAAATGGCAACCGAAGAATAAAAGGATTAAATGCCATAGGGGCGTGGATAGGGTTTAAGCAGCTTGGTGCAGTTGTAGATATAAAAGACTTGTACTGCCTGACCACCGCGCATAATGTTCACTTCGCCAATTTTTTCAACTGATTGAAACAGTTCTTTATAGATTTCTAGTGCTTCAATTTTGTCTTCTACCAAGCGAGGCTCCAACTTTAGTGCCAGATCGGCTGCACCTAATGCTGCCAATTCCGAGAGATTTTTACGATCGCTATATTTAAACAACTCACTAGTTACAAACAGGGCATTCTTACCCAACCACTCTGACGCAGTTGACCAGTAGGCAAAACCGCGCAAGTCCGTATCAAAAGTAGTAATTGGGCGCTGGAACGGGGCGATCGCCATGGCAATCTGTCCGGTCAAGAAGAAATTATTGCTAAATACGAAGTCGGTATTAGCGATCGCTGTTGACAAGGCTGGTACATCCTTAAAGCCCTGACGTAGCTGCTGAATATCAATTAGTTGCGTGGAAGCATCATCTTTAGAGGCCCAAAACCCACCCGCGATCGCGCGATCGCCGCCTTGCTGGACAATGCCATTTGTGACATGCAATAAGGCCACACTTAATAACAGCACGATAGTGACTCCCGATCCCCAAATCCAATTGCGAATCCGCCGTGGATACTTTGATTGAATGCCTGCCGCCCAATCGCCTAGGAGTAAAGATGCACCAAAAAAACCTGGCATATGCCAACTGGGCAAAATCTGCCGATAGCCACCCATCAGCGTAAAACCCAAGAATATAGGCAAAGACACCGATAAGATTAATACCTGTTTCTGTAGCCCAATATCTGTAGGGACAGACCTGTGTGTCTGCCCTGTCTGCCCTGTCTGCCCTCCTGCTATTCCTGTTAGCCCTATCTGTTTCCAATTGCCCAATACCTGCGCCAGCGATCGCAAGCTTACCCACCAGATCGGAAACCCAAAGGTGGGAAACAAGTAACCCACAGCCGCCAAAAAAGTTACCAGCAGCCCCTCAAAGCTATACGTTTCGCGGGGCACAACACGGATGGACTGGAACCGAAATGAAGCCCAATCGTGTTGCCAATTCCATAGCAAGATTGGTGAAATCGTTATGAAGAATAACGCCACAGCCGCAAGTGTCCATTTTGACCATAGAGCAGAACGATGGCGAGCACTAACGAGGCAAAAAAATACTAACCCCGCGCCCAAGATGAATCCATGGTATTTACCGAGACAGGCCAGCCCTAAAAGCAAGCCAATCCCAGCAATACGACTTGTAGGGCGATAGTTCTCAGCAGAATCATCCAGCGTTCCAGACGACGGAAAAAATTCATAGGCAGCCAGACATAAACATGCCGACCAGAAAAACATCAAAGGGCTGTCGGGGAGGGTAAGCGTACCAAAACCAATTTGAAAAAATGGGATGGTCGTGGCGATCGCTAGGGTCAGGGTTGCAGTTTTCTCGGAGAATAACCTGGCGCTACTGGGGTAGAGGAATAGCAGCGTGCCCGTATATAACAGCAGTGTACCAATCCGAATTGAGAACTGCGACACATCACCAGTCAGCCAAATCCCGAAGCCAGTGGTTAAAGCCACAAGTGGCGGATGATCGAAGTAGCTCAAGCTGGGGTGAAGCGTGTAGACGTAGTAATAAGCTTCGTCAAATCCTGGTTGCAGAAAGTAAGCGATCGCGCTTCTAAATGCCAATCCCCACGCAAGCAAAGCGATCGCCCACCTATTCATTTTCATGCTGGTACTGTGTAAACGTTAATTATTCGGGTTTAGTAATATCCTGAGCAACTTCTAACTTGCGATCTAGTTCGGTTAGATCGAATTCTAGTTCTGGAGCTACTGGTAGTGTCTGTCCGGTTTCATTAGGAGTTTGGCTAAGGGTTTCGCTAGGAGTTTCGCTAGGTTTTACCTGGGGCTCGGGCTCATTTGGGGGTGGGCTGAGGCGAATAGAGCGGATGGGCAGGTTGGCAATTACGGCGGTGAGGTCGCGATCGCTTTCTAAGTTAATCTCAATATTCTCTTCTTCTAATTCCACATATTTGGAGACGACCTGCATGATTTCGCGGCGCATCTGCTCAAATATCTGGGGTGAAATGGCAGCGCGATCGTGCGCCAAAATAAACTTGAGGCGTTGCTTAACCTTACTACGGCTCGTAATCTGGTCGCGACCAAAGAGACGTTCGAGTAGCTCAATAATCATGATGTAACCTACTTGGAATTGCCACTAATCCAGCGTTTCAGACGAGTAATAAACGAGTCATTAGTGGCATTTAAGTCAATGAAATCCACTGCCTGTCCGTCTAATCGCTGCGCTGTATTTTCGTATGCCAAACCCGCGAGCGACATCTTCTCTGCCAATACTAAGGGCTCTCCCTTATTGGTGGAGACAATTACTTGCTCATCTTCAGGAATGACACCCACAAGTTTAACTGACAAAACCTCAAGTACGTCTTCCACGCTCATCATATCGTTGGCTTTAACCATGGTAGGACGCAGGCGATTGATAATCAGTTTGATATCCTTAATCCGATGCGCTTCCAGTAGTCCGATCACCCGATCGGCGTCGCGTACTGCTGAGATCTCAGGCGTGGTGACGATAATCGCTTCTTTCGCACCAGCGATCGCATTCTGAAAACCGGTCTCTATCCCAGCGGGACAGTCGATCAAGACATAGTCAAAATAACGGGCTAGCACTTCCACTAAAGCCTTCATGTGGTTGGCTGTGATCGCAGTTTTATTGCGCGTTTGCGGTGCGGCCAGGAGCGATAGATTGGGCTGGCGCTTATCTTTGACCAGTGCTTGATCCAGCTTGCATTCCCGCGCGATTACTTCTAAAGCTGTATAAACAACGCGATTTTCGAGACCTAGGAGTAGATCGAGGTTACGCAAGCCAAAGTCAGCATCGACTAAAACTACCTTGCGACCAATGCGCGCCAGAGCCATACCCAGGTTAGCGGTAGAAGTGGTTTTGCCTACTCCCCCCTTACCGGAGGTCATAACAATGATACGACTCATGATTGGGAATATCTCATAGAAGAAAAATAGTCAGCAGCCTGCATGATGCAAATGCTGGGGGTATCCATGGTGCTGATATGGGCAACCTCAGGGTTGTACTGAGTGGTTGGTATGTCAACGCGAGCCACATAGTCACCAATCCGCAACTGGGTTGCTTCCAGGTGTAGTGCCGCGATTGCAGCCTGGGTGTTACCGTTGGCACCAGCATGAGCCATGCCTTTCAGCTTGCCCCATACTAGAATATCGCCATCGGCAATTACCTCAGCACCAGCATTGACATCGCCGAAAACGATCACACTACCTGGATGACGGATCTCCGTCCCAGATCGTACAGTCATTTTGACATACAAGGGCTCGGCTGGTGCACTTAGTGATTGTGTCAGGCTATTCGCAACTTTTCCTTGCTCTACTGATAGTCCTAGCGTTGCGGCAGCGATCGCAGTTTGTCGCCGTAAAGTTGCCACGTTGTGCAAAATTAGTTGATTTGCTTGCAAAGCCTCAGCTAGCTCGTGTAGTTGTCTGGCATCCAGTAAGCGATCGCCTCCCTGCAAATATACAAGCGTTCCTGACTGCCAAAATTGTTCGCTACCGCTAAGGCGTTGCTGTAACTGTTCGAGGAAATCTGACCAGGTTGTACCGACATGTTCTGAGCCATCTTCAGCTTTGAGGATCGCTTCGGCTGGTAGCAGCAGCGTGAGTTTGCCATCAATTGTTTTAAATCTGATTTGTGTTATGACTGAGTTATCAGAGTTAGCCGAAGATGACTGCGTGGGCAATGTCGGATCTGGTTTGTTTTCCTCTAGTACCCTGGTCGAAGGTTTAGGCGACTCTTCAGAAATATCAACAGTCAAAAAGCCCTCCTCGGCCAAAGATTTGGGCACGCGGGGAGGACTTTCCAAGGCGATTTTAGATTCTTCTACACTCATACGGGCTATTTGCCGCTATTTGTAGGGTCGAACGGCCGTTCGACCCTACAGTGGCGCGATCGCGTTCTAGTTCGAGGAAGGCATAAGCTGCAGGCTATCTTCAGCTCCAGCAATTGCTGATTGCTGTTCCGTACAGGTTACCTTACCATCATCATCAACATCGACAACGATTGATGCCCCTTCACGTACCTTGCCAGTGAGAATTTCCTCGGCAAGGGAATCTTCTAGCAGGCGCATGATGGCGCGACGCAGAGGACGAGCTCCGTAGCTAGGGTTGTAGCCTTCCTGTACCAGTAGCTCCTTAAACCGCTCGGTGACAGCAAGGTTGATGTCTTTCTCCTTGAGGCGTTTGAATACCTCATTCAACATCAGATTAGCAATTTCCTTCACTTCCACCTTATTGAGCTGTCTAAACACGATGATCTCATCGAGGCGGTTGAGGAATTCAGGACGGAAGTACTGCTTTAATTCTTCATTGACCAGGGCCCGAATGCGCGTATAGTGCGAATCCTCCTGGTTTTCCGCGAAATCAAAGCCCAGACCGCCGCCGCCTTTCTCGATTACCTTGGAACCGATATTGGAGGTCATGATCAGCAGGGTATTCTTGAAGTCTACGGTGCGACCCTTAGAGTCGGTCAGACGACCATCTTCTAAGATTTGCAGCAGCAGGTTGAATACGTCTGGGTGGGCTTTTTCAATTTCATCGAATAGCACCACTGTATAAGGACGACGTCGTACTGCTTCGGTGAGCTGACCGCCTTCGTTATAGCCAACATAGCCAGGAGGTGAACCAATTAGCTTAGAAACTGTATGGCGCTCCATATACTCGGACATGTCAAGGCGGATCATTGCCTCTTCAGAGCCAAAGAAGTAGGCAGCCAGAGCTTTAGTTAATTCCGTCTTACCCACCCCTGTTGGGCCAGAGAAAATGAACGAAGCGATCGGACGGTTGGGATTCTTCAAGCCGACGCGGGCGCGACGGATCGCACGGGAGGTTGCTCGTACTGCTTCCTCTTGACCGATCAGGCGCTGGTGCAGTGTCTCTTCCATCTGCATCAGTTTTAGCGATTCCGACTCGGTGAGCTTACTGACCGGTACGCCAGTCCAAGAGCTAACGATGTGGGCGATATCCTCTTCGTTAACGATTAACTCTTCTTCTTTACTGGGTTCAGTCTTCTTGGCTTGAGTCATCGATTTGATCTCTTGCTTGATCTCGATTTCGCGATCGCGCAATGCACCAGCTTTATCAAAGTCCTGCGACCTCACAGCTTCATCTTTTTCCCTCAGCAATTGCCGTAGCTCTTTATCAAGCTCCTTGGCGGCAGGAGGAAGTTGAGAGTTAATCAGTCTAACCCGCGAACCAGCCTCGTCAACCAGGTCGATCGCCTTGTCGGGCAAGAAGCGGTCGGAAATATAGCGGTCAGACAGCTTGGCCGCAGCTTCTAACGCCTCATTTGAGATCTTAAGCTTGTGATGTTGTTCGTAGCGTTCGCGCAAGCCATAGAGAATTTCAATAGTTTCTTCAACGCTAGGTTCGCCTACCTGCACGGGCTGGAAGCGGCGCTCTAAAGCAGCATCTCGCTCGATGTGCTTGCGGTATTCATCTAGAGTTGTCGCACCAATGCACTGCAACTCGCCGCGAGCCAGCGCTGGCTTGAGGATGTTAGCTGCATCGATCGCACCTTCAGCTGCGCCTGCCCCAATCAGCGTATGTACTTCGTCAATTACCAGTACCACATTAGAAGCTGAACGGATCTCATCCATAATCTTTTTGAGCCGTTCTTCAAATTCGCCTCTGTACTTAGTACCGGCAACCAGCAAGCCGATGTCTAGGGTAACTACGCGCTTATCTTGCAAAATGTCAGGCACATCCTGATTGGCAATGCGTTGGGCTAAACCTTCGGCGATCGCGGTTTTACCAACGCCAGGCTCGCCAATCAACACAGGATTATTTTTAGTACGACGACCCAGGATTTGAATAACGCGTTCGATTTCTTTTTGGCGGCCTACAACTGGATCGAGCTTGCCTTCTGCCGCCATTTGGGTGAGGTTAGAACCAAACTCATCTAGGGTAGGGGTTTTTGTGCGACCTTGACTGCCCCCAGTAGTGACCTCTGCGGTTTCGCCCAGCATGCGAATTACTTGTGTGCGTACCTTAGAAAGATCTACGCCCAAATTTTCTAATACTCTAGCTGCTACGCCCTCACCTTCGCGGATCAGTCCGAGCAACAGGTGTTCAGTACCGATGTAGTTATGACCTAACTGACGGGCTTCTTCTAAGGAAAGCTCCAGTACCCGCTTAGCTCTTGGGGTAAAGGGGATTTCAACTGCGACAAAACCGGAGCCCCGTCCAATAATCTTTTCTACTTCAATGCGGGCATCTTTGAGGTTTACGCCCATGGACTTGAGGACTTTGGCAGCAACGCCAGTTCCTTCTCCGATTAGACCCAGGAGAATTTGCTCTGTGCCAACAAAATTATGACCCAGACGACGTGCTTCTTCCTGAGCCAGCATAATGACTTTAATAGCCTTTTCTGTAAAGCGTTCAAACATGGCGTGTGTCCCACTAATCGCTGCGTTCCGGTTAGTGTTTATAGTAACATAGGCATACCAAGTTTAACCTGGTACGGATATCCCGTCACTCTTAAGGGGTAGCACCACTTTGATGGGCTGTAAGATTCTGCCACCCGCGATCGCGATAACCAAAGGCAAATAGTTCAGGATGGACAATTTCCGCCAAGATTTCGAGGGAGTCAACCAAACGCGGGCCGGGGCGATTAAAGTAGGCATTACCATCGGTGATATAGATCTGGTTTAGCTGCACCGCCTTTAAATGAGTCCAATCAGGATGTGTAACCAATGGCATAGCCTCTTGGTGAGTACGTGCCAAATCGAAACCGCAGGGCATCAAAATGATGATATCGGGATCTGCAGCTAAGAGGTCTTCCCATTGCAGCCAGGGGGAATGCTTGCCAATCTCACCAAATAAGGGCTTTCCTCCAGCCAACTGGACTAGTTCTGGTATCCAATTACCTGCCGCCATTAGCGGCTCTATCCACTCAATGCAAGCAACGGTTGGACGATGGGAGTTTGACAATGTTGCGATCTTGTTTTCACAGGCAGAGATGCGAGACTTGAGTATTTCGATTATGCCTTCGCTACTCACCCCTAGTACATCTGCGACCCGTTGAATATCAGTCCATACATCAGCCAAGATATTTGGTTGTAAGGAGATAACTTGAGGATGTGACTGGGTGAGGCTGTCAACAGCTAATTCTACATCGGCTAAACTGACGGCGCAGACTTCACATTGAGCTTGGGTGATGATATGAGTTGGTTGCAACTCCTCTAACAATTCGGTCTTGACGCGATACACGCTTAAAGCCGACTGCAAAAGATCTGTGACGCGATCGTGAATTTGATTGCTGGTGCCTTCGGGATTAAATTTAGGCTCGGTGCAGATCGGTAGATACTTGACTGCATCTGGATAGTCGCACTCGTGGGAGCGGCCGACCAGGCGATCGCCTAAGCCCAATGCTGCCACAATCTCTGTAGCGCTTGGAATTAGCGAAATTATGCGTAGATATTGAATAATTGTTGAATAGCGATAGTTCATCAACTTTTTCCTCCCGCTGGTTTTTGATTTCTTCCCCTAGTTTTTTTGGCATGAAAGAAACTCACCAAACTCAAGCTAAGCTAAATCTATTTTTGGCGCTGCTGCCCGCACAGTCAATTCAAACTGCGATCGCCGATATTCAGCAATACTTTAGCGATCGCTACGATAGTCGTGCCGCACTCAAATCCCCGCCTCACATTACTCTGCAAGCCCCATTTACATGGTTGCCCGAAAACATGGCAACGCTGCAACACCACTTGGAAGCATTTGCCCATAACCATACTGCGATCGGGATCGTCTTAAACGGCTTTGCTGCCTTCGCGCCGCGCGTCATCTATGTCGATGTGGTTAAGTCCCCAGCCCTAATCGCTATGCAAGCAGATCTGGCCGAGCATATGGAAACTATAGTGGGTATTAGCGATCCGAAGGCTAAAGCTCGTCCATTTATCCCCCATATGACCGTGGCATTTCGCGATCTCACCAGGCAAAATTTCAAAGCTGCTTGGGTAGAGTTTCAAGAGCGATCGCTACATTTTGAGTTCGAAACTACTTGCCTGACACTTTTGTTGCATGATGGTCGGCAGTGGCATATTCACTCAGAATTCCCGTTTAATTCTTCCTAGCTTTAGCAATAAGGCACGTCAAGGGAAATTATCAATCCAAACTAATCCTGCAAAGCTATCCATAGCCGATTATTGTGCATGATAGTATGTAAGCAATTTAAGCTCTAGAACAAAGGGTAGCTTGCCTAGTTGGTTAAAACCTATGGGACTGTAGACCTAACAGCCTGATTGGCCTTAACCGTAGCCATACACAATTTGCGCTCTAAAGCAGCCTAAACCGCTTAAAATATTTGCATCCAGCAGGTTTTCTCTCAATCGTTAAGGAACAAGTAAGTTATGGGATTACTAGATCGCATCGGAATGGTGGTCAAATCCAATGTCAATGCCATGGTCACCGCTGCTGAAGACCCAGAAAAAATTCTGGAGCAGAGCATTATTGACATGCAAGAAGACATGGTGCAGTTGCGTCAGGCTGTCGCCCAGGCGATGGCAGCTCTCAAGCGTCAAGAGCAGCAGTACAATCAATCGCTGACCCAAGCTAGCGAATGGGAACGCCGCGCCATGCTAGCTCTGCAAAAGGGGGATGAAAATCTAGCCCGCGAAGCTTTGAATCGCAAGAAGAGTCATGCTGACACAGTGGCAGCTCTGAAACCCAGCTTCGAGCAACAAACAGCTCAGGTAGAGACATTAAAGAAAAACCTGATTGCCCTGGAAGGCAAAATCTCTGAATCCAAGACTAAGAAAGAGATGCTCAAGGCAAGAATGCAATCTGCCAAAGCTTCAGAGAATCTGAACAATATGCTCGGTAAAGTGAATACCAGCTCTGCCGCTGCAACATTCGAGCGCATGGAAGAGCGCGTACTCATGGCTGAAGCAAAAGCTGGCGCTACTGCCGAGTTGGGCATGGATAATCTGGAAAGTCAATTTGCACAGCTAGAGTCAGGTAGCGGCGTTGATGACGAGCTTGCAGCATTAAAGGCAAAGATGATTACCGCATCTGCGCCTGCGCCTGCGATCGCTCCCGCTGATGCCAATAAACCCTCAGTTGGTACTCTGATTGATTCTGAGCTAGAAGCTTTGCGCAAGCAGATCGGCCAGTAATTTCCCGATAGGTTCTAGCCTGCTGTCGAAAAATACGCTGCTAAAATATTGTGTCCGGTTAGCTATGCTTGATCGGGCACATATAATTTATGTAGCTGTTTTATATAGCTGCAAGTTGCTCTTCATAAATAAAAGCTAAAGCTATGGGACTACTATCTCGGATTGGCATGATTATCAGATCCTTCTTTAACGATCTGGTTAACAAGGCAGAAGACCCAGAAAAGATTCTGGAGCAGTCTGTCAATGATATGCAGGATGAGTTAGTGCAGATGCGTCAGGCGGTAGCGCAGGCGATCGCGGCGATGAAGCGGCAAGAGCAGCAATATCTAGAGGCAGATAAGCAGGCGACCGAATGGGAGCGACGAGCCATGCTAGCGCTGCAAAAAGGGCAAGAAGATCTAGCTCGTGAAGCATTAGTAAGGCGCAAATCTCAGGCAGAAACCGCAAGCACATTAAAAGATAGTATCGATCGCCAATCTGGACAAGTCGCAGCGCTGAAGAAAAATCTGATCGCGATCGAAGGCAAAATCGGTGAAGCCAAAACCAAGAAGGAGATGTTGAAAGCGAGAATTCAATCTGCGAAAGCCCAGGAAAACCTCAACAATATCCTGGGTAAAGTCAGCACCAACTCAGTCTCAGGCACGATCGAGCGCATGGAAGAAAAAGTGCTGATGGCAGAGGCAAAAGCCAGTGCTTCCGCTGAGCTAGGGATGGATGAAGTGGAAAACCGCTTTAAGCAACTTGAGCAGTCTAACGTTGATGAAGACCTGGCCGCACTCAAAGCCAAAATATTAACTTCTTCTCCTGCTGTACCAGTATTAGAACCTTCCAACCCTTCTAGTGATGATGCCGAGCTAGAGGCTTTGCGCAAAGAACTGGGGCATTAAGTGTAGGAATAAGTTTTGTAAAAAAAATCTAGGTGGTTGGCGAATATTGCCGCTAAACTTGCCCCTACTGTCAATTGCTTTGATTAGGAATAATGGCACAATGAAAGCCATAGAGAGTTGAGGCTAGTGCCTGTGTTAAAAAAAATTTTACTTAATCAATTTAAGCGCCTGGCGATCGCCAGCTTCATCCTGCTAATTGCGATCCAAGTTATTATCCTCCCAATTTTTCCTTTCCCAATTTTTACTAATACGGCGATCGCGGCGGAAGTCTATGATATTCCCGAATTACCTACAGGCGATCGCACCTGGATACGCGATATGGCAAGCGTACTTAGCAGCAGTACCGAAGGTACAATCAAAGCTAAGTTAGAGGAACTAGCCGAAAAAACAGGTACCCAGATCAGGGTTCTCACAGTACGCCGCATTGATTTTGGCCAACCTACCCAGGAATTTGCCGATCAAGTCTTTGACAAATGGTTTAAAACACCTGAAGAAAAAGCAACCCAGACGCTTTTATTGGTCGCCACCGAAGATCATCGCACCGCGATCGTCACTGGCGACCAGATGAAATTAGTGTTGCCGGATGCGATCGCCACCAGCGTAGTTTCGGAAACAATGCTATACCCAGCGCAAAAATCTAACTACAATCAGGCCGTGACTGACGGCATCAATCGTCTCGTTGCCGTGCTCTCTGGCGAAACCGACCCTGGTCCACCGAAAGTTGTTGAAGTTGCCCTACCCCAGAGTGGTAGAAATTTCAAAACTGCTGAAGAAACCGATGGCACAAGCTCTACGATTGTGGTAGTTGGGTTGCTAATTGCCGCTACTATCATCCCGATGGTGACCTATTTTTGGTTTCAAAATCAATCCTGAATACAGAAAAACTGTGTTGGTGTAATAGCGGCGAAGTATTACAATACATGAACTAGCAATATTTTTTCCCGTTGAGCAATTTTAGGTTCCAAAATTCATGAGTAAAGTTTACGAATGGTTCGACGAGCGCCTGGAGATCGGAGCGCTCGCTGAAGATGTGACAAGCAAGTACGTGCCTCCCCATGTCAACATCTTCTATTGCTTGGGCGGGATTACGCTCACCTGCTTTTTAATTCAGTTTGCCACTGGGTTTGCGATGACCTTCTATTACAAACCCACAGTCACAGAGGCATTTAACTCTGTGCGCTACATCATGACTGACGTTAACTTCGGTTGGCTGCTGCGTTCCATCCACCGTTGGTCTGCCAGCATGATGGTATTGATGATGATCCTGCATGTATTCCGCGTTTACCTCACGGGCGGTTTCAAGAAACCTCGCGAACTCACTTGGGTAACAGGTGTCATCTTGGCAGTACTGACCGTATCTTTTGGTGTAACTGGTTACTCACTTCCCTGGGATCAGATGGGTTACTGGGCTGTAAAAATTGTATCTGGCGTACCAGAAGCAATTCCCGTAGTTGGATCTGCGATTGTGGAACTAATGCGCGGCGGTCAAAGTGTTGGGCAAGGGACTCTCACTCGTTTCTACAGCCTGCATACTTTCGTGTTGCCTTGGTTAATTGCGGTGTTTATGCTGGCTCACTTCCTCATGATTCGCAAGCAAGGTATTTCCGGCCCCCTGTAAGGTTTACTGGGTTTTACTGGGTTTTCACAAGTTTCACTCGTTGTTAGGTTTAGATTGCAATCTGCTGCTAAAAACTAAGGAACTGCATAGCTAGCAACTTTAAGATAAGGAGAATAATTACTGTATATGTCCAAAATCGAAAAGCTACCAGATCTAAGCGATCCAATTTTGCGCTCCAAGCTAGAAAAAGGCATGGGGCATAACTATTACGGCGAACCAGCATGGCCTAATGACCTGCTATATATTTTCCCCGTGGTAATCTTAGGAACAATTGCCCTCTGCACTGGCCTGGCTGTACTCGATCCCACCCTGATCGCTGAACCAGCCAATCCCTTTGCCACACCTCTGGAAATTCTGCCTGAGTGGTTCTTATATCCTGTATTCCAGATTCTCCGCGTTGTCCCTAACAAACTGTTGGGAATTGCGCTGATGACTGCTGTTCCATTAGGTCTAATTCTTGTTCCCTTCATTGAGAACGTTAACAAGTTCCAAAATCCTTTCCGCCGCCCAGTGGCGATGGCTGTTTTTCTCTTTGGGACTGCATTCGCCATTTACCTAGGTATTGGCGCTACTTTACCAATCGATAAGTCCTTAACTTTGGGCCTTTTCTAAAAGTTTGTCCCCAAAGCATATTTGTTCTGTAATTTTGCCATCGGTAACCCCGATGGCTTTGTTTTATGAATAAAGACGATCGCTCCGATCTGGCATCTAATAAACCATCCGATCGCATCCGTCAAGCCCATGCCCAGAATCGCATTCAGGCACTGCCACCTCCAGGTAGTGCTCCATTTGGCTACAAGCGCGGTAAGGATAAGTATGCGATCGATCGTGCTCAGGCTCCAATTGTGCGGGAGTTCTTTGAGCATTTTCTTTTGTATGGTTCTCTGCGCGGAGCAGTACGGCACATTGCCCAAAGGTTTAATAAGGTAATCGCCGTTTCCACTGGTAAAAATTGGCTGACTAGTCCGGTTTATCGCGGTGACTTAGCATATCAAGCAGTCGATCCGCCGCAGGTGATCCGTAATACCCATAAGTCGCTGCTCTCTCGCGATGAAGCAGCCCAAGTAGATCGCCTACTGCGGCGAAATCGATCTTTACCGAGACGTACGGCTAGTGCGAAGCGCTCGCTCGCTGGTTTAGTAGTTTGCGATCGCTGTCAGGGCAGAATGACGGTAAACTCGGTGACATCTCGCAATCCCAAAAAGCAATCCTATTTATACCTGCGTTGCCACGACTGCCCTCAGGCCAATAAGTGTAGCGCCATTGACTACGAGCAAGTACTGCAGCAGGCGATCGCCCAAATCTGCACCAACTTGCCCCAAGCAGTTAGCGGCATGGGAGGATCGCGGCTGGGAGTAATTAAGGCACAAATCGAAGCCGCGATCACGCTCAAATCTGATTTAATCGCACAAATTCCCGCCCTAGTTACCTCTGGTATTCTCGATCGAGAAACTGCCGATCTGCGTATATATAATTTGCGCACGGAAATAGCAGTTATTGAGGATCGACTAGCGCAACTGCCTCCCACCAACTTAGCAGTGATCGCGCAAACAATTTCTCTTCCCCAGTTCTGGTGGGATCTGTCGGAGTCAGAGCGTCGCTTTTACTTTCGCGAATTTATCCGCGCCATCAGGTTAGATCCCACTACTCCAGAGTGGCACCTCCACCTCGAATTTGTCTTCTAACCAACCCCTAACGGAAATCCCTTATACTCCCTAAAGTTCCTTAAGCCGCTAAATTAGCGTAATGGATCGCTTCAAGATAATTGCATAATTTCAATACATCCTCAAAAAACTTCAAGAATTAAGCGATACTACTATAACAATCCGAAATCATTCCTGAATGTAGTACGGGCTGCCAGCCTATGCAAGCAAGATACTTGCCCTGCAAATCAAATCGGATTGCTATATCTAGTATGAGAATTAAGTGATGACACTATCTAGTATGAATATAGATCGAAAAGAAGCACGGGTTCGTCACACGGTATTTTTCCAATTTAAAGATGGCATCCCTAAAGACGATGTTGAACTTTTTTTTAAGGAAATGGTCAAACTCAAAACCGAAGAAAAGGTTGAAGGCCTTTTATCTTTATCATACGGCGCTCACAAAAGTGATGAAGGGCTTAATCAAGGATTTACTCATGGCATGACATTAGTCTTTAAGAATGCCGCAGCTCGAGATGTTTACCTACCTCATCCCGAACACGAGCGAGTTAAACAGATCGTCATTCCCTTACTTAAAGACGGACTTAATTCCGTGATTGCGGTTGATTGGGATTTGCAGGGAGACAACGAAGTATAGTGCATCACCCTATAAATGAATTGATTTTCTCAAGGAGAATTTAAACTTCGGAACTTGTCATAATGCGATCGCGGCCTTCTACTTTTGCCCAATAGAGCGCTCGATCAGCAGCAGCCACCAGGTGTGAGAAAGATAGATCCGCTGTCGGAATGATTGTTGCTATGCCGAAACTGAGCGTGACATAGGGATGAACGTTGGAATTAGTATGCGGTATTTGTAGCTGCTTGATATGAGACTGGATTATCTTGGCCACCTCAGATGCCCCGATCGACGATGTACGTGGGAGAATGACGGCAAATTCTTCTCCCCCATAACGAGCTGCCAGGTCTTCAGGTCTTCTAATTGCAGAACGGATAGCACTTGCTATATTTGCTAGGCAGCGATCTCCGGCTGGATGACCATAGGTATCGTTATAGGATTTGAAGTAATCTACATCGCAGAAAATGAGAGATATTGGCAACTGCGCCTGTTCTAAATTTCGCCACTCCTGTTGGAGATATTCATCAAAGTAACGGCGATTCGCAATCTGGGTTAACTCATCAAAGCGGGCAAGGTGTTGCAGTTCTTTGTTTGCTGACTCAATCTTCTCTTTTGCTTGTAGCAGGGCAATCTCAGTCTGTTTGCGATCGCTGATATCCGTAAGCGAACCAACCATGCGAATTGGAGTATTATGGTCGTCCCAGAATACTTGACCTCGTGATAGCAACCATTTATAGGTACCATCTTTGCAACGCATACGGTATTCAGCTACGTAGTTTGGGGTCTTTCCTTCTAGATGATTCTGAAAAGCATAGAGCATGTAATCGCGATCGTCGGGATGAATCATGTTCACCCATTCCTCAAAACTCTCTACTTCGTGATCGAGATATCCTAGAATTTCACGGCATCGAGGCGAGAGAAAATATTTGTTAGTAATGAGATTATGATCCCAGATTCCATCATTATTGCCTTGAAAGGCTAACTGCAATCTTTCCTCTTTTTCGCGCAACTCTGCTTCAACGCGTTGACGGTTGCGAATTTCCTGCTCAAGCTCTAGGGTACGTGCTTCTACTTGCTGTTGTAGTGTCTGGTTGTAATCTTCTAAAAGTTTCTCGGCCTGCTTGCGATCGGTAATATCTTGAAATACCGCGATCGCAAACTTTATTTCCCCTTGATTGTCAAAAATTGGTGTAGCCAGGACTTCCAATGGAATAATTTTCCGATCTTGATGAATCTCCATATCATCCACGATCGTGCTTTCACCTCTGAGCGCACGTAAGACTGGCATATTCTCTGTGGAATACAACTCGTCAGTACCAGCACGATAGGCTTTATAGGTAATCGCTAATTGCTCAAACGAGGCTGCTGGAATGTTTGTGACACCGAGTAACTGCTGGGCAATTTGATTGAAGTAAGCAACGGTGCCATCAGGATTGTGAACTGCAACACCAACTGGGAGTGCTGCGATTAACTGCGCAATTTGACTGTCAGTTTGCAATAATTCTTCATTTAACACCTTTGTTTCAGATAAAGATATTTGCAACTGCTTGGCAAGGCTATTGAGCGATCCTGCCAGTTCGCAAACATCATTAGAGCCTTCAATGTTGACGGTTTGAACTATTTTCCCTTGAGCAATTCCTTGACTAACTTTATTTAAGCGCAGAATTGGTTCCGTGACTCGTCGCACAGCTAGAATACCGACACCAATTGTGATGACAAAGGCTACAACACAAAGTAGTAACGTCATTTTGGTGCTCGCGTTAATGTGCTGCACAAAGTCAGCTTCGGGGATTACTGTAACGATTAACCAGTTCAACCCTCTAGAATCTTGGAAGGGCAAAATTTGCAAGAATTGTCGATTGCCATCAATGTCAAATTCTAATAGTTGGGAACCTTTAACTTGAGTGAGATTTTGATAATTAGCCGCTAAATATTTAGCCGTAGCTTGGGTTAAGCGATCGCTACTATCTATTGCTTTCAGTCGTTCAGCCCTTTGGCTCTGCTCATTGATGATATAAGGCTTCTCTCCAGTAGAACTCGCAACTAGCAAACCGGAGCGCTCCAGGATAAAGAGCTGCCCTGTGGGACTAATTTTGAGTTTACGGAGAAAATCTCCAATTCGACTCAAGACAAGATCGACTGCCATTACCCCTTGCAAATTCCCACTGCCATCATATAAGGCCTGGGAAGCTGTGATCCCAATCTCACCTCGGGCAAAAGTATAAATGGGACTCCAAACTGGTTTTTTAGCAGTAGTTGCAGCTTGATACCATGGACGAATTCGCGCATCGAAATTAGATTGGATTTCTGGCAATAATTCAACTCGCTGGCCTAAATCGTTTAAGAGATAAAATAACCGTTTGGGAAAATCTTCGGTGGAGCCAGACATTAACTTGCCGCTCTCATGAAATCCGGTGAGCACGATAGAGCCATCTGTGCGACCAAAATAAATTTGACTGACAGAGTTAAACTGCTGTAATTGCAGCGCAAAGTGACGCTCCAGTGCGATTTTGTCCTGCAATTTCAACTGGGCAAGATGAGCAGCATTGATATTTGCCTGGGTAATGATGTGGGGCTGTCCCAAGTAATTTTGCAAATGTTGTTGCACCCGATCGCTTACCTCAGCCCGCAGTTGGGTTGACAGATCGCTGACGGCTTTCTGCCCATTACGAAACGAAAGCCAGCCAATGATTCCAACCGCAATGAAAACTTGGATAACTAGAAGTTCCACTAAGACTTGTCTTAGTGATTGCTTTCTCAAATGCTTGGAAAGCCAACCAGCAAGAGGGGAAATTCGCATGGTTGATGATGGATTACATACTGCAAGTTTATGTCATTTGCGATCGCCAAGCAATAATACCATATCCCCTCAGAAATCAGCTCACCGTCTCTTGAACAAAGGGTTTACATTCTTTCTAAGACTCTCATGCCGAGCAACCCCAAGCCTAACTTTAATGTTTTAGCTGTGATATTACACAAACTCAACCGAGAGCTGCGTTCTGGTTCTTCTGCTTGCAGTACCGGGCACTGCTCAAAAAATTGATTGAACTTTTGGCTCAGTTCAAACAAATACTGACAGATACGATTGGGCAGTAGATCCTCAGCCACCGCTTCAATTACCTCCTCGAACTGTAAAAGATGCTTAGCTAATATCACTTCCGCATCACTATTGAGCTGAATAGTTGGATTAGTAGAGAGCCGATCAAAATCGATCTCCCCTTTACGTCCAATGCCCCGCACACGCACGTAGGCGTAGAGCATGTACGGTGCCGTATTACCCTGCAAAGCCAGCATCTTGTCATAGCTGAATATATAATTGCTGGTGCGATTTTGGCTGAGATCGGCGTACTTGACCGCACCTAAACCTACTGCGACCGCTGTGTCCTGCTTCACTTGTTCAGATGCTGTGGGGGTGCGGATTTCCAAATCGGTGCGCACACGAGCGATCGCTTCGTCTAACAAACTCTTGAGCGCTACCGTATCCCCCGATCTCGTTTTCTGTTTCTTGCCATCTTCTCCTAATACCAAGCCAAAGGGAACGTGTTCGACTTGCACGGCATCGGACAACCAACCAGCCCGAGTTGCCACTTGAAACACCTGGGCAAAGTGGCCTGATTGCCCCGCATCGGTAACGTAGATAATTCTCTCAGCTTTATCGGTATTAATGCGATAGCGCAGAGCCGCCAGATCGGTAGTGGCGTAGTTGTAGCCGCCATCGGATTTCTGAACGATCAGAGGCAATGGCTCGCCCTCTTTATTTGTGAAGCCTTCGAGAAATACGCATTTGGCTCCCTGGTTTTCTTCTAGCAGCCCAAGTGCTTGCAGATCGTCAACGACACTGGCTAAGTAGGGATTGTAAAAGGATTCGCCACGCTCAGTGAGCTGAATATCGAGAACATCATAGATTTTCTGAAATTCCCGCCGTGACTGATCGCACAACAACTGCCAGGCCACTTTTGCTTCCGGATCGCCTGCTTGCAGTTCTACGACAGCTTGACGTGCGGCTTCTTTAAACTCGGCATCGCGATCGAACCGCTCTTTGGCAGCGCGATATAGGGCTACCAGATCGCCTAAATCTAGTGCGTCAGATCTTGTTAATGCGTCTGGATAGGCTTCGCGCAGATACGTAATCAACATGCCAAACTGCGTGCCCCAATCGCCGACGTGATTTAGGCGCAGCACGTCATGCCCCTGAAATTCCAGAATGCGGGCAATGCAATCACCAATAATCGTTGATCGCAGGTGTCCAACATGCATTTCTTTGGCAATGTTGGGACTAGAAAAATCAACTACAACTCGCTGCGGTTTCGGGGTGGGAGCAATCCCAAGGCGATCGCCCGCTTGCATGTTGACGAGTTGAGCTTCCAGATAGCTAGTTTTGAGTTTGACATTGATAAATCCCGGCCCATCGATGCTGGGATCTTCGCAGAGATCGGCGATCGCTAAGTTCGCAACGATCTTACTGGCAATTTCGCGGGGATTCTGCTTGAGTTTTTTGGTCAGACCTAAAGCCGCATTGCACTGATAGTCTCCATACTGCCGATCTTTAGATGCAGAAACAGATGGATCGAATAGCGCAAATTCTGCCCCAAATGCAGCGGCGCAGGCATTGGTAAATCTTGTCTTTAATTCCGATAAAACTGAAGTAGCCATTGAATTGTTTATTTAATTTTAGATTTTAGATAACGCCATACTGCTTAAACCATGTTAGAAGACGTTTCCAGCCTTCTATGGCTTGCTGTTTGCGGTAGGAAGGGCGATAGTCCGCAAAAAAAGCGTGGGGCGTGTCGGGATAGAGCATAATTGAGGATTAATACATTCGTTATGATAAGCCACATCACTTAAGTTACAGAAACTCAAAAATTAATGCTTTTTGCTTCATTAGCATTTACTTTTAGGATTAAACTCGATCGCAATGCAATCGAGATCCAGTATGACTGAACCGACTGAAACTATTTTTAGCAAAATTATCAAGCGTCAGATCCCCGCTAACATTGTCTATGAGGACGATCTAGCATTGGCATTTCACGACGTGAATCCGCAGGCTCCTGTGCATATTTTGGTTATCCCCAAAAAGCCTATCCCGATGCTATCGCAAGCAACAACAGAAGACCAATTGCTACTGGGGCATTTACTGCTGGTAGCCGCAAAAATTACTAAGGATTTAGGACTAGAAAACGGTTACCGTCTGGTAATTAATAATGGTAGTGAAGCTGGACAAACCGTGTTTCACCTGCACCTGCATATCTTGGCTGGGCGATCGCTGCAATGGCCGCCAGGTTAGTTTTTCTCTGAGGAAAAATTTCTATGTTTGACAGCCCTAATTTCCTAGCGCTAATTCTGGTGAATTTACTAGGCGTAGTTGGCATTTTGATTGCACTACGTTATAACAAGTCTCCTATATCAACCACATCACAGCTAGATCGCAATTTTGAAAGTAGTGATCGCACCGCTGAGATATTGGCGTTAAAGCAGGAGTGCTTGAGCCTGCGCGAGCAACTAGGACAGCAAAGCGATCGGCTGATTGACGAATATAGGGAGGCTACTTTTGAGGAACTGAAGTCCCTCTTGACTCAGTACAAAAGTGTGCGGCAGATGGTACAAAACAAGCCCGACCTACCTGCCAAAAATCTGATCGCTTTATTTACCCCCCTCGATAACTTGCTCCAGAGTTGGGAATATGAACCGATTGGAGAAACTTGGCAGCAGGTGGCATACAATCCACAACTGCATCAAAGCGACAGTTCAGATATCTCTGATGGAGAAATGGTATACGTGCGTTTTGTCGGCTATAAATCTCATGCGGGTGACATTCTTGTACCGGCAAAGGTGAGTCGTACTCTCCCAAAAGCTATTGTCTAATTGGTGTCAACCTCGATTAAACTATTAGTCATGGGTGTGACCTCGCTGAGATTGTTTAAGTCTTTTCAGCTTAATGGTTTCTCCCTTTTTTTGTCCTGTTTCTTATCCCGAACTCCTAAGAAACATCTGAAACTGGGATCTGGTTGACCAACTCAAATCCCAGTGAAGCTGCCTGTTTTTTCAGATGCTTGAGCTTACGCTGCTGATACTGTTGATCGTAGTACGCTGCTCCAGCATCTTGGTAACTCTGATGAGTAGTCCACAACTGGTAGAAAATGCGAGCTAGTTTGTGAGCGGTAGCAGTAATTGCCTTGGGGCTACCAAGGCGAGACTTTAAACGTCGAAAAAAAGCTCCAATGGCAGAGTCGGACTTA
>CALRKB020000078.1:0-21828 GCA_943367755.1 Rhizobium sp. Q54 | reverse complement strand
GAAGTCGGACATTCCTGGTTTAACCGCTTCCGTGGGGTATTGATTCGTTGGGCAAAGTCATCCCAGTCTTATTTGGGATTTGTCCAGATTGCGGCTTGTTTAATTGTCGGTCGTAAACTCCTAGTATTTTCCGGATAGGCTCTAAGTGGTATCAGCAGGCAGCGAACTATCAGTACCTCAATCCCGAAATTGAAGGTCCAGCCCTCTGGCTTAAGATGGCATGGAATTTCCTGGATCAAGGCGACGATGATTTCCGTCGCGAGAAAGTCCGTGAGGCATTGCAGACCTATGAACAAATCATCACTGCTAACGATCAGCCACCTGGCAACGCACTCCTTTACACGCTGCCAAAGTTAACTGTGGCGTCTACCCATGCCAAAACGGTGATTGCTAATTTGGGCGCTGTTGATAGCTTGCAGGTGAATCCGGCAATTTCGGAAGTCATCCTACATGCACGTTGGCAGCTAGGCAAAATTAAGCAAGGTTTGAACTTTTTTGGTGGGGAAGCCCACTACTACCCTGTCTTTTCGTTTGAATATCTGCAAAGCGTTGCCAGGCACTTGGCGCAAATGGCGATTCAATCCGAGCGAGATTACATTGCCTTTCGGACGAGTGGGGAACGGGAACGCCTTGGGAAAGCGCAGTTGGAAAACGCGGCTGAACTTGCGACAAAAGAAGTCGATGTTGCCTTGGAGCAATGGTGGGTAGCCTATCGAGGTTTGGAGGTTGCTGATGCTGCATACAACCAGGCGAATACGCGTTTGCAGAATGCGAATGATGAGCGGAATGATTTTGCAAACGTTGGTTGGGATCGCGCTATCTATGACACAGTCCAAGCATGGACATCTGCCGCTCCAGGAGCAAAAGATGTCAAATTTACAGTACATGGCTGGGATGGGGAAGATAGGGTCTTCAAGGGAAAGAGTTCAGAAGTAATCAAGCAAGTTACATGGGAGCGTGGTCAGATGAATTATTACTACCAGCTCCGCCAGATGGATCGCCAGATTACTGAGTTAGAAGCTGCGTTACAGGTCGCGGATCGCCAGAAAGCCGAAGCATACCACCGTTCAGAGGTCGGTCGATTGCAATATGAAATGTCTACAATGCGGAAACGCCACGCTGATGAACTGTTGGCAACCTACAACTCGAACATCTTCGGCTTTGAACTATGGTTTGCAATGGCTGAGCAAATGCGTCGGATCTCCCAGAATTATCTCTTTTGGGCGATCGAAATCGCGAAACAGATGGAGCGAGCCTATGAATATGAAACCGATCAGCCCTTGCGTTTGATTCAGGATGACTATCGCTCTAGCTTTCCTGAAGTTGCCAATGCAGGGCTCCTCGCAGGCGATTTAATGCTGAGGGATATCGAATACTTCACTGTCCATCGCATCCTGACCACCCAACGGAAGCGGCAACCGATCAAGCGCGTGCTTTCCTTGCGTCAACAATCTCCCTTCGCCTTCGACCAACTCAAGAAGACAGGGCACTGTTCCTTTGAAACGACCATGGAAGATTTTATTCTCCTCCATCCAGGAACCTTTCTGCACAAAATTAGTGCTGTCGAAGTCATTGTAGAAGGATTATTACCACTTGAGGGCATCTTTGGCACGCTTAAGAATCGGGGATACTCCCTCATCCGCAAGGGGAATGGTGATGTTGTTATCAAAATTCAGCCAGCCGAAACGCTGATTCTCTCAAACTTTATGCTGAAAGGTGATGCGTATATATTCCGTCCCAGTCCCGATATTTTGGGAATCTTTGAAGACAGTGGGGCTAGTACCTCTTGGGAGCTTGACTTCCCGCTGACTTCCAATAACGTCAACATGGACAATGTCTTTGATGTCAAGGTAGTCGTGTACTATGACGCTTTCCACAGTCGGCTGCTAGAAGCACAAGATCTGGCATCTGTGAGTCCTGAGGGTGAGAGCACGGCATTCTTCAGTGCCAACATCCAGTTCCCTGATCAATTCTTCCAATTCCAGGATACCGGAGAATTGCAGGTTTCCTTAGCTGCAACTGACTTTCCTTATAACGAACTGAATCCTGAACTGCTCAATATCGGCTTTGGCTTTAGCGGCAAACCTGGTGTAAGCGTACAGGGAATTACGATTCATGTTCAGATTGACTCAGTTGCAGGGGAGGCAGTAATTGCGACCGATGCCCGTGGCGCAGCGGTTTCAGACCCCAATAATGCAGCCAATCCATTAAATATCTTTAACGGTCAGCCAGCGGTTAATACCTATCACCTGACGCTACGCATGAATGAGAATCCGGCACTGACACGGGTCAATGAGGAAGGTCAAACGGTTTGGGATTTGCCCGACAAGATTCGTGATGCTGTGATCTTCTTTGAATATCGCTTCCAGCGACGCGGTGTATAAAGGGAGGGAGCTATGTCAGAAGAAAAATCAGGTGTTGCTTCCAATGTAATTTCCCTGCCGAAAGGAGGAGGAAGCATTCAGGGGCTAGGGCAAGCTTTTCAACCTGCCTTGAATAACGGCACTGGTAGTTACCAAATCCCAATTGATTTGCCAGCAGGCATCCACAACATGACACCTAACCTGGCGCTCTCATATAGCACAGTTGGGGGTAATGGCCCTTTTGGTATGGGTTGGAATGTGGGAATTCTACGCATCGATGTAGAAGTTGACTACAATTTCCCAGGAGAGCGAGCGGTTGAGCCAAGCTATACACTCTCAGGCTCCGATCGTTTAGTGCCAATTGGCGGCGATCGCTATCGTCCCCTGCTAGAACGGGCTTACGCCAGAATCATTAAATATGACCAACATTGGGAAGTAACTACTAAAAACGGGGTTCGTTTCCTATTGGGGGAAACACCAAACGGTCGTATTGAACATGCAGGTAAAACCTATGCTTGGTTGGTTGAGCGAGCCATTGATACCTATGGCCATGAAATTCGATATACCTATCGTCGCGATGGCAATCAACTCTATCCAGAGGGAATCCGATACGGACTCTATCGAATTCAATTCGAGTACGAAATCCGTCCAGATCGGTTAAGCGATCGCCGCCGAGGTTTTACTCTGGAAACCAACCTTCGTTGTACTGCTATCCACGTGTTTCTTGAATTGAATGGCAGCGAGCGCATTCGCACCTATTCACTGGTGTATCAAAACACCCTGCTGGCTCAACTTTCCCTGCTGACCGAAGTGCGACTGACTGCCTATCGTTCAGTCAATGGAGTGGTTGAAGAGAAAACCCTCCCCCCAGTTTCATTCAACTATAGCCGCTTTGAGCCAGATCGGCGAAAGCTGAGATCGTTCACGGCTCGTGAAGGGGCTCCACCGCCACCAGCACTTGACTCCCGTGAGCAAGTGTTAATCGATTTGACGGGGGGCGCGTTACCGGGGGTGCTGGAGATTTCCAACGGAACCTTCCGCTACTGGCGGAATCGGGGCAGGTTGCGCTGGTCGCCCCCCAGGCAACTTCGAGAAGCCCCAGCAGTGAGCTTGACCGAGCCAGCAACCTGGTTCCTGGATATGGAAGGGAACGGCACAGTTGATTTAGCCCTCTTAAGTGATATCCGTGGAAGCTACTATCCAAATACTGCGCGGGAAGCTTTTGGCCCCCCAATCCGGTATCGAGAGTTCCCACAACTCAATTTCGACGATCCCAATGTGCTGGCAAACGTCCGCTTCATGGATCTGAATCACGATCGCGTGATCGACATGCTGTACAGCGAGCCGCACGCTTTTTATGCCTTCATAAATAAAGGGCGTGAAGGATGGACACGCGGGTATCTCATTCCACGGCAACATGACCTGGATGCCTTTCCCGATATCTTCTTTGCTGACGAACATGTGCGTCTAGCGGACATGACTGGGGATGGCATTCAGGATATTGTGCGTGTTCTTTCTGGGCGCGTAGAATACTGGCCTTACCTGGGTGCAGCAGTTTGGGGTCGGCGGATCATCATGCAAAATGCTCCGAATTTGCCCCCCAACTGGCGTCCTGAATACCTCTTCCTTTCAGACATCAACGGCGATGGCGTAGCAGATCTGATCTATGTCGATAATGGCACTGTCTACTACGCCATTAACCGTCAAGGGCGTTCTTTTAGCGATGCGCAGCAGATTGGTTTTACTCCTTCACTAGTTAGTGCCTCCGTGCAGATGGCAGACATGACTGGAGATGGATTAGCTGGAATTCTCTGGTCTTTCAACCACGACCAGCGCCGCTACGCCCAGTACCGCTATCTCGATTTTGAGAGCGATGAAGGGCGTCCCTATCTGATGACCAAAATCGATAACCATCTGGGTCTGGTGACGGAGATTTCCTATGCGACCTCGACAGATTCTTATATTGCAGCTTTAGAAGAACGGCGCGACTGGCAAACATTTTTGCCGATCGGCATTATTACTGTGAGCCGAATTGTCAGTCGTGATGCGGTGAGTGGAGTTGAGCACATTTCAGACATCCGCTATTTCGATGGACACTATGATGGGCAAGACCGCGCCTTTTGCGGATTTGGCAAAGCAGAGATGATTAACAAAGGGGATGATTCTATCCCTGACCTACTTGTGCGCCATTATTTTCATCATGGAAATACAGAAGGTATCACTGATGAGCAAGAAAAAGCGCGTGCTCGTGCTCTACGGCAACTGCCCTACCGCAAGGAGTACTTTGGCTTAGATGGGTCTGATGTAGCAGGTCAACCCTATAAAGTTGAGGATGCTAGCTGGGAAGCGCAGATTCTGGAGCAGGGAACCGACGATCGCTATGTTGCAGCACCGCGTATCGTCAAACGAGAAGTGTACCACTACGATCGCACGAACCAGCCAAGGATAATTCGCAACCTTTATGAACAAGATGCCTATGGCAACATCATACGCGAGGAGAAAATCAGCGATCCACCCTATGAAAATGCTCCACCGGGTACGCCACTGCTCAAAATCGTCTCAGAAACACTCTATGCGGAGAATGTGGCTCGCTGGATTCACGACTTACCAGCCCGGATCACTGTTAAGGATGGGAATGGTCAACTCATTTATGCAGAAAGTCGTTACTACGATGGCAATCCCTATGTAGGTCTTCCCCTCCGGCAGGTAGAACAAGGCAGCGTTACGCGCCAGGAGCAATTTGCTATCACGGAAACGCAAGCAACAGCCCTTTTCCCAAATTTGGCACAAGCTGATTGGGTTAACCTCGGCTACACTGATAATTCAGAATACGGGTTGCCAGGCTATAGCTACAATCGAGCAAGATTCAAGTTCAATTCCCACGGCAACATCATTGGCAAACTTTCTCCGATGGGCTTTGAGACGACGATCGATTTCGATCCGCATAACCTCTTCCCTCGTTGCGTGACAAATCCCTTGGGGCATTTTGCCGAAGCGACCTACGACTATCGTATCCAAAAACCTGTTATCTATACTGATGAAAATCGCTTAGAAACGACATACAACTACGATCCCATTGGTCGTCTAACATCTTTACAGAGACCCGGAGATAATCCGGCAACCCCAGGAGCTCGCTATATCTATCATGACGACATTATCCCTGCCTATCGCCTAGTGACGGAGCTGCACGACGCCGCTACTAATAAAACTGTGGTTCGGCGTGAGTATGTCGATGGCAGCGGGCAACCATTTCAAATGCGCCAGCAGGCACCCGACAGTCAAGTGCGCGTCTCCCTTTGGCTAGAGCGCAATCGCCACGGGTTGGTCAAATCTATCTATCAGCCATTCTTCTCCAATACGTTCGACCATATAGCCGGAGAATGGGGAGATCCAGATTTACATATCAACGCTCACTTTGATGCTCTGGGCCGTCCTTTAGGGTCTCAATATCCCAACGGGAGTACAACCCGAATAACATATACCCCCTGGCAAATCAGTTACTATGACACCAACGATACTGACGATTCTCCAGACGGCTTAGCAAGGGGACATTTCAACACGCCTAGGGTCGAAAAATACGATGCTTGGCTGCGCATGATTGAGGTCGCAGAGATCGCCAATGGTGTAACTCTGATGACTCGTTACCATTACGATGAGGGTGGGAAAGTAACCCAAATAATAGATGCCGCTGGACGCATGACCTTGGAGGTGCAATATGACTTAGCCGGCCGCAAACTCACCGTCAACCATATTGACACAGGTTTGCGTCGCTATCTCTATAATGCTGAAGGCAATATTGTTTGGGAGGCGAATGCGAAAGGTGAGACGATCCATCGGGATTACGATCAGATAGATCGGCTCAGGATGGTACGTTACAACGATTCTAATGGAGCGCCAGAGGAAACGTATCATTACGACATAGATGCCTCACTCCAAGCAGGACAAAGTCTAGTGGGACGATTGGCTTGGGTGCAAGATCGTTCGGGAGAACTCCACTTTAGCTACGATTCAAGGGGCAACATTGAGCGGCGAACTAAGATTTTTTCTGGTTCAGTCGATGTGTTGCCCATGCGCTATCAATACAACGATCGCGATCAGCTCAAAACTCTCACCTACCCCAACGATCGCACCGTCAGTTATGGCTATGATGACGGCGGATTCTTAAACCGGATTGAGGGGGCGATCGACGAAATCCACTATAACGCGGCAGGTCAAAAGATTCGCGAGAAATATGCCAATCAGGTCGTGAATACTCAGCAGTACGATCCTCAGACGTTACGGCTTCATGAAACGCGAACCTACCATGAAGCAACAGGACAAGTGTTTCGCCACCTCAGGTATACCTATGATCCAGGCGGCAACCTGATCAATCTGCAAAATCTGTCCGGGAATTCTGTCGGTGACTATGAATCCGCCCGTTTCAGCTACGATAGTTTGTATCGTCTCACACAAGCCGACGGCACCGATGCCAATGGTGCATACGCTCATGCTTACAGCTATGACAGAGTCAGCAACCATCAACTGAATCAGGATTTCAGTAACGACCCCCTGATTTACGACAATGGAGCGGCAGGAAACAACCGCCTGACTGGGCGGCAACAGGCGGGTGGCATTGTTACTGAATACCAGTTCGATGCGAATGGCAACATGATCTCGTCACCATTGCACCAAGAATTGAACTATGACCCTGCCGGTCGGCTTCATCGTGTGGTCAGACGTGACGGGACAGTGATTGAACTGGGCTATGACTTCACAGGGCAGCGTGCCTTCAAACGGGTGACCCAGGGCGAGCAGGTGAGGGAATACTTCTACCTCGATGGATTTTTTGAAATTGAAGCGGGTGTTCTGCGGCAGATTGTTAAAGACCCACTCTTTGCCGTGGAACAACAAACCAACGAAGGGGAGCGCGCTTTCCTGCATCGAGACTTTCGTCACAGCACGGTGCTGCTCACTGATGCTCTAGCGGGCGATCAGGAAAGAGGGCGATTTGCCTATTACCCCTTCGGCAGTACTAGCTTCTCGCAGGGAACATTAACGCCTGCTCGCCAGTTTATTGGTCAGCTTTTTGATCCAGATCTTGAACTATATTACTTCCGCTCTCGCTACTACGATCCGCAGCTCGGTCGGTTCATTCAACCAGATCCGATGCTTGCTAAATACATTAACGGCATTGGCAACCAGGGAGTCTTTCAACCAGGTAATCTCAACCTCTATGTCTATGGATACAACAACCCGCTTGCCTACGTCGATCCTTCCGGTGAACTTGCTTGGTTTATCCCCATCATTATCGGATTTGTGGTGGGTGCTTATGTCGGAGGCGTAGTTAGCAGTGGCAGCTATGCGCCTTGGGAATGGAGTGCTAAAGATTGGGGCTGGGCGGTCGTAGGAGGTCTGATCGGTGCAGCGCTAGGATTTGGC
The DNA here is from genome assembly GCA_943367755.1 of Rhizobium sp. Q54. Classification (GTDB taxonomy): domain Bacteria; phylum Cyanobacteriota; class Cyanobacteriia; order Pseudanabaenales; family Pseudanabaenaceae; genus PCC-6802. The sequence continues at coordinate 14,047 of CALRKB020000078.1, read as the reverse complement.
AGTTACCTGCTTTCGCTGGTTCCCGGAACGATTGGTGGAATCAGCGTTGGTGGACTGCTCAGTAGTTCTTATAACCTTGGCCTTCTAAGTGTCACTGGCTCGCTACTTAGTGGGGAACGTGATGTCGGCAACCTAGCTAAAATGTTTGGGGTTGGCTTTTTCTCCGGTCTCATCAGCGGCTCGGGTGCTTTTGGTTTGGCATACACTGGCTGGCTTGGTCGATATGCTACCCAGATTATTTCTACGGGGGTTACGAATGCGTTGTCTGATTGGGTAACTACAGGACGGGTTGATCGCTTCCGGTTTGGATTGCATGGATTATACTTCAGCACTAATTTCCGAGATTTTAGCTTCGATGGATTCAACTCTGTCTACTGGATTTCTCAGGGTGTAACCTTGTTGAACGGATTATTGGGTTATGCTATGAACAATGGTGGACTTGGATGGGGTTGGGACACGCTTTCCATAACATCACATGGCAGTGTTGTTGGGTGGTTTAGCACTGGTGGATTATCAATCTATTCTGTACTTGACGAGAGGGGGACTAATATTATGAAGGAGGAACTCACTCATTTATGGCAAGCTCGCTTTGTGGGTGAAATTTGGTTTATTCATTATCTGTTCAATAGTCTCACTACATCAGCCACAAACCAACCTTGGCCATGGAATCATCACTATGAGATTCAAGGAGGCAAAGGATTCTATTAGATTTTGGTTGGTGGAGTGCTTTCTCTGGCGACTGGTTGTACTCCTAAGACCGCCATTACGGTTGTTGCAGCACAGGAAATGCCGTTATACCAATTCTTCAAAATTGAACTACACATGAACCTATGTGCGGGCGAACGGCCGTCACTGGTGTCAACTTAAGGCGGGTACCGTGCCCCAAATCAGCAGAGAGAGAGCGTCTCGTTCGCGATGCCGCTTACGTTCAGCTTTGAGCAAACCGAACAAACGAGCATGAGCTTGTAAATAGGGGAGTAATTGGGTATTGGGATCGCGTAGCAGGGCTTGTGCGTAGTGATAAAGACTACGAAAGACCATTTCCATCGAGATTTTTTCTAACGGCTGTCTTAAGGTGATAGCAACTTGAGCGCAGAGGTCATTGAGGACGGTATAGAAAATCCAAGTGGAATAGATTTGAATTTCCACCCCATTGGAGTGACTGACCCAGAGATAGGCCAAGCCCAAGAGGCGTTTAGTCAAGGCAAAGGCATCCTCAATTCGCCAACGTCGGCGATAGAGGTCGCAGACTTGTTGAGCAGATAATGCTTCTACATCTAGGACATTAGTCAAATAGTAGTACCAGGTTTTGCCCCACAACACCGAGACCAATCGCACTGGATGCTCACAAGGATTGGAGCGATACTGCCCCATGGCAATGATTTCATCACGATATAAGGGCGCATTTGCTAAACAGCACACCACTTTGTAGGCAGTTTTCTCGCGCAGACGCGTGAGAAAACACTTTCCCACCTCGGTAAAGGCATCAAACCAGGGAAATTTAAAAAAGCCCAAATCAAAGATGAGTAAACCTCCTTTTGGTAGGCGCTCAAGCAAAGTCTCGCACCAGAGTTTATCGTTGGCTTTCGCCACCTGCGTGTACCAACTGCACACGGGACGATGACTCAATACCTCCACCACCATCATCATCTTGCCCCCAAGTACAGTCTTATCTTGAGGCTGTACCTTGAGGTTGCGTCGCAATTCTTCCAGGGTCGAACCATCAGCGATCCATAAAGCGCTAAACTGCTCTCGTAGCAATTGCCACCCCGGTAGCGTCGAGTCGGGCAACGGACGTGCTTGTATGCGTGCTTGCACTTGCTCAAACACTCCTTGAAATAAGCGCACAGGCAGTTGCATCAACCGCTTCGATAAGGCTTGTTTGCTTACCCGCATCGCTTCTACCCATAGCAATCCTTCCTCTGCCAGCACTCGTAACAGTTCGCTCAAACTGGGAACTTGACGATATACCAAACTCAGCACCACTGCCATCATCACCGGTAACGTCAACAGTCGTTCGCGGCGCAGTTTCTCTGGCACTTGATGGTATGCCTGTATCGGTTTGAACTGCTCCGGTTCTAGTAATTGGTACAGTTCCCGTTCAATTGCCTCGATTGGCATAGTCGGAAACTGCATCTGGTGCCGTAAGTCTGGGTTGCTATCTCGGAAGGGACGGTGAACCATTGCTCTCTCCTTCGTTGAGTTGGGTACTTATACTGTAGCCCCTTCTCTTTTCCTTAAGTTGACACCAGTGACGGCCGTTCGCCCCTCCGGTAATCTGTAAATTTACTTTAGGGAATTGGTATTAGTGTCATGAATTTTTCGCCACAGATTTACGGTCATGTTTAGCATGATCGCGCTCAATCACCAAGAAGAATACGGTTAAGCAACCGGTTTCGTGAGGGAAAGCACCAATTTCATCAGATTTTGTGCGAAACTCGCGGAATAAACGCTCCAAATGATTAGTTGTACGAATATGATGGTGCAAACTGCTGTCAAATTGATAGAACGTAAACGCCAGTTCCAGATCGCGTTGAAAGACTTGTACGGCTTTCTGACTTTCGGGGGCTAGCGAACAACGCTTCGGAAAATTTTCCAACGTCAACATAATTTCGTAACATCCTCTTACAAGCGCGATAAGCGCGTTCTGGCGATTCCTCCTTTATCCACAGAAAAATACTTTCTACATCCGCCACTGCACTAGGCGAGATTTCAATCTGGTAAGCCATGTCTTTCCTGAAGCTGCTGAAATGCTTTCTTTAAAGGCATCCCCTCTCCTCGATCGAATTCCTCAATACTCTTTCGGATGCCTGCAATAGACTCCAGCAACTCAATCCTATCCAGAAGCTCCTGGTAGCTTTCAGCATCTTGAACAACTGCCGCAGCCTTGCCATTGACAGTCAGAACCATCGGCGTTTTGGTTTCTTTCAGTCTTGCCAGGAAAGCCTTAGCACCCCGCTGAAATTCTGAGAGAGGATGGATTTCACTTAGGCTAAGCATGATATTTTCAATAAATTATCAAATAATTTCATGCTAACAGCTAGAACTTGTTTGTGTCTAGCGATCGCATCAACCAACTACTTTGACGGGTAATCTTGTAATGATGTAGACGCTCTCGGAATTTATGATTGCCCATATCCTCAACTGGCTGCGGTCTGCGAGCCGCAAGCTACTAAATTACTTGCTTCACTTCGGCATTTTCAGAAGCTTGCTCGACATCCTCTTCCCAATCGTAAAGAGTGGCACACCTGCACGCACGTATGCATTGGTAGTGTCGCCACCACCAAAAATCAAGTCCAGACCGCACAAACCACTCAAACAAGGAACGCCCAACTGGAAGCGTACCGCCGAGGTATTCGCCGCCCTAGACCGCGCCTGTGCCGAGATTGTCTGGAGCTACAGCCGCCTGGTGGCAATTGTCCGCAAGCTGACGGGGAAGGGATGCTCCCACCGCACGATCGCCCGGTGGAAAAAAGAACGCGGCTTCATTGAGGTAGGTGCCTGATGCCTACAGGGCGCAAGAACGGTCATGCTGCAAACGTGCCTACACGCCAACATGGCGACGCGGTAGAGGGTTCCCTTAGGGAAATAGAGCAAAAATTCCTGCTTGATGCCCTCAGCCGCAGGCGATCGCTCCTGCTGTACGGGCAGTGGGGCGTAGGTAAAACCTGGCTGGCCCTGCGCGTGCAACGGCAGTTGTGCGAGTCCGGCTTGACCGCTCATTACCTGCCCTGGACATCGCCCGTGGGAGACTGCATTAAAGCGATCGCCCAGGCTCTAGATATCCCGACCACGAAAACCAATCTCGCGGATAAGGAAGTGCGATGCACGCAAGCGGAGATGCTGACGGCAATTGGCGCGAGTCTGATCGAGACGGGCGATATTCTGATTCTAGATAAAGCGCACAGCATCCCCGTAACGCTACGCAACCACATCGAGCAATGGCTGGAGCAAGGTGCAACTATCCTGCTCGTGGCAACCCTGCCAGCTAGTAAAGAGCTTTACCTGAAATTCCCACGCTGGGAGCTAAAGCCCCTGGACTATCGCAGCAGCTACCGACTATTGCTGACCACAGCAGCGCAGTTGGGGATTGAGATCGGACAGCAGGAGCTACGCCAACTCGCCACCAAAGGCAATGGCAACCCGCAGTTTTTGCTGCGGTCGATCGTAGAATCGGATATACAAGCAGAATCAGATCCCGACCAGAAAGAATGGATCGACCTGTCGCCAGTGGTACTGATTGGTTTGTGTTTGCTGATCGTGCTGCGGTATGCGGGTCAGGGCTTGAACGATACCAACCTGGTGATTATGGGAGGGCTGGCGACGATCGCCGTGCGGATCGGCTGGCTCCTCACCAGGCAATTGAGCAGGCAGAAAGCAAGGATCGGACAGAAGTAAGTGCTATCGATTACCCACGCTGCATTTAGTACCACTACAGTAGCTCTGGCGCTCTGCACATATAATCCAGGGCTATTGATTGCCGCCGCGATCGCCTCCCAACTCCCCGACCTCGATACGCCCAATAGCTACATCGGTAGAATCTGCAAACCCGTCAGCCAGTACGTCTCTCAATTCGGTCACAGGCAGATTACCCATAGTATTTTAGGGACGGCGATCGCCTGGCTGGTCTTTCTGCCCCTCTTATTTGCTGGGGCTGACTGGTATTGGGCAGCAGCGCTGGGCTACCTCAGCGGCTGGCTCCTCGATGCTGCCAGCAAAACAGGCGTGCCGATCTTCTATCCCAGCCCCAAGCGCGGCGTATTCCCCCTCGATCCCGAATACCGCATCAAGACTGGTAGTTTAACAGAGCGATTATTCCTCAGCCTCCTGATTCTGGTTTTGGCAGCCACGATCGCTATGAACGCGAGCGGCGGAGCCGTGACCAGCTTTTCCAACTGGCTCGGCTCTAGCTCCGGTGCGGTGGAGACCTATCACAAATACGCCAACCAGCGGGAGATGTGGGCAAAGATTAGCGGTTCTCACCGCATCACCCAGGATGAAATTAAAGATCAACGGTTCAAAGTAATCGGCGCGGCATCGGAGACGGATCTGATCGTCACCGACGGGCAGCACAAATACAGGACTGGTACCAGCCAGGACGCGCAGATTCGCCCTACCCGCACGCAGCTCGACCTGGGCGCATCGATCGCCGTGCAAACCGAAACCATATCTATCCCAGAGCCGGATTCGATTAACAAATTAATAGATGCGATCGGTGCAGAGGATTTTGCGACTGGAGAATTGACCACCGATGAAGCTGATGCGCTTGTCAGTCAAGGCGATCCGAGATATTTTTCCACGATTACCGTGCAACACCTGGGTGACGGACGGGCAAATTTAAAGTTAAAATCGGCATCAAAGCAAGATTTAGAGAAACTCAGCGAGATATTCGTCCAGGGGGCTGTAGTAGTCAGGAAGGTGAGATGAGTATGAGTAGCAGTATTTTAGAAGACTTGGGATTCGACCTATCAGATGTTGAGGTTGGGGGGAAGCGATCGGCTGTTAGCAAATCGCTGATTAGAATTGGCGCAGTACTCTGGTTTGCCATTCCTCTGGTGCTATGGGTGCAGATTCTCGTAGCGAACATTTATCGCCCATTACCCATCGCCATCGCCCAAACTCCCACCGTACAAACTACTGCCACGCCGGAAACCGATGACGTGCAGGGACAGCCGCGACTGCTGAAGCTAGCCGTAACGCTGAACCATCCCGCAGACCTGAAAGTCAAGCAGGGTGATGCCGTCAGATCGGGGCAACCGATCGCCGATCGCGCCCAGGAGCGCATCAAGACGATCGCGCAGAAGCGGGAGTATGAAATATCGCTGGCGCGGTTGCAACTAAAGCCAGAACCACCCGTATCGCCCCAACCCGTACCAAAGCCGCTGGACTTGCCGATCGCATCCGATGCTGAAGAGTTAGCAGGCATTGAGAGCGCCCAACTCAAAGTCAAAGAGGCAGAGCAAAAGCTTGCCGTGCAGTCGATTAAAATTGAGGAGCTGACCGCCCTGGATGAGGAAGATTTACCCGATGCGGTGATGCCTCACGAGCATGCACGGTCGGAGGTTCTAGAGCAAGATCTACAAGAGGCAAAAGCACAGCTAAACCTGGCGCAAGCGAAGTGGCAGAATGCCAAATACGAGCGTCGCGATCGCGAGTACCAGCACCACCAGAATCTCATTAGATATCAACAGGAGCAAAACCAGGTAGCAGCGAACTATCAACGCGCTCTGGCGGAATATCATAGGCAAGAGCAAGATCGGCAATTCCAAATCGCCGCACTGAGAGAGAAAGTTGCGGCAGTTGATACTCAAATCCAACAATTATCAGTCGTGCGCAGTCCATATGCAGGGGAAATCCGTAGGGTCAAATTTGTGGGTCAGGATAACCATCAGCTTAATGTTGAGTTGTTGCTGGCTGCCAGCCCCGCTCGCAGCCCAGACATCCGACTTCGATGAGTTCGAGCGGGTCTTTGACCGAGCTGTCCGCGTGCGCGAAGAGTTTGCCGCGCTCCAGGGCGATCTGCCTTGCCTGAACTCTTCTGCAGAATGCGTGCGGCAGTTACAGCAACTGGCGATCGCCAACTCATCAGAGCTAAAGCTGATAGAACAGCGCATTGTCGCCTCGCGGCAAAGGATCGACTACCAGGGCAGCCAGCGCTGGACGACCTGGATTAATCCCAATCCCGTGGCGATCGTGCAGAATATCTTCGGTGGGGGCGATGCCCAAAAGGTCGATCTGGCGATCGCCGATCTAGAACTCAAGACCTCAGAGCTAGAAGCACGCAAGGCAGAGATTGCCAGCAAGCTCAAAGACCTGGTATTAACCGAGCTGCTGCGGTTTGAGGAGCTGCATAACCAGTCAGAATTACAAGCGGCGATCGCGGCGCGGGAGACGACGCGATTTAAAGTTATAGAGGTGGGCTACAGGTTGGGCGAAGGTTCGACGGCAGAGATGATGGCTTTGATGTCTCAGTTGGATAGGGTGAAAGCGCAGGCGGCGACGACTAAATTAGAGATGAAGGCACAAGCCTTGAAGGTGCAGCGCCTGGTTATGGGGGTAAATTAGTGGCATATCTTCAGACCTACCCTGTAAGCGCTTATTGGATAGTTCGTTAAGGTATTCCAGCTTTTTGGACAGAGGATTAACTTTGCGTTCTCGTAAATCTGTGTCAAAATCTAGGCACTAATTAATATTAGCAAAGGAAATGACGCATCTAAACGAGTACGAGCAAGAGCAAACAAAAAGCCAGCAGGTGCTCGATCTCGTCCGCAATTTCGGTGTGCTGAGACCGCGAGACCTGGAACCCTATGGCATCCATAGAGAGTATCTGCGTCGCCTGGAACGGCAAGGCACGCTCGTGCGATCAGGGCGAGGACTCTATACCCTGCCAGAAGCCGATATGACCGAGCATTACACGATGGTCGAGGCTAGCAAACGAGTCCCCAAAGGTGTAGTTTGTCTGCTCTCAGCTCTGCGCTTTCACAACATCACAACGCAGGCTCCTTTTGAAGTCTGGCTGGCAATCGATCGCAAAGCCTGGACACCTCAAGGAACCATGCTGCCTCTGCGGATCGTTTACATGTCTGGTGCAGCTTTTCATTCTGGAGTAGACATTCATAACATCGCAGGTGTCACCGTTCCAGTCTATAACCCAGCTAAAACCGTTGCCGATTGTTTCAAATACCGCCACAAAATCGGTCTGGATGTTGCCCTGGAAGCACTACGAGAATGCTGGCGGGAACGCACCGCTACGATTGACCAACTCTGGCACTACGCCAAGATCTGTCGAGTTAGCAATGTCATCCGTCCTTATCTAGAGTTTCTCGTATGAGTAATAGCCAACCACGCAATCTCGGAGCCTCGATTCGCGATCGCCTCCTTAACATTGCCAGAAGCAAGCAAGAAGACTTTCAAAGCATCTTGACCCGTTATGCCTTGGAGCGGTTGCTTTATCGTCTAGCTCGATCTCAGCACTGCGATCGGTTTATTCTCAAAGGAGCAATGCTGTTTGCGATCTGGAGCCAAGAACCACACCGAGCTACCCAAGACCTCGATCTCCTTTGCCAGGGAGATAATACCGTTGCTCGGCTAGAACAAGTCTTTCGCGAAATATGCACGACCCAGGTTGAGGGAGATGGACTTGACTTTCAAGCAACCACAGTTCAAGGTATCCAAATTAAAGAAGGCCAGGATTATCAGGGGGTACGCATTAAGCTAAACGCAATCCTGACTGGATTGAAAACCCGAATCCCCATTCAAGTTGATATCGGCTTCGGAGATTCCGTCTACCCTGGGATACAGGAAATTCGATTTCCCGCAATTTTGGAGAACTTTGCTACTCCAATGCTCAAGGCATATCAACGCGAAACAGTGATTGCGGAAAAGTTTCAGGCAATGGTAGTCCTTGGCATCGCTAACAGCCGGATGAAGGATTTCTACGATCTCTGGTATCTCTCCCAGCACTTTTCTTTCAACGGACAGATATTGAGTCAGTCCATAAAAGCTACCTTTGAGAGACGTAAAACAGCTTTGCCTGTGGCTACTCCGCTAGCTCTCAGCTCTGAATTTTTTGAAGACGAGTCCAAGCAGAAGCAGTGGAAAGCCTTTTTGAAGAAGGGAAAGCTCAAGTCCGAAGACAAAGAACTTCAAGCGGTGATTCTGACATTACAATCGTTTCTCCTCCCACCCACACAAGCGGTTGTAAAAGCACAAGCATTCAATCAAATATGGCTTCTACCTGGTTTGTGGCAACCGATTTCTGCATCATAAATTTAGCCCGCCGTCTGCTTAAATAGAGCCTCAATCCGCTGCAAGCGAGCGTTCAAGTGCTTTGTTTGGCGGAATAGAAGATGATTTTGCTGCCGCAACTGGGTAATTGTGGCGGTGGCTTCGTGCAGCTCGTCAACTACAAATTTATGTTCTTTACCCAAGTACTTAGCGATCGCCTCAGTACCGACATCAGTTTTAGAGCGCCCCGTTTTCTCTGCTATTTCTACAATTTGCTCCATCCAATCTTCTGGGATGCGAATTGAGAGACTGGGTTTTATCTTTGTCTCGCGTTGAGACTCAGTTTTAATCTCACCAGTCTCATTCCTAAATGAAGTCTCTGGCATTTTGCTTACGTGTGTTATAGCGTATGCACACGATTTTATTATGTCAGCAGTGAATGCAGTGTATACAAAAGCAAATTTGTAGACGGCGGATGCAGCGCATACAAATTAAGTAAAACTTATCTATTGACGACAGGATAGGGGTTTCAGGTGGCTTGACCCTTTTGCCAACCGATAAGTTTTGTTTAACCTCACTATTTTGGGTAAGTGGTATTAGCAGAAGTAACGTAAAATCGGCAAAACACACTTCGTAAAAATTAAAAATTACGAAGTAAGGAGGTCGGTTCGAGATGAAGGTTAACAGAAATGGTCAAGCCGAAATTTTGTCCCGCGATCGCCTCGCCGATTTATTTAGTGTCATGAGCGGCCGAAGGCATTCGGAACGAAATCGCTACCGTCTCCTGTTTGGTATCTGCTATTTCACTGGCTGCCGCATCGCCGAAGCCATCCAATTAAAGAGAGAAGATGTGGGCGATCGCTCTATTACGTTCAGGCGCACGACTACCAAGACTCAGAAAACCCGCACGGTGAAAGTTAACGGTCAACTGGCACAGATTCTGGATGAAGTAGGATTGCCGGACAAGGGCTATCTATTCCCTGCCAGGGATGGAGTCGGGCATCTCACCACCCGCGCGGCTGACCTGATCCTGCGCAAATACTGCGATTATTTGGGGATTAAAGGAGTGAGCACGCATAGCTTTCGTAGAACTGCCCTCACACATATGAGCAGTGCGGGGATTCCGTTGCGCCACATTCAGGAAATATCCGGGCATAGTAGCCTTGCTAGTTTGCAGAAGTATCTGGAGGTGTCTGAAAAAGATAAGGAAGAGGCGATCGCTGTGTTGGGGTGGTGAAAAGTGTGATCGGGCAGGAGTCCGTGCAGCTATGATAGAAAAAGAGGCATATTGTCTGAAAGAGGAGGTAGCATAGGCGATGACAACAATTGAGATCCGCCAAATCATTCATCAAAAGATCGATCGACTATCATCAGAACAACTTGCCCTAATGATGGAATTCCTGGAATTTCTGCAATTCAAATCTAAATCTGCTAAATCAAATGCTTCTGCTGCCCTCACAACTTCTCTAGATCGATCAGGAGAGCCTGTCCTAACTGGTTCTACGATCGCAGATTTGCTTCAGGTTGCAGGTACATGGGAGGGGAATGACTTTGAAGTATGATGCCCGACTGCCTGCCGAATTTTAGCTATGTATTTTCTCGATACAAACCACTGTAGCCGCATTATTTTTGGCGATCGCGACCTGCGACAACGACTACAATTCCAGGTCTGAAAAAATGCTTCTAGGGATTGGCAAATCAAACAGACGATCTCAAGTATTTCTGCCTTCCGTCTTTACTGTGAGTGGTTATCGGGCAATCCGGGATCGTCTGTCAGAGAAGGTAAAGACATTTGCCGCCCACCTGTTCGCTCGTTAGCTACAAACCACTCAAACGATTTACCTTCAGGATCTGGGTTGGGAGTAACACGGGGATAATGGATGGGTTTACCATCACTAAAGCCCTTTGCTGCTTGGCAGAATGCTTTGATAAAGCTAACTGACTCAAAATCGTTACTACCATAGATTTTCCCAACCTCATTCTTAAAAGTTAAAATAGTTTCTTTTGCTTGGTTTTGGCTGAGATCGCTATTATCGACAGATTCTAGAGAAGAATAAAATTCTTTCCAGTCATTGCCTTTGCGCAGATCTGTGATATCCCTCACCTCAAGCCTGACGCTCCCAAAACCGAGGGGCTTGCCGCCACCTAGACGGTGATAGTGACCTTCTGATAACGACAGCAACCACAATAGTCCACCTAGCTCGACATTTGAGAGATTAGTTACATCTATGGTGAAAGAAAATTCAGCATTCTCTTTTACCCAAGCTCTAATCGAGCGATTTTGATCGTCACGTTGTTCTTGAAGAGCACCCCCCTGACCTCTAAGCCTTGGACGATTTGGATCTTGCTCCCCCACCTTTTTTGGGCGGCGATATTCTTGGCAGTAGCCGCCATTTTTTTCCTGAGTACGATCTTCAATTGGTTTTTCCCAATAGTTTGCAGGTACATTATGGTGCAGATAAACCTTGCGCCCTCGCAGTCCATAAGATGTATTTCCATAGCCTTCCTGCTTGGGAATACCATTTTCGAGTGGTGTTCCTAACTTATCTTTAGCAATATAGAAACGAGCTTGTTGTTCTTTAGGTTGCCCTAAAATAGCGAGTGGTAAGCCGTCATCACCAAGCGGCTGAATTGCATCGCTAGTTTGACACCGTACAGAATGAATTCGCAAGTTGCCTTTGTATGAACCTTTCCCGTCCTGATTTACCCAGCCAAATACGCGATCAGCAGGAGAGAGTTCACTCATTTTGGTCGCAGGCTGAAGGGATTCGTGAAGTAAACTTTCAGGATCGAGATTGTATATTGCCCTAGAGATCGTTACTGGATAAAGAGCCTTGATAGAGAGTTTGCGACTTGATGCTCTCTCAACATAAGCATAACAAAGTGTGCCATTGGATAATGTAAGCTCTTGTGTACTATCTACAACATGGCGTGACCACTCTAGTTCCTCATCTCTTGCTTTTCCCTTATGAATTTTCTGATAGTTAGATATCAGGTATCTCCAATTGTCTTCATGCTTGCTAACAGCCTCACTGTGGGAAATAGAACTATCATAGGTAAAAAATACTCTTTCATCATGCTTATTCTTAATATTTTTGTTTGTAATGCAGACATATCCATCAGTTTTAATCATCTGCCCTCCAGGAACTGGCTGATGGTTTCTATAGGCTTGACCTATTTGTGGTGATTGTCTGCTCAACCCTTGCTCGAAAGGAACAATCTCACGTACAAGCCAGTACCTAAAAATAGGTCGTCCTTGGTTTGTCTTTTGCCACATTTCAAGCCAGACTCGCACACGTTTACCATGTGTCATGCCTTCAAATCCAAGATTACTCGTATCATCTTGCCGATAGCGGGGTAGCCAAGCCGCATACATCAGGTTATCAGGTAGTCTCCATCTGTCTTTATTGGGTGATGGGATATCGCGTGTAGCCCCCATCATCAAGCGTACGCGATCACCTTCCACTCTCGCAGGAACCACACTCAACCCATCTGTAGCGGCCATGCGATAAAACAAGCAATCGCTGTGCTTCACAAACACCGAAAGCCGGGAATTAGTAACAGCCTCGTAAGCCGATCGCAACATTCCTTTTATAGAAGTGGGGGGCAGATATGGCTTGCCATCAGCGCCAATTCGCAGGGGATAGGTTTTATGTCCTTCGTCTTCCTTGTCAAAAATGTCTGGGATAAGTAAGGGGGTCTTCGTCGTGAGTTTAACTGCAATGCGTCCACTCCAGCGATTTGGGTGATACACCCCATGACCCATACCATGCTCCAGAGGATTGCGATCGCCCAAGTCACTGTTACCACTATTTGCTTTGTCTCGCGGCAAGGTAGGTACAAAATTATAGGGATTGTGAAAGTCTCCTTCCACTTGGTTACGAGTATCAATAGAAATTGTAGTTTCTTCCCAGGCTTTACCTACAGGACAAATCCGTCTGGGCTTGCCTTGAAAAAATTCCAAGTCAACTTCAAGATTGTTGAGATCCTCAAGTTTTTTCTTAGCCAAATCGGGATGTAGTTGTTCAGACTCAAAAGGAGTAGGTTGAGACATATCCCCTTTTTTTGTCGGAAAGCAGACACGAAGCCTACCACCTTCTCCGGTAGGCATCACAACAAGTTTGCCTCTCTTAACATCAGCCATCTTGCATTCCTCCTTCAATCATTATTAACTTTCGCAGGCGTTCCTCCACAACAGCGACATTACCGTAATCATCTACCTCTTTCAAATATTCTCTAGCCTTGAGGATGACTCTTTGTTGATTAGTTGTAACATTTGCAATTGGGACATTCATTGCTCCAATACGGGCGGCGGCTAGTCTACTCCATCCTTCTACCATTTCTTCCGGTCGAGCCATACCCTCACCCCACAAAACATATTGTTGTGGAAGTATCTCAAGGTAGTCTAAATTGCATGAGTGACTGAGACATTTAGAAATATTTACTTCCGAGATGAGAACTGCATGACCCATATTGTCAGGCATATTGAGCCAGCGCAGTTCCCAGGTTTCATTAAAGATTCGTGCCTCAAAGATTGCCTTAAGATCGATTTTGGTGTCCTGAGCATTCTTTAGCTCCCCATTTTGTAATTTGGCAAACTGGCAGGCAATGGGTGAGTATAGCAGCGCGATCGCTTCTTTTTCCTTTAAATGTTCGAGGCAATTGGCGATCGCCGCCTCTAGCGTTACATTTTCACTCGTACGCCCGTAAAGCTTTTTAGAGTTAATCATGCCGCTTCTCCTTGAGCTTCTGAGTCAATCCATGCCCTCCATTTTTCTGTTAGCATCTTGCGCAGGCTGGAGTCGAGTTTTTCTAGGTTGCTTCCTGTCAGAGTTACTTCTGTAAGTTTGGATAGAGATTCATCTAAGCCTTCGCCTTTGATGTTGATCCTTTCCACAGTGATCGCACCCATGCCGCGATTCGTGGCATAGCCAAGGGGAATTTTTGCAAGCATCATATCTCGTAACACAACCAAAAGTAAGGCGATCACTTCAAGTTGCCGCTCTTTGACTGCTGAAAGGTTCACATCTAAACAAATTGGCTCCCAATCGATACCCATCGGTTCGAGCGTACTGTAGAGCATGCCATCTGCTGCACCACCTGTCCAACGATCGATTGCTACATGAATGGCTTGCTGTATTGCCTTTACCCTTTGATTATTTATTTCTGGCGCTAGTGCAGGGTCACATCTAAACATTAGGGTTAACAAGTGTGTTCAAATCGGCGAAGGTGTATAAAGTAGGAGGTGCTTTATGCAGAAGAAATATATCGTCCGATTGACAGAAGAAGAGCGTTGCGAGCTTCGAGAAGTCATTAAAAA
>CALRKB020000077.1:0-22740 GCA_943367755.1 Rhizobium sp. Q54 | reverse complement strand
GGGGGGGGGGGGGGGGCCCCCCCCACGAAGGGGTTCTACCCCTTCACCCCATAAGCTCGGTCTGTTTGCTTTTTTCAATTGGTATAACTAACAATAAATTGAGGAGAAATACTTGTGGCATATGCAGTGACTTTGATTAGGGGCGATGGCATTGGTCCGGAAGTAGCGGCAGCAACACAGACAGCTGTAGATGCGACAGGTGTAGCAATTGATTGGGAGGTAGTGGATGCAGGCGTAGATGTAATGGAGACCTACGGTACGCCCCTACCCGAACATGTGCTGGAATCAATCCGTAAAACCAAAATTGCGATTAAAGGCCCAATTACCACACCAGTAGGTTCGGGGTTTCGTTCTGTGAATGTCGCAATTCGTAAAGAGCTGGATCTCTATGCCAATCTCCGCCCTGCCAAATCAATTCAGGGTGTTAAGAGTGCCTTCAAGGATGTAGATCTGGTCATAGTGCGAGAAAATACAGAAGACCTGTATGCTGGCATCGAGTTCCAGAGCGGTACACCAGAAGCCGAGAAAGCCTGCGATTTCTTGATGGATCTTTCTGGCAAGACTATTAGAGAAGGGTCGGCGATCGGAATTAAACCAATCTCTGATTTTGGTAGCAGACGGGTTGTGAAGTTTGCCTTTGATTATGCCCGTGCCAATGGCCGGAAGAAAGTCACAGCCGTCCATAAAGCCAACATCATGAAGTTTACTGATGGTCTATTTCTAGAAGTAGCGCGCGACGTTGCCAAGGAATATCCGGAGATCGAGTTCGACGATCGCATTGTCGATAATATGTGTATGCAGCTTATGCAAAAGCCCGAACTCTACGATGTACTGGTACTAACCAACCTTTATGGCGATATTGTGTCTGACCTGTGTGCGGGCATGATCGGCGGCTTGGGCGTGGCTCCGGGTGCCAACATTGGTGAAGGTATCGCAGTGTTTGAGGCAATTCACGGCTCCGCACCCAAATATGCAGGCCAAAATAAGGTCAACCCCACAGCACTAATTCTGTCTGGTGTGATGATGCTACGTTACCTGGATGAAACCGATGCCGCCGATCGCCTGCAAAAAGCGGTTGAGGAAACCATCGCTGAGGCCAAACAGGTCACCTACGATCTCGCTCCAGCTGGTGTAACACCCGTCGGTACGCAGGAAATGGCAGAAGCGATCGCCAATAAGCTGAAATAGTAGATCTGAACATAGAAATGCGGAAATAGCAGCGATCGCGATCGCACAAGTACTGTGACTCAGGGGAACCCATTTCCCTGAGATTTCGACGATCATGTATATAGCAATTTTTAATAGCACAGGGTAGACATTCTGGGCAGACACCTAGGTCTGCCCCTACAGCTATTTGCATTGCTCAAAATTCCATGGAGGCAGCAGTTAAAGCCATGTCTACAAATCGCCATCAGTTTAAACATTACCGTTCTGCGATCGCGATCGTAGCAGTTTGTTTAGCAGCAACACTGCTAACTCTAGCTGCGGATATGTCAGCCACCGCCCAAAATCGTCGATCTAAATATGGCTTGGGCACTTTGCCTGTTGGTGCTCGATCTGCTGGTGGAATCCGTACCCCCTCTAAGGAGTTGCCTCGGGTAATATTGCTCGCCCCCGAAGATGGTGGCATCACCCTTTCGGAACGGCCTACCTTTTACTGGTACGTTACCCTTAAACCTGGCGACAGAGATTACATTCCGTTTCAAACCGCTTTCAGGCTAAGCGATCCAGTCGATAGTAGTAATTTTAAAAACTTTGAGATCAAACGTAACGGCACGAAAGTTGGGCTATACAGCTTGACTCTTCCGCCAACCGCCCCGGCGATGGAAATGGGGAAAGATCGAGAATTAATTGTGCAAGATCAGACTAATGCATTGTCTTCTAACAAAGTATTAGTGCGTCTGAAACCAAATGAGGTTGCGATCACTGAACTTAATAAAGCTAAAACTAATTTAGAGCAAGCCAGAATCTACGAGCGCTATGGCTACTGGTATGATGCATTGCATGCTTATACCCAGTGGATAGAAGCTAATCCCAAGGATACTATTGCGCGACGTGAAAGAGCCAATATGATAGAGGTAGGGTTAAAAGATAATTGTGACTTTCGCGACATTAAAGATGTAACTGGTAGGTGCAACTTTCGTGAGGAAGGTCAGGCAAATCTTAAACTTTTAGGCGAACTACAGAGTAAAATCGACGGTACGGCAGCGGTAGACCTTGCGTCTTTCCCGCCAGAAATCAAACCCTAAATATATGCAATAACTCATTAGGACTCTTGAGGCAACGATATGTCGGACAAATCAGATAACTTCTTTGGTGGATTTATCTTAGGTGCGATCGCCGGTGGCGTGGTAGGAGCGCTGATTGCCTCAAAGCTAAATGACTCTGCCAAGCAAAACGATCTAGAAAGCGATCAAACCATTGATGATGAAGAAAATCTCCTCGACCAGGAGCCAGTCGATCTAGCACGGCGCGGTCTTGAGCAGAAAATTGCCCAATTGAATGCGGCGATCGATGCTGTGAGCAATGAGCTATCGGTTTCTACAGGTAATGGCCGCAAAAAGTCTGCGATCAACTCAAACTCTGATTTAGATCGCGAAGATGAAAGTCCGTAAAGTTTGTAAAATATACGTAGTCGCAGTCTAAGCTAAAGAAAGATAACATCCTCAAGATTAATTTATGAATATAGTTCTTAGCACCGTCCTATCATTTATCAGCATCTATTTGCTGCTGTTATTCATTCGCGTTATTTTAACTTGGTTCCCTAATATCAACTGGTACAACCAACCTTTTGCGGCGCTCAGTCAGGTAACCGATCCCTACCTCAATCTCTTTCGATCGATTATCCCACCCCTAGGCGGCATGGACTTTTCACCAATGCTAGCCTTCCTCGCACTTACTATTTTGCAAAGGGCGATCGCTAGTGCCATATCTCCCAGTGCCGGATCTTTTCTCTAGGATTTAATTTTTCATGATCAATTTGTTGGATTTGAGTGGCAAAACCGCTTTAGTAACTGGTATTGCCAATAATCGTTCGATCGCATGGGGGATTGCCCAACAGTTACATGCAGCCGGCGCAAAGCTTGCCATTACCTACTTGCCTGACGATCGCGATCGCAACAAGACTAAGGTTGCGGAACTAGTCGAGCCTTTGTCTCCAGCATTATTCTTACCCTGTGACGTGCAGAATGATGCTCAGGTTGATGAGTTATTTACCACGATTGGGCAATCCTTTGAGCAGCTAGATATCGTGATTCACTGTCTGGCATTTGCGAATAAAGACGAGCTCTCAGGCGAGTTTAACAATATTTCTCGTGATGGCTTTAAACTAGCACTTGATGTCAGCGCCTACTCACTAATTCAGCTCTGTCGCGGTGCCAAGCCATTAATGAAAGAGGGTGGTAGCATAATTACGCTTACCTATATTGGTGGGGTAAAAGTAGTCCCGAACTACAACGTGATGGGTATTGCCAAAGCTGCTCTGGAAATGAATGTGCGTTACCTGGCTGCCGACCTCGGCCCTGCAAACATTCGCGTCAATGGTATTTCTGCTGGCCCCATTCGGACGCTGGCCTCAGCCGCGATTGGTGATATTCACAAGATGTTGCACCACGTCGAGGAAGTGTCGCCGCTGCGCCGCCTGGTGAGCCAAACTGAAGTGGGAAATGTCGCCGCGTTTCTAGCTAGCGATCTCTCTAGCGCCATTACTGGTCAGATTCTCTATGCTGACTGTGGTTACGAAATCATGGGTGCCTAGAAAAATAGAAAATTTAGGTATTTAAAAAGCGATCGCCTCTCTCAAATCAGGCGATCGCTTTTTTAATTTTAATAACAATTGAAGGGGCGAACGACCATTCGCCCTTACTTGACGATTGCCGCCACCGAAGCTATTTCAGATTCCACTATTTTGGGGGCTGAGAATCTAGCATAGATATTGGGATTCGCTTGTGAGATTTGGGTATACGACTGGCGTAGCTGTGTGTTTAGAGCAACGGTTGTCACGTCGTAAACACCCATTGCTAGTTTGGGATAAAGGCCAATACCAATGATTGGCAACAGAAAACAAGCAGCAATAAATACTTCGCGCGGTCGAGCATCATCATAGACCGCCTCATTCGGTAAAACGCAGCTATTCCCAAAGCAAACCGCCTCTTGCTCTCCTTGCTCCTTCAAACTCAGATCGGTAAGGTCGCAGGTTGGAGCAATGTCACATAATTGCTGTTCGCCAGAGTTGTAAAAAATCTGACGCAGCATTGAGAGTAAATAGATCGGAGTCAATATAATGCCGATCGCAGATAGGAAGACTGTTACAGTGCGAAAAGGCGAACTATAAATGTCGCTGGTCGCCATACCAATAAAAACCGAGAGTTCGCTGGCAAAGCCACTTAATCCAGGTAAAGCTAGTGAGGCCATTGCCCCAATTGTGAATAGAGCAAATACTTTAGGTAGCGCGTGACCAAGACCACCCATCTCTCTCATCAACATTGTGTGGGTGCGATCGTAGGTTACACCTGCCAGGAAAAATAGTACCGAAGCAATCAGTCCATGCGAGATCATCTGTAGCATTGCTCCACTAATACCCAAATTGGTAAATGATGCGATACCCAAAAGCACAAAGCCCATGTGAGAAACTGACGAATAAGCCAGACGACGTTTCATATTTGGCTGACCAAATGAGGTAAGTCCACCGTAAACAATGTTAATCACACCCAACATCACTAAAACTGGGGCAAAGTAAACGTGTGCATCGCTCAGCAGTCCTAAATTTAGCCGAATTAAACCGTAACCGCCCATTTTAAGCAACACACCAGCTAGAATCATTGATATAGGCGAAGAAGCTTCCCCATGGGCATCAGGCAACCAGGTATGCAAGGGGAAAACTGCGAGCTTGACACCAAATGCAATCAGCAATCCTGCGTAAAGCAGCAGTTCAAGACCTAGCGGATAATCCTTCAAACCCAGCTCAGCTATATCAAAGGTGAGCTGGCCGCCATAAAGAGCCATGGCTAGACCTGCAATTAGAATAAAAATAGAAGCTGCAGCGGTATACAGCAGAAATTTTGTGGCAGCATACTGACGCTTTTGACCACCCCAGATCGAGACAAGCAGATAGACGGGAACCAATTCCAGTTCCCACATGATAAATAGCAACAGCAAATCCTGTGCAACAAAAACCCCGATCTGGGCGGAATACAGCACCAGCATCAAAAAATAAAAAAGGCGAGGCTTTATATCGACTTGCCACGCTGCAAAGATTGAAAGTGTGGTGACAAACCCTGCCAGAAGTACGAGTGGGACAGATATACCATCAACTGAAACTGCCCAGCTAAGACCTAACTGAGGCACCCAGGCATATTTTTCCGCAAGTTGAAAAGTCGGATCGCCCACATCATAATGCTTCCAAAAGACATAGCACATCAAGACAAAGTCCGCGAGCCCTACTCCCAGGGCAAACCACCGCACGCGCGTACCATCCTTATCAGGCAGCACGGGGATCGCAAAAGAAGCAACAAGTGGGAGCAAGATAATTGCGGTAAGCCAAGGAAATTGTTCCGCTGTCATGAGAAAAAATACTTACCAGTGAATGTATTTAATTCTACTAACAAATGTTAAGGAAACTTAAAGATCTATGAATAAAACTTCTTCACAGTGTTCAAAGACAAATATCTATGATTTTAGTTGTTTTCATAGATATTTGTCGAATTAGACTGTACTATTGCGCCCCAATTTGCGGTGTGAAACAAATTGCCTTAGGTAATTTGTTTCACACGGTCATAAAATCCACTATTCAGGCAGTCTGGCTTGCTTGAAGCGTTCCTCTGCCGCTTGATACAGCCCCTTGATTTTACGAGTGACCTGGTTAAACTCTAGTTGTTCACCACTAGGCCCCTTAGCATAGATTAATCCCCAGCCATAGAAATCACCAAAGTCTTCACCTGAAACATCTGGGTCGTGCCAGAACTTGTAAGAATTGGATTTGAGATCGGTTTTCTGGCGCTCTTCCTCAGAATTGACGTGGACTACGCGATTGCAACGCACCTTATGCATGCCCCGTTTGTGACTTTCCTCCTCTAGTTTTACGGCAAATTCACTGAGGTCGATGTCATCTCTAACAAAAAAGGAGAGATGGCTGGAAATCACATAGGCGGTACTGGTTGGATGGCTAGGCGCAAATGGTCTAGACTCCTCAGGCTTTACTTTTGCATCCCTATAATAAATTAGCTCTAGGCAAACATTCCCAAACGTAATAAAGTTAACATCGAGTGCTTCTTCCTGCCCACTTCTAAGGTTAGGAACACCGATAGTTTTGGGATGAAACCCCTTCTCCATTGCCTCAAGGTCTTCTATTTGAAAAAGATTATGGTGGAGTGCTTCACCCGCAAATCCCACCCCGCCAACTGCAAACTCTCCACCCAAAAGGTCTACATAAAACTCAAGGGATTGCGCCATATTATCAACTGTAATGCCGACATGATGGACACCTTTAAGCATCCGTGCTATTTCAGTTAGTTCCCTTTTCCCTTCACCGTTTGCCATATTCCCTCGTGAAAGTTTTCACAAATATTTTCAGCATTATATTAGTTTTTCTGTCAAACAATCAGGAGGGTAGTGATAAATAAAGTACTAATTATCGATAAGTTTCATGAAATGCTTAATGGGTAAATCTGACTGTAAATGTTGCTAATTAAGGCAAATCAGCATAGACAAACTATTTTATTTCAATTATCTAAAGATTTCCTTAAGAAGCTAGACTATATGTCTTAGTTTGGAGTGACAATATTACAGTGCACGCGGGGAAATTATGCTCAATAATCTCTATCAGCAGTCACGTAGTATCAAATACTGAGGGCTTAACAAAGAAACTGCTAAGCTTCAGGTATTAATGCCAATGCACGGGTAGAATACAAATCTGCGCCCAAGATACAAAAATTTGAGTCCGAATCTCAAGCACAATAAAGGAGAAGTGAGACTATGGCAGGCGAAACATGGGAATGGCCACATACTAAAAAATGGCCTAAATTTTCGGGGGAAAAGATTGACATTGTTAAGAAGATGTTCTTAGCTGGCGAAGCAATGAATGTTAATAACTTTATTAAGTTTTATACTGATGATTGCTATTACCAGTTTGGCAATTTCCCACCCGCACGGACGCCTCAAGAGATTGCAGAAGGATCGGCAGGGTTTATCGAAAAATGCGAGGGTCTGCACCACAGCATTAAAAACTTTTGGGAAACCGATGACGGAACCCTGATCTGTGAAATGGAAGTCACCTATGTGGGGCATGATGGCAGAGTGCATACCTTGCCTTGCTGTGACACAATCAAGTTTGAAGGCGATAAGGTTAAAGAATTGCGGATCTACATGGACATTAATCCTTTGTTCAGCTAATCCCATCTAATACTTGCAAATAGGATTCACGATTAATTTAGATTACTAATTATACGAGGATATCATGTCAAAAATTGATATTGTCAAACACCTGATCAAGTTGTTTGAGGTGATGAATGTGGATGAATTTCTCACCTATCTCACAGATGATGCTGTATACCGATTTGGGAACTATCCAGCCGCAGTAGGGAAGGCCGCAGTTGAAGCAACGGTAAAAGCCAGCCACCTGGATCACATTAAAGGAATCGTCTTTGATATTACAAACATCTGGGAAATAGATGATGCTGTGGTCTGCGAGTTAGAGATTAAATACACGCGCATAGATGATTCGGTTTTAACACTACCCTGTTTGGATATTTTCCGCATGACGGGCGATAAAGTGAGTGCCATGCTCGTTTATATGGATGCATCTCCCCTATTTGCTTAGAGATACTATCGCAGTTTCCATGTCAGTACGGATAGGGCAGACACATAGGTAGGTCTGCCCGTACACCTAAAGCTAGTCCATATAAAAGTAAAAACTGCGATAGGTATACAGGAAATCTCACAGAATCAAGTTCACAAGTATAAAACTAGAAGGTTTTTATGTCAGCAACAAATATTGACCTGGTCAAAAAAGCATACGCTGCGGTTGAAGTCAACAATGTTGATGAGTATGTTTCTTACTTCACCGACGACGCAATATACAAAGTTGGAAATTTCGATCCCGCAATTGGCCCTGAAGGTATTCGCGCCCTGGCCACCCCTTTAGTTGACATGTTCATATCTGTAACCCATGAGATCCTGAATATTTGGGATTTTGGAGAGACAGTTATTTGCGAACTCAACGTGATTTACAACCGCAAAGATGGTAAGGTTGCTACTCTTCCCTGTGTTGATGTGGTTCACTTTACAGGTGGTAAAGTCCGAGAACTAAAAGCGTACATCGATACTACTCCCGCTTTTACATAAAGCGATCCAATTCTTAGGATTCGTGGTACACCTATTACCTCCTGATTGGCTTGCAAAACTGTCTAAATCCATATTTTATCTAGGGGGCAGGTTTTGCTGAAACCTTAGCTTTAAGCTAAGAACGAATTTACTAAACCTGCCCCTACACATCTTATCCCTACCCTTCATAATTACAAGGAGTGGGGGAAGGATGTTTCCCTATTCCCATCTCATTAGGAAATGAAGAGTCATGTCTGAAACATTAGGTATTCAAGCTAGCACAGTCAAGCGATTTCTCACAGAGGTCAGGTCTCCCGATGATTTTGCGGCCTTCTTTGCAGAGGATGCCTCTTATCGCTTCGGTAATTTCCCACCTATACATGGTCGATATGCAATTCGGGAATCTTCTATCGGCTTTCGATCGCGCGTGAAGTCGGCAAAACATGACATTAAGAATCTCTGGGAAATTGGAGATACCGTTGTGAGTGAAATGGATGTTATCTATACACGCCATGATGACAAGGTCGTCGTCGTGCCTTGCACCGATGTGATCCGCCTAAAGGATGGGTTATTTCAAGAAATGAGAATTTATATTGACATGGGCCCCGTATTTGCCCCGTAAGTTAGGTGGAGATCTGTGGGGGCAGACACATCGGTCTGCCCTTCCGCAATGTAATATTTGCGATCGCAAATATTTGACATAATGGTATTTAACCTAATACGATTGCTAGCCCTAGTTTTTTAGTTTAGACACGGCAGTAGTTTTTATACCTATGTCAGCTCATCGGCTACATCCAGACACGATCGCACAGGTAAACCAGAGAATTGACCTGGTGGATGTAGTATCCGAGCATGTGGTTTTGCGCAAAAGTGGGGCAAATTTTCGGGGTGCCTGCCCATTCCACAAGGGTAGTAACCCCACGGCCATGACGGTAAATCCGGCGAAGCAGAGCTATTACTGCTTTAACTGTCAGGCTAGTGGCAATGCGATTAAGTTTTTAATGGAGATCGGTGGCCGCTCGTTCCAGGATGTGGTGATCGATCTAGCTCAGCGTTATGGCATCTCCGTGCGCACCCAGTCTCCTGAAAAAACAGAGGAGCTAAAGCGTCAGCTATCCCATCTAGAGCAACTGCACGAGGTGATGGGGTTAGCCGCTAGTTTCTACGAGCATGCTCTTTATGCACCCCAGGGTAAACTTGCGCTTGAGTACCTATTGGTAAAAAGAAAGTTTAGTAAAGAGACAGCCCAGCAATTTCAGCTCGGTTACGCCCCACCTGGTTGGGACACGCTTTACGGTTATCTAGTTAACCAAAAACGTCAACCTGTCTCTCTGGTCGAGCAAGCCGGCTTAATCGTGCCGCGCAAAACTGGTGGTGGCTATTACGATCGCTTTCGCGATCGCCTGATCGT
This sequence comes from Rhizobium sp. Q54, assembly GCA_943367755.1. Lineage (GTDB taxonomy): Bacteria > Cyanobacteriota > Cyanobacteriia > Pseudanabaenales > Pseudanabaenaceae > PCC-6802. The sequence goes on along the minus strand of CALRKB020000077.1, from coordinate 13,010 downwards.
CCCCATTCACGATCTCAAAGGACAGGTAATCGCCTTTGGTGGTCGCGCCCTCGATAATTCCGAACCAAAGTACCTCAATTCACCTGAAACCGAGCTATTCAAGAAAGGATTGGTGCTGTATGGCATGGATAAAGCCAGGGATGCGATTAGCCGTCGCGACCAGGCAATTGTGGTGGAGGGCTATTTTGATGCGATCGCCTTGCATCAAGCGGGAATCACTCAAACCGTTGCCACGATGGGTGTCGCCCTTAATGCGGAACAGATTCGCCAGCTACTGCGCTACACCGAATCAAAAAAGGTGATTCTGAACTTTGATGCCGATAAAGCGGGAATTGCTGCGGCTGAGAAAGCGATCGCGGGCTTTAAGGATTTGGTATTTGGTGGTACGGTGCAGTTGCGCATTCTCACCATGCCAGATGGCAAAGATGCGGATGAGTTTCTGAAGCAGCATAGTGCCAATGCCTATGTCGAGCTAGCCGAAACAGCACCACTATTCCTGGATTGGCAAATCGAACAAATTCTGGAGGGGCAAAATCTCAACCAGGCTGACCAATTCCATAAATGCAGTCAGGCAATTACCCAACTGCTGAATCACCTGCCCGATACATTTATTCGCACTCACTACATCCATCTCAGCGCGCAGCGCTTAGCTCAGGGCAACTCCTATTTGGCGCTGCGACTGGAGCAGGATTTGCGCAAACAGCTTCGCAACATTCACTGGTACGGCCACAAACACCGAGCTAAGGCCACCACCCCCACCTCGGCTTTGCAAACCGCCGAAACCCAGTTGCTACAGATTTATCTGCATTTCCCCGAACATCGTCGGATGGTTTGGGATCTAATGGATGCAGAGGATCTTGGCTTTAGCCTTTCCCATCACCGTCAACTGTGGCAAATGATTTTGAGTATGCTAGAGGATGGGAAATCCTCTTTAGATGAAACTGAGCCATTTCCTGAGCATTTGATGCAGCAACTCCAGACAATTTGCGCGGAAATGCCCGATCTGGCAAAACAGCTAGGCCACCTGCTCTGGTTAGATGAAAACGCAAATGTGGCGCTGCTTCGTCCGGCAATGGTAGTCAAAGCTGCGATCGCCAGAATCCAGTTAGTCATGAGTGATAAAAAATACCGCTACTGGCGCGATCTTTGGGAAAAAACCGATCTCAAAGCCCATCCCGATCTAGGACACTACTATCAAACTAAAATTCAGGAAGCCAAGGCCCGAACCATAGAACTGAAAAGTCAAATCGAGGTGACATTTGCTGACCTGGCGGAAACAGAGTGGCAAGGGGATGAGTGGCAAGAAGTTTGATATTAAAGGGTATGACAGAAAGCGTTCCAACTAACCCTCGCGGCAAAGTCTATATTGTGGGTGCGGGAGTGGGTGGCGTTGATTACTTAACAGTACGAGCGCACGATCTGCTAACTCGTGCTGAGGTAGTAATTTACGATGCACTTGCGGATGAATGTTTATTAGAGTTGGTACCAAGCATCTGCGATCGCCTCTATGTGGGCAAGCGTGGTGGTCAAAGCTCTATGCCGCAATCTCAAATTGATGCTTTACTCGTACAGCAATGTCAGAAAGGGAGGCGGGTGATCCGGCTCAAAAGCGGCGATCCGCTGATCTTTGGACGCACAGCTTCTGAGCTACGCGCACTGGTAGAAGCAGGTTGTGAGTTTGAACTTGTGCCAGGGATATCGAGCGCGATCGCTGCGCCATTATTTGCGGGAATTCCGCTCACCGATCCTGATGTTAGTCCCTGCTTCGCTGTTTTCACGGGGCACGATCTAGAAATTCTACCGTGGGATTCTCTTGCTAATATACCAACTTTAGTAATTCTAATGGGAACGGCAAATCTATCGGGTATAATTACTAAGCTGCAAGCTAGTAAATCTCCCGATCTAGATATTGCGATTATTCAGTGGTGTGGGCGATTGCAACAGGAGATCTGGGTGGGAACGCTATCAGACATTCAGACAAAGCTTCCCGATCACTCTCTGTCGCCTGCCGCAATCGTAATCGGTGAAGTAGTGAAGCATCATACATGGATGAATTGGTATCAATTATTTAATACAGAAAGTATAGTGAACGCAGATCGAATAACTAATACCCAACCTCTTTATGGGCAAAGAATCTTAGTCACCAGAGCCGCTGGTCAATCAAGCCAATTTACGGAAATGCTTGTAGCTCAGGGAGCACAGGTGATCGAGATGCCGACCCTGGCGATTTTACCGCCCTCTAGTTGGGAAGAGTTAGATAGAGCGATCGCTCACATCGACACATACAATTGGCTGATTCTCACATCTGCCAATGCCGTGGAGAGTTTCTTTGCAAGATTGCGCGATCGCGGTCAAGATGCACGGGCTTTAGCTCAGCTCAAAATCGCTGTAGTGGGGCGCAAGACGGCTGAAGTGTTAGCAAAATTTAGTATTACTCCAGATTTCATCCCGCCAGATTTTATTGCTGATTCTCTAGTAGAGAACTTTCCTACATTCGTAGAAGGTTTAAAAATTCTATTTCCTCGCGTGCAGTCGGGAGGTCGCGAAGTTTTGATCGAGCAATTCTCTCAACGCGGAGCCATAGTCAATGCTGTGCCTGCCTATGAGTCGGGATGTCCAGCCCAAATCGATCCCATTGCTCTACAAGCAATTCAAACCCAACAAATCGATCTGATTACGTTTGCTAGTTCCAAGACAGTCAAGCATTTCCATCAGTTGCTTTCAGGCGTAGCTGCACCAGAGTTATGGCAAGCCTGGATTGCAGGTATGAAAATTGCTTCGATTGGCCCCCAGACTTCTGCTACTTGTCATGAGCTTTTGGGCAGAGTAGATATTGAGGCAGTGGAATTTACGTTGGAAGGTTTAACAAAGGCGATCTCTACAGAGACTTTGTAGCGATCGGCAATAGGTTAGAATGAGGTTCTCTTCGAGATGCACAGTGCCGCACTCTGTAATTACTAACATTAGAATGACAGTGCCTGAACGCGCACAGAAAAGGTAAAACCGTTATCCTCGAGAGAGTTGCCAGGCTGATTGGTGCGATTGAGTGGCAAGCCATAGTCAAGACGAATCGTAGCAATGGAACCAATTTGCCAACGCAGTCCCACACCAATACTCGCTAAAGTGCTAGGATTGATTGCTACGCCTGAGTGATTCCAAATTGTCCCGATATCGAAAAATGGTGCAATCTGGATTAAGCCAATACCCTCTGGCTCCCTCACAATCGGCAATCTGGCTTCAATCGAACCAACTACACCGTTATCACCCACAAGACGATTTTGGCGATACCCTCGTACAGTATCTAAGCCTCCGATACTGAACTGTTCGATTGGGAGTAGTGAGTTTTCCGTAAGCTGGGCAGCAATGCGTGCGATCAGAATGGCATCTGGGCCGAGAGATTGGACGTACTGAAATTGCCCCAACCAGCTTAGAAATCTGCCATCTGTGCCCGAATCATTAACGGTGGCATTGAGTGCGCCTATGCCCAGACTAAACTGCGATCGCGCTGCCAATATCTGCGTAGGGTTGCGATTTACCCAATCTTGACTAAAGCGAATTACCGTTACCTTCGATCTGCCATCTTCGGGGCCAGTGGAAAACGAAAACGGAATATTCCCTAGCAAATTCGTTTGACTCTCGCGGAGGTCGAGTGCTATGCCTAGGGCGAGTTCGTTTGTGGGCGTACGCACCAGCGGCTGGCGCCATCCCAAAGATACTGTTTGAGATATCCCATTGATGTCTAAAGGAGAGAAAGGTTCTTCAATAATTCTGCTGTTATCTCTGCTGTAGCTGAAATTGAGCCTGCCATCATAGGCATTGATGGGGAAATCGTAGCCAATTTTGTAACTGCTAATTCCAGAGGTAAATCCGACTTCGGCATTGAGGCGATCGCCAAACCCCAGCAAATTAATATTATTCAAGCTAGTGCCATAGCGGATTGCTCCAACACTTGGAGAATCTCTATTCTCCACCACTAAATCAACTTTAGTAGTGGGAGCTTCTTTGAGCGTTAGCTCCAGGACACTGCGCCCTGGAGACGTACCAGCCTTTAACTCTGCCTGTACTGACGAAAATAGTGGATCGACCTGTAATAGCTGTAATGCCTCTTCTAAACGAGGGATGCTGATCGGAGCTTGGGTGGCAATGCCGATGCGATCGCGGACGTATGCTTCCCTCAGATGGACTAACCCCTTGATGTCGAGGCGTTCTAGCTCGCCTTCAACCACCTGCACCTTGACAAGGCCATCAGAAACATCTTGAGGCGGCAAGAAAGCACCTGAGGTCGTGTAACCATTATCGGTGTATAGCTTGGTAATTGCGGTACGGATTGCGAGTAAGTCCTCAAAGGTCGATTCTTTGCCAATAAAAGGCTCTACGAGTTTGTCTAATTCCGCCGAACTGAAAACCGAACTTCCTAAAATCTGCACTCGCTTGACCAGTACCTTAGTAGCTGTAGGTGGAGTTGGTGATGGAATTGGATCTAAGGATGGGGACTCAATTTTGGGAGAGGGGGGGGGCGGCAGATCGTTTGGGAGAGGTGGGAGACTGGGACGGCCGCGTTCAATTGGACTCGAAGGATTGGGAGTTTGTGTCAAATTTTGAGCTAATTTTTGTGGCAAGCTCTGTGCCCAGACAAAAGGAGCATAGCTCAGCCAGGACAAGCTAATCGTAGCAATCAAAGGCTTATATTTCACGCGCACTCTCTCACCTGAAGCCTAAATGTCATATTAAATCATGCAAACTGAGTGATCGCCAAACCACTAGATAATGTAACAGATAGCGAATAGCTAGATTGTCTATTCTTGTTCTACTGGGGGACGATCTGAGATGCGCGGTTCTGTCCCCTGCAAGATTCGCTCAATATTAGAACGGTGCCTCCAGATTACGAACAGACCACCCACACAAGTCAATAGTAAATACTCTAGTGGGGATTGGGTGATAAACATCAATACAGGCACGGCGATCGCGGCAATAATCGAACTAATAGATACGGTGCGCCAAATTGCCATAGTTGCCGACCACAGACCAAAAGCCACCAGTGCAACAAGCCAGTTTATCCCCACTAGAATTCCCAGACCCGTTGCTACCGACTTACCTCCTTTAAACCCAATCCAGCAGGATCGACTATGCCCAATTAGCACAAGCATGGCGGCTGCAACCACAAACCATTCCTGTGCAATCCCAAACGCAGGGACAGACGATGCAGTCTGAGCGTTATTACTTAATAGCGGCTGGATCAGTGTATTGATATCCCTAGAGTGCTGCATTAACCAAACTGCTAGCGTGCCCTTGAGGAGGTCAATTGCGAATACAGTGATTCCCGCACCCTTACCCACGCAGCGCCAAACATTTGTGGCTCCAGTCGATCCAGATCCGTGCTCGCGAATATCGATGCCTGCTAAGCGCCCAGCAACGTAGCCCGTAGGTATAGATCCCAGCAGATATGCCACGGGTAGTAATCCCAACTCCACTAACATAAAGTTATCTAGTTAATTCAGTTATTTAATTATTTAATTATTTGGTGCTACCAAACAGCTAATGATTTTTGGGTGAGGATGTGTCACGCCACGCACTTCCTCACTTCGGTAGGATTAAAAATCGCGGAAATCCCTATCTCTATCTCTGTATGAGTAGGATGGCTTAGCGAGGGGATCGCGACCGTAGGCCAGTATGAGTGGAAACCTGAGTAAATCTACGGCGATATATTCTTCGGCTTCGTCAATAATGACTAGAGGCATCAGTCCATCACTCACCAGGCGATCGCCCTTCAGTGAAAGCGGTTCGGGGTCTTCAAATAGAACTACGCCTTTTTCAGGGCCAAAGTTATCGCGGCTGATCCCTAAACAATCTTGAAAGCCGCGCCGCCATTCACCCAAACGTTCGGGGGAAGTTGCTAAAACCAATACGCGCACCTTATCGCTATATAGCACCCGCAATACTGATACAACTGCTGATGCTACGAGGATATTTTGCAGCCGGGTACCCATACTGCGAATCGCGCCCCTGCCAGCCTGGGCCAAAAACCAATTAGACACTCGCTCAGCATGGGTTTGCTCAAATGTCCGCCTTAGTTTCCAAGGAGGTCCATAATAGTCAGGCAAAGTACGATAGCGCTCTAACAGTTGCTCAACTTTTTGTTTCTGCGATTCAAAAGCCTGTTCTGCAAGCATCTGGGGCTCAGGCGGCTTATTTACTACCACTGGTTCTGGAGACGATTCCTGCTTGGGCGGCAACAATTCTAGCTTTTCCGCATTCGCGACCAGGTCTTGTAAGCTTCCCACAAGGTAGTCTTTAAAACCCTGCACCCGTATGGCAATATCCTGAGAAACACCCGCATAGGTGGTTTTCATTTCATTTTGCAGGCGCTCTTGCTTGCGCTGTAAGAGCGATATGGCAGACTGCAACTCCTGTTTGCGTTTTTCAAGATCGCCTAAACTCTCTTGAGTAACCCGTTCCACTGCTGCCTGCAACTCTTGAACCTGAGACTCTAAAATCTCTTGCTTTGCAGTCTTCAGCAGTTCAATTTCCGATTTAAGTTGCGCAACTGACCGTTGTAGTAAGAGGGGATCTGCAGCGATCTCAGCGTTAGTGTCCGCGCTACTAGGATTAGTATTGCTAGAAGGCTCTACCGTTTCATCCAAGCGATCGGAGTCATCATTCGGTGGTGATGCTGTCGATATGTTTGTTTCTTCTGCGGGCAGATTTTCAGAGGGCAAGTTTTCAGAGTACATAGCTATTCTCGACGCTCGGCAGTTAGCAATCTACAAGTATCTGTAGTTGCCTGATAATATCAATGTTAAGGCAGATTACAAGCACATTAGTCTGACTACATTAACGTACTCGTGCTGTAAAACCTGAGGCTTTAAATTGCTTTAAGCTCAGTGGAGGTGGCATATCCGCAGGCACGCTCAGCATCATCTCAAATGTGCTTTCCCCAGGCGGTACTTCAGCGATCGAACCGAAGCGGGTACGTTCTGGCAGAACATCATTACCATTAGCATCATAAACACGCCCAAATATATCCGCATCAAAGACGGTTTTATTTGAAGGATTAAATGTTTTGCCTTTGACTAAAAAACAGTTGGCTGACATGACACCACCACCCAGGACGATATTTTTGCCCATACCAGATGGACATGCCTCATAGGTAAGATCGCTGAGCTTAATTTGGGTAGTTGCCCAAGCAGGCGGACTAATTGCCCAGGTAATTAAGCAAATTAGTACAGACAAAATCAGGACTCTCGTAATTTGCCAGAAGTTCAACTGCAAATTATTTGGAAGTTTAGATGCTGACATAAGCTGTTTTGGTAATAAAAAAATTTAACTCGCATCTGGATCGTGAGATCTCAAGAGGATCATTCTGAACGCCAACACTGAGTCTAGCAAATACGGGAATCCCATCATGATAAAATGCATTGTGAATAATTAAAGGAGGTTAGCCTTTAGATGCAAGTATCAATGCTGTTGGCAGTTTTGCCCGAAGCCTACAGAATGTTCGATCCGTTGATTGACGTACTACCTGTAATTCCCGTGTTCTTTCTGCTGTTGGCATTTGTCTGGCAAGCAGCGATTGGTTTTAGATAAAAAACTTATATTTGAAGACTATGGGGCAATCTAACCAATTGCCCCTAATTTTTGACCAGTTAGTCTGTCAACTGTTAGTTGTAGACCTAACCTAGGAAGTTTTTGGGGTGTATCTTTTGAGGGTTTGCAACCCATCAAAAATTCTTGACAGAACACTATGAGCCTGTAGAAGCTATGGATAAACTGCTGCGCTGGCTAAATAAGGCGCTCATGATCGACCTGTTTTTAGTATTTTTCTTCTTCATCTGGTTTGTGGTAGCAGCGATCGCTGACTCCATGCACTTTAACTTGGGCTGGAGTTTATGGCAGCAGTTATGGCAGCCTTTAATTCAACCAGTATTGGGTATCATGATGGCAGGGGCAATCGCTAGCGGAGCGATCGCTAAAATTCGTGATCGTTTACCCCGTACAACCTTTGATCGCCACCCCGATCAGAATACCTAAACCACCAAACCGCACAATCTGCCAGAATGGTTCACGAAAGCTACTCCAGGAAATTAAGCGGCTTTCCAACTCCACTTCCAATAACTCTAATTGACTGCCGATCTCGGTTAGACGCTGTTTTAACTCTTGTTTTTGTGAAGCTGAGTCACGAATTGGGGTGGGAAGATGTTTTAGCCGATCGCGAACTTCTTGCTGCTGAGACTCTAGTTGGGTGCGATCGCTCTGCATAGTGCGAACCTGTACCAGTCTTTGCTTGATTTCTTGCAGTGCTTGCTCCAGTTGCTGAACCTGCACTTCAATCTCATGCCACTCCGACTGTACTGGCAATGGTTGCGATGAATCTGACGGATCTCTTGTATCGGGTTTCACAAAGCGATCAAGTATAAGTATATAAGTAGGCAGTTAATCAAAAAGCTCTCTGCATTCTACATTCAATTCCCATGACCCTGACCCAGAGGAAAAAACTAGTTAAGTCCCAAGAAACAACCCGTACGATGGGAAGAGGGGTGCAGGCAGGTGTGTTATTTGCAGTTAGCCTGTTTGTTTTAGTATTTGTCCTGGGTAGTCGGTTAGTCTACCTGCAAATTGTTGAGGGCGATCGCAATCGCCAACTCGCCGAGAATAATCGCGTGCGACTGGTGGCTAAAGCACCAGAACGCGGTCGGATTCTAGATCGTAAAGGTAATATTATCGCCTCCAGTCGTTTAGCGCATGTGGTTTACCTATGGCCAATTGCCCAACCCAAGGAAAAATGGCCCACCACAATCGCCAAGCTGTCAGAGATTCTTGGAATTGACGCCAAGAAGATCCAGCAAAAGTTAGAACAACAAGGTTATAACTCGCCCGATCTAGTCCGAATAAGTGGTGCGGTTAGTCCCAAGATAGTTACCCGAATTGCCGAACACAGCCAAGAATTAATCGGCGTCCAAGTTGATCCCGAAGCAGTGCGTTACTACCCCAATGGCGATATCGCCGCGCATGTTTTGGGGTATACGGGCGAGCTGACAGAAGAAGAACTAAAAAAACTCAAATCGCAGGGATATCGGCTTGGAGATGTTATTGGTAAGGCTGGTGTAGAATCTGCATTTGAGTCAAAATTGCGCGGTACGTGGGGAGGGCAGCAGGTAGAAGTGGATGCGTGGGGTAAGGTGATCCGCGTCCTGGGACAAAAGCCACCCAAACCAGGTAAATCAGTACATCTGACTATCGATTTGGATCTGCAAAAAGCCGCCGAAGCCGCCCTGGGTAATGCTCAAGGTGGTATTGTGGCGATAAATCCAAATAATGGTGAGGTGTTAGCCATGGCAAGCCGCCCTAACTTCGATCCTAATGTTTTCTCGACAAAAATTACTGATGCGATCTGGACGCGCTTGCAGGCAGAGGATCATCCCTTTGTCAACCGAGCTTTGCAGGGCTATCCCCCAGCAAGTACCTTTAAAATCGTAACTACTACAGCTGGACTGGAAACCAAGAAATTTGCGCCTGGTGATATCCTCTCTACGTTTGCTTATCTTGAGGTTGGGGGCATCCAATTTTGGGATCATAATAATGCGGGCTTTGGGGCGATCGGCTTTCCTGAAGCACTTGCCTTTAGTAGCGATACATTTTTCTATCAAGTAGGTCGAAGAGTAGGTGTGGATGATTTAGCGGCATGGTCTCGTAAGTTTGGGCTTGGATCTCATAGCGGTATAGAACTCCGTGATGAAGAAGCCGCTGGACTAGTTCCCGATCCAGCATGGAAGAAAAAAGTACTGAAAGATATTTGGTACGAAGGCAACACAATTAACATGTCTATTGGGCAAGGTGACTTACAGGCAAGCCCATTGCAGGTAGCAGTAATGGTATCAGTACCAGCCAATAATGGTTATCTGGTTAAGCCGCACCTTCTGCTGGACAATGCGGATGCTAAGGTGTGGCGCAAATCCCTTAATCTCACCCCTAGTACAATTGATGTGCTGCATCAAGGATTGCGGGGTGTAGTTAGTTTTGGTACGGCTCAGGCGTTGAATATTGATAGCGTGGCGATCGCTGGTAAATCCGGTACCGCTGAAGATCCACCACGCCCTACACATACTTGGTTTGCCGGTTATGCACCTGCGGAAAAACCAGAGATTGTCGTAGTGTCGTTTGGCGAAAACTCCGGTGGTGGTGGTGGCGCTACACAGGGACCAAAGGTTGTAAAGGTAATCCAGGCATATATGCAACTCAAACAAAAACACAAGGGAGCAAAGCCCAAAAATTAGTCTAAGAAAGATCTATTCACGGTCTTTAATCGAAGCTTAACTCAATGTCCCCGAAAAGTATTTGCATCAGCCACTCTAGGAGCTAATATTGTTAATTAGCGGCGTTTATTAGCAATGCCGATGTTGAATTCTAAGGATTTCATGGACAAACGTCCATCTCGTAATTGTAATTAGGTCTCGATGCCTGGTGTAAATCTCCCAGCGCGTCGGGAGATGTAGGAGGCCAAATGCTCACACAGGAAGCTCGCACTTCACTGTCGGATATTACCGACTGGAATCGGCTCAAACTTGAACTCAACAGTATGCCAGCCGTTGATGTAGGTGACTACATAGACGAACTTCCACGCGAACAAAAAGCGATCGGATTTCGCCTGCTCAACAAGTCCAATGCCACGGATGTATTTGAGTACTTAACGCAACAATCACGGGAAGACTTGCTGGGTTCACTGCACGACATTCATGTGCAGCAAATTATTGAAGCGATGCGGCCTGACGATCGCGCTGAGTTATTTGACGAACTGCCAGCGGGTGTCGTCAAACGCTTGCTCCAGCAACTCAGTCCTGAAGAAAGACATGCCACCGCCACAATACTTGGCTATGCCGAGGGGACAGCCGGGCGCGTCATGACCACTGAGTACGTGCGTTTGCGTCAGGGTCTTACCGTCGAAGAAGCGATCAGCAAAATCCGCCTCAACGACAAAGATAAAGAAACAATCTACTACGCCTACGTCACCGACGATAATCGCAAGCTGATGCAAATCGTGTCGTTGCGCCAGCTTTTATTTTCGTTGCCTAAAGCTTTAGTCAAAGATATTGCCAGCGATCGCGCGATCAAAGCTCGTACGGATATGCCCCAAGAAGAGGTAGCGCAAATCATGAAGCGCTATGACTTACTGGCATTACCGGTTGTGGATCGAGAAGATCGCCTCGTAGGTATCGTCACAATTGATGACGTCGTAGATATTCTCGAAGAAGAAGCGACCGAAGATATTCAAAAACTGGCAGGCGTCAGTGGTGGCGACGAAGAAGCGCTGTCTACACCATTGAATACGCTTCGCAAACGGTTGCCGTGGTTGGTAGGAGTGATGGCACTTTATATTGGCGCAGCCAGTGCGATTGCACCCTTTCAGTCTGTGATTTCTAGCGTACCAGTTTTAGCAGTAATCATGCCTATTTTCTCCAATACAGGAGGTACAGTTGGCATTCAGGCTTTGTCGGTTACCGTGCGCGGCCTTGGCATAGGTGAAGTTACGCCCCAAGACACACTGAAAATTCTGCGCAAAGAAATTCTGGCTGGTTTGGGCACGGCTTTAAGTCTGGGTATTACCATGACTTTGCTGGCATTAATTTGGACTCCTCCTCAAGAAAGGTGGGTAGCATTAGTTGCCGGGCTGGTGATGGCTACTAACGTATTGGTAGCTGTTTCGCTGGGAACTTTATTGCCAATGGGTTTTAAGCAATTGAAACTCGATCCTGCCCTGATCAGTGGTCCTTTACTAACCACAGTTCTTGATACCGTAGGATTTTTGACTTTCTTGAGTTTAATTTCTCTGTTTCTACGGTTCTTTCGAGCACATTAGTTTTATTAGGCTGAACTACCAGATACATGCACATTTTGCCTTTGCTCAAGTTTAAAGGAATTATTAGTTTGGTTTTCCTTTGTCCAGATTGCAGGCGATCGCGACCCTTTTGTTTAGCTTGATAGAGGGCACAGTCTTTGATATCAAATCTGGCTATACGACCACACTAAAAAAACAGAAATCCTGTTTTATAGGATTACAACAATGGACAATTCAGCAATTCCAAATTCGGAATGTAGTCAATGATACGGATAGCGAGAAGACTTACTAGTGAAGGGGTTCACATCTAGTGTTCCGAATCTTTGCAAGTTGTGCACAAGTGATCGATCTAGTTTATCCAAAGGTTAATTACTTTTTGAAAGGTTGGGATTCGCGCAATCAGGACAAAAAATACTAGAAACAGGTTTAATGTTCTGCATTACGCAATATTGCTATTGTGTCTGCATTTTATGTTACCGTCTGAATTTGGAATTGCTGATGGACAATCAGTTGGATTTGATATGATATGCTCGATCTGATATTCTGCCGTACTGAGGGAGTATCGGACATTCTGTACCACTACCTACAATAAGTAGCTAAGGAATTTATCTCAAACTCTACGGAAGCGAAGTGTATTTCGCGTGAAATTGGAATTTACTTTGAGGAATTAAGGGACAGTAAATATGGTTGCAACACCACCGAAACCAGCGCAGGATACATCTATCAGTGCCTATGGACAGGCGCGATCGACCGTTGAAGGCGCACCACTAAGTAACGAAGAACTCCATAAGATGCACGCATTCTGGCGTGCTGCCAACTATTTAGCTATTGGGATGATTTATCTGCGGGACAATCCCTTGCTGAAAGAACCCCTCAAGCCCGAACAAATTAAGCAGCGATTGTTGGGTCACTGGGGATCGAGTCCAGGTATCAGCTTTCTTTACACCCACTTAAATCGAGTCATTAAAAAGTTTGACCAGGACATGCTGTTCATGGTGGGTGCAGGACACGGTGCGCCCGGTTTTCTGGGGCCTTGTTATCTGGAAGGAACCTATTCCCGGTTCTACTCCGAATGCCGCGAGAACGAAACTGGAATGAAGCGATTCTTCAAGCAATTCTCCTTTCCAGGCGGCGTAGGAAGCCACTGCACTCCTGAAACTCCTGGTTCCATCCATGAGGG
>CALRKB020000076.1:0-23377 GCA_943367755.1 Rhizobium sp. Q54 | reverse complement strand
TGAAAGAATTCAATCGCTTTCTGGTATTGCCCTAGAGAATTGTAGGCATTGCCTAAATTGCCAAGAGATCTTGCTTCACCACTGCGATCGCCAATTTGCTTTGCGATTGCTAAGGATTGCTGGTGGAACTCAATCGCTTTCTGGTATTGCCCTAGAGATTCATATACATTGCCTAAATTGTTGAGAGAATCTGCTTCTCCACTGCTATCCTTAAGCTCCTGGTAGATTTTCAGAGCTTGCTGCCAGGACTGTAAAGCTGCTGCGAACTGGCTGGCGTTATATTGTTGTAATCCTTGATTTAGCAATCGATCTGCTTCTGCTTTGCGCGGGTCGGCATTTTGCGCCAGTGCCTGCGAGGTGGCGATCCTGGATTTGATGGGTAATGATGAGCCGTCAACCGTCAGAGCGGCGAGGAGCACAGCTAATAACGTAATGCCGATGCGTTTGCGAGGCATAGATTCTGGGTAGTAGGTGTTTAAAAATTCCTACCTACACTAAGTTAGCCTGCATCAACCCCAAACCGCCAAAATTAATGCCTAAATTTCAGATTTACCATATGGTTTTAAACCATTGCACAATTTGCGGAATCCCCAGTTAGTTATGGCGATCGACCATTCGATCGGTTGGTTTAACCTGTGGGCGATCGGGGTAGATTTGTAGGTGCGCACCTGTGTGTCAGTGGGGTCAAGTTAAGAAAAGATAGTCGCTTTTAAGCTAAAACCAGATCCGTTCAGGTTACTCCTACAGGTATAAACATTCGGCGATATTGATATGTTTCTCCCTGTAGGTGGTACTATATTCATGCCCTGTTGATTTAATTGCAGAATAAAATTGAACAGATTATTGCTTATTCTGGGATGCGACTGGCATCTAACAATTAAACTAGACAACCGCAGGCAGTCCGATCCCACGCTTTCATGGGACGACAGCTGTGAAGGACCTAGTATGCTCCGATCGACCTTCTAACTATCGGGGTTGTGTTAGTTGAACTGTAGTTTCAACAAAGTTGCCAACCTGGGTCGATCGCAAATCTAGCTCCCTCGAGCAAAATTTTTTCCACTACAAATAACTTCGCTCAATAACCCAAGATGCTGAGGCCTTGTGCATTCGGCAGTAATGATTCCGCGTTACAGGATTAACGCAATTAAGTTAAATATTCAAACATTTATCTTGATATCAGGATTTTTGCTGCGTCGATTTCACTATGCCTGAATAACATCGCGAGGTTAGCTGCTATACACGTCCGCTTTATTTTAGGTATATAAAGAATTATGAAACGCGAACAGTTGCTTTCTCAGACAGTAGAACACATTGACATCAAGGCTTTTGATGTTGTGGGATTGGTAGATGCTATGGCTCAAACCGCATTTCAGGGTAGAAACCTAGGCCGTGCTGCTCGCATTTACGATCAGATGATCCAGGATCGTGATTGTGCAATTATTTTGTGCTTGGCGGGTTCGCTATTCAGTGCAGGTTTAAAGGGGGTTGTCGTCGACCTGATCGAAAATAATATGGTGGATATGATTGTTTCCACCGGCGCGAATATCGTCGATCAGGACTTCTTTGAAGCCTTGGGCTTCCGTCATTATGTTGGCGATCCACTAGCTGATGACACCACATTGCGGGAAGAACGCATCGATCGCATCTATGACACCTACATCGACGAAGATCAGTTGCGAGTTTGCGACATGACGATCGCCGAGATTGCCGAATCGCTCCCACCACGCCCCCATTCTTCTCGCGAGTTTATCAATGAGATGGGAGCCTATCTTGACACCCATGCCAAGAATCGTCATTCCGTAGTCCTGGCAGCCTACAAGCATGAAGTACCGATTTTCGTGCCAGCATTTAGCGATTGTTCCGCTGGCTTTGGTCTAGTCCATCATCAGTGGTATTCACCCGAATCCCATGTATCGATCGACTCCGTGCGTGACTTCCGCGAATTGACTCAGTGCAAATTGGCTTCACCACATACAGGTCTATTTATGATCGGTGGCGGTGTGCCCAAGAACTTCGCTCAAGATACAGTCGTAGCAGCAGAGTTACTCGGTTTTGAGACCGCGATGCACAAATATGCCGTGCAAGTAACCGTGGCTGATGAGCGCGATGGTGCTTTGTCTGGTTCGACTCTGCGCGAAGCTCATTCCTGGGGCAAGGTGGATATCGTCACCGAGCAAATGGTATTTGCTGAAGCAACTCTAGCCATGCCGCTGATTACTGGATATGCTTACGGCAAGGGTAACTGGCGCGATCGCTCAGGTCGTCGTTTATCGCAATTGTTTAAGCAACAGCCAGCAAAGGTACTGGCTACCGCCGCAGTTTAGTCAAGAAAACAGGCCGAATAACTCCCTAAAAAAAGGCTTAGATCTCATAGATATGAGGATTTAAGCCTTTTTTGCTAGCTAGGTTATACCATGTCTTCAAAATTGAACTACATATCAATCTATGTACGGGCGAACGGCCGTTCGCCCCTCCAGCAATCTGTAATTTTACTTTAGAGAATTGGTATTACTCTACAGACTTCTCTTGCCGCGATTCTTTAAGAATTAATCCCGACCAGATCAAAAAGCCTATTAATGCGTATCCCGTTAGCTCTTCAAACCAGATCAGAGCGTGCATTTTGGCGGAAAATGTAGCGATCGCGCCAAAAAAGTAATGTCCTACACCGCCAATACTAGTGAGGGCAAAAACGCCCAGACATAGGTATGCCGACCAGAAAACTCGCTTAGTATAGAGAACGTAGCCGACCAATGCAAATGGTGCTAATCCTAGCCAGGTGATGTAAACATGATATGGTTGCATCCAAACTGGTGCAGGGTATCGATCAAAAAAGATAAAATTATCTGTGTAGTGAAGCATCGTTGCAAACAAGTTAATCACTAGAATACTGAGCAGTAAGAGCTTTTGCCGATTCTTTTCGATTTTCATTTTGCCTCTGAATTACAATAGGGTTGCCCAAGTCTGAAATTATTTAATTTTTGACCATACTTTCAACTCTAACTACATGAGTATTTTCACGCTGCAATCAGTCCAAAAAGATTTTGGGATCAAGGAAATTCTCAAGGATGCCAGCTTTAGCATTGATGCTACCGATAAAGTGGGGTTGATCGGCAGAAATGGATCGGGTAAGTCCACTTTCTTGAAAATGATTGCGGGGCTAGAACCAATTGATGGTGGCCAGATTTTGGTCAACTCTGGTGCCAAGATTATCTATCTGCCACAGCAACCCGACCTGGATGAAAACCTAACAGCACTCGAACAAGTATTTGCAGACAGCGGCGATCGCATGGCATTGGTGCGCGAGTACGAGATCCTGTCCGATAAGTTAGCGCATCTGCCAGCAGGGCATAGCCAGGACGATCCGATCGCTAAACAGTTGATGGCGCGACTATCAGAGGTCATGCACCGCATGGATACTGAGTCAGCATGGGAGTTGGAAACTCAAGCCAAAATCATCATGACAAGGCTTGGTATTGAGGATTTTGATGCTCCCATTGCCAGCCTATCAGGCGGCTATCGCAAGCGCATAGCCTTAGCCGCCGCACTCCTGTCGGAACCAGATGTGTTATTGATGGATGAGCCCACCAACCATCTTGATGCCGAGTCAGTGGAATGGTTGCAGAGCTATCTCAATCGCTATCGCGGTGCATTGCTGTTAATAACTCACGATCGCTATTTTCTCGATCGCGTTACCAATCGTATCCTGGAAATTGATGGTGCAGAATTATTCACGTATGCAGGCAATTACTCCTACTATTTGGAGAAAAAAGCACTGGCCGAGGAGTCAGAAGCAAGCAGCCAGCGTAAACATAAGGGTGTATTACGGAAGGAATTGGAATGGCTGAAACGCGGGCCCAAGGCGCGCAGTACTAAGCAAAAAGCTAGGATCGATCGAATTCGGTCTATGCAAACTCAACAGTTCAGAACCACACAGGGCAAGGTGGATATCTCTACACCTGGTAGGCGGATTGGCAAGAAGGTAATTGAACTTGCAAATGTATGCAAGGGTTACGATGGACGCACTCTGATTCAAGATTTTTCATATAATTTTAGTCCCGAAGATCGAGTTGGGATTATTGGCAGTAATGGCATTGGTAAATCTACTCTGATTGATACAATTGTGGGACGAGTTCAGCCTGATCGCGGGACAGTTGAGATTGGTTCTACAATTGTGATTGGCTACTTTGACCAGCACTCCGAGGATTTGCTCGATGCTACAGATGAAAATCAACGTGCGATCGATTACATTAAGGAAGTCGGGGAGTTTGTCAAAATCGCGGACGGTACGCAGATTAGTGCCTCGCAAATGCTGGAACGCTTTCTGTTTAGTGGTAATCAACAGTATGCTCCCATTCACATGCTGTCAGGCGGTGAGAAGCGGCGGTTATTTTTGCTGAAAATATTGATGAGCGAACCAAATGTTTTAATTCTAGATGAGCCCACCAACGATCTTGATGTGCAAACCCTTACTGTGTTGGAAGATTATCTAGAAGATTTTAACGGCTGCGCTATTATCGTTTCCCACGATCGCTATTTTCTCGACCGCACAGTCGAAACAATTTTCGCTTTTGAGGCAGGGGGCATTATCCGCCAATATCCTGGTAATTACTCAGTTTATCTAGACTATAAGAAAGCTGAAGAAGAGAAAGAATCTGAAGCTGCTAAAGATAATACCAATGTTAAATCGAATAGCATTAAATCCAATCCCAAATCTGCCGAGCCAGAACAGGAGCAAAATCCAGAGAAATCTAAACCAGTAGCAATATCAACTAAATCTCGTAAGCTCAATAATAAGGAGAAGCGCGAGTTGGAAGCCTTAGAAGTGCAGGTTCCCCAAATGGAAGCAGAAAAAGCCCAAATTGAAACTACCCTCTATCGCAATCCACCATCGGGTTTCAGCGAGGTACAAAAGCTGTCTGAACGCCTAGCGGAGCTAACCGCAGCGATCGAATCTTCTACGGAGCGCTGGCTAGAATTAGCTGAACTACAGTAGTTCGCTATTGTCCTGCGATCGCTACTGGCACAAGATCCGAAAGCTGATAGTCCTGACGATGTTGATAATGCGGCTCATCCGCGATCGCAGGCTTAGTATAGCTGAATAATGCTCCAGATCTGTAGACAAGACCTCTGCAAAGCAACCAGCACAACTTTCCCGAAAACTCGATCTACAGATTTTGGACACCACATGGACGATCTTCGGTATTGTCTTGTTGCGTTGTTTTACAATGGATTAGCTTGCTCTGAAATTTTTGTTATTCATACATGAGCTACTTCCGTCCTGCCATTGATGCGATGACTGGCTATGTTCCAGGCGAACAACCGAAACCAGGCATCAAGATCGTCAAACTCAACACCAATGAAAATCCTTATCCGCCCTCCCCACATGCGATGGGGGCATTGCGCAATATAGATAGTGATGCGCTAAGACGCTACCCCGATCCATTTGCGATCGAGTTTTGCCGAGCAGTCAGCGAAGTCTTAGGAGTACCTGAGGACTGGGTAATTGTCGGTAATGGTAGCGACGATGTGTTGAATTTGTTGGTACGTGCCTGTGCTGAGGGGCAAGAGCGGCGGGTTGTCTATCCGATGCCAACCTACGTGCTGTATCCAACTCTATCAGCGATGCAACCAGCGGAAGTAATTGAAATTCCCTACCCTGAGAACTTTCAGTTACCGATCGCCAATCTAGTGAAGGCAAATGGGGCGCTTACGTTTATTGCCTCTCCGAATAGTCCTTCTGGGCATACGGTGCCTTTAGACGATCTACGGGAATTGGCACGGGGAGTATCGGGAATTGTGGCGATCGATGAGGCTTACGTTGACTTTGCTGAATCTTCGGCGCTGCCACTAGTACAAGAATTTGAGAATGTAATTGTGTTGCGTACGCTATCAAAGGGGTACTCACTAGCGGGATTGCGCCTGGGTTTTGGTGTGGCTAATCCTCAACTACTAGCGGGTTTATTTAAGGTGAAGGATAGTTACAATATTGACGCGATCGCGATCGCAGTGGGAGCCGCAGCCATGCGCGATCGAGACTATAAGAATGCCTGCGCGGAAAAGGTGAAAATCTCACGCACAAAGCTAACGGTAGATTTGAGGAAATTGGGATTTAAGGTGCTCGACTCCCAAGGGAATTTTGTGTTAGCTACTCCTCCACTAGGAAATGCTGAGTCCGTCTACTTGGCGTTAAAAGCGCGAGGAATATTGGTGCGCTACTTTAAGCAGCCTGGACTAGAAGATAAACTGAGGATTACAGTTGGTACTGACGAACAAAACCAGGCATTGATCGAAGCATTAAGCAGTATCTAGAGATGCTCCTATGGTGCGACATATTAAAGTTCAAGGTGGTCGTGATGATAGAAAGAACAGAAAATACTTTAAAAGTTGCTCATCGGGCTTTTGAAAACCTACAGCATGGTTTGGCAACAGAAGAGTGGGCTCCAATGTTAGATATGCTCACAGAAGACTTTAGTTTTTGGTTCCCTGTGGGGCCATACCACGGGTTAAATGTTGGCAAGGAGAAGGCTAAAGCCTTTTTTCGATACGTCTCGGAAGTGTTTGGTCGTACAATTAAACTGACCAGCCTGGAGCGCGTTACCAGCAATGAGGCTACAGTTGTGTTTGAGTTCCGAGATGAGGGGATGATGCGAAGCGAACCTTATAAAAATCGGATAGCGGTGTCCTTTGATGTGCGAGGAGACAAAATTTGTGGCTATCGAGAATACTTTGGTAGCGATGGTAAATCGAATTGAGTTTAATGTTGTTTTTTGTGCTGTTGCTACGCGAACGCGGACTGGCACGATTCCTTTCAGGATGCATACTGCCGCCTTATATTGGAAGAAACGCTATAGTATGGTTACAGTTGGCCATCGGTCTATTTGCAGAGGATTATGTCGATATGCTATCTAAGTCTGTGCAAGCTTTTAACGATAAAGTAGCTGCTTCCCCAGAATTGCAGACTAAGCTCCGAGCCGTAACTTCCCCGATGGATTTTTTAGCCCTGGCAAAGGCAGAGGGTATGGAACTCAGTGGCCAAGATTTTCAGACCATAGTACAGCAAGCTTATCAGCAGTGGATTGCTCAGTTAGATCCCAAACTGAGTAGCTTCTTTAGCCAGGTTCGCAGTCAAAAAGAGCTGGACAACCAACTAAAAGCCTGCCAGTCGAGTACTGATGCGATCGCGCTGGCGCAACAGTGTGGAGTTAAGCTGTCGGAGGATGACCTGCAACAGGCGGCAATGACAGCGGAAACTATTCCTGGCTTTAGCTTTGAAAAGCTATGGTTTAGAGGGTTAGGTCTGATTAGGTAGCACGTAAGGTTTAAAATGAGAATTTCTGGAGCTTTAAACCCTTCACGAGAACATGAGGAATCTATAATAAATGGTTGCTGAAATCCAAGACTTTGATGCCAAACAATGGGTGAAGACACGCTCATCCCTCGATCCAAACCGATCCACCTTCTTGATCTGGACGGGGGCAATTTACGCTTATGTTCCCGGTGAAAAGAGAAATCGCCTCTTTAAGATGGTGGGTGTGAGTGTTTGCAGGTGTATTCCCACAGAAGAAGGTAACTGGGATTTTACCTCCAGGGAATTGACTTACTACCTTCATCCAGAAACGGGTGAAATTTTGCAGCAGTGGGAAAATCCTTGGACGGGTGAATTACTCACGGTGATGCACGTTGCGAATAATCCCGTACAGGGTTGTTTTAAGGGTAAGTTTCCCGCGCAAGTAGATGGGGAAAATACCACTTTTATATTTGATTTATTTTCTACTTATCCTAATCCACTGGCGACAGATCCAAAATTTGCTGATTATAGTCCAAATCCCACTTATCAAGCAGCCGAGTTGTTTAAAATCACCGTTCCGACTGGAGAACTTTTAGATCCCGAAATTCTCTCGGTTTCTAAACTGCAACTTAGCTGGGATCGGATTGGCCCTTGGGTGCCTTGGATGAAAATGGGCGATCGCCCCGGCCAACTAGTCTACAGCGCTTATGGAAGTAAAGTCAGTGGTTTTAATGAATTGCCACAATTGCTTCAGGATGAAATTAATACTCGCGTACCTTTATATAAAAATGCACCGAAATCCTGCTTAGATGTAGAAGATATTACCTCATGGTTGTATTTCCAAAAGCACTTTGATGATTACTTAGCTGGTGTAACTTTTCCACTTCCAGTAGCAGAGGATATTTAAAGGATAGATATAGCAATCCTCAATAAAAATCAAGTATCTTTGCTATTCAAAATATTACGATCGTTCGAGTTTCAGTTCTATTCAAGCCCAAAAGCCCTACCTAGGAGCTTGATGATTGTGCCGCAGACGAGATAAGTTCCAATTATCGCAGGAACAGCAAGGTAAGCGAGCGCACTCGACAATCGCTCAGGTCTGAGACGATCTCGAACTGCCAGAAATGGAATGAGATCGATCGCATGATAGTTCGTCATTGGATAGGGCAGAAACAAGAGCATCTGTGGGGCATTTAGGAAGAAAAAGATACCACCATCGCCCAGTGCATGTGCCAATCCCATCACAACAACATAATGCCAAAGCGAATAATGATATCGGTTAATGAAATACCAGATAACCGAGAAGATTACGAGATAAGCAGGCACAGTAAAGAGTAGATCGAGCGCATAGTAAAGCAGTGCTTGCATAAAAGACGTATCCCACCCAATTCGCAGCGATCGAAAAACTGGCGTGGAGATCATATGAAAGCCCTCCACCACCGCAGCAAGGACAATACCAACAATAATGAATCGTGGTTTTGGTGAAACCCAGGGAAGGACTTTCACCAATGTGGAGCGCCATGCAATTTGGACAAAGAGAAACACAATCACCAAGAGACGAGTGACGCTTTCAGATGAAAGACCAGCTAGAGCAACTGCTAGGCAAATCGAGATCGCGGCCCATAAGCAATACAGTTTTGCTCCAATCCCCATGGTTTTGTCACCAAATGCCAATAATTTCAGCATGTTAAGCAGATTAATGTCCAAACATAACCATCTGGTGCGACAAAGGATAAACTCTGCTCGCCAAACTCATTACTGACGATATCTGTAAGCTTTTGAGCTTGACTTGCTTTAATGCGATCGCGATAGTCTTCTAGTCCACGCACGCGATAGGTATACAAGCACATCCCCAAACAGCCTGGTTGTGCCTGCTCAAATTGCGACTCTAACTTTAGAGAATCGGGAAATCTGATGATGTAGAGTCGGCCAGAACGTGCTGCCAAAAAGTCGGTTTGATGCGATCGCGGATCGTCAAAGGCAGTAACGAAGAACTTTTCACCAGGTTGTAGATCGAAAATCTCTCGACCTGCTAGTGAGGATTCGTAGCTGGTTTCCACATCGTCTCGCACGCGCAGTAAGCCCAAAACCTCTTCATAAAACTTGAGCGTTTCTTTGCTGTCATCCTGAATTACCATGCCCATGTGGGTAAATTGGCTGGTTTTAAACGCTGCGTTTTCGTCGATCTGTCCGTAATGAGGCAGAGTATAACCAAACCGTTGAAACAGGACTTGTCTAGTCAAGGGTTGCAGTACCATCATTTCTCGCACCCCAATTGCTGGATCGATGAAAGGACGACTTTTCCTGTCTTTGTTATAGATAATTTCCCAGTGAGGGTTCGTGTATTTGATTGATAGTCCTGCTCTGGCAGCTTCCTCAACCTGATTTAAGATACTCAACGCATCCGCCGTTAAAGTTGTTGCCCAGCGATTGCCTTTAACTTTCATCGACTTCAGCCCCAAACCCTCATTGGTGGGATGTTGCCAAACCATTAAACGAATCAACCCATGATCGGCATTTTGATGTGCGAGGCGAATCGATCGCAACGTAGAATTCACGCCATACAATTGCTTGGCTGCTGCTGCTGGTAAGTCACCCATGCGATCGATGCGATAGCCAAATTGCTGCCAATATTGAATCGCAGCGATTGGTTCCGAAACGCCAATACACACCTCATAGATGCCTTCAATGGAAGTCGCTTGTGTAGCTTCGCCTGCGGCGAATTGGGGCTGAGTCATAATCTGAATTGTTGAAAATTATTTCCCTATACCGTAATCAGCTTTATCATACAAATAACAATACTTGGTTCTACCCGTGAACGCTATCAAAGCCAATCCCGTCGAATCATTTCGAGCGTTAGCACTCCAGGTAACCTGTCATGCGGTAAATCAGGCTCGCGATCGCGGCGAAGCCTCTTCCTTAATGCAAAAGGCGATCGCCCGCTTGGCACCACAAATTGCGGCGAGTATTGCGTTTATTGGCTCGGACTGTCGTTTGATCGTCCTGCCAGAATACTTCTTGACGGGCTTTCCCCTGGGAGAATCAGTAGCTATATGGGCGGAAAAAGCTTGTTTAGAAATGGCTGGTGCGGAGTATGAAGCGCTCGGTCAGATTGCCCAAAAACATCAGATCTTTTTGGCTGGCAACGCCTACGAACTCGACCCTAATTTTCCGGGATTGTACTTTCAAACTTGCTTTGCGATCGCCTCCAATGGCTCGGTTGTGTTGCGGTATCGACGCTTGAATTCGATGTTTGCGCCGACGCCCCATGATGTCTGGGATAAGTATTTGGACTGCTACGGCTTGGAGGGGGTGTTTCCGGTTGCCAAGACAGAAATTGGTAATTTGGCAGGTCTAGCATCGGAAGAAATTCTCTATCCAGAAGTAGCAAGGTGTCTGGCCATGCGCGGGGCGGAGATTTTTTTACACTCCACCTCAGAAGTGTATGGCAAAGAGCGATCGTCAAAAGAAGCCGCTAAAATTAGCCGTGCCGTCGAAAATATGGCCTACGTAGTTTCAGCAAATACAGCTGGTATTGCCAATATCCCCATCCCCCTTGCGTCTGCCGATGGTGGCTCTAAAATTATTGACTATCGAGGATTGGTTTTAGCAGAGACAGCAACAGGCGAGAGCATGGCAGCATTTGCTGAAATTGACCTGGTTGCTTTACGTCGTTACCGTCGCCGGCCGGGGTTAAATAATTTACTTTCACGCCAACGATTTGAACTTTACGCAGAAAGTTACAGCCAATCCCAGTTCTATCCAGCCAATACGATGCTAGATGGAGACGTAGACCGCCAACACTTCTTGCAAACACAACAAGCTGCGATCGCGCGTTTGGCCGATCTAGGGATAATTTAAGAACAATTGGGGCATGTCGCATCAAAATACAATGACTAAACCGATAGAAGTCCGCAATCCCCGCACCGGAAAACTCGACTACGTAATTGTGCCGCTGTCCGAGAATTTGCTGGAACAGCAATGTCTCCGCTTACGCCAAGCCCAAATTCACTGGCAACAAATCGGTGTTGAAGGTCGAATTGAAGCCTTACAGCAATGGAAGCAAGCCGTATTGTCTCAACGCGATTCTCTGACGGAAGCTTTGGTTGACGATACGGGAAGATTGTCAATTTCGGTGCTGGAAATTGATTCGTTTCTCTCTAGTATCGATCGCTGGTGCAAGCTAGCCCCAGAGTTGTTGCAAGAATCCGAGAAACCCACGGCGATCCCCTTTATCAAACTGCAACAAACCTTAGTTCCTTATTCCTTAGTTGGGATAATTAGTCCCTGGAATTTTCCGCTGCTACTGTCTACAATCGACACAATTCCTGCTTTACTAGCGGGTTGTGCCGCGATCATCAAACCCAGTGAGATTGCTTCTCGCTTCGTCGCACCACTGATGACAGCGATCGCTACAGTTCCCAATTTGCGGGATGTATTAACCTTTGTGGAAGGAGGAGGCGAAACGGGATCTGCTTTAATCGAATATGTGGATCTAGTTTGCTTTACGGGTAGTGTCGCCACAGGGCAAAAAGTCGCAGCAGCAGCAGCGAAACGCTTTATTCCAGCTTGTTTGGAATTAGGGGGGAAAGACCCCGCGATCGTGCTGGCATCTGCCAATTTAGAACTGGCTACATCGGCAATCCTGTGGGGATCGGTCGTCAATACGGGGCAGTCATGTCTCTCAATCGAACGCATTTACGTTGCGGAATCTATTTTTGCAGAGTTTGTAGAACGACTGGTCTCCAAAGCCGAACGCTTGAAGTTAGCCTACCCCACCGTTGCCAGTGGCGAAATCGGCCCAATTATCGCCGAGAGACAAGCAGTAATTATTCGCGACCATTTGCTAGACGCGATCAAAAAAGGGGCTGTTGTCTGCTGTGGCGGTCAAGTTGAAGAGAAGGATGGAGGATGGTGGTGTTCCCCGACAGTCCTGACTCAAGTAGATCGCTCCATGAAGGTGATGACCGAGGAGACGTTTGGCCCAATTATGCCCGTCATGCCTTTTTCTACAGTAGAAGAAGTGATCGACTTGGCAAACGACACAATATATGGACTCAGTGCCGCAGTCTTTGCCGGAGAAGAAGCGGAAGCATTAGCAGTTGCCCAACAAGTAGATGCTGGGGCTATCTCTATTAATGATGCAGCACTTACGGCTCTGATCTATGAGGGAGAAAAAAATTCTTTTAAATATTCTGGTTTAGGTGGTTCGCGGATGGGAGCGGCTGGTTTGATGCGTTTTTTGCGAAAAAAAGCTTTCTTGGTGAAAACAAATTCCGTTCCCGATCCCTGGTGGTTTAGCGATCGTCAATAAGAGAAAAGCTCAAATCTTGTTTGTTCGTCCTCACCGATACCTAAGTTCTAGGGTTACCAGTATACAAAATAATTATGGCACAAGGCGATCGCGGGTATCGATGAAGAAGTGAAGTATTCTCTTTTTTAATTTGGGCGATCGCCTGTCGCAGCAGTTCAGTTATGTTTCAGAAACAGTAAACACTAACAAGCGTGTAGTCAGAAGATCTGAGTTCATCACATTACTACGTGCTGTTTGCATTCTCGCCGCACGATGAATCTCTTTTGATCCATCCAAGCAGACTGCTCATTGGGAATTGAATTCGCAGGATCTCTTTCGGTTGATTTCCAATAAGAGCTAAAGCTACCTAACGGGCAAAAGATCGCCTCTAACTCAACACCTAAATATCACAATATTGTCCGCTCCAATGATTGGTTATACACTGATCGCTTAACAATTTTTATCCTTGCGATCGCCGATCTACTTTTGGGACTTGAGCAGAAAACAGATTCTCTATGCTTGCCTAAATCTGAACTGCTTATCTATGCGATCTCCGATCCGTTTTCGGGACTTACAAACTTAGTCGATTTGTGTTGCTTGCTTGTTTGCGATCGTACTCAGACAATCTCAACAGACTCAATCAGCGATATCGGTTAAGTATAACGTTCGACGTAAGGGGCTGGCCGCAGGCCAGTCCCCTTGACGGAGGGGTTAGGCTTCAGACTCACGGCTGGCTAAGGCGAGCCAGAACGTCTTTGGTTGCCACACCCAAGTGCACCCAGTTGCCGTCGGTAAGCTCCACCAACTCATCCCATTCTGTGTTTACGCCAGTGCCAAAGTAGTGAAGTAGAGCGTAGCTCCGAGCCACCTTTACGTATGCCAGCGCACCTTCAAAGTTTCTGGGATGGAGGCCAGACGCTCGGCACTCCGCCGCACAAGACTCTTGGACCCTGTTGTCGATTTCGCGAACATGTAGCAGCAAGGATCGAGCAACCTCAATGATTTGCTCGTCTACAGAGTCTTGGGCCACTTTGAAGAAGACAGCGAATTCATCGTCGTCTCCCAACGGCGCTTCGATATACGGCTCCTGGCCGCCGCTTCGGACATTGGCGGTGTCGATCAACTTGGCGGTCTCACTCCCATCGTACCTATCTGGGATGACTTCGAGCTCTGGCATCCTAAAACTCTCTAGCGTATGAATCCCGGTGCGTGAAGCCTAACGTTGCCCATCACCCGCCGCAGATAACCTCTGCATCACAGATCAACTGTTGCGGTCGGTGTGCATGGGCGTGTTAGGCTTTCTGTCTTTGAGCAATTTGCATGAGCAGCCGAAGTGCTTCATTAACCGCGTCACTTGTTGGAAATGCTTGAGCAACATCAGGATCGAGTAACACAACATTCGTTCCTGTCCTGTAGCGTTCGACATATTTTCCTCTAACGCCACCCTTCATCTTACTAAAATCATATTCAGGACGCAATTTGTCTTCTAGCTCGTGATTACTCTCCATCTTCATAAAACCTCCGCTCATTTCGGTTTGCCTCTCGTGCGCTGATAATCCGAACACGATCTACTCGATCTGTGTGAGGGACTACTAGGATACGACTAGCACTGGATAATCCAATGATAACGTAACGTTCTTCACCGTAAGAGTGATCTGGGTCAGGGAATGTCACAGATAAAGGATCGTTGAACACAGTAGATGCTTCGATGAATGAAACACCATGCTTTTTTAAGTTCAAGTTTGCTTTGTCTGGATTCCATTCAAACTGCATCTAAATCAGGATTTATTCATTGGTTCGGATTAAGTTTAGCAGGTAGCCAAGCATTACTCGTAAGTTACGGTTTACGATCGCTGCCTTTTCCACCAAAAAGTTTGTATATTCCATATCCAATCGCTCCAGCCGCAGCAACAGGAGCAAGAGCTACTATAGCAGTATCAGCAATAGCACCTCCCCCAACAATCCCGCCGATACCAGCCAAAGTACTCATAATTGCAGCACCAGATGCACCACCTGCTACTGTGATAGCCCCAGCGCCAGCTACACCAGCAACAGCTCCAATTCCTGTCGCAGTTCTTGCCGCCGCACGAGCGCTGCGTTCTTCTGATGGAAGTTCAGGTTGATCTTTGAAAAGGGTTTCGTTAATAATTTTGGCTCCAGCATATGCAGGACCTGCTGCTAAAACTGCGGGCCCCATAGCCATTCCCCCACCAACAACACTACCTGCTGCTGCAAGACCAGAAGTAATTCCTGCTCCCGAAGTTGCTGCAACAGTTAATCCCGTAGCTGCGCTAACTGCCGCACCTGCTGCTGTACCAGTTTTTATTACTTCCTGTGCGACCTTAATATTGCTAATGCCTTTAGCCGCTTGTATACCATCTTGAAGGAAATCACTGATGTTATCGTCTTGATCTTCCAGAGACTTAATCGAAATCCCCCTTAAAATATGACTGTTTATTTGAAGCCTAACGGCAAAATTGAGCGGCAAGCGATCGCCTCCAATCTCAACGCCAAAATATCATAATATTGTCCGCTCCGATGATGTGTTATTCACCGATCACTTCACAATTATTTATCCTTAGCGATCGCCCATCCACTGTCGGGACTTGAGCAGAAAACAGATTCTCTATGCTTGCCTAAACCTGAACTGCTTAGCTTTGCGATCGCCGATCCATTTTCGGGACTTGCAAACGCAGGCGATGCGTCTTGCTTGCTTGTTTGCGATCGCACTCAGACAATCTCAACGGTCTCAATCGGCGATATCGGTTAAGTATAACGTCATCTGCATCAGCGGACGGCGATGCAAAATAAGCGTGAAGATCACGTGACGCTCCGTTCCGGCTGCATGCAGTAGTTAGACATGGGCGTAACGTTAAGTTAACCGGAACGCTAAAGTGTGAGTCCATTTCAAATCGTTCAAAATGCATTTGCTACTTATAGTCTGTCGACTTATAGAGTGCATTTGTGGATTACTTACCCTATGACGATAACGCAATCTTTCGGTCAAAAAGTTAGGCATTTTCGGAACATAAAAGGGCTCTCTCAAGAAGAGCTTGCCGATCTTTGCGGCTTGCACAGGACGTATATAGGCTCTGTTGAGCGTGGTGAGCGAAACATAACTCTTATAAATGCTGAAAAAATTGCAAACGCTTTAGAGCAACCACTCGCATCATTTTTTTTGGAGAAATCTAGTGTCAATTGAACAAAATTTAGACGCTGTGCTTGAACGGTATAAAACTTCATTTATCGAAAAAGTTTATTCAGATGAGAATGATGATCATGATCTTCTAATGCAAGCCTTCGGAATTTCCCCGTTACTTAAACGCGAAAACCGCCAGTATTGGGGCAGGGAACTAGGGAAATGCTGGGAATCATTGGTTATTGAAGCTTGTAGAATGATGCCAACATTCCAGCCAGCTTTGCGGATTGGCGATGATGAACCATGTGATCTTATTGTCCAAAATTATGCTATTGACACGAAGTATCGACTTGGATCTGGTGATTCTGGAACCTTAAAAAAGTTTAAATCATATGGCCCTTTACTGAGGGCGCAAGGATATGAACCTGTTTTTTTATTTCTTCGAGAAGATAACTTGCCGGCTGCAATAACCGCTTGCCGAAAGGGGAATTGGAATATATACATTGGCAAACAGTCATTTGATTTTATTAAGAATATTTCTGACTTTGATATGGAGGATTATCTTACTAGAAAAGCGAGTGCATTTCTAGTTGTTCGCTAGTCAATTGAAGTCTCTTTTCTATAATCTCGATATAGGAAGGCTCCACCTCTATACCGATATATTCAACCCCAGCTTGTTTGGCTGCAACTAAAGTCGTGCCTGATCCTGCAAAAGGATCAATAACAATAGTTCCTTTTACTCTTGGAACGAAAATATCAACCAACTTTTTCATAAGCTCTAAAGGCTTAACTGTACAATGGACATTGTAGTCAGGAGTTTTATCTCGCTTAATGTTCTCTAATATATTTGATTGGAACCCACCATCTTCTTGTTTGGCGTAAAAAAGTCCTGTTCCATACTCAAGAAGAGTTTGAGTGTAGTTATTTACAAGTGGTTTTTGTACGACGCAAATAGCCTCCCACTCGCTTCTTAAGCAGCTATGCCAGCCTTCCCAACTTTCAGGATTCGCATAACCTTTTTGCTCAAGATTTTTTTCCATATTGATGCCTTTAGGTATTCCACTTGAACGTCGATACACAATTATATCTCGTGCGTAAAACCCAGCTTTTTCCAAAGCCACTTGAACATGAGCAATGGTTCTAGTGCTATTAAAAACTAGCACAGAAGCTCCAGGCTTACATACTCGAAACAACTCCGTAGCCCATTCTAAACACCAATTTTCATACTCAAGAATATTGTCTCTATTTTTCTTATACCAACGTTCGTTTCTTACTCCTCCAGCTAAACCACTACCATATGGGATATTTTTAACCAAAGTTTTACTATCTTTGACGCGATCCTTCCTACGCTGTATCTCAGAGTCCTTCCATTTATGGCCTATAAATTCATAGTTATATGGTGGATCTGTAATGCATACAGATATAGTGTTATCAGGCAGCTCTTTTAAAACTTTCCTACAATCACCCAATAGCACTTTATTCTTGAATGTTTCCATCACGAGCTTGCGAAATGATACTTATAGTATTCATTTTAGCGCAAATGCCTCATTATTACACTACGTCATTTCATTGATGGCGGATTGGGTGTTGATAAAGTCTAACGTTCCCGCTCACCGGACGCAGATAAACTGTGCAACCCAACCGATTAGATTGGTACGTTCCAGTGCAGCGCAATTGTTAGGTTGCTGGTAGCTTCGCACTTTCTTCTCTTCTCCCAGTTTGAATTTCATAGTAAAGCAATGGACGCTCATTGACGATGGCTCTACGAGTTCGAGACATGCCCAACGCCTCAAGCACCCGAATCGACGCTTTGTTAGGCTCATCAACGTCTGCCTCTACTCTCTCCAATCCAAGCACATCAAATGTGTAACGAAGTATAGAAAGTGTGGCTTCCTTGGCATATCCCCTTCCCCAGAGTTGAGGTCGTGTACCAAAAATCAGGCTCGGTGAACTTTGTAGTGAATGCAGCAGACCTGAAAACCCTACTACCTGATCGCTTTGATGCTCAAAAAAGAGCCAAATTCCATAGCCATGACTAGCAAAGCTCACCACACTTGTTTCGATAAACGATTTTGCTTCCTCGGCAGAGATTTGTCGGTCATCGAAGAGAAACCGTCGGACATCAGCCTCATTCCATAACTGGTGTACAGCATCTAAATCGCTCATCTGACAGGAGCGCAAACTTAAACGTTCAGTGCGAAGCAAATGCGACATTATTCCGACACCTTACTTTATGGTTGCTCTAAACAAATTCAACTTAGCACTGAGTGACTGGTCGTTGACTTTGAAGCACTGTCCCAACCTAGAGATGAAGCAACCTAACGACCCCGTTCACCCGCCGCTAGTCACCTTGCGGACTCACCAACCATTTTTGTACGGTCGGTGTGCAACGGGCTTGTTAGCCTGTATTTTTGAGAACTGGCTTTCCTGTTGAGATTGCCGCTTCAATGATGTTGGCAGTTTGTTGCACTCCACCAGAGTTCTGAATCGCCGATTGTAAGCGCAATGCTTGAACTTTATACGAATCCTGAGTCAGCACTCTGTGAATTGTCGATCGCAAGCTATCAACCGTTAAATGGGAAATGGATATCATCTCTCCTACTCCTGCCCAAACGATGCGGGCAGCAACTCCAGGCTGATCATTAGCAATTGGAATTGCTACCATTGGCACTCCATGAGTTAGCGACTCTAGAACTGTATTTAAGCCCGCGTGAGTAATTGTGAGAGCAGCTCTTTTAAG
Source organism: Rhizobium sp. Q54 (assembly GCA_943367755.1). Classification (GTDB taxonomy): domain Bacteria; phylum Cyanobacteriota; class Cyanobacteriia; order Pseudanabaenales; family Pseudanabaenaceae; genus PCC-6802. The sequence continues at coordinate 4,917 of CALRKB020000076.1, read as the reverse complement.
CACCTCTAACTGCGGTGCATAGCTGACAACAAGAGGATCTCCCTCTAAGGTTGACATTGCCTCCGGTGTCATTCCGCCCCCCAGCGAGATCACCAACTGCACATCTAATCCGACACAAGCAGCGGCGATCGCCTCGAACACTGGGAAAAGCCGATTTTGAATTGTCCCCATTGAAGCGTAGACAAGCGGTTGTCCAGTTAATTTGTTCCAAGGAAAGGAGACATTCTCCCGTCCAATCGGACTGTGGTAAGGTCCGGTAAAATGAAAATGCAGTGGCAGGTTAGCACGAGGAAACTCAAATTCAGCAGGCTGCTGACTAAGTTGAGCTAGTTTGGAATAGTTGTCGTTCGGAGCAGTAGCTTGACAACAAACTTTATGCTCCTGCGGCTACGGGCGATCAGGTGGGGTTAAGACGCACTATCCCCTCGTCGGTAATCCATTGGTAGTACGAGAAAGTTTTTCCGTTAACATTTACTGTGCTCAGGAACCAGCCGGCGCTGTCACCGGCCGGCCGGAAGTACACCCAAGCCGAGGTCAGGGCGCCAAGGTCCGCCAACGTGAAGTAAAAGTAGTCGGTCTTGTTCTGCTCAAAGTTGTCCTCGGGGTTATCGAGGTACAGCCAACCAGTACGTCCGGCTGTGCCGTCCACCCATAGCCAGATGTCAGCGTCGGTCCCTGCCTTTGGGACGTTGCCTGTGTACACAGCCACCTGGTAGGTGATGGCAGCCTCTGGGGCGGCTGACGAGCGAAAACCTGTCGTCGACGGATCCTTTTGAGGAGGAGCCGGCTGTTCGGACCGCTGCCTTCTAGTGCTTGAGCTCATTGTCGTCTCGCTTTCTTTTAAAGATTTAGTGAAAACTCATGATCATTGTAGCTATTAAAATTGATAGCGTCAAGAAGTAATGTGTTCGCGTGTAGGACCAACAGTATGGAAGCTGTGATGAGACGCCATAGGAGGTATGGCACGCCCCCAGAATTGCCATTTTTACATCTGAACCACAACGCTGTTTTCGGCGTAATTCTGCTCTGTTAGGCTTCCTAAGACATAAAGGGAGTAAGAGCTGAACTCTGCTCCGATAATATTGAGGAATAGCTGTTTTATAATTTCTCTTGACACGCTCTTTTACATTATCGATTGCGCCTTTTAAAAAAGTTTGAACAGTGTAGTCATCCATGCTTCTGTAGGGCTTCGGAAAACGCGCTTTGTTCTCCGCCACTATATGCTCAACGTTTGTTCTGAATTCTTTCCGAGTATCGAATACCGGGGCTGAAGGATCATCAAAATAATGCGCCATCTGGTAGTGTTGTGAACCTGTGGAATAATTCTAAATGAGACAGCCAAATTCAAAGCGATTGATAAATAATCCAAGGACAATATCGTGCATCACAATAGATTTGGAGAAACAAATTGTTTTTCTAGCTAATCGTTTTATTCAAGTCCTCAATGTCAAGTGCTTTCGTTCGATTTTTTGGGTATTACACTTACCCACACTATGCAATGCTGGCTCAATATGTCGTTCGTATGCTCCCCATCCATCTGAATAATATTGAGTAATACCAAAGGGTTCTAACAACTCTTTTAGCCTTAAAAATGCTTCGTCTTTATGACCCGACAATACATAAGCTAAAATTTCACCTGTGTCATGGTCAATAGCATGCCATAACCATCTTTGTTCTTTTTTACTATTCACAAAACTCCACATTTCATCTAGTTCCGCTTCCACCTCTTCCCATTGGCATAACTTGACTATAGTCTGACTTGGTTCTATTTTTGCCAGCTTTTTCTCGTTCACAAATGCCAAATTTGACTCTTTTTTTTTAATTTCATTAATGACTGTTGATGGACTAATCTTCAACACACGGGCTGTATCTCTTATTCCGCTACCATTCATTGCCATATCTATAATCTTTTCTTTGACTTCTGGCAAATGACCTTGGTAAGTATAGTTTAATATAAATGTGCAACGCTTACATTCTGCATTACGACATTTATAACGAGTCTTTCCTTCTGCTGAAAGCCCATGTCCTCCAATATTTGTACTTTGGCAACTTGGACAAACAATCACGTTGAATAGCATGACACACTAATTTTTGAGTTTTACATTTATCTATTATTACTCATTCCACAGGTTCAGAACACTACCGAATTGCTGAAAGAAGATAAGGTCAAAAAGTCTATCTGGCCATTCGGTCATTGTGACGTCCTCAGTATTTTCTTCAAGTAGTCCTAACGGCGAGCGTCACCGGCGGCAGATAGCCTTGAAACGAAGCCAGAGGTTGCCAATCCGTCCGGTGCACGCAAGGGTTAGCTAGTGATTCGACCAGGTTGACCCTATTGATTACACTATTCTTCTACGGCACTCAGCTTAAGTTTTAATTTCACCGCCTGCTCACCTTTCTTGACAGTGACCATGATAGAGGTTGGCGCAAATCCATCTGCAGCGATTCCGATATGATAATTACCCTCGGACGGAGCGGATAAGGTGAAAGCTCCTCCGTCGTTGGTGAGTGTGGCAATATCTGGCAAAGCCACTGGTCCGCTCATGAAATACACACGCGCTTGCACTACTGGTTGCCCGATTGGATCGTGAACAATCCCCGAAATTATGGTCATGTCATGTGGTTCCTCCGCAAAAATCAACAGCACAAGCCACCCCAAGACGACAGCTCGTGGGCTTCTTCCGCCGAACTTCATGTCATGCTGCTCAGGCTTTCCAGGCGACCATGTTGTTATAGACCGACGTTACGATGCGAGTGCCAGAATTCGTGGCAGAACCGCCGTAAGCGTGAATCGCCACGGCGTAGCGTACGTTGTTGATGATCCGATAAACCGCGCTGCCGCTCTGCCCACCAGCCGTGTCGATGTCGTAATAAACTTTGAGGCTGTTCACTGAGGCGATTTTACGAGAGTCATACCATTGTGTGCCAGATGGTTTGTCACCAGGGTAGCCGGAGATATTTCCAATCGAGGCCAACAGGTCGGCATCGGAATAAACGCCGAATCCGAACCAGCCGACCGTGTTGCCCAGATCCGTGGGCAGAATGATCGCGCCGTAGTCGTAATTTTCGTTGCCGCTGTTGGTCCAGTCTGTAACCGAGCGGAAGTTGGAGCTGGTCACCGAGCCGTAGGGCAGCGAGTTGCCATTACGACCTGGCATGACCTGGATTTTTTTTACCCAACCATCACGTCCAGGCACACCGCTGTTCTTGATGTAAACCACATGACCCGCCGTCATCAGCGTGTGAGGACCGATGAACCAACCAGTGCCAATCCACATCGAGTTGTCGGCGGCAGTGATCAACAGGGACGCATGGGCACGCCACGGGTAAACCGATGTGTTGGTGATCTGCACCCGGTCATCGGGACCATGCACGGTTTCGGCGATCGGCGGCGGTGTTCCGAACGAAGCCTCGCCGATGTCGCGCAGACCTGTGTCGCTGGGCGCGGTGAACAGTTCCGCGATCGCCGCCTCGGTTCGTTTGTGTCCTTTGACAGCTTCAGTCCCGTCTTTTGTAGCCGGGCTGGTGGCAGGATTCGTTCCTTCTGATGGCGGGGTTGACACAGGTTTCCCCACGTCCTCGGCGATAGCTTCTTCGTCTAGATTCGAGACTGGCGTGTGCCCTGAGATCGGCTTCTTGGTTTCAGTTTTGGTTGTCATGATGTACCCTTTTGATTAACGGGTTGTGTTTGTTCTTTTCAAATTTGCGCAGACAGCTAACTATGTATTATACGGAAAGTTTCCGTATAACTACCCAATACAGGATGATTATACGGAAACTTTCTGGGTAACATCCTCATAAAGGGTGTTATACGGAAAAATGCAGATTGACACAACGGATCGATAGGGCAAATTTTGACCTCTGCCAATTCTTAGGGATTACCCTCAAACTTTCGGAAGTGTTCATGAGAATCTACTTCCATGTAGACCAGTTGCTCGCTAATCCTTGCCAGAGAGAGCACACCGTGGCTCAAAGTTAGCCACAAATAGAATAATGGCAATACCCTCGCAAATCAAAATCGCCCAGATTAAGAATGAATATTACGAGTTCACCTGCCATACAAGAGTACTGTTTTTAATGCTTAGAATTATGTGAGTAAAAATCAAGGGTGATAAAAGCAAAACCCTACGAAGCATCTCGGCAGATTTCCTCCGGTAGTTGTTTGATTACACGCTGAAAGGGAGATGGATCGTCCAATCCCTGCGCTAGAATTAGCGACCCCTGAATCGCGATCGCTGCATCTTCGGCGCGTTGTTGCGCTAATATTTCATCCATTCCAGTTTCGATTAACACTTTCGCGATCGCATCAATCCAGGCAAAAAACAAAACTTTGATTTTGGGATGAAACACCTCGCGGGCCGAGCCTAGCAAAAGAATCGCAAAGATACAAGGTTGGTGCCCGCCCTCATAGAGTTCGTAAAGGCGATCGCACATTTGTCGCAAGCGATCGGGAGCATCGCCAGGGTTAGCCAGAGCTTGCAGGATATATGTCTCTAACCAGGTTTCCAGGAAGTCCAATACCGCTTCCACCATCTCATCCTTACCGCCTGGAAAGTGATGGTAAAGGCTAGCTTTTCCCAGTCCGGTTGCTTCAGAAATCTTGGCTAGGGTAGCCCCATCGTAACCATGTTGCCGAAACAATTGTAGTAAGCACGGAATATACGTTTCTTTAGGCATTTATGGCAGTTGAGAAAATTAACTGTTGACAGTATACCGAACGAACGGTACATTATGATTATACCGAACGAACGGTACAGTTGCAAAGGACTATAGCGGTTTTCAAATGAGAAAAGCATGATAAAATCGAGAGAAAATGCCAAAAGGAATAACAATCTCTCAAGACTTACGCCAGAGGGTGGTCGAAGCATATCAAGCAGGACAAAGCACGATGCAGGAAATAGCGGATCGCTTTGCGGT
>CALRKB020000075.1:0-23454 GCA_943367755.1 Rhizobium sp. Q54 | reverse complement strand
TAGGGCTCGTTTCAGTTCGCGAGGGTCTGGATTGCTTTGTATAAACTCTGTTAGTTCGTCCATAGACTGCTTTTTAATATAAACTACAATCGCTATTGAGAACCATACCACCTCTATCCCTTTTCATAAATGATTTAGGATTGCTATATCATGATGTCTCTCCTAATTGTATGTTTCTGATGGCCAAGCCTTAATTTGAATCGGCGTGATATAAACATTAAGTGGTTATGCCTACTTAAATAGCGATCGCAATGATTATTATGCAAGACTTCAACTGGAAAAAGCTCCAAAATGGCTCTGACATTCGCGGCATCGCGATCGCAGGGGTTCCCAACGAACATGTTAATCTCACACCTGTTGTTGCCAGTATCTTAGGGCAAGCCTTTGTCAGTTGGCTGGCAAAAAAGGTGAATAAATCCGCTCTAGAATTAGCGATCGCAGTTGGGCGGGACAGTCGCTTATCGGGGCCAGACTTAATGCAGGCAGTCATGGCAGGGATTAACTCTGTCGGTAGCCAGGTGTTCGATTTTGCCATGGCTTCGACCCCTGCGATGTTTATGAGTACGATCGCTCCAGGCTTTAACTGCGATGGCGCAATTATGCTTACTGCCAGCCATTTGCCCTTTAATCGCAACGGCTTAAAGTTCTTCACTGCTCAGGGTGGTTTGCAAAAACAGGATATTGCCGAGATCTTGACGCTGGCTGCAACTAATCAATTTCAGCTTGCTACCGCACAGGGAAGCATTACTAAACGCGATTTCATTTCCATTTATGCCAATCAATTGGTCACCAAAATTCGTGAAGCCGTCAATCATTCTGAAAATTTCGAGCAGCCGCTCAAAGGACTAAAAATTATTGTAGATGCTGGCAATGGTGCAGGTGGATTTTATGTCGATAAGGTTCTCCAACCGCTAGGCGCAGACACAACTGGGAGTCAATTTCTCGATCCAGATGGAACCTTCCCAAATCATGTGCCGAATCCCGAAGACAAAGCAGCAATGCAATCAATTTGTGCAGCTGCGATCAAAAATCAGGCGGATTTTGGCATTATTTTTGATACGGATGTCGATCGCAGTGCCGCAGTCGATCAATATGGTAACGAACTTAACCGCAATCGCTTAATTGCCCTGATTTCTGCGATCGTTTTGAAAGAACACCCTGGATCTACCATTGTTACCGATTCCATCACCTCAGATGGTTTGACGCAATTCATCGAGCAGGATTTGGGAGGGACGCATCATCGGTTTAAGCGCGGCTACAAAAATGTAATTGATGAGGCAATACGGCTCAATCAGGCTGGGCAGGAATCATGGTTAGCGATCGAAACTTCTGGGCACGGGGCTCTGAAAGAAAATTACTTCCTTGATGACGGGGCTTACTTGGTGAGCAAACTCCTGATCGAACTAGCGAAGGCAAAGCTCTTAGGTCAGTCATTGCCAGATCTAATCGCAAATTTAAAGGAGCCGATTGAGAGTTCGGAATTTCGGATTAAAATTGGTGTGGATGATTTCAAATCTCATGGCGCATATGTAATTGAGAAAATGAAAGAATTTGCCTCTATGCAGGCAGACTGGAAAATTGTTCCCAATAATTACGAAGGCGTGCGCATATCCTGCCCGTCTAGTGGCGAAGATGGTTGGTTCTTGTTGCGCTTATCGCTTCACGACCCCGTCATGCCGTTGAATATTGAGTCTAACGTCAAAAGAGGTGTTGCCCAAATTGCGAACAGACTGTTAGGCTTTTTCCAAACCATAGAATCCCTCGATTTACCCGATCGGCTTTTAGAGTTTTAGCAGATGCTAGACTAATCTTGACATCAAACTTTTCTGGTTAGGTAATCAATGCATAAGTATAACCTACTTAGCTCTGAAGCTTTACTGAACCACATTTTAGAGCTTGTGGAGCAATATCGAAATAAGCCTAACAGTCAATTAGCGTTAGACTCTCTTCGTAGTGCTCGCCAGCAATTAGCCCATAGGTGGCTTGATACTCCAGGCGAAATGCTTGAAAGTGCTTATTCTGGTTTCCTGGGGAAGGCGCATCAAACCCTCCTACAGAGCGGCCTCAAAGAGGATGTACTAACTGATGGAGAAAAGCAATTTCTAGATCGTGAAGTTTTGCCTCAGATGGGAGATAGTGTTCAGAAATCGTATATCCATCATCTCCTTGTTGCTATATTGTACTTATATCCGCATCAAGTGAGGGAAGACTGGGAAGTAAATGGTGTTGTTCCCGATTGGTTGCTGACTGATTATCTAAATTTTATTCTTTCTTTCCCTTTTTATTTCCGAGCTGTTGGTGAAGCTGAGCAATATTTCCAATTCATGCACAATACGCTTCATGCACTACATAGCTGGTTTTTTAGCGATCCTAATGTTAGACCTAAGCAAGAAATCGTCTTTCTGTTGGCACATAAAATAAATTCCATTCAGTTGTATTTTAATTCAGAAAATTCGAGAGATATTCAGAGCAAACGCGGAGATATCACTGAGTTTTATTTGCGGAGTCAAGGTGCTCAAATCGATTATACTTTTGCAGACAGTTCTTCTACCGATCGAAAGATTCGCATAGGGTTTCTATTGAAAGCTTGCAATCGCTCGCCTGAACTTTTCTTGGTACTCCCAATCCTAGAACATATAGATCGAACTCAATTTGAAATTATTTTGTATGTATTCCACATTGCAGAACCCGAATTAGAAGAATACTGTTCGACTATCGTGGATAAAGTTGTTCGACTAGCAAACTTAAGCTTCGATCGACAAGCTGAGATGATTCGCAAGGACGATCTGGATATTCTACATGTTGGGGCAAATATTACCTCTTCCACCCATCAGATTACGATGCTAGCAAACTATAGATTAGCGCGAGTCCAGGTCACTAATTTTGCGTCTCCCATTACAACGGGAATTCGAAACATTGACTATTATATTGCTGGACTGTTAACGGAACCAATGCCTGATGCCCAATTGCATTATCGAGAACAGTTGATTACGATGGATGGTACTGGGTTTTGCTTTAGCTATGGCATTGAGCCCTATACTGCCCAATATCAAATCGATCGAGAAAAATTAAAAATTCCTGAAGATACTGTTGTTTTTGCCTCTACCGCTAATTTGTTTAAGCTAGTGCCAGAATTGAGAGAAACCTGGGTAAAAATTTTGGCAGCGGTTCCTAACTCAGTATTGATGTTAATGCCCTTTGGACCGAATTGGATGAGTCGCTACCCTGGATTTGCCTTTGTGAGCGATCTACAAGCAACTTTTGAAAAGTACGGCGTAGATGGCGATCGCCTCCGCGTTGTAAAGTCATTTCCCAACCGTGCCGAGGTAAAAGAAGCCTTAAAAGTATCTGATGTTTATCTGGATTCTTATCCTTACGCAGGTACGACTTCATTGATTGATGCTTTAGAGGTTGGAATTCCCACGATTGCATGGGACGGCAATACACTGCGCGCAAGGATGGGAGCAGCAATATTGAAATCACTCTCTATGCACGACCTAGTGGCCAATAGTGAGGAGGCATATATAGAATTAGCAGTGGCTCTGGCTAATAATCCCGGACTTCGTTTACAAAAGAGACAGGAAGTTCTGCACAAGATGCAGCAAACGCCCTCCTTCCTGGACGGTCGTGCCTACACGGCTCAGATCCAATCTATATTTGTTTCGCTGTACAAAGCATGGCAAACAAGGGGATTTTTCTGTGGATGAATTCTTTGAAGCATAGGGTGGGCAATGCCCACCCTAGAGAGATTTACTTAGACAAACTCAGCCGTAATTTCGGTGGGTTTGGGTTGGGGATTGAACTCAAACAGAGAATAGACAACATTACGACGAATATCCGTCATCATGCCCAGGAATAACTCATAGCCTTCACTCTTATATTCAATCAACGGATCCTTTTGCCCGTAACCACGCAAGCCCACCGATTCGCGGAGACTCTCCATCGCCTGTAAGTGTTCGCGCCAGAGTGTATCGATTTGCTGCAAGATAAAGAAGCGTTCTGCCTGCCGCATCAAACCAGGTTGGAAGGTATCGACTTGGGCTTCTTTGACTTCGTAGGCACGGCGCACTTCTTCGCGCAGAAATGCTTGGATCTCGGGCAAAAACATATCGTCGAGATGCTCTGGTTCTAGATCCTGTAGCAGATTGACAAACTCTTTTACCTTCTTGACCATGCCAACTAAATTCCATTCTTCCGCCGGCAATTCAGGATTAACATAGGCATTGACGATATCATCCATCGTGCGCTCCGCATACTCAATCACGCGATCGCGTAGGTCTTGACCTTCTAAAACGCGGAAGCGCTCAGCATAAATAGCACGACGCTGATTATTCATCACCTCATCGTATTCAAATACCTGTTTGCGAATGTCGTAGTAGTAGGTTTCTACCTTTTTCTGCGCCCCTTCCAGACTCCGGGTTAACAAGCCCGAACTAATCGGCATGTCTTCTTCAACCTTGAAGGCATTCATCATTGCTGCGACGCGATCGCCCGCAAAAATGCGCATCAGGTTATCTTCGAGGCTTAGGAAAAAGCGGGTTGAACCTGGGTCGCCCTGACGTCCACAACGACCGCGCAATTGATTATCAATACGGCGGGATTCATGCCGCTCGGTACCAATTACATGCAATCCACCGATCGATATCACTTCTTCATGCTCTCTGCTCGTGAGGCTTTCATATTCACGCTTAATTTGATTAGCAGCCGCACGCAGCTTTTGGATCGCCACATCATCCGTAGGCGCTTTTTCCACAGCCACAGCCAGCATTTCATCGGCTTCCAGTTCGGATATACTTTGCTGTCCTAAGGTTTTAACCGCATAATCAACTGCTTCTTTGAGCAATGCTTTAGCATCAGTGGATAGCTCGCAAGGAAAGAGACTTTCAGAAGCTTTCCAGGTTTTGCGCTTTTTATCACCGGTGGCTTCAATCCCAAAACCTTGACCAGCCTCAGGCCGATTGGGGAAGAGCATTTGGTTTGCCCCGATCGCATCATCCTCTGGTTGCACGATCTGGGGCATGAAGAATTCCCGCACCTTAAGACGTGCCATATAGTCGGCGTTACCACCCAGAATAATATCCGTGCCGCGACCTGCCATGTTGGTGGCGATCGTCACCGCACCCTTGCGACCTGCCTGCGCGACAATTTCTGACTCGCGTTCGACATTCTCTGGCTTGGCATTGAGCAGATTGTGGGGAATTTCTAGCTCAGTTAGCAACCGCGCCAATAGCTCGGACTTTTCCACGCTTGTCGTACCTACCAGAACTGGACGTCCCAGTTCGTGCATTTCCTGGCATTCCAACGCTACAGCCCGCCACTTGGCTGCTTCGGTTTTGTATACGACATCTGCTAGATCGCGCCGCCCGCTTTTGCGGTTGGTGGGCATCGTCGTCACTTCCAGGTTGTAAATTTTGCCGAATTCCGCTTCTTCGGTTTTCGCCGTGCCCGTCATACCACCTAGCTTGGGATAGAGCAGGAAAAAGTTTTGGTAAGTAATTGAAGCAAGGGTTTGCGTTTCATTTTCAATCGTGACGCCTTCTTTAGCCTCGATCGCTTGATGTAAACCATCACTCCAACGCCGACCGGGCATGACGCGCCCCGTGAACTCATCGACAATAATTACTTCGTCACCCCGGACGATGTAGTTGACGTCTTTGAGGAATAACTCCTTAGCTTTGATCGCGTTAAACACGTAGTGCGCCCAAGGATCGGCCTGATCGAATAGATCGGTAACACCCAGTAATTTTTCTGCTGTTTCAAAGCCCTCATCATTAAGGATGACGTTGCGTTGCTTTTCGTCTACCTCGTAGTGCGTTTCTTTTTCGAGCTGAATAGCAATTTTAGCTCCACCGATGTATTTTTCCGTAGGACGCTCGACTTGCCCTGAGATGATTAGCGGTGTACGCGCTTCATCAATCAATACCGAGTCAACTTCATCAATGATACAGAAGTTAAACGGACGTTGCACCACGTCTTCCATTGTGGTTGCCATGTTATCGCGCAGGTAGTCAAAGCCTAACTCGCTGTTGGTGGCATAGGTAATATCACAGGCATAATTGCGCTGGCGCTCGGAGGGGTCCATAGCTTGCTGGATCAGTCCCACACTCAGCCCCAGAAAGCGGTGCACTTGACCCATCCATTCCGCATCGCGGCGAGCTAGGTAGTCGTTAACCGTGACGATATGCACGCCTTTACCAGTTAAAGCATTGAGATAGCTAGGTAGGGTGGCAACGAGGGTTTTACCTTCGCCGGTTTTCATTTCGGCAATTTCGCCTTTATGCAGAGTCATACCGCCTAGCATCTGGACGTCATAATGACGCAGACCCAATACGCGGGTAGCGGCTTCGCGCACTACGGCAAATGCTTCGGGCAAAACGTCGTCGAGGCTTTCATCTTTTAGGAGGCGTTGCCTAAACTCATCGGTTTTTCCCCGCAACTCCTGATCGCTTAAAGCTTTAACCTCTTCTTCTAGAGAGTTGATCAAAGCTACATCCGGACGAAATTTATCCAGTTTACGCTTGTTTGGATCGCCAATTAGAGACTGAAGGTTTAACATAGCTGACGCAGAATTAAGGAGTATTAAATACTAAATTATTAAACAAAAATTTGTTCTACTCTCATAGTACCTAATGATCTTCCATGATTCCCCTATATGACGATAATCCCACGCAGCGATCGGCTGTGTTGGTCTATGTCCTGATTGCAGCAAATGTCCTGGTTTTTCTGTACGAGAGCATGCTAGGCAATCCTCAGTTGGCAAGGTTCCTCGATATTTGGGCTGTAATTCCCAGGCAACTTTTTGCTTTCCCTAGCCGAGAAGCTGTGACCTTATTGAGTTCGCAGTTTTTACACGCTAACTTTTGGCATCTGCTTGGTAATATGTGGTTTTTGTGGATCTTTGGTAATAATGTCGAAGATAAGTTAGGGCGAATACAATTTTTGGTTTTTTACTTAATTTGCGGTGCGATCGCCGCGCTTACACAGTCTGTCTTTTCGCCTGGTTCTGCGGTGCCGTTGATTGGGGCTAGTGGTGCGATCGCTGGCGTAATGGGTGCTTATATTGTGCGATTTCCGCGTGCTGAAATCGTGACGCTCATACCAATATTCATTATTTTGACCACGATAAGAATACCGGCATTATTTTTTCTAGGCATCTGGATTGCGGGGCAAACGATTTATGCAGCGATGGCAAATCCTGGGCAACCTGGTGTGGCTTACCTAGCGCATATTAGCGGCTTTGTAGCTGGCATAATCCTGTTTAAAATCTTCGGCGATCGCCCATAATAATAAGGCTGTTCGGTTGTTAGTACCCTGGGCAATAACAGGAGAGCAAGATGTTAAAAAATTTCTGGTACGCCTGTGAATTTAGCTCGGCAGTGACTGCCAAGCCCAAACAGATTACCATGCAGAATCAGGACTTTGTGTTGTACCGCAACCCAAAAGGTCAGGTCATCGCGCTCAGCGATCGCTGTCCCCATCGTGGTGCGGCTCTCTCCCTAGGACGAGTTGAAAAAGACTGTATTCGCTGTCCATATCATGGTTGGAAATTTGGGGCTGATGGAACCTGTGTGGAAATTCCGGCAAATCAGCCCAACGCACTTATCCCTCAGAAGGCTCGCGTTGAAAGCTACTCCGTTCAGGAAAAATATGGATTTATCTGGCTATTCTGGAGCGATCTTCCTCAAGAAAACTATCCTCCGCTGCCATCGTTACCTGAATTCCAAAAAACATCTTGGCGACCAGTTGATACTGAGCTTCAATTCCAAGCTCACTATACGCGTGTATTAGAAAACCTTACCGATCCGGTGCATGTAGCCTATATTCATGCAAATTCCTTTGGTAACGGCATGGCTAAGTCACCAGAGTTTCTAGTATCAAAAAACGATGTTATTCTAGGCGATCGGGTTGGAAGTATCCTGCTCAGCGCCAAACAACCTGCACCTAAAACTGGTTTACTTTGGAGCTATATTTACAGCAAAAATCAGCGCGGTGTGAATATAGAATCGGCGTTTTGCCTGCCCAACCTTGCATTTGTCACAATTGGCAACAAGTTCAAATTTGCTCAATATTTCTGTTTAGTCCCGATTAACGAAAATTCTACCCTAGTTAAATTCATTCAATTTCGTAACTTTCTGACCTACTCATGGGCAGATTACCTTTTTCGCAAGGTGAATTTGAAGCTGCTGCAAGAAGATCGCGCCGTAGTTGAGAGTCAACGACCTCAAGCAGTCCCTTCTGATTTATCTGAAGAAATCCACGTTGCGGGAGATGCTTTATCGGTAGCCTATCGCAAACTGCGCAGCAAATATCTAGGTTGAATGCACTGGTAAACGAGTTTGGCAAAGCCCAAAAACATTAGCGATCGCCACGATCGCGTTTAAATATGCTCAATTGTGAAATTAATTTCCTGCCCATAGGAGATTTCCAATGTATGACGGTCAGGATCGCTGAGCATGGCATAGTAACCAACTGTGCCGCCTTCATCGCGCGGACCTTCCCTCAATATACCTTCTGCCTTGGCTAGATCGCACAGGCGATCGACTTCTGCTCGCGTAGCACAGGCCACACCAAGATGAGCGATCGGTAAAAGTGGATGCGTTACCTGCGGCACTTCAATCAGGACAACAACAAAAGGTCTTGTCAGATCGCTCAGCCACACAACATTGGCTTTTGTGGCGAGATCTATACGATGGTGGACTACCCGCATATGTGCGTATTTGGCATAAAAAGCGATGCTGTTATCCACGTTGCTTACAGGCAGCGCTACGTGCGTCAAACCAAGATCGGACATGGGTTATCTCCTTATTAGATGATTTCTCTGTGCCCAGCACAGAGATGTAACACTAATTGCCTACTTAAGTTCAATTGCCTACTTAGGTTCTCTATGGTCTTCTTTCTCTGGATTGACTGGGGGGTATTACACGCCTAGTCTTCCCTGCTTTTTCACTATTTAGATCTAAACTATCTGCGCTACGACTATGTCATGTGTCACTTGTGTCACGAGGCAACCTCATAGTGCTACTTAACAGAAGTTGATAAAACTTCGTAATAGCAGGCTATATGATTAAACTTTGTGATTGAAAGCTATATCTGAATATAGCGTTTTTCAGTGGTGCGGACTCAATCTATTCCTTGTCACGCTTGACCAACTTTTGTACGAGATTCCATGCAATACCTGGTAACGACAACCAAAGATAATGTCCCTACAGATGCACAGGTTTTTGTGGTAGGCAGTGCGCCTTTGGGATGGCGGCCCAAGTCAGGCGATTTTCAATGGAACCGCGATCGCATCGGCAAAAATAAAACCCTGATCGATGAGATGCCTAGAATAGAATCTGGGATAGAATCCACCAATTTGCTGCAATATTTAGAACGACCACAACCTAAACAATGCATTGTCACAGCACAAGTAGAGTTTGATGCTTGTGTGGCGGCGGCCTGGCTACAACTTACGAGAAAGCAACAACAAGCCAACCAAGATCGTCTTAGGGAGCTCTCTCTAGACTGCAACTACTTTGACGATCAATCTAAGCTCTCACTGCTCAGCGATTTTGCCGCCATGGCCATAGCGGCAATGCAGCAAGAAAAATCAAAACTGGAAAGTAAGATCGGTGAGTTGTTGGGGGGGAATGCATTTTGGCATGGAGGTTCTGTTTATCTCAAAAAACAGGATATGGAAGGTAAAATTACGCATATTCATGTCAATGATCGCTGCATTGAAGTAGATTGTGGCGCTGGGGGAATCCATCATTCGGAATATTGGAATACCACATATCCTAGAGAGCGATCACATTGGTCTCAATATCAGAGAGAATCCTATGATTCGCTTGTCTTTAGGGTTCTTACTGAGTGGCTAATTTCCGCTTGTCGGGGCGATCGCCTATGGTCTGGAGAGCAAAAGCCGGTGAAAAAGTATTGGGAGAAAATGCAATCTGATGCAGCTAGTTAATCGGCTTTCTAATCGGTAAATCATGTTGAGAGTTTTGGTAATCTCCAATCTCTATCCACCTCAAGTTGTTGGCGGATACGAGCGGGCAATGGCAGACTACGCAAGGCTATTATCTCTACGCGGTCATAGTATACTCGTACTCACTGCTAATGCCGAAGGATTAGCAACGAGCTATACTAATTCCGCCGATTTGGAGGCTTTTGAGATTAAGCGTAACCTTTCTCTGCGTGGTACTTGGACAAGTAATGGAGTGCAACGTTTTTCGGATGGGGAAGTAGAAGCAATTGTCAACAAAAACTACTTTAGTATAAAACAAGAGATTCTAACTTTTCATCCTGATATTTGCCTGGTGGGCAATATAGATTTGTTGGGGATAGAAATAATCTCCCAAATTCTAAATACTGGGATTCCAGTTGCTCATTACTTAATGAATAAATTACCAGGTTATCCCTTTCAGTATGCTCCCAAAACTCCACTCTATCGCTGCATTACTGTCAGCAATTGGGTGCGTCGAAATATTTCCGAGTCAGGCTATCCGACTGAGAATACTCAAACCATTTATCCAGGAGGAGATGCGGATAAATTCTACCAATCTTCTCTGCCACCTCGCGATCACCTTCGGATTGTCTACGCGAGTTTAGTCATGCATTATAAGGGTGCCGATCTTTTAATTGAAGCGCTCAGCTTTTTACAGGCGGCTGGCGTAGAGTTCACCGCCACAATCGCAGGTGGTTCTCTAGTGCCTTCATACGTTCAGTCCTTACAAGAAACCGTTAAAATTAAGGGCTTGCATCCCTATGTTCAGTTTGCCGGGCTTTTAACGCAGGCAGAACTTCTGGAAATTTACCGTACCCATAATGTATGGGTTTTGCCTTCACGGTTTCAGGAGCCCTTTAGCATCGGTTTACTAGAAGCAATGCAAGCAGGATTAACAATTATTGCCAGTAATACAGGTGGATCGCCGGAAGCGATCGATCATGGTGAAACTGGATTTATTTTTGAGTCGGAGAATGTTCTCGATCTTGCTAATATTCTCACTTCCTTACCTATCAATCCCGATCTATGGGCAGCAATTGCACTCAAGGGGCAGCAAAAAGCTCTGTCACAATTTACCCGATCACATACAATCGAGCAGCTAGAATCAGTATTTACCGACCTGGTGCTGCTCAAGGAAAGACATAGCTAAACAAGAAACCATGCATAGGGGCAATCCCCCGTGGTCGATTCAACATTAGATGCCTTGGAGAGTCAGTTTAGAACCCGCATCAGTTTTGGTGACTTCGATTTGGGCACTAAAGGCTTCTTTGAGCGGTGGCATATGCGTAATCGCGAGAATGCACTCAAAATTGGGCGCGATCGCATTAATCGCTGCCACCAGGCGATCGCATCCCTCGGGATCTTGGCTGCCAAAACCTTCGTCGATAATTAGGGTTTGCAATGTGCCACCTTTACGTTGCGCCAAAATCCGCGACAATGCCAATCGAATGGCAAAGTTAATCCGAAAAGCTTCTCCTCCCGAATAGGTCTCATAGGGTCGTGTGCCTTGGCGATCGGCGATTTCAATTTCTAAGGTATCGATCACTTTATCCGCCTTCTTACCTGCTTTTTGGGTGATGAAACGCACATGAAATTGATGATTGGTGAGCTGTCCCAAAATTTGATTTGCTTCCGCTTCGATCTGTGGCAGTACGGTTTCGATCATCAATGCCTGAATACCATTTTTACCGAATGCTTGCGCCAATTCCTGATGGATATACTGGCGATGGCGCACCTGCTCTAGTTGACTAACAGTCACTTTTTCCTGTTCAAGCGCTTTTTGCAGTTGCAGAGTTGACTGTTCCAGTTGCCCGATCTGACCGATCAGAGCATCTAAATGCGATCGCCGCTGTTGCAGTTGAAATTGGAGATTTTGAATTTTAGCTGTCAGATCTCGATCGCTCAGTTGCGGCACGATCGCTAGAATTTGTCGATCTAACTCAGCAATGCTAGTATCGATCGCCTGGATAGAAACGGTGTGATCGCTCAATACCTGTTGTGTTTGTTGATATTGCTGGGTAGCGATCGGGTGTTGTTGTGTGGCGAGTACAAGTTCTTGATGGCGCAGTAGGGCTGGCTGGGTCTTTTCTTTGCGGGCGCGAATTTGTTGATGAATTGCCGGATCGTAGCCAATCTGGCGCAGACTGCGATCGCACTGCTCGAGTTGCTGTTGAAGTTCCAGATCGATGGCATTAGCTGCTAATCTTGTTTCTAATTTTTGGCACTTAGTCTCTAGTTCAGACAGTCTTTGTGATAGATTTTCGGATTTTTGGCGCGCGTTCCTTAATTCCGCGCTTTTGATATCTGCCCAGCGCCACCGCTCGACTTCGCCTTTGGCAAGCGCGTGATTTTTCTCGTCGTAGTTGAGCTGAGCCAGAAGGCGATCAATCGTGACTAATTCATCCTGTGCTTCAGGGCAGAAATCCTGTTTTCCCAAACGCTCAGCGATCACCACCAGATCGCTCTCGATTTGGATGATTTGATCTTGGGCTGACTGGCTAGCTTGTAATTGTGCTTGGAGATTACCTTTTTGTTCCAGCAGATGCGGCAATTGATTTAGCTCAACCGAAAGTTGGCGATACTCTTCACGCAATACTTTAATTTCGCATTCCGAAGCGGCTTGCTGTTCCTTAATCAGCCATCGTTCCGCTTGCTGTTCCTCATGCTCGCGGTGATGTTTTTGTTGCACCAAAGCCCAATGCGTTTCATCCAGGGGGCGATCGCATAGGGGGCAAGGAGCATTGGGGACGCTGAGAGTGCCTAATTTACGATCAATTTGTTCAAACTTCTCTTCGCAGTCTAGGGCTCGTTCTTTCAATCGCTCTAAAAAGTCGCGCCGTTCCAGGCCTTTTTCATGTACGCGTTGGCGATACACCTCCTTTTTTTGCAGTGCCACAACCTGTTGCTCTAAGCCCTGCGCGGTTGCGACAATTTGCCCCTGGGCTTGATATTGGGCTTGCAGTTGTTGGCGGCTACGTTTTAACTCATCTAATCTAGCGCTTAGTTTGGCAGCATCACGATCGACCTGTCGTTGCAGTACTTGTCGGCGTTGCAGGAGGGGAGCAGATTGCGCCTGGAGCGACTCGATCGCTTTAAGTTGCTCTCTGGCAGCTTGCAGTTGCACCTGGGCGGCTTCAATGTCCGGTGCTTTGGAGAGAATGCCTTGGAGTTCCTGTTGTTGCTGCTGCAAGGATTCTAACTGGGCGCGATCGTGACGCAATTGGCCTTTGAGTTCGCTCTGGCGAGTTGCTAGCTGTTGACTGAGGGATGTATGTTGCTGAGTCAGACTTTGGTATTGCTGCAATTTCTGGTTCTGGACAGCTTCTTGCGTTGTTAGTTCCTGATAGTGTGCGTAGTCCTGTTGAATGCGATCGCTTTGTGCCAGTAGTGATGTCAAACTCTGCACCTGCTGAGACTGTAGGTGCGCCTGCTGCGTTAATCTTTCTATTTCCACCTGTAGCTGCGATCGCTCTTTGTGCAACCAACTCAGCCGTTGTTGTAAATTCTGGCGCTGTTGTTGCTGTTGCTCTAAGGATTTAAGTTGTGCTTGTAATGCGCGATCCTGTTGCTGCTCTTGGGCTAAGTTTGCGCGCAACTCTTCTAATTGCGCTGCGATCGCCGAGCCCTCACCGATCTGTTGTCGCAAATTCGTGAGAACATGCTCTAGAGCCGTTACCTCCCCTTTACAGGTACGGGCAATATCCTTAGCGCGATCGCTGAGGTCATCATACTGCGATAGCGTGAGAATTTCGGCGAGCACCTGTTTGCGATCGCTAGGGCGCTTCAGCATGAATTCATCCGCCCGTCCCTGGCGCAGGTAAGCGGAATTAATAAACGTGTCATAGTCCATTTTGAGATGGGACAAAATTACCTGCTGCGTTGCCCTCAAGCCACGTTCGGTTAGCGATCGGAACTTCCCCTCAGTATTAATTTGAAACTCTAAAGAACTAGCACTACCTTTGGGACGAGTCCGAATGATGCGATATAGTTCGCTCCCAGAGCGGAAGATGAAATCTACCTGTGCTTCCTTCGTGCCCATATGAATGATATCGTCTTCAGATTCGGCACGACTTTGTCCCCAGACTGCCCATGTCATTGCTTCTAGTAAAGAAGATTTACCCGCACCATTCACACCACAAATACAAGCCGTATGCAATCCCGCAAAGTCTAATGTGACTTGCTGGTAACTCAAAAAATTTTTAATTGTCAGCTTCTGGGGAATCATAGACAACAAGTAAGATCGCGGGCATGCTCTAAACCAACTGGAGCCATTTCCATCCTCATGGTTTGATTATGATAGTAACTGGTCGCTTAGTTCTACTAATATCTACGCCTAATATAGCAATTGCATTTACTATATAGCCCAATCTAGCAACCAGTTGAGCAAAATTCCCAGCGATTTTTATTGTTAACTAAAATAAGTTGGCTAAATAATTTCTTAAAGAATTACAATTATTTATTAATTGGCGACATAATCTGTCACCATAAGTCGGGAAATTAAAACCGATCGCAAAGCAAAATCAAGGCTAACTTAGGGTATATTTTGTTGCGCAATGGAATATCAATCTTGCAAGAGGTACGTGTCGATCGCTATTTATAATTGGTGGAATTATGGAACTTTGGGAACAAATCAGTCGCCAGCGGGTGCAATATATAGTTGATAGCTATCAGTTGTACGGTGATGCTATAGATGACTTTGAAGACTATTTAGTGGAGTTGCTTCTGGCATACCAACCACCGCAAATTGAAAGAGCGATCGTTGAAACTCTAGTTAGTGGATGGTTTCAACTTCCTTTAGCTAAGGGTATGCCATTCATTGAAGCTGTGCACGATCGCTTAAAAGCTTGGGAATTAGATGCAAATTTACCTCCCGCGATTAGTGCCACTCAATTCCAACAGATTACAGGTTTAGATCCCGCACCTGTATTTGGTCATAGCACTACTGCTTCACTACATCAGAGCACGTACTAATGTTCTGTCAAGAATTTTTTGATCGGGTTTCAAACCATCAAAAAAATAACCCAACCCAACATTTCCTATTCCTCAATTAAGATTGAGATACCACTAGCTTGCTATTAGTTGGTAAAGCACTGCGGCGCAGCACGGCCAAATCCTCTTCATCTAAGATTGAGATACCACTAGCTTGCTATTAGTTGGTAAAGCACTGCGGCGCAGCACGGCCAAATCCTCTTCATCTAATTCTACGGGTGTTCCACTGCGAATTAGTTCGGCGAAGTCCTCATTGGGAACCATAATGCAAAGGGCATAAAGGCGAGAATTGCCCGTATTCCAAATCAGGTGGGTACCAGTTGGCGGTACCAGCAGACTATCCCCCGTGCGAATTGGTATGGTTTTACCGTCGCAGAAAGCCGTTCCTTCTCCTTTAAGCACAAAAAACATTTCAACTGCCATACGGTGGCGGTTAGGCGGAGTTTTACCGCCGATATCAAAAATCTCGACGCAAACTGTGAGAGAGATATCGGTACTACTAGGATCGAAAACGATCGCCAGGCGATTGGAATCGTGGGGACTAATACGATAAGCTTGATAGTCTTTAGGTGACTTGGCTACAGGAATGACACAGCGCTGGGATTCCATAGAAATATCTTAATTCTTAGTTCATTGTGTAGCCACAATGTAAGAAGGTATCGAATTCACAACTAATAATTTAGGATTGCGATCATGTCAGGAAGAGCGCGCCTGCTTGCAATCATTCTTTGGGTGGCAATTTCCTGCTGGATGTGGACTGCCGCTGTTTGCGTGGCTTGGGTAAAACAGAACTCAATAATACGTCCCCACCTAGCAGATAAGTGACGCTTTTATCGCTTAGTTGCATTGACCGCGATAAAAGCGATCGGGCGGTAGTATTGCCTAAATAGATCTCCAGTATTTTATTTTTCAGCAATGGCGCCGTTGGTAGTAACGTATTTCTCGCGATGCGCCACTCTTGATCGGAGTGGCAGAATAGGCGTAATGCCAAATCCACTGTGGGTTGACGGCAGTTATCGTCATCACTATTGAGGAAAGCATATAACTTTTCGTAGCGGCGGCTGATTTCTGGTGCTAGACAAAGCACGATCAGATCGCGCTCAAACTTACCTAAACTCAGATGTTGGCAGAGGGTAGGTATGGTTAGCTCAATGCCCTGCTCCATGCTTGCCACAACGCGATCGCCATACCGACCTCGGGGATGCACAAATACCTGACTTCCATAGTCATAGTCGATCTTGCTGCCTCCCTTAGCCGGATCGAGCGTAATAAACCCCTTCCACCAGTGGCTAGTCACCTTGTCCGCCGCAGAATGAGCTACGCGCTCGATTTCGCGATTGTGCTGACGGTGCTTTGCGATCGCCCGCATAATCACGCGGTCTAGCCAGGCCAGCTCTGCTTTTAAATAACTCCAATTATCTTGGAATGGAGCTACTACAGGCTCGACTCTCATGCGATTCCCCGGCGCAGTACTCCCCGAATCGCGATGCCAACTGCTACGGCAAATGCAGCTAGTGCTGCCAACGCTCCCAGCATAGTCATGTCACCCCATGGCGCTACCAGGATCGTGCTCTGCCAAGACCAATCATTATGACTATAGACATACCTAATTGGCTCGATCGCAAATGATAGGGGGTTGAGGCTGGCAATCCATTGCAGCCAGGTCGGCATGAAAGCCAACGGTGCCAGAGCCGTACTGGAGAAGATCAGGGGTAAATTAACCAGGAAAATAAATGCCAGCAGTTCCTGATGTCCAGGCATCGCAAATGCTAAACCCAAGCTCAGCATTGTAAATCCTATAACTAGCAATGAGATTGCTAAGGTAACCAGACCCAAGCCAGCTAAATTTGGTAGTCCTGCTCCCATTAAGTAACTGACCGCAATAATTGCCACGGTCTGCACGGCACTGGTGGCGATAATAAAAATAGCTGAAGCCAACACAATCGAAAATCGCGATACCAAGGGAGCTACCAACATGCGATTCAGGAAGCCAAATTCGCGATCGAATAAAATCGGTAACCCGGAGTTTAAGGCACTGCCAAAGGCCGTAAATACAATGATGCCGGCGGCAAGGAACTTAATATATGTTTGACCTTCACCGAAAAACCCCTCTGGTGCATAGCGAAATAGCGCTCCAAATAGCAGTAACCACATCAGCGGCTGTAAGATTCCCGCAATCAGGGTTGTAGGTCGCCGTTTTAGTTGAATAAACAAGCGTTTAGTTAGTGCCAGTGTCTCCTGGCGAAATTCAGCAGATAACAAGCTTGGGTTCGCCGTGCGATCGCCTACAGGAATTTCCGAAACAGTTGGTGAAATCTGAGTCATCACACATATAAAGTCTATCTACGATGAATATTCTAGCTTTCTTTTAAATTAGACCGGGAACAAAAACTAACACGTCTATTTCATATAAAGAAGTATTAGCTGGTCGCGTTGAACTATTGCTTAGCGCAAGCTATGCAACTCCCCAAATCTTAATTTGGTTGTCTTCGCCACCACTAATTAGAGTTTGTCCATCTTGGCTAAGTACTATGGTATTGATTAGATCGCAATGACCGCTGAGAGTTTGGATTTCTTCTCCCGACTCCAAATCCCATACTTTGATCGCCTTATAGCTGGCGCTAATCAGGGTTTTACTATCGGCACTAATCGCCAAGGACTTCACCCATCCCCAATGTCCTTCAAGCGTGCGCATCTCTCGCCCGGCGGCTAAATCCCATACTTTGATCCGTGTATCAAGGCTTCCACTCACAAGCATACGTCCATCAGGACTGATCGCAAAGGAAAGAACTCGGGCAGAATGTCCAATGAACTCCCATATTTGTGTACCAGTTAACCGATCCCATACCCTAATTGTTGTATCCCAGCTACAACTAGCAACGAGCTTGCCATCAGGACTAAGCGCAACTGCATCCACAAGGTTGGTATGACCTTTCAATGTACGCAAATCTTCACCAGTTTCTAAATCCCAGGTTTTAATCGTCGTATCCTGACTACCGCTGACTATAGTTTTTCCATCGGGAGTCACAGTCACAGAGTTGACAAATCCTGAATGGCCGCTCAGTGCTAACATTTCCTTGCCTGTTGCGATATCCCATATGCGTATGGTTCGATCCCGACCTCCACTTACTAATTTCGTGCCATCGGGCGTGAGGAATAGTGATCGCACGGAATTAGTGTGGCCAGAAAGAATGTTAATGCCCGCCCCATTGATCGAGTCCCATAATTTGATCGTTTTACCATCACCACAACTTGCGAGAGTGTGACTGTCAGCGGTCATTGCTAAGGAAGCAACCGATTTAGCATGACCAGCAAGCGTATACAGACACTGGAAATGTCGATAATCACTATATTTTGCTAGTACCTGTTGAGGATTCTCTAATCTGTTCGCCAGCAACAATCTAGCCGCTAGCCTCACATTTACAACATCATCATCTAAGGCCGCAAGCAGTAAATCTAAACCGCGATCGCCGTATCGTAACGCCTCTCGTAGAGCCGCAATCCGATGAGTCATGATCGCACTTTTGAACCGATTTTGCACGCCAGCCATACCACCCAAGACTAACCCACCTAGTGGCCTCGACGTGCGATCGCCGCCCAAAACAGCAGCATCACTGCTCGGCCCTAGCCCTAGCTCTAGTTCAGCGCGTCTTGGCTGGGTCATTTATCCCCCCAGTGAGATTTCATTGGATAAATTGTGATTTCCAAAATTTCAATTTGTACTGTAAACTAGAACTATCGCTCAATTTTCGAGATCCACCTCCGATCTTAATACAGAGGTACCAGATGTTGTCAATTGAGACAAGTCTATTTAGTATCTAGAAGCTGTAGCGAGATTGAATTGCTCCATACATTCTAGGTATAGGAGTCAGTAGTACGAGGTGAAGGGTGGCTTTCATACAACGTCATACAACGTTATGAGCATAGCTCACGGATATCTTAAAACACTAACTGAGTTCCCATATAAACATTATGATGCCTAAAATTCAAGAATCACAAGCTATTCGCATCCTTCTAAGTGTCGCGATCGCCGTAGCATCTTTTCCTGCGACAGTAACAGCACAGAATGTGACCTCAACATCGCAGTTGAAAGATGTTCAATCCACGGAATGGGCTTTCCCCGCTTTACAATCTCTAGTAGAGCGCTACGGATGTATTTCAGGCTATCCTGATTCCACATTTCGCGGTCAACGCGCCTTAACTCGATATGAGATGGCCGCAGCCCTAAATAGCTGCCTTGACAAAGTGAACGAATCGCTTTCTGCCAAGATCGATCAAAAGGCTAGCAAAGAAGAACTTGCCGCTTTGGCCGCAGATGTGCGAACCCTGCAACAAGGGCTACAACAGACAAATCAGGAGCTAGCCGCATTAACTGAATCTGTGAAGCGCTACTACGTGATTATTCCTTCACCGTCCGATGCTTTGTTGGAAAAATCAAGAGGAGTAGTTCCCTCCGCTAAAATTAGCTCATCGCGGCTCGGTCAGTATATTGAAGTGCAAGGCTTTAACAAACGCAGTTATGCCGAAGCCCTTAATGCCAAAATGCGATCGCAGGGTTTCAACTCTAGAGTAATCTACGAAAACTAGTTGCGATTACATGCACGACGACCTTAACGGGTCAAAACCCATGTGTGAGGAGTAGGGGCAAACCTTTGTGTTTGCCCCTATTTGTTTGGCTTATTTATTTTCTAGGTGCCAACAGTCCAGGAATTCATATATTCAATCTGCGCAGGAGTCAGAGTATCGATCTCAATCCCCATAGCTTGCAACTTCAAACGGGCAATTTCCCGGTCAATATCAAACGGAATTGGAACGACACCAGCGCCGAGTTTACCCTTATTTTTAACCAGAAATTCGCAGGCGAGCGCTTGGTTGGCAAAGCTCATATCCATAACGCTAGCAGGGTGGCCTTCCGCTGCTGCCAGGTTGACCAGACGACCTTCACCCAAAACAATAATTGACTTGCCTGACTTGAGCTTATATTCCTGCGTAAAGTTACGCACAAAGCTATCTGATGTACTTTGTTCTGCTAAAGCTTTCAGATCAATTTCCAGATCGAAGTGACCGGAATTGCATACGATCGCGCCGTCTTTCATGGTGGCAAAGTGCTCGCCGCGAATCACATGCTTGTTGCCAGTCACAGTAATAAAAATATCGCCAATTACAGCCGCTTCGTCCATGGGCATGACGCGGAAGCCATCCATCACCGCTTCGATCGCTCTAACTGGATTAATCTCTGTCACAACGACATTGGCACCCATACCCCGCGCCCGCAGTGCTACACCTTTACCACACCAGCCATAGCCCGCGACAACTATTACCTTGCCAGCCAGCAAAATATTCGTAGCGCGAATGATGCCGTCCAAGGTGGACTGCCCCGTACCGTAGCGATTATCAAAGAAATGCTTGGTTTCAGCATCGTTAACCGCGATCGCCGGAAAAGTTAGCATGCCGTCTTTATGCATGGCATTGAGGCGTACCAGGCCCGTGGTAGTTTCTTCGGTCGTACCAATAATTTCAGCAATTTGGTGGGCGCGGTGTTGTACCAGGAATGTAGTCACATCACTACCGTCATCGATGATGATATTAGGCCGGTGATCTAAAGCAATTTCCACATGACGGTGGTAGGTATCATTATCTTCACCTTTGATCGCAAACACAGGGATGCCATATTCTGCGACTAAGCATGCCGCGACATCATCCTGTGTAGATAAAGGGTTGCTAGCAATTAAGAGGGCATCTGCACCTGCGGCTTTGAGCGCAATTGCTAAGTTAGCGGTCTCAGTGGTGACGTGGCAGCAGGCAGAAATCTTGATGCCATTGAGGGGCTTTTCCGCCGCAAAGCGATCGCGAATTTGACGCAGCACCGGCATTTCCCGACCCGCCCACTCAATCCGTTGCTTACCCATCGCAGCAAGGCCGAGGTCTTTAACTTCGTGTTTGACGTCAGTTGAACGTAGTGGTGTAGTTGTCATGAATAAAGACAAAATTTCTAGTTATCGTTATCCAGTATATGCAGTACAGCAAGACTTAGGATCTGTGCGTGGCGATCGCTTGCCGCAGCCCCTATTGAAGTGCGTCGGGGGGAAATGCTCTCTTCAAACGACGATCCAGCTTAAAAAAGATAAAAAAACCCGCTTAAGCAACTTAAACGGGTTCTCAAATTCGATCGGTTTTGATAGTTTTAAATTTGATAGTTGTAAAGTAGGCAGTCTTAATCTTCATTGGCGCTTCTAAAGTGCATCTGAAAGCGCCTTTAATTTTTCAGGAGCTGGCAATTAACCTCAAGTGGTTTCTTCTGATGGGTCTCCGGTATAGGGTTGTACTCCTGTCTTTGGATAATCATCTTGACTGGGTCTAAACAGACGCGACACCGCATCGATCACAGACTGAGTTACCCTTGATAGCATATCGAGTAGTTTCATAAATCTATACCCCCTAGTAAGGTAGTATCTTTGATCACATTCTAGAAGGTTTACTGGCTGAAGTATCTTGTTTTGCAGTTACTTTACAATTATTTGGCTTACTTAATACTCTGGCACTGGTTCCGTCGCGTGGGAGACAAAAAAGCTTGTTCTGCAAAGGATACAAAGATTTACTCCGAAGCTAATATGATGGAATTCTGAGGCTCAAATGGCTGAACACCTCGATTTTTCGTTTGGGCTATTCATGCATGGAATTCTCAGCCTAAACGTCATACCCCTTGCTACGCAAGGATTATTTAATCCCACTTGGCGGAACCAGTGACGGCTATTGGCTCAAAAATAACCGGCCTCGTACTTTTGTAGGAACTTTTCGAGCAGTTTCTATAATAGAACTGCCTTCATTATTCAAGGACCTCGAAAAATATAAGTTTGGGTGGTGGTGCATAATATAGGGATGAATTGAGAGTATATGAAGTGCACTGTCCAGAGTGCAAGTCTACACATACTCGCAAAAATGGCAAGCGTCGAGGTAAACAAAATCACACCTGTAGCAATGGATTTACAAGATCGAGTACTCACTACAATTCAAGAAAAGAATGTCGAGTTTGTTCGGTTACAATTCACAGATATTCAGGGCATTGTAAAAAATGTGGTGATTCCGGTTACCCAACTGGATAAAGCGCTGAACAGTGGTATCTCCTTTGATGGCTCGTCTATTGAGGGCTTTGCCCGGATTCAGGAGTCAGATATGCTGCTGAAGCCGGATCTGTCTACCTTTTGCCTGTTGCCCTGGGAATCCCAGGCGGGAACAAATGAAGCCCGCCTGATCTGCGATGTATACCTTCCCAACGACCAGCCCTTTGCAGGCGATCCCAGACATGTCCTCAAGCAACAACTGATGGCGGCAAAGGATCTGGGGTATACCCTGAATGTGGGACCTGAGTTAGAGTTCTTCCTCTTCGAGAAGCAGAACGGAGGCTCCACTACCACCCCCCACGACTTTGGCAGTTACTTCGATCTTGGGCCTGTGGATTTGTCTGAGGACATTCGTCGAGAGATTGTCAGAGTATTAACCCAAATGGGGTTCACGATCGAAGCAGCTCACCACGAGGTCGCGGAGGGACAGCACGAAATCGACTTCCTGTACGACACAGCGTTAAGGAATGCCGATAAAGTTGTAACTTTCAAATACGTGACCAAAACCATTGCGATGCAACAGGGGCTACGTGCAACCTTCATGCCCAAGCCAATCTATGGAGCCGCTGGTTCTGGGATGCACACCAACCTCTCCCTTTTCCGTGGAGAGGAAAATGCCTTTTACGATCCCGACCTGCCCATGAACATCAGTAACCTGGCCAGGTTCTTTGTCGGTGGTTTGCTGAAACACGCCTGTGCCATCACTGCGATCGCGAATCCACTAATCAATTCCTACAAGCGTCTGGTTTCTGGCTTTGAAGCACCTATCTACCTGACCTGGTCGGGTCCGAACCGCTCCTCTTTGATTCGCATCCCTGCCGGTCGTGGGTTATCCACCCGCCTGGAATTCAGGTCACCCGACCCCACTTGCAATCCCTATCTGACTTTCGCAGCAATACTAGCAGCGGGGCTGGATGGCATTAAGCAGGAGATCGATCCGGGGGATCCTGTGGATTTTAATGTCTACGATCTCTCCTCAGAGAAACGGCACTCCCTGGGCATTCAAACCCTACCAGCCAATCTTAAAGAAGCGCTGGATCGTCTGGAAGCAGATGAGGTGATCCGGGAGTCTCTGGGCGAACATGTTTTCCGCAACCTCCAGCGTCTTGGGCTATTGGAATGGGAAGCCTACAATACCTGTGTCCATCCCTGGGAGGTCGAACGGTATATCAATCGCTTCTAAAGCTCGTTTGGCATCAGTTTGGCAGTATTGGCACTGGTTCCGCCGCATGGGAAAGCTACAAGCATTGTCTACAATGAGTTAGATCGCATATCGCATCGTTAGTAATTGCGACCAAGATAACCCAGTCTCCAAAATTCCTAGCTTTACAGCAGGAACAACTTTAGTGGTGAAATGAA
>CALRKB020000074.1:0-23527 GCA_943367755.1 Rhizobium sp. Q54 | reverse complement strand
CCATCGTTTAGCCCAAACTGAAACAGCAGAATACACAGAAAACCAGAAATTACTCCGATTTCTCATTGATTGATTCAAGCTAGAAGAGGGTCAAAAGGAGCCTTCGATGGAGTTGTATGCCTGCCTATTGACAAATCCCATGACGGGATACAGGGGACAAGCCCAGCGGCTTTGGAGCGATCGCAGTGCCGAATACGTGGAGGCTCTGCCTAATAAAAAACTGAGACGGTGCTGGCGCATCTTCACCAAGGCGCGATCGCTATTTG
Organism: Rhizobium sp. Q54; assembly: GCA_943367755.1. GTDB lineage: Bacteria > Cyanobacteriota > Cyanobacteriia > Pseudanabaenales > Pseudanabaenaceae > PCC-6802. Next base: position 23,261 of record CALRKB020000074.1, on the reverse strand, counting down.
CAGAGGATTCAAGCACGGTCGAATCCGCGTATACTCTTTAACTGGCCGCATCTAAGCTTTATAGATCGATTGTCTTTGCCTTTTCTCGCAGACAGGACTGAATTTTTTTCAAAAAACCTGGAATAGCTTTCATTAACGCCTGCTCGTTTGTAGTCCGATCTTCCAGGTTCTCCACCTTGGATAGATCTAGTAATGCAAGTTCTACTTTTTTGAGTAATTTAATCTCCCGAAAAATAGGATCTGAGTTCCTATTTTCTGAAAGCTGCTCGCTGCCAGCTTTTTCACTTAGCACCTTGCGGACATAGCGGGTTGACACCCCAATTGCTACAGCTAAAGCTGGCCCTAAAGCTTTTTCTCCTTCCTTTGGACGGCCTCTTGTATCTTTGTAATTTAACGACCGTAGGCGATCTGCGAGTTGCTCGATCTGATCTCGTGTATAGTTTTGGCGCTTCTCGTTCTCAGCTAACTCTACCTGTAAAGATCGCTCAGGTTCTGCTTCTGCATCAAAATCCATGACTCGCACAGGTATGCGATCGCCAGAAAATAGCTGCTCATATATAGCAGTTTGGATCTCTTTCAAAGCTTGTATTGCTGCCAGGCGATGTCCCCCTGCTAGCAATACCCCATTTCTATCGATAACCAATGGTTCAATCAGTCCCAGTGCTGCAATAGACTCAGCAAGCTCTGCTACATGCTTCTCGCGTAGTGGGCGACTATCAAAAGCTCTAGGCTGAATCATATTGATCGGCAGCGAGGTTCGCTGCGTCTTTACCTCTTGCTCCATTTTTGCTTCTGCTGCGCGATCCTGCTGATGAATCGCATCTGCAACCTTTGTTGCCTCAGCCAATAAAGCACCGCTATCTTTCCGTCTTCTAACCATGAGTAACCCAATCTGCTACAGCTTGTAAATCTGCCGCACCTTTGCACTTTGGATCGTATTGCATCAACGGAACCCTTTCTGCACTTGCCCAGGCCAATGCCGAGTCTTGATGCACGATAAAGCGTTCTATTGTGGGGTAAGCTGCGGCTAACTGGCGATCGAGCGTTTGATCCATTGCCCGTCGCAGATCGATGCGCGTCAGAACTAACGACCAGCTTTTTGCTCCACGTCGTTTTTTCTGCGCTCGTAATTTCAGTTCATTCAGTACCCGACCTGCCCCCATTACTGCCAGTGGATGTGCATCTGTACAAACCAATGCAGTGTCCGCTGCCACCAGCCCAAGGCGCTCCAGGTACTCTACCCCTGGAGGGCAATCGAAGATAAAGATATCGTAGTTGAGTTGAGCGATCGCATCAGCTAGATCTTCAGGATCTAGAGATTGAATGTTATGACTTGTCAGATCTGGTCCGCCAGGAAGGACAAAAAGATTAGAAGATACCTGCAAAGGAGTTGGAGAATTACCAGAAAGTAGATCCGCCGTACCAGATGCAGTGGGATCGGAGCCTAAAACATAAGCTGCATTTGATTGTGGATCTAAATCGACTACCAAAACGCGATCGCCCCGATCGGCTAAGATCGAAGCCAAACCACAGGCAACTGTTATCTTACCTACTCCTCCTTTCCTAGCAGCAACTGCTACACTATGGCGAGTCATTAATTGAACCTATTGAAATTTAGTATGCGGGAATTATAGCGGTTAGCCCTATCTGCCAACACTGTTCGAGAGCATACCATGTGAAGCTCACACGCTGTCATCCATCCACCCGCAAACCTCGCGGTCCCAATGCACGCGCTCGGTGTTATGGGGGTAAACTGCTCGACACTGCGGACACATCTCAGTAAAGATTGAGTGGGTCATGAAGGCTTCATACTGCTGCGCCCTGGTCAGTTGCGGCTGGAAGTCCTGCTCGTAGGTTACTGGCTGCTTTACGAACTGGTCGTTGACGTAGGTATACCCTGCTGGTGACCATAGCTCCTCTGGCTCCTGACCATTAGCTGCTTTGCGTGTCGCGATCGGGATCGGCGGGATGGATTACACAAACCAGAGTCTAACTGGTACGTCTTATCGAGGCTAAAGTCCGTTTTCTGAAACCATTACTAATTAAGCCTTTCAGCCTTGGCGTAACTTTCTGTAAGGTTGTTCGTTTCACCCCGATCGAACGAGTATCGAGTCATTCATTGATATGACTAACTTGAAGCCACAGGCATGTCTCAGCAAGTCTAGGGAGATTCCCACTTGTAGATAAAGCCGCTAGAGCTAGGTAACGTAAACCTTGCAAACCAACCATCGTTGGAACGAATTGCCGTAGGATTCTGAACGGAATTCGTACCGTTTGGAGGAATATCATTCACGTTATCCATATCGGCTAACTTTAGCCAAACTCCTGCAATCCCAAGGTTTACATCTACAGTGACATCATGATTCTCAAAATTGAGCATAACGACTAGGGTATCGTGGGCAAAGTGATTGGGTCGGGAACGCCAACCAATCACTTTTTGTCCTGCACCCTGATTGCCGCCAAACCAAAAACCGAGAATCCAGATGAACTGTCCGGTATCTGCTGGGTTGTATCCCGCTAATTTCAGCCCCGGATAGCGTTTTCGTAGTTGAATCAGTCGGTATGCCCATTGAAAGAAACCATTGATTTCTGGAGGGGAGGGCCAATCGAAGGACACAATATTGCGATCGCGTTCGACGTTAAACTCCTGTCCCATGTAAATCATGGGCTGTCCTAATGCGACCATTGCAGAGAAAAGCCCCAAACGTCCTTTACGGTCTTTGGTAGCAGGTTGATTCAGAGTGGGATTTGTCCCGACTTCGAAAGGTATGCTTGTCTCATCGTGGCTCTCGCTGTAGTTGACGACATTGTTAGTGTGGCTGGCAAAAATATTTTTGCTGAAGAAGAAAATGTCTCCTAGCTTGTCGGTATTGTAAAACTCACCCTGAAACTGTCCTTCGCGGAGGAGAGCTTTCATTTTGTCGTGGAAGGGATCGCACCATTGGGCGAAGCCATCAAAGCCCTGACGGTTCAGGTCAGATTGATTGGGTAGGTTTTCAGCAATCAAAATGACGTTGGGTTTGAATTGCTTCAACTCGTCCGCAAGACGCTGTAAGAAGCCGCGATCCATATAGTTGGTATGGGTGGCATCGAAGCGGAAGCCATCCACATGGTATTCAGCGATCAGGAGTTTACAGGCATCAATCAGCATGTACTGAACGTCTAGTTTTTCAGTGGCGAGGCGATTGCCCCAGGGGGTTTTACCGTTGAAATAGAGTCCGCCTTCTTCTGAATTTCCCTCTTCCTTTGGATGTTCGAGAATCATTTTCCAAAGCGGATTGAAGTCATTGTCGGTATGATTGAAGACTTCATCCAAGATTACTGCTAATCCATGTTGATGAGCCGTATTCACTAACTCGCGCAGGTCATCAGGCTTACCAAAGTCACGTTCTACGGTGAAGAACAACGAAGGGTTATAGCCCAAGGTTGTGGGACCTTGCTGACTGGAGATTTCTGCCAGGGGCATGAGGGCTAGGGCTGTAACTCCCAGTTTGTCGAAGTAGCCTTTGGCAATCCGTTCGGTAATGCCTTTGAATTTACCTTTATTGTCGGGTTGGATGTCAGAATCGCCTTCTGTGAATCCATAGACGCTCAGTTCGTAGAGAATCAGTTGGCTGATGTCTGGAGTTGTCCAGTTGACATCCGTCCAGTGAAACGTCGTTGGATCGACTATCACAGAGTTATTGTCTTTGAAATCATTCCCCAAACTACGAGCATAGGGATCGGTGAAGTATTGTTGGAATCGCTTTTTACGATCGCTGGGAACACCCCCTTGCACAAAGAACTTGTATTCATCCCCAACTTTGGCTTGCTCGGTCACAACGAGCCAAGTATTGGGCTGACCAAAGTAGCCTTTGTAGCGTTTCAGTTCGATAAACTTGGTGGGATCGGGTTGGTCATGTCCGGGGCGTTGCCAGTCATTGAAACTGCCCATTAAGTAAACCCGAGCGGCGTTGGGATGATATAGCCCGAAGACCATGCGCCCATCACTAAGAAGATTCGCGCCTAATGCGGATAAGCCGCCAGTTGCAGGGACATAAAACCCCGATTTGAAACTCAATTGCTTGAGAAAATCCTCTGCGGATTCTGGTTCTGCGGAGCGGGGTTCAACATGATAGACGAAGGCGTTGTCACCTTGACACCAAATCTCATCGGGTGTGAGGGTGTTGCCAATCTGTTCTAATGGGCTGTAGTCCCGATTGAAACGATCGGTCTCCCAAGGCCCAGCGATTCCTGCTCCTTCTTTAAATTTGAAGTGGAAGGTTGAACGGAGTACGGATAACTGGTAGATCGAACCAAAGTCGTCGGTATCTGTTGCAGCAAGATCGTCCTGTTGAGTCGAACCATCATACCAAATCCAGAGATAGGGATTTTGGAACTGATGATTTTTGTAGTGAATTTTGAGTGTAAAAGACATGGAAATGTTCCTTACTTGTAGGGAGGAGTTACCAGCTCATCGCGATCTCACGCTCGACCAAATCGTATTATTAGCGATCCATTGCTGTCAATGTGTGGCGATCGCTTTAGGTTTGGTTTGTTAGCAAGATGATAGCAACAAATTACTAGCGCGACATGAGACGTTAACGATCCTTTGCTTTAGAAGTGACAAGACTCCATCTTTTTGGCAGCGTTTTAACCATCGGTGGGTAATGCTTTTAGATGTCCATTGTTCTCCACAGGGAAAGTCCACCAATGAAAGGGCTTATGGTTGGCAATGCTACTTCGTCTCCTTGCTCGAACCAGTCCAACGTAAACAATTGTTTCAGATATCCATCCAGCACCAGTATGGGAGTTAGTCTTTAAGAAGTGTACGATCGACTGCTAACTCGCCATAGTCCAGCTCTAAGTCTCTCTGCATTCAGGATGCGAGCGAGGTAAAATTATGGTTCAGTACTATGTCAACCCTAAGACTGGGAAAGACAGCAATCCAGGAAGCCAGTCTGCCCCTTTCCAAACCATTACCCGTGCTTTGAAGCAGAAAAATGTCTTGCCGCAAGTCAAGCCAGGGGATAGCATTCTACTCGCTCCAGGAAAATACAGCGCTGCCAGTGGCGAAAAATTTCCCCTGGTTATTCCGTCAGGGATAAAGGTAGAAGCCGGCGCACCCCGCGAAGTTAGCGACATCTTCATTGAAGGAGGAGGTACTCATCAAAGGCGTTCTGATGTGCCTCCCCTCTTTGTTAACCTTACCTTCTTAATCGAGAGCGCGGTCGAACTCCGAGATGTTACCATCACCAATGTCAGCGGCACCGGAGTCTGGATTGAATCCTCTGCCGCGATCGCGCCTACCATTACCAAATGCACTTTTACCAAATGCGGCATGGCAGGAGTTTTCGTCACAGGCAAAACAAACCCAAAAATCCAAGACAGCAATTTCCTCCAAAACGAGTACGGCATCGTGTTTAATGCTGATGCCAAAGGCGAACTCCTCCGCAATTGCTTTAAGGAAAATAACGTCGCCATTAGCACCCGGCTTCGGGTTGCACCTCGCATTGATGGTAACACTGTTAGCTTCAACAGTCGATCCGGAATCATCGTCCAAGACTCTGCTAAGCCAGTCCTGCGTAACAATCACATCGAGCAAAATGGCGAAGATGGCATGGTGACGATCTCTCAAGCTCTCCCTGATTTGGGCAACTACCAGCAACGCGGCGGCAACATCTTTGCTAACAATGGTTTTAGCGATTTACTAACATATTTCGATTTACAAAATGCTTCCTCTAACAGGCTAGTTTCCTATGGCAATCAACTAAATCCAGCGCGGGTGAAGGGGTTAGTCGATTTTCCCGACTACACAATCGTGACCTACATAATCCGAGGGCGACTCCTCAATCAAGCTACGAATGCTCCCTTGTCCAACTTCACCGTGCGGGCCTTCGATCTCGATGCTACGCCACTGAAAAAGCTGGAAGATGTTATTACTAACAGCGAAGGCAAGTTTGCGATCGAATACAAACTTCTCCTCCCTATAGAAGGGGCATCATCCCAACAGCGTCGATTCTGGCTAAGCATTTGCAATCCCCAGGGTGAGGAACTTTGGCAAAGCGAGATCCGCTTACGAGCAGGAGAGGAAAAACCAGGAGATATTCAGATTTTCCTCAAGGGAAATCTGCTCGACATACCAAACAAACGCCTAACAATGACTGGATTAGGGATTGCCGGAGACATTCCCCCCAATCCTCTCCAACCCCCTCTAGTCGATGGGATTCACCTTCGCTGGGCATTCGATTCCAAGCGAGGATTTCCTGGGTACGGATACTATCTCTTTCGCCGCCAATATCGCGGTTCTGACTTAATCTGTCTACAATCTTTTCAAGAAGGCAGCGAACCGAACCCAAGAATTGAGCAGGGGGTCAAATTTGAGGTTCGATCCTTTGATGGTAGTTTGCTTCCGCAGACTGAAGTCTTTGATGGGGGTTGGCTTAACTGTGGCTGGAAACTCGAAATCGAATTGCCCCGCCCTGCCTTTCTAGTCGAGCTTTTGCTTAAGAATTATACAGCAGGTCCAGCCACCATTGAGACTTTTAACGAGGATGGAACGAGTAATGGAACTCAGAAAACAAGGGTTAAAAAAGAACCAGAAAGAATCAGGCTGATGGGAACAGCAATTACTCGAGTCGTGGTGAAAAAGCCACAAAATGAGCTACTTCTCCAGCAGGTTTGCTACCGCCCCATTGTAACTTCAGAGGGAGGCTGGGAGCTAGTACCGAACTTTCCCTACCCAATGCGCTTGCCAGTGTCACACCCAGACTACCCATGCACGCTGGGCTTGAACGAAGACCTTTCTCGGTCGCGGGAGCTAGCCAGACAGCGCATTCATTACGGAAATCCAGATCGATTTACTTCAGTCCCTGCTGCCTACACAACAGGAACGATCTCAGTTGTTAAGGGTTCACCCGTTGTTAAGGGGATGGGGACGAACTGGAGCGAAGAACTAATAGGTGGTGTCCTTCGGGTCAGTGGCGATGCAACGGCTTATACCGTAATGATGCTCATATCCCCCGAGAAACTGGTTTTGAGTCGGAATTATGGGGGAGAGAACCACACTGACATTGCTTACACCATCACTGATGATGTTTTTGGTCAATTACACGACTACTTAGTTCATTTGGTGAGTAAGGCCAGTGGCTCTAGTCCCATGAGCGATCGGTACTTACCAATTCCTGCTTATGCCATCGGGAGGATTTCTGTCACCAACCAATCTCCTGACGTTCAGGGCATCAACACTCAATGGAGTACCGATCTGGAGGGTCTGACCTTAGAGGTTGTTGCCGATACTGTTGGCAATATTCGCGCTATCAATGGTTCTTCTGAAGTTAGGGGAATCAAGACAAATTGGTCGGAGGACTTAGCGGGCATGGTTTTGCAAGTCGAGGGACAGAGGGGAGAATACACCATTGCCAAGGTAGATTCCCCTAACCAACTGACATTGAACCAAGCCTATGAGGGAGAGACGTTACTGGCTGGGGATTACACTATTGTCGAGCAGGCGACTTACACTATTGCCAAGGTAAACTCCCCTAACCAACTGACGTTGCAGCAAAACTATGGGGGAACAACCAAGAAAACAACTCCCTACACCATCGGTTGCGCCTTACAGCCAATAGAGCCAGACGGCGTTCCCTCACGGATGCCCAAGCAATACCCACTAGATTTGATATTGTCTGGTAGTTTACATCCAGCAATTGCCCAGATGTTAGGTCTTTATTGGATAGATAAAACGGCTAAACCTGTCACTGAGTATGAATATCTTATCGTAGCCGATCGAGCAGGCATCTTCCACGGGAAAGTCGCGATCGCACTCGCGTGTATCAAGACCTGGGGTTTGCAAGTCCTACAGGCATGGGTGGATAGTGCAAAAGACCCACAACCAAGGAAAGTCGAATCCGCACCGCCCTTGCCCAAACCACAAGACCTTAGAGTGTATGCCCTCCCCAGCAGCCTTACGATCCCTCTGAATGGGGGGAACTTAGAATTAAGGCAAAATGTTGGATTGCGGTGGGAACTCCCCGTATCTGTGCAAGGTGAGCAGAGAAAGTTACTGCCGGAAGCACCTGTCAGATATCATCTGTGGCGGGCTAATTTGGGAGAGCAAGAGCCAACTAGCGCCCCCGCCAATGCTGACTACCAGCCGATAACCGACTCAGAGAGAGAGCCTCTGTCGGTCATCCCCACGTTCTGGCCCGATGCTCAGGAACCGAAACGCCCTCCTGACTTCCCGCCGTATCCGTTCCATGCCATAGATGGGGGACTTCTGGATGGACAGTGGTACAGCTATCAAATTTGCGGGGTAGATATCTTTGGTCGGCACAGTCCCAATAGCATCCCTACAGACTGGTATCAGTGGGCTTCAGTTGCTATCTCGCGCCGCTGGAATTACGAGCATCCTCTTGGCGAAGAGTTAAAGCACCGCTTCGCCATACAGCTTCTGGACACCACGTCACCGCCACCGCCCACTGCAATTGAAGCCTACGCTTTGGATCCGTCCGATCCGACGGTATTGAAAGATGCTGCTTACAAGACCTGGTGGAATGCTTTAACCGCAACAGCGTGGTATCAAGCCCTCTCGGAAGAACAGAAAAAGAATTCGATCGGCCTGCGGGTGCGCTGGCAGTGGACTCTGGCACACAGTCTCCAGGCACCGGATACTCGCGAGTTCCGCATTTACTACCATCCGGGACAGATGAATGCGGTTTTGGGGCGGATTGTTGCTGTCAGAGCCATCAGTGCGACGGAAAGTGAGGTTGATGTCGATGTTCCTGCTAGTCTGGGATCTAGCCAATTGGTGGGGGCGTGGCTGCGGGAGGGAGCTAGTGCCTTCAAGGTGATTGGCAGTGAAGTTGGAGGCTCTTTCCGCAAAAGAGTCCAAAATATCGAACTCCGCGCCAACATCGGCAAGATATCGGTCGAACAGGGATCGGCTGCCGTTAAGGGGAGTGATACGAGTTGGTCTGAGAACTTGGCGGGGATGGTCTTACAGGTGGATGGAGATTCGGCTCTCTATACTATTGCAACAGTCGATTCTCTCACTCACCTGACCTTGGACAAAAACTACAGCGGAACAACTGGTGGGGAAAAAAACTATAGTCTTTACAAAATTCCTCGCGCTGGCGTTCCTTGTACCTTCGAGATTCCGCCTCTCGTAAACTCATCTCAGCATCCGCTCTTTGTTGATTATACTGCTGCTACCAATTGGTCCGATCGGATCTACGTCGTGGGCTACGACGAACACTGGAGTCAGCCAACGGATGCTGGGGGGAATCCCCTGCCATTCCGCCAATACGAGATTTTCTTGCCTACTCCGAGTGGGGAATTTCAGGCTGGCTTACCCTTGGCAGCCTCACGCACTGAACCCATTGTTTACGCCCACATTGGCATCAGTGCGGTGGATGATAAAACCTATATCCTCGATCAACGGAAAGCGGGTGATTGGAGCGATCGCTCTGGCAATGAGGGAATCGTAGGTCAGCCGGTCAAAATTTTCCGCGTCTTGAGGGAGCCGCTGGAGCCACCCGTTCCCCCACCTGCGGACTCCGATCGCGTTTACGCCACGCCTGCCAACTATCACGGTCAGTCCTTCTATACTTACCGCTGGCAGCCTGATCCCCCCTTGAAGTGCCACATCTTCCGCGCTCTGGATGACACCCTGTTTCAGATTGACTGGGCAAGGCGGGTGAAATCTCCTGACACGATTGATGCCAGTGACGATTACTTTCCGGTGGAGTGGCGGGGATCTGACCCCTCAAACGTGGCAAGGCGCGAGCAAATCGCCAAGGATCTGAATCAACTAAACACCTTCCTCCCGGCTAAGGATGGCAAGGCACAGGCGATCGCCTACTACCGCCAACTCGCCAACGATGCCCTCCGCGTCTTGGCTGGATTGCCAGGTAATGAGCGGGCGTTTGCGCAGGTTACGGTTCAACCGCTCGATCCGGAAGAACTAGACCCGGAAGACCCGACTCAGAAGCGGTGGCGCGATCGCGCCGGTCCCGATAATCCTACATCCTATCAACCGAAGGATGATCTGCGAGCATACATCGATACCTTAGATGGGCGTTCTACCAACCGTTATTTTTACCGGGTGGCTTATGTAGATGGGGCGCACAACCGCAGTGGGTTGAGTCTGGCCAGCCCTCCCGTCTATCTGCCTAACGTGGTGCCGCCGCGAGCGCCTGTGGTGACGAAGATTTTGGGGGGAGATCGCCAGATTACCCTCAGATGGGCATCCAATCGGGAACCAGATCTGGCGGAATACCGCGTGTACCGGGCTGACAGGCAAGAAGCTGCGCGAGACCTGCGGCTGATGACACTGGTGCATACTGAGTCCGTCCCCGCTGGTGCCCCTATGGACCGACCGGTCGAGATAAGCTGGACGGATATACCTCTGCCTGTCTACACGGTTTTCACCTACCGGCTAGTCACGGTGGACAATGCTAACAACCAGTCAGACCCGTCGGCACCCTTGCAGGGACGCGCCTATAGGGAGGGTCTGCCAGAACTGCCTGTCTGGAGTTCTGCTACCCATGTACTAGTAAATGGTAATCCTGCTGTGCGTCTAGTATGGACCCTGGCTGAAAAATTGGAAGTGTTGATCCAGAAGCGGCCGTCAGGATCGTCATTCTGGAGAACTGTAGGAGACTGGCTTCCCTCTGGGACGAACACTTACGACGATACCAGCGCGGATTCGACTCTTACATACGAGTACCGGCTTAAAGGGCGTGACATTTCCGGAACTCAAAGTGAGGCCAGCGATGTACTCGAAGTACCACCTGGAGACCGAGAAACCTTGAGAGGATAAGATAAATGTCTGTCAGTTTCGCCACCCCGATTGCCCATCAAACCGGATCGAATTACACCGCCTTTAATAATGCTATTGCTCTAGGCAGGCCATATCGCCAGCCCTTACAGACCGCTCCAAACCCGAACAACTTCGCTCCTGGCCTAGAACTTTTCCTGTCCAGCGCCGGCGACGTGGCAGTTATTTATAGCTGGCTGGATAGTTCGCTGAGCTGGCTAGCTGCCAGCGGCGCCCAACCGGCAAACCGTTTGGCGCTTAATACCGATTCTCGAATCCTAATCGGAAAGGCCAGCCTGTCCGGGCTAAACATCGTGGAATCGCTACCAGACCAAGTTATTTATGAGAATGTCGATCAAACCTCCGTCCAGACCGCTCTAGAGACTCTTTTGAACAGTGCCTACACGGCGGCAGTCGCCGATCCCAAACATCCGAAGCACTGGCATCCAGCGATGCGGATGCAGGTGCTGTCGGGCGGAACTAATACTAGCCTGAAAGACTACATTGACCACCACACACCGGCTACGACGACGATCACCCAACTTGTAACCGATTTTCTTACTGGCGCAGCAGGGGTCGTGGTGCGCAGCCTGCCAGTACGCGCTGGAGATGCCATCGGACGTGCCGCACCATATCTGGTCACCGACACACTCCCTCCCGCACCGCCCTTCCCTCTGGGCGGATCCGGCGATGCGAACCGGGCGCGCCGACTTACATTCCAGACCCTGGATCGTTGCCAACAGCCGATTAACCCGATCTACTACCTGCACATTTTCATGCGCCGAATGCTACTGCCTTCGGCCGGACGAATCGTCGAATCATTGACTAATATCATATCGGGCGGCACGCTGACGCACCCCTTGGTTACACTGTTTCCTTCCCTGTCCAACCCGGACCTGCCAGCCGCGCGCGAGCAGGTCAACGGGCCACAACGTTTTGTCTTGGGAGATCTTAACACCTTCCACGGTTACCCGACCGATGCGCCAGTTTCCAGCTTGGAGTGGCGCTACACAGATGCCAGCATTTTCGAAGCGCAGGCGCATGTGGTTGGGACCACAGTGCCGTCATTGACCCCAGTTGCAGTCCAAACAAATCGTGTTACCAACCTCTGGACCCTGCATGGGGCTGCCATCGCCGCCATCTGCGAAGCGTTACAGATTCCCTGTGAGGTCGTCTTTGGTCTGATTGGGGCGGAGGCCCCTGCCGACCCGGGTAATATCAACCGTTTCGACGAGCGTGCTGTCCGCCTCGAGCCGTTGAAACTATCCAATCGGACGGCACTTTCGGCAGGTGGTGTGAGTGCGGCCATCCAGTTGCAGTACGACAAAGCGGTAGGCATTCAGGGCAATGTAACCACCGTGGTTTTGAACGCCAACGGAACGACGCGGTTAGATATCACCTTGGTAGCAAACCGAAAGTATCCAGCCAATTTCCTCGTACGTAGCTATTTTTTTATGCTAGTGGCGGATGCTGACCGGTTGCCTATTACTGCGAATAACAGCATGGGTGCGGCAACGACCAACTACCAGATTACGGTCCGTGATTTCCAATTTAGCGGCGGCTTTGCTGCCAATGGGACACAGGCATCGGACACTACCCAATACTATTCTATCTCAACAAGCGCCTCAGGCAACGACGGTGAAACCTCGGTGCGCGTTACACTTGGGCGGGCAGGGACTCTCAGGCAGCTTCGCCTAAGCGCCGAGCAGAACACTCTAAATGGCGCAACGATGGTTACGGTTTATCACAACGGCTCCGCCACTGGGATCACGGTGACCCTGGCCTCCGGGCATAATTCTGGCAATGACATGGCGAATACGCTGGTGGTGGCATCCGGTGACACCATCAGCCTGGAAGTAGTCACGGCTGGGACGACCGGCAATATTAAGAACCTGACCTGGACTCTGCTGAACGCCCCCACCACCGGCGATGCCTGGATACTGGAGGGGTTCTCTACCCGAGTTCCCGATCCGTGGGTAGGAGCAACGGCCGTCCACGCTCCCAGCAGCACCCTGACCTGGAACCAACTCGTCGATGTGGTGGATGCTACCAACGGCGAGCGCATCAGCCCGGGAATTATCCAGACGCTGATCTCGACAGCCCGCAGTGTCCTGCCTTTCCTGAACGGTCTTCAGCCGAACATTTATAATACACTCAAAATCCTTCCTCCCCCGGCAAACGCCGTCGGATTCCTCAACGATTGGCTGGCACACGCTCCACATTCGATCCTGGTAGGAGCAGCTTATATCCGGCAGGCTTACAACACCCAAATAACTCGTTTTGACCTTCCAGTAGTAGGTAGTGCCTATAATAACTCCGGAGCGCCAATAACGGATGCAACTAGCCCATGGGGTCTCCATTATTTCGACAAGAAGTACGTCGAAAGGGCTGGCCCTGTTTCCAACGCCGCAGCAACCTATTTTAACTCCAACCTGGCACTGAATCCTAGGCCAACTGTCCGCTTCATGCTTTGAGATGGTATGGATAGAAATCTGAGAATTGGAGGTTCGCAAATGCCTGATACTGAGCTATATATTCCATTGAGCGAATATCTGCCGGCCGACATCTGGCCTTCCGATTTCTTCGCTTCTGATGATGGCAGTTTTCTTGATAAGATCGCCTACGATGGAGGGATGATTTCTGGCGAGGACAACGCGATCTCCGCCCGCCTCGACTTGCGGATAATGACGGAGACCGCGTTCCATTTTCCTGCGGGATTTGCCCTGATCCTCGGGCATGGTCCGGTAAGCGCCTCCCTGGACGTGAACGAAGAGGTTTTCCTGGCGACCGTTCAGGCATCAGTGCTTAAGCTACGCCTGCCGCGGACACTCTTTGTTCCCGTGATCGAGGAAGATGGCACCTTGAATCCTGATTCCAACCCAGAGCATTATGTTGATATTGAGCTACCGGTGAGCATTTTGGTTGACCAGGATTTCAACTTGGATCTCAACTGGCCGGGAGAAATGGTGGGCACGCTGAGCCTGCCGCGTTGCATGCTTGGGGATAGCGGCGTGATCATCTCCGCCGAGGACATCGTTTTGCGCCTTTCCGGCATTGAACCACTCCCGGACGAGGCAGCCTTGGTCGGACTGAATGATGACTGGCGAGGAATATTTATTCGAAGCGCCTCTATCCATCTTCTAGAAGGATTCGGGGATGCTGTGCCAAATGATTTGAAGTTCGCTAACTGTTTTATTGGCTCGGGCGGGTTCTCCGGTGAGATCTCTGCTGATTGGATCCCCGCATTTTCAGGCAGCCTGTTTGAAGTCACCTTTGGACTCAATCATTTCGCCCTAAGCTTCAAGCAGAACTCTCTGGTTGCCTCGGATATTCGTGGCACTATCCAACTGCCATTCTTTGATGAACCCGTTGATGTCGAGATTGGGTTAACTCTCGACGGTGGATTCACAGTCAGACTCGCCTCAAAGCATGGACTATATCCCCTTAAGAAAGACGGCATTCTTGAATTTGACATTGACAGTCTGGGATTTGAAGTAGAAGGAGAAACCTTCACTGCAAAATTGAGCGGAAAACTCACACCCTTATTGGGGGGAGACAAAGGACTCGAATGGCCCACCTTTGATGTCAAAGAACTGACCATCGACTCCGAAGGCAACGTCCACCTAGAAGGAGGCTGGCTCGATGTCCGCAACCAATACAGCCTGAACTTCTACGGCTTCCAGATAGAAATTACCAAATTGGGCTTTGGCAGTACCGACGATGGCGGCAAATGGATTGGCTTTTCTGGCAGTCTCAAGCTGGTCGAGGGACTAGCGGCGGGCGGTTCCGTTGAGGGTTTGCGTATCGTCTGGTACGACGATAAACGCACACCCAAGATTACATTAAATGGCGTTGGCGTAGAACTTGAAATCCCCGATGTCCTCCGCTTCAAAGGCCAAGTTTCCTACCGCGAGTTACCTGATGGGGTCCATCGCTTTGATGGGGCCATCAAGTTGAGGTTAATCGCCCTGGATATGGAGTTAGATGGCAAACTGGTGATTGGCACCCAAGACGGCGATCCTTTCTTAGCCATCTACCTCGCCACCGAACTTCCGGCAGGCATCCCGCTCTGGAGTACGGGATTAGCCCTCTACGGCATGGCTGGACTCTTTGCCCTGCAAATGGAGCCGAATAAGCAAGAGGATCAGGCGTGGTATGGCAGCGGTGAAGGCGATTGGTACCACAGCAAGCCCGTTGGGGTCACCGAACTGACAAAGTGGAAGAATCAGTCAGATAGTCTGGCGCTGGGTGCAGGCGTAACTATCGGCACCTTGACTGACAATGGCTTTATCTTCTCCGGCAGGATGGTGCTGGTCATCCTCTTCCCCGGTCCCGTTCTGCTGATTGAAGGTAAAGCTAACCTGCTGGAAAAACGCTCTGCGTTAGGCGGTGACGCAGAGCCTCGCTTCCGGGCGCTGGCAGTATTGGATGGTCGGGCAGGCACCTTCCTGATTGGGCTGGATGCTCAGTATAAGTATGGGTCGTCCGGTCAACTCATTGACATCCACGGCAGTGCCGAAGCCTATTTCAGCCTCAGCGATGCCTCTGCCTGGCACCTCTATCTCGGCGAAAAAGAACCGAGAGAGAAACGCATCCGGGCGAAAGTCCTCTCGCTGTTCGAGGCGAATTCCTACTTGATGCTGGATGCCCGGTGGCTGGCAATGGGAGCCTGGGTTGGCTACGACAAGCGCTGGAAATACGGCCCGCTCAAGGTGACGCTCGAAGCTTGGCTTGAAGGTGGCGCAATTTTAAGCTGGAATCCGGCTCATTTTTACGGACTACTCTGGCTCCACGGCAAGGCTAGACTATCCGTCTTTCGTTTTGGTGTCGGCCTCACGGTGGATGCCCAAATTGCGGCTGACGTATTTGACCCCTTCCATGTCGTGGGTAAATTCAGGGTTCGCATTAACCTGCCCTGGCCGCTACCGGACTTTGGCGTAGGCATCACCCTGGAATGGGGACCCGAACCGACCCCGCCACCCATGCCCCTGCCTTTGAAGGAAGTGGCGATCGCCCACCTCAAAGTTTCCACCCACTGGCCCCTCCCTCGCGGTCAGTTCCTCCTACCCAATTACGACCCCGACAACGACGGATTCATCAACGACCCCGATGGGAAAGACCAGCCAGAAAACTTTGACGTACTTCCAGTCGTGCCCTTGGATTGTCGCCCCCAACTCACCTTTACTCGCCCTATTAACGACGATGCGATGGTGGGCGTGAATGTCCATCCAGGCAATGAGGCATGGGAGCGCATTGGCGATCCGAGCAAGAATGGCGATCCGACCAAGAAGGCCGGACCTGTTCGAGTTCGCTATGCATTGAAGGAAATCGTCCTGGAAAAGTGGATTGACAGTACGCAGAATTGGAAACCAGTCGCATGGTCTCCAAATAGCAATAAGGACAAGACAAAATTATTCGGTTCCTGGGGAGATGTTCCCGCAATGCCCGATGGAGACGGCAAGGCGGTAGGTCAAGTCAAACTGCTGTTGTGGTCTAAAACTCCCTTTGACTACACCCGCCATACTGGATCTGCCTGGGACGAGTGGTTCTGCGATCGCTTTAGGGATTATCCCTGCATTCCCCCTGCCCCTCAACGGGAGGTTTGCTATATCTTCGATTGGCTAGACCCAGAACAGTCCTTTCCCTCCCCTTTGTTCCATCCTGAAGGACCATGGCTACAGCATCCCGATGAGCCTAATCTGATTTTGTTGTGGATAGCCCCCGATCCCCTGTCAGTTGGGCTGAATCACGCCCTCTGTTTCCCCTCTGATAACCCATTGAACAGTGATTGGAATAACGTTGTCGTAATCGTTCTTCCTTTACCCAATAAAGGCGTAAAGCTTGTCTGCGCTACAAATGTAGAAAGTCTATTCTTTGCCTACGATCAGTCTGGCAAGTTTCATGGACCCTTTAGGAAAGAACATCGCCATTCCTTTATTGAGATCGCCGTTGAGAATTTAAGTCTAGTTTTTATTTTGTGCGTGGATCAAGTTTGCATTTGGGGAGTATGCTTACTCCTCGGACCAGATCCCGTGGAAGCAGATCGGCGAGCAAAGATGTCCCAACATCTAGCGGATGAGATGGCTCACTGGTATCAGCAGGGGGAAGTGCTGGAACCCCATACCATTTATCGACTGAAGGTGGTGACTAAGCTCGATGCGAAAGGCGAAGGGGAACTATCAGGTTACTCTCAAGAACTAGTGCAGACTGAGTATGCCTATTTTCGTACCGAAGGACCGCCCGGATTGGCCTCTCTCTCCCTCCCGAGCGGTCAGCCCGAGCCAACCAGCCAATTCAACAGCGGTCTGGACAACCTGACACCCTACGTGAAGCAGACGCTCCCCATTACCGTTCCCGCAATGGGAGAAAAGCCCTTCCTCCCTCGCCCCGTCTATCGTGCCTATGACGTAAAGGTGGCGTTCAACGAGAACTACGTAGACCTGATGTATCGCCTGGAGCGGCGCGATCTGGGCCTATATCTGTATGACACCAACAACCAACCAGTGCGCGATGCCCAGGGACGGTTAATTGCCCTCGGCCAGCAATGGGGAGTCCAGGAAGAACTTACCCTCACCGAAAGTGAAAAAGGCTGGGTCGCCATCGTTAACGGCAGCAACTGCGGCCTGTCCCTCAGTTTCAATAAGATTACCCACAATAAAAAACTCACCTCGGCAGCAGACGGTCAGGTACTGAACCCAGACACAGTTTACGAAGCACGGCTCATTCCCCTGCTGCTGCACGAGGATTTTGCTGCTTACACAGTCGGCACCTGTGCTGACGGTCCTGATGGAATTCTAGATGGCCTTTGGTTTGTTCGGGACGAGGGCACTCAGGACGGCCCCTCTCACTGGGCAATACAAGAAGCAGGAACTCCTCCCACCCGCTACATCATCCAGACCTCGAACATTGGGGATAACCCTGTAGGCGGCACAGATCCAGTAAAGCCGGGAACTATGTTACTGGCTGGCGATCCAGGCTGGACGGATTACCGGCTGAGTGCCTATCTCCGCTCGTCAGATGATGGTGCCATTGGAGTTGTCTTTCGCTATCGCGACCCCAACCATTACTACCGCTTCTCCATGGATCGCGAACGCCAATATCGGCGGTTAGTACGGGTCTTAGATGGACATCACACCATTCTGGCTGCCGATGATTTCGTCTACCGTCAAAACCAGGACTACCCGATCGCCATTGAAGCCATTGGGTCTTCGCTGCGGGTGTACCAGGATGGCGCTTTGGTGTTTGATGTGACCGATCAAGCCGATGCTGCGATTTCCGCAGGACAGATCGGCCTGTATTGCTGGAGAAATGTAGGAGCAAGGTTTACGGATATCCGCGTTGAGGATTTTCGCCAGAATGCCCCTATTCTCTATCGATTCCAGTTCACGACATCTCGCTTTGCCAATTTCTTCCACCAAATGCACAGCTTCCAGGATGAAACCTGGGGGGTGCAACTGGCTGCTACGGCAGACGTTAAGGAACAACTCGCTCAAGCAGTATCCCCTGCGACACCACCTTCGGATACGGAAGCACGTGCCTATGAGACTCTGGCCGTACAAGTTCTGGGGCAATCTGTCCATCAAAATCCGCCTGAAGTACAAGTGACTTGGGTAGAACAGAAAGGAGAAATCCTGGCCCTGCTGCTGCAAAGTCCAGAACCGATTGACTGGAAGCGTACCGAATTGCAAGTAATGAAAAGCAAGCGCCCCATTGCCCCACCAACCATTCCCGGCAATGTCAAATTGACCGATGCCAGCTTTGGCACCAGCCAGCCGAACGAAGAATCCGTGACTCTGCTCCTGCGGGAAGCAACCAATCTGACAGGGTATCGCCTTGAGTATCGCTACATTCCCGGTCCTCTAGCTGAACCTGCTGACGATCCGGTACTGTTTGTGGACGAGTTTGAACAATTCGAGTCTCTGGTAGTCGAGGCTTTAGACTCTCGGTGGACAATCGTAGATGAGGGCACCGTGAATACCCCATCAAGATGGCGATTCTCCCACGGGGAATTGCTGCAAACCTCCGCCATTCAGGGGGGTGATGCACCTGCCTACCCCGGTACCTATGCCCTAACAGGCGATCCCCAATGGTCAGAACTCCGTTTGATCGTCAGAATGTATTCCGATGATGGAAATGCGATCGGCGTGACGTTCCGCTACGTTGATGGAGACAATTACTATCGCCTCTCTCTGGATGCCAACCGCAACTACCGACGGTTGATTAAGAAACAGGATGGTGTGGTGACAACGCTATGGGAAGAAGTCGGTGGCTACAAGGTCGGTGAGTCCTTCACCCTAACCGTAAATGCCATTGGAAGCCGACTGGTTGGGTACTTAGACAACATACGCTTGTTCGATCTCACAGACAATGCTAATGCAACGGGCCGGATTGGGGTGTACTGTTGGAACGATCCCAAAGCCCATTTTGAATGGGTTGAAGTACGCCGCTTGCCCCTAGAAGCCTATGCACTGCTGCGCGATCGCTTTATAGATAGCGTTATAGATAGCGATATCAGCAGATGGCACTTTATTGATGAAGGAACAATCAATACACCATCCCATTGGGAGATCTTCGAGGGAACGCTACGTCAGACGGGTAGTATTTATAGCGATCCTGCTACCAGGGATTCTTTACCTAAAAAAGGCACTCAAGCAATTACCGGCGATCGAAGCTGGAAGGATGTGATTGTCAGGGCCAGATTGCGATCGCTTGATGACGGTGCCATAGGACTGTTGTTCCGTTACACCGATGAGAACAACTACTATCGCTTCTCCATGGAGAAAGAGAATTTCTGCCGCCGGTTAGTGAAGAATGTTGGCGGAACCTTCACATTACTTTGGGAAGACGACCTTGTCTACGAAATCGGTCGCACCTACGAGGTGACGATTGTAGCGATTGGCAGTACGCTGCGGGGTTACTTAGATGGGGTACCGATGTTTGTGGTAGAAGACAGTGCTCTGGTCACGGGTTGTATTGGCCTCTACTGTTGGGCAAACAACGATGCCCGGTTCTCTAATATTCAGGTGTATCCAGCCGACTGGGCTTTCAATGATTGGTTATTGAATGAGCCATTTGATGCCCTAATTTCCGAGCTCTGGCATTTTGTGGATGAGACAGGCCAGCCCATCCCATCCAATTGGGAAGTCAGCAATGGAGAGCTACGAATAAGCGTACCTTCTGAACGATTAGGAATATATGCACTCACGGGCAACTCCTTTTGGACGAATTATCGTCTCACAGCAGAGATACGAACCGATGGCGTGGGTGAGGTTGGACTTGTATTCCGCTATGTTGATAAGAACAATTACTATTCTTTTTGTATATTGAAGCATCGCAAAGGCTACTGGTATCCCAGATTGAGCAAAATGGTCAATGGCGCTTTTCAGATTCTATTGAGTGGTGATCCATTGGACTCTATCGGCCAACAATTTATCCTTACGATGGATTGTATTGGCTCGCAATTTACCGGCTATTTCAATGGTGTACCTTTGATTACCGTTGATGATAGCGACCTGGTAGCTGGGCAGATTGGACTCTACTGTGGGGAATATGCCCAAGCCCGCTTTACTGAAGTACAGGTTTCAGCCCCCGTATGGATACCTTACTACGCCTTCGAGCGTGAGGTATCGCTTCCCGCTGGAACTCAGGTAAAAGTATATGGTGGTAACTCAGCCAGCCCACCGCCCATCCCCTCTGTAACTGACCGCTTCATTGCTTCTCTTAACGAGTACGGTCGGTTGCGGCTATCACCAGAGGGAGCAAACTTACGTATCCGTAGTTCCAGTTCTATCGCAAGTCACGCAAGACAATTTTTGTCGAATGATTACTATACTTCTACTTCTCTTGACTTCCGAGTTCTGCGTAAAGCTGATGGCACAGGTTTGTTTATATTCATTCCGTCTTCAAAAACAATTCCACCTAGTCAGTATCGTCTGAAGTTGGCCTATCGTCGTGACAACCGGGCTATCGATCCTGAAAGTCAAGTATTCACTCAAGCAGGCAGTATTATTCCAGAGTTTGTAACGCTCGATATACCTTGGCAGGATTAAAGGTTCCTTTACTGGGGTTCAAACGGTATTATCAAAATAACTGCAGAATAATGCAATACATAACCACACCCTGATTTGCTGATTCTATTCATTTGCTCGCGTCACCGCTTTTCCTCCGAAATCATCAGCTGGCTGTATAACACCTTTCCACGTTACTCCCTGGAGAGCAGTTTTAACCTTGACTATACTGATTAAATCCTGTAGCAATTCCTGGCTCTTAGTTTTGCACCTCCCTACCTGGTATTAAAACACCAACACGGAGATCGCCTCTTCCTTATCCTTCTCCGACACCTCCGAATACTTCTGCAAGCTCGCCAGCGACGTATGCCCCGATATCTCCTGGATGTAGCGCAATGGTCCCCTGCGCTGCCCATATGCGTGATAACAGTCCTGAGAGAGAGCGCGCCAATCTAACCCAACTGCTTTTCCAATATCAAACTATTGAATTTCTCCTCGTCAAAAACAATACCCCTACGTTCAAAGTAACGACGAAGATTAATTCGGACAAATAAATCCTTGAGTTCGTCAACAATTTCCTGAGGCGGAATCCAGATCCGCGTTCTGATAGGAGATAACCTATTAATCACCATACTCAGGAACAGTTAACCTTCGAATCAAGTCGCGCAGCATCCTATCTCGACCAGCAGCGATCGCTGCGTGCGCAAGATATGCAGGTGCAACTTCGTCAAGTTTTTTAAATTCTGATTCAACCCAAGTCTTGATGTAGGCTTTCACATCTACTGCTGCACGACTAACTTCATCTTCGAGAGCAATGCAACCATCAAGCAATAACATTATGTCCTCCAGGTCGTGACTGCCATAGAAATCATTGCTCCCGCGTCCTCTAAACGCCTCGATCTTAGACGCTAGGAGATAGACTGCTGGGAAAATAAGTATTTGCATTCCGCTAGGAAGCGTATATGGCAAAGCCTGCTCGATCCCAGCTTTGTACCACGAATTCGAGAAGCCTAGAATCGCTGGCTCGGTTGGCATAACGTCTACGATCAGGTCATCATAGATCCATCGGCACAGAGGACCTTCTTGGCTTTCCCTCAGACCTAAACCTCGCAATTGTGCGGATAAGTCATAGTACTCCATTCTAGAATTCACCTCTACTACGCAATCTACATCTCGCGTAGGACGAACGTCAGCGGCAGCAACGGGGTCGAGATAAAGTGCGATGGTTGCCCCTCCTGTGTAGACCACGAGCCGATTTAAACCTGTAAGCAGGCTGGCAACCTTTTCCAGCATGGCAATTTGCTCGTTCATGATGCCATTAGCCTTTGCTCTAAAACCTGAGTAGCAAGTTGTCGCTCGCGCATGCGACCAACCCGAATTGCATCAACTAGGCACAACATCTCGTATAGTTTTTGGTCTTGTTTCGCTGCTTCCGGCACAGATTTATAGAGTGGGTCGATCGCCTGACCTTTCACCGTGCCATGCCGATCTGCCCAAACGTAAATATCGCTCGGATTGGAAACTATTTGAGTCTTCAGGGGTTCAGCGGAATGCGCTGTTGGTATACCTCGACTGAGAGCGCCTGGTCGTGCAAAGAAGGCATACCTGATGCCATGAACGAGAAACTCCAGTAAGGGCTGCTTCCTGACCTGTCTTGATTCTGTGTCGAACAAGCCTGCAGCGGCACTACGTTTCAAAGCTGCATGAACCTCTGATGTACTCATATAGAGCCTTTTAGCAAGTTCGGCATATGTCCAATCAGCATCTGGCCAAGCATGTAACTTGAGCAAAACCAAAATATCTTGAGGCTTTAGCATGGCAGTTCACCTTACGATTGCTTAGTCTTTCCCTAACTTGATTTTAACCGTATATTCGCTATTTGCGAATGGCGAATAAAAATCGAGCGATCTCAATGGGTAGCTTTAACGTTCGGGGAACAGACAAGAGTTGGCAAGATCTTCGAGATGGTTAGAGGAAAGATACTCAGAGGGGAAGCAATGCAAGCAATTAGCTAACCAAGTCTCATCAGTTGTAATGGGAGTACTTCCTACCAGAGATTATCCTCTGATTTAAAAACCCAACACAGCGATCGCCTCTTCCTTATCCTTCTCCGACACCTCCAGATACTTCTGCAAGCTGGCCAGCGACGAATGCCCCGATATCTCCTGGATGTGCCTCAATGGAATTCCCGCACTGCTCATGTGCGTCAGAGCAGTCCTGCGAAAACTATGCGTACTAACCCCTTTAATGCCCAGGTAATCGCAGTATTTGCGCAGTATCAGGTCAGCCGCTCGGGTGGTGAGATGCCTGTCTCCATCCCTGGCAGGGAATAGATAGCCCTTGTCCGGCAATCCTACTTCATCCAGAATCTGTGCCAGTTGACCGTTAACTTTCACCGTGCGGGTTTTCTGAGTCTTGGTAGTCGTGCGCCTGAACGTAATAGAGCGATCGCCCACATC
>CALRKB020000073.1:0-23726 GCA_943367755.1 Rhizobium sp. Q54 | reverse complement strand
AAAACTTCTGCTGGCAGCAGGTAGACAAGCTACCCAATCGCCCCACCGATCCGATCGCCTGGATACTCTCGCGCCTCGAACATCTTGAAGCTGAATACGAAAGGCTCTACCCGCAAACTGCCTCACCAGACAGCAGATATGCCGAGTGGCAAGCGATCCTCGACGATCCCATGCGTGGGGTTAGCTACCTCATGTCACAAGTACCGTCTGACTGTCCCGAATACGAAGAACGCTACAACTTTGCCTTCAGGAGGTAGCTATGGAAACTCAAGAAAACTTGCCCATAATATCGGCGATTCCCGCACCAGTCCGAGATCGTTCAGTCAGACCGCCGTGGAAGTGCTTTTGCTGCTGTGACTCTGGCAAGGTGTCTAACCCTTACCTCAGCAATTTTGTACTAGGGGAGAATGGTAAGCCATTCATCTGCCAACGACCAGATTGTGAGGAAGGGAAAAAATACCACACTGCCTATTATCTATCTGATGCTCAACGGCAGGAATATGCCAAAAAGCACGGCGGGGAAGCCATGTCAAGTCGTGACTATCAAGCTCAGTGGGACATCCGCCTTACTGCCGCCCACTGTGAACAGATGCACCTGTGGCACAAGGCGGATTGGGATAAACACGCATCCCAGAGATCTAAACGGCTCAACTACGGGCAAACAATTTCTAACCTCACCCAGAAACTATCCATGCCAAATGGTAAGGAATTTTAGATGAAGCATCTCGATCTGTTCGCTGGCATCGGTGGTTTTAGCCTTGCAGCCCATGTGCTTGGCATCGACACCGTGCAATTTGTCGAAATCAATGATTACTGCTGCCATGTTTTACGCAAAAACTTCCCCACTATCCCCATTCACAGAGATATCAGGACTTTTCATGCCAAGCCAAACCAATTCGACCTCATCACGGGCGGATCTCCCTGCCAAGACCTCAGCCTCGCTGGCAAACGCACAGGAATTGCGGGCAGTCGCTCAGGACTCTGGTTCGAGATGCTCCGCGTTATCGAGGCAGCAAAACCCAATTTCGTTATCTGGGAAAACGTCAAAGGAGCTTTCTACACAGGTGGACTTACCGAAGTTTTGCACGGACTCTGCCAACTGGGCTATCGCTTCGATGTGGAAATCCTATCGGCAGCGGCAGTCGGAGCGCCCCACCTACGCGAACGAGTCTTTGTGGTTGCCTACGCCAGTAGCCTATACGGGCAAGCATCGCCCTGGGCAGACCAAGTTAGATCGCAGATTGCGGCTGTTACCGACCCCAACTGCATCGCAAGGGTACGGTCTGGTGAAGGAAATCAAACCATACTTGCCCCCTGGCGAAGTGTTAAACCCCCAATTTGTGGAGTGGCTCATGGGCTTTCCCGCAGATTGGACAGACTTGCCGCGATCGGCAACGCAGTTGTCCCTGCCGTAGCGGCGATCGCCCTGCAACGAGTTCTTTATCTCGAAAGTTATCACCATAAATCAAAGCTGAATTGATTGGGTAGATGAAATCATCATGCTGATCGAAGTTACCGACCAAGAATATCAAGCACTCAAGCTGCTAGGCATCGGCAAGCTGACGAATTCAGTTTGGGTAGACAAGCATCAAGCAGCAAGAATCATTGCTAAGTCTACCGAAACACTTAAAAAACTGCGCGAGTCTGGTAAGTTGTTGGCTGGCATTCACTATCAGCACACGGGCAAAACCTCGATTCGATACAATGCCTACTTATTGCAAGATTGGGTAGCAAATCAGCACGATCCTAATTCTCATTTACGAGCTATCGAAAATTGGCAGAGAAGTCTTCCCAGTAATCAAAGAAACTTCAATAAACCCAAATGAGTTTGGGTAGAAATTGGGTAGACAACTAAAAGTAATTTTCTCTAACCTAAGCCCTCAACGGGATTTGAACCCGTGACCTTCTCCTTACCAAGGAGATGCTCTACCCCTGAGCCATGAGGGCACATGCCAAATGTGATTTAGCTTTTAAATTATTACACAATATGCACGCGTTTTCACAAGTAATGATGTAAATCATTTAGGCTTAGGGCATACTCTATAAGAAAATAGTTAATGAATCAGGTGCGCGGCACAACTAAAATTTTGGGCGTGATGGGCTGGCCAGTAACGCACAGCCTATCACCAGTCATGCACAATGCGGCGATCGCGGCATTATGTTTAGACTATGTGTACGTACCATTACCCGTAGCGATCGCCGATCTGTCCACTGCGGTTAATGGACTCCAAGCCATTCGATCCGTAGAAGGGTTTAACTTAACTATTCCGCATAAACAGGAAATTATTCCCTTGCTAGATTGGATCTCTGATACGGCAAGAGCAATAGGTGCTGTCAATACGGTCAAGCGATCGGGAGATAAATGGGTAGGGACTAATACAGATGTAGCGGGTTTTTTGGTGCCCTTACTTAAGCTAGAGCACACTTGGGATCGTCATCCGGCTGTGGTTTTGGGCTGTGGTGGTGCGGCTAAGGCTGTGGTGGCTGCCTGCGTGCAGCTTAGATGTCCCGTTATTCATATCGTGGGGCGCGATCGCCAGAAGTTGGAGCGTTTTGAGCGCGATGTGACCGCGCATCTGCACGACCTTAAATTGTGTATCCACGAGTGGTCGAACTTATCTAGCGTGCTGGAAGTTGCAGGTATAGTGATTAACACCACCCCAATCGGAATGACTAGTAATATGGCTAATAATTCCGATAGTCCAATCAGTAGCACGCAAATGCAAATCATCCCCGCAGAGGCGATCGCCTACGATCTGATTTATACACCGAGACCAACTCAATTCCTCAAACTAGCAGCCGCACGGGGCTTAATTGCGATCGATGGGTTGGAAATGCTACTCCATCAAGGGGCGATCGCTCTAGAATTTTGGGTGGGCCGTAAGGCTCCAATTGAAGTCATGCATCAAGCACTTTTAGGTGCCTTAGATATAAAATAGTTGGAGATATGCTGACAACCTCTACATCCAAACCGCTAACCTGGCAACGAACCAGTTATTCCCCCTTCGCTCGCCAAAGGGATGTTTTTCTCTCAGCATTTACATTCTTGTTTTTTGTCTGGTGGGATAACCTTTGGCAACATGATTCACCTCTCATTAGAAAGCGACGTGCTAAATGGCTAGTCGCCAAGATGCTGGATTTGGGGCCGACATTTATTAAAATTGGACAATCGCTCTCCACCCGAGTGGATTTGCTACCGCTGGAATATATCGAAGAGCTATCTCAGCTGCAGGATCGAGTGCCTAAATTCGCGACGCAAGAAGCGATCGCCATAGTTGAAACCGAACTGGGCAAGTCGCTTTACGCGATCTACCGTGACTTCGACCAAGAACCGATTGCTGCAGCTAGTCTGGGGCAAGTGCATAAAGCTTGCTTACACACGGGTGAAGAAGTAGTAGTCAAGATCCAGCGACCTGGTCTAAAGCAGTTATTCGATTTAGATTTTGTCGTTGTTGGTAAACTGTTACGGCTTTTTCGCCGTTGGTTTGCCTGGATTCGAAAGTATCAACTAGAGGCAGTCTATGACGAGTTCTTCACTGTGCTCTATCAGGAAATCGATTATATTCAGGAAGGCAAAAATGCCGATCGCTTCCGCAGCAATTTCACCGATTTCCCTCGTATTGTAGTACCGTCAATCTATTGGCAATATAGCAGCGCTAAAGTATTGACCATGGCATACGTGCCAGGCATCAAAGTCGACGATCGCCGTGCGTTGGAAGCCTGTGGTATAGATCCTAAAAATATCAATCAATTGGGAATTTGTTGCTATCTCAAACAACTGCTCCAGGACGGTTTTTTTCATGCCGATCCGCATCCAGGCAATCTCGCAGTCACAAACGATGGCAACTTGATCTTCTATGACTACGGCATGATGTCGGAAATCATTGCCATGGATAAAGATAAGATGGTCAAGACTTTCTTTGCCGTTCTCAGAAAAGATACAAATGAGGTGATCGATACCCTGACTAGTATGGGATTGATTGAGACGATGGCAGATATGACGCCAGTTAAACGACTGATGAAATTTGTGCTTGATAAGTTCACGGAAAAGCCAGTCGATGTCAAAGCGTTTGAACAAATGAAAAGCGAAGTCTACGAGTTGTTCGAACAACAGCCTTTTCGCTTACCTTCCAAAATGACTTATATTCTCAAGTCTCTCACGACTCTGGATGGTATCGCACGCATTCTCGATCCGGAATATAACTTCACCACAGCATCACAACCATTTGTGAAGAGCATAACCCTCTCTAAGGGGAAAGGCTCCGCTATCACAGAGCTAGCAAGACAGGCCAAGAGTTTTATCTCCTATAAACTCAACCAACCCAGCAGTACAGAATTGCTACTGCTGCGGTTGGAAGAGCGCATGGAACAAGGCGAGCTTAAGGTGTTAGTACGCTCAGTTGAGAGCGATCGCACGCTCAAGCGCATTAATCTAGGGGTAAAGTGCCTGATCTATGCCTGTATGAGTGGATTTACACTGCTTTCTGGAGCGATTTTGTTGGTAGGAGCATCAGGGACATACGCAGGATGGGCGATCGCCGCTTTCATGCTTTCTGGTTTAAGCTTTATTGGCTTAATGCGATCGCTCTTGCAATTATCCATGCGGGAAAAGTTAGATAGATTGGCGGAAAGGTAAAGTTATCGCATTAAGGTTTCTCCATGACGATACAACTCACGAGCGTACTCTGTCCAAGTGCCTTGCCCCCAGTAGCGAAAACAACTGGTTTGCAAAAGTAAGTTGTATAGCAGAGCTTCCTGATAATCAGATCGCTGCGTTACTGAAGCATCTTGCTGTAGCAATGAATCGTATTTCTCATGAAACATCGCACTGAGTTGATTCATTGGCTCCAGTACATTTTCATATCCCTGCACCCAACTTAAATTATTTGTCCAGGATGCTCCATCCATATGGAACTGGGAATCGCTTTCTTTTAACTGAGCGATCGCTTTCTCTACAGCTTCTGAATTTATATTTTCTGAATCGACTCGCTGCCAAATTTTGTGTTGATTCACAGCTTGGCACATGGGGTAATCCTCAGGGCTTATGCCTGTTGCTTCAATTAATTCCAGGTATTCAGTGCCATTCAATCCTACAACTCCAGCAGCGCGATCGCGTAGCTCCTGCCAGACAATGGGAAAGTCTCGCGGGAACTCATTCATCATCACGCCACCATTTTCTCCATCCGCGATTTGCGTCACTAGGGATGGAAAAGTGCGATTCCTTCCAGGATGCGTATCGCCGCCAATTTGCTGAAGCCCTCTTCCTTTCGCTTCATGATATGGTTGCATCTGAGCTACTAACTTCGTATCTGAACCCTGGGTTTTAATTAATGCTGTGATACTAATGGTTTCACCTTGAGAATTGCGAGCCACCAAACGATTTGGCATATACCTGCGATCTTGAGGTAGGCCAGACCCATCTAAACATTCGACGGAATGTTCTTGTACCATCAACCAGCGATAACCACATTCCTTGAGCGCTTTGATATATTCAAACAAGGTATCGGGATGGTTAGGTAAGTGCATTTCTGGGGGGGAAAAGCCCTTGACCCGACTCAGGGCATCATAGCCAAAGATTGCCGCAAAGTAATGTTGCCAAGCTTGAATATGGAGTTTAAGATCGGGAATTGGTGTAGAGGGAATCACAGCATGACTCCACATTGTGCCCAGCCATTCAACATAGGGGTGATATTGAGGATCGCAAGTGATGCGCTTGAGATTATTCAGAACATCCGATCGCCCCATCTGCTGTAATCCCCATAGGAGGTTCCCAGAGTAGTCGAGCATAATGCGAGGATTGCAACCCTGACTCACTAATTCGGGAATAAAATCCCCCATGCGGCTGTAGCACTGGGCAAATACGCTCGCATTATGATTATCTCCATCATTCGGATGCTCGAACATATGCTGGAGATTACTAATCAGCCCGCCATTGGCACCAGCAGGAATCGTGGGTTGGTGCATATGCAAGGCGCAGGCAAATCCCGCCCGTATGTCTGCTAAGCGGACATTAGTTGTTGGTAGAAATACGGGGTTGCGATGGTTTGTTACTGAGGCGATCGCTGCTTCCCAACCACAAATATTTGGCAGTCCCGATCTGGTTAATTCTAAATTTGGTAGGCTTGCCGTCAATGCGGTTATAGTCATAGGATTTTTCCATGTTGTAGTTTGTACAATGTTCAAAGTTCACCGATCCAGATGTTTTTTTGACCATTGCACCCTACTATGATAAGTGGCTTTTGCCTCTCTGTTCCCTAAACTGTCCGAAGTATTGAATTGAAAGCTACAATTATGACTAAACCAGATGCCCTCAAACTAACATTAGCAGTTGATGTTGGTGGTAGTGGAATCAAAACAATTATTTTAGATGGATACGGTCAGCCTCAAACTGAGCGATTGAGAATTGATACACCCCAACCAGCTACCCCCGATCTTGTCATACCCGCGATCGCCGATCTCGCTAACCAACAGGGTGAGTTCGATCGGGTTTCGGTGGGGTTCCCCTCGGTGGTGCAACATGGCATCACGCGGGGAGCGATCAATCTTTCTCCGGCTTGGGATGGCTTCAATTTGGGCGCGGCGCTAACTAAGGTATTGAGTAAACCCGTTCGCATTGCGAATGATGCTGATGTCCAGGGATTGGGTGCAGTAGCAGGGCGAGGTACCGAACTAGTTATCACGCTGGGTACGGGATTTGGTTCAGCCTTGTTTGTGGATGGGAAGTTGCTGCCTAATCTACAGTTGGGGCAGCATCCATTTAGTGGTGATAAAACCTATGAAGATCGACTTGGTAATGCAGCATTAGAGAAAGGGGGAGCAAAAACTTGGAATCGTCGCTTAGAGGAAGCGATCGCCACACTAGATAAACTATTTAACTATGATTATCTCTACCTTGGTGGTGGCAATGCCAAAAAGATAGATATCGAACTGCCAACAAATGTCAAGGTGATCTCCAATAAATTGGGGTTATTGGGCGGAATTGCACTTTGGCGCGATGATATATAGTGGGATATAGCAGGAGAGGACAGACACATAGGTCTGCCCGTACATTAAATGCCAGGGCAAAGTGTTAAAGATCTTGTATTAGTAGGGGGTGGCCACAGCCATGCGATCGCTATGCGTATGTTTGGTATGGATCCCATAGCCGACATGCGATTAACCCTCATCAGCGAAGCCTCTGACACTCCCTATTCAGGCATGCTACCAGGTCATGTGGCGGGCTTTTACGATCGCGAGCAATGCTATATCGATCTGCAAACTTTAGCCCAGTTTGCCGGAGCAAAGTTAATCGTCGCTCGAGTTGTGGGACTGGATTTAGAAAAGCGTCAAATCTTGTGCGCCGATCGCCCTCCGGTTGACTTCGATCTTCTATCCCTGGATATCGGTAGCACTCCCACTGTGCCGCATCTGCATCCAACGAACCTGAGCGATTCCTTGCAGGATGCTTACCAATGCAGCATTCCGGCCAAACCAATTCGCCGTCTCTTGGAACGATGGGATCGACTGTTAGCTGAAGTTCAAGCTAATCCACCTGCATCAATGCGGCTAGCGATCGTAGGCGGTGGTGTGGGAGGCGTTGAGTTACTGCTGGCGATGCAGCATCACCTGGAATCTCTCATCGATCCGCTGAGAACTCGCTTGGAATTCCATCTCATTCACCGCAACGCCCAATTATTACCAAGTCATTCTGCTTGGTTGCAGCGGCGCATTCAGCAAATTCTCACGCATAGAGGAGTTCATCTTCATCTTAATCAGAATGTCATAGATGTTGAAGTTATCGATCGCGATTCCTGCTTGCTGCGTTGTCAGTCTGGTTTCAGTTTGACCTGCGATCGCATTATTTGGGTAACCCAAGCAACTGCACCGGAATGGTTGGGAGCATCCGGCTTAGCTGTAGATGTGAAGGGATTTATTCAGGTTAAGGATAGCTTGCAGTCGGTGTCGCACCCACAGGTATTTGCGGCTGGAGATATCGCGGCGATGATAAACCATCCGCGCCCCAAAGCAGGAGTATTTGCCGTCCGCCAGGGGAAGCCACTATTTCACAACCTCAGGCATACCTTGTTAGGGGAACCCTTGGAATCCTACATTCCCCAAAAACACTATCTCAATTTAATTGGTACGGCAGATGGTAGCGCGATCTCTTCTAGGGGATGTTTTGCCTGGGAATCTCGTCTGCTATGGCATTGGAAAGATCGCCTCGATCGCTCATTTATGCAACAGTTTAGGGATTTATCAAGCTACACCAACAACTTGTAAGGATGCGGGAGTGGAGGTGATTTACGGTTACAAGTAAACGATCGCCCGATCGCGTCCCTGGTGCTTGGCTGCGTACAATGCCCGATCTGCGTTGGCAATTAGATCCTCTGGACTCTTGTCTGGCATGGGAATTAGGCTGGTCGCTCCCAAACTCAACGTGACGCACTGACTCACCTCAGAATTTGCATGGGGGATGGCGAGGGTAGCGATCGCCTTTCGCATAGACTCGGCAATGGTTAACGCGCCTTCTGTGCTGGTATTGGGCAAAATCGCTACAAACTCTTCACCGCCATAGCGAGCGACTAAATCAGCAGGGCGTTGGGGAATCTTGGTAATTCCCTGCGCCACGCGGATCAAACAATCATCGCCGCACTGGTGTCCGTAGCAATCGTTGTAGCGTTTGAAATAGTCGATATCGATCAAAATTAGCGCCAAAGGTGCTTGTTCGCGCAGGTGTCGTCGCCACTCTTCTGCAAAATAGTCATCGAAGCGGCGGCGATTGGGAATCTGGGTCAGTCCGTCTAAATTTGCCAGGCTCAAAAGTTCCTGATTGGCACGTTGGAGTTTGGCGGTGCGATCGGCTACCTGTTGTTCCAAGATACGACTGTAATCTGTGAGAATCTTTTCGGATTGTTTGCGTTGAGTAATATCTTGAAATGCAACCATTGCATACCGAACATGGCCAGTTTCGCTGTAGATAGGCGTTCCCCATGCCTCTATGGGAATTACGCGATCGCCCTGATGAATCTCCACATCATCGACGCTGGAGGCTTCTCCTCGTAAGGCTCTGACAATTGGCAATTTCTCGTTTGGATATAGTTGATTCGTGTCGGCTACATAGTTTTGATAAACTTCAGCAATTTCTGCTGCCGTTGCTTCTGGGGCAATCCCTTTGCCTAGTAGCTCTCTAGCTCTTTGATTGGCATAGTAGGGATGACCGTTAGCATCCAAGACGCCGATGCCAACAGGAACCGCTTCAAGGATTTGTTTAAGCTGTTGTTCGCTGTCTCTGACTTTCTCATAGAGTTGGGCATTTTCAATTGCGATCGCTGCTTGACCGGAAAGCAACTGCAAGAGTTTAAGGCGATTCGCTGTGAAGGCTCCAGTTGTAAGGTTATTCTCTAGATAAACAATCCCAACTAGTTTGCCCCGATCGAGCAGGGGATAGCAAAGCACCGATAGAGGTCTGACTGATTGAATGTAGGGATCGTGGGCGAAGTTGCCTGACTCCAAAGCAGAATCAAGTAGGACACTTTCCCCCGTGCGAGCTACATAATGGAGGACTGCCTCTGGCAAAATGTCCGCAATCATTTGTGCGACCAACCCAAGATCTAGATTAGTACTGCTACGCGCCGCGATCGCGAATGTGCCCAACTCCCCTGATGCTGAAGGCGTATGCAGCAGCAAACAGCCTGTTTGTGCGCCGGCATTTTCGAGCAAAATTCGCATCAAAGTTTGCAAGAGGTTTTCCAAGATAATTTCAGTCGCGATCGCTTGAGATGCTTTCATCACAGTGGAGAGATCGAGTTCGGCACCTCTTCTACCGCCAGTTGTAGTTTCAGAAGTGGCGCGAGAATTGGATAATCCTTCATGTCCTGCAACTGGCATTAATTGAGGATACTTGGCATCCATCTGTACGACTTTGGCAATTGCCCCCCAGCGCTGGTAACAATAGCGGGCTTCGATTGTGTAGGTGCGGGCAATGGTTTGTTTGCCCCAATCCAGATAGAATTTAGCAGCAAGCTCATTAGCGAGCGCTTCTTCTTGAATATACTGGTGTTCTCTCGCTCCAGCGATCGCGCGATCGTAAAGTTCCATGGCTTCTACCTGCTGTCCCAGCACTCGGCAAGTTTCCGCTTCTACTAACTGCCACTTATGCAAATAGTTCATGGGGGCGTGCTCTGCCCAATGGTACAATCTAGCTTGATTTGCCTGGACTCGTTGCCGTTGAGTCTCTAACTCAGTGCCTAATTCAGGTAAAGTAGCTAGTGCGATCAGAGAGTCGTAGAAATAAAACAGAGCTTCGGTAATAGTTTGCACACCAGCTGCAAGATAGGGTTTGGCTTGAGCTATATCTGCTGAGGCTACTGCATTGTCTCCAATTAGAAATCTCAAAGCAGCTTTGGTGAGATAGAATTGAAACACTCCTGCCCAATTTTTAGATTCAGACAACTCTGCAACTTGATTCTCGCTATAGATTTTTTCACTAAAGGACAACTCAATGGTATCTGGGTTGCCAAGTAGCAAAATGGCTGCTTCCCAATAGATGGAACAATAGCTCGCTGCTATCCTCTGGCTACGAGCGAGGAACTGCTGACGGTACAACCTAATTTGGGGTTCTAGTTCCGCTAGTGGTTTACCACACCAGAAGGAATTTACACAAAACCCATTAGCATTATGTCCAACAAATTCCAGATTTCCAGCTTCCAATCCAGCTTGATAGCCTGCCTGCAGAATGGGCAAGCTTTTCTTTAGATGGTTCTGACGGTGATCCAAACAGAGTCCGACTATAATAAAAGTCTCGGATCGCATACTTTTGGCTCCGGAGGTCGAAGCAAGACGATATGCTAGCTGACCAAACTGACTGGCAGTAGAAACATCCTGAAGAAAGCTGTTGAGGAATAGGGCATAACAAGCATAGCCATAACCTGAGGTGGGGCTGTTGCCATATTGGAGCGATAATTTCACCAGTAAAGAAACCAGCGACGGGAATAGGGGTGAACCAAGCATAAAACAGGCTGGCCCGATACCTGCGGCAATTTTCATAATTGCTAGCTTTTCACGATCTACCATTGCTGGAAGGTGAAATAGCTCCTCAATGGTTCGATCTCCGATCAAGGCGTTAATTTCTCGTACTGCCTGCTGAATCTCTTCAGGACTCAGGGAATTGGGGAGCTGAACTCCTAATTCTTTGAGAACTGATCGACTAATTGATATGGCTTCAGAAAGCTGATCCTGGATCGCTAATGCCTGGATTCTGACGAGGTAAACGCCCACTTGCTCTAATGGAGTCCTGGCACGCTCGATCGCGGCATCCACCCATCGATTCATCTGGTCAAATTTCCCACTAAGTAAAGCCACTTCTGCGGCAAGTTCGTGCAGGGCTAAGGTTGTCTCATACTGGCGTTGCCAAGCCTCATCTCCCAGTAAATCCAGCCCGATCGCGGCATATTCGCCCGCCGCTTGATAGGCATTAGTCATCCTCGCTTTGCGGCAAGCCGTGAGATTGAGTTTTGCTAGTCGATCGCGATCGACCTGGTCGGTAATCAGGGCAATCCCATGATTCAAATGATTTACTATGACAAAAATTCGCTCCTCTCTGACTTGGGGGGACCAATGTTGTCGCAGCAATTTTCCAATTTTGTAGTGAATGCTCTCTCTTTCTGCTTTTGGAATCAGATAATAAGCAGCTTGTTGAATCCGGTCGTGTCCAAATTGATAATCCTGAATCAGGAGGTTCTCGTCAAGCGGCGATCGCGGCACCAAGAATCCCCGTTCCATCGCTGTCTTAATATCGACAAAAACTTCCGCGTTCATCCGTTCTTCCACCAATGCGATCATCTCCAGATCGAACTCAGAACCCAAGCAAGCGGTAAGGGATAATACCTTCTGAACTGATGGTGACAGCTTCTGCAATTGCCCGACCATCATCTCCACCACATTATTCGTAAACCCCATCGCTTCGATCTGTGCTAAATCCCAGTGCCATTGCCCTGAGCCGCGATCGAATGCCAGCAAGTTCTCTCCATACAGAGTTCTCAGAAATTCATTGACAAAAAATGGATTTCCTTCGGTCTTACGCATCACCAATTCAGCCAAACCCTTAACTGCTTCCGGCTGACTGTTTAAAGTCTCAGCAATCAGTTGTTCGACATCCGACAAACGCAATGGAGCCAAGCTAATTGTTTCGAGGTTGACTCCTTTTTGACGCAGTTGTGCGAGCGTATGGGTAATGGGATGACTCTCCGATACCTCGCGATCGCGATAGGCAGCCATCAGTAATAGAGAGTCAATTTGGCTATCTCCCAGCAAGCGTTCGATCAGATTCAACGTTGCCAGATCCGCCCACTGCAAATCATCCAGAAAGATCGCTAGTGGATGTTCTGGGCTGCAAAACGCTTGAATGAAGCGTTGAAAAACTAAATTAAACCGATGTTGCGATTCGCGTGCACCCAAACTGGGAACCACTGGCTGCACGCCGATAATTAACTCCACTTCGGAGATGACATCAATTATCACCTGCCCATTTGAGCCTAATGCTGCTAAGAGGCGATCGCGCCATTGTTTTAGGATCGCTTCTGGCTCGCCGAGTAGTTGCTTCGCCAGGTCGGCAAAAGCATTTACTAAAGCCGAGTAAGGAATATTACGCTGAAACTGGTCAAATTTCCCGCTAATAAAATAGCCCCGCTTTGCGGTAATTGGCTTGCAAATCTCCTGTACTAATGCAGATTTACCAATGCCGGCGAAACCAGTAACCAGGATCAGCTTGGCTTCTGGTGTCACCTGTCCTTTGTCAGTAACGCGATTGTCCTCTGGACACGCTACGCGATTGTCCCCTGGACACGCTATGCGATTGTCCCCTGGACACGCTATGCGATCGAATGCGGCGAGCAATGTAGCAATTTCCCGTTCCCGTCCGTAGAGCTTTTGCGGAATTTGCAATAGATCGGAGATATCATTGCTGCCGAGCGTAAAGGGCGCGATCGCTCCCGTCTTTCCCCACTGCTCCAAACATGCTTCTATATCCGCTTGGATTCCCCTAGCACTCTGATAGCGATCTTCAGCATTCTTCGCGATCAGCTTCACTACTAGATCTGAGATTGCTTTAGGTATTTCTGTATTAGCCAACAAATGTGGCGGTACAGGTTGTTTGGCAATGTGACAATGCACCAACTCCATGGAATCGCTAGTAGTGAAGGGCAATACACCTGTCAATAGTTTGTAGAAGGTGACTCCCAGGGAGTAAAAATCTGTGCGATAATCCAATACCCGATTCATGCGCCCTGTTTGTTCTGGGGAAAGGTAAGCTGGTGTTCCTTCCAGCGCATTTGGTGGTTCTAGTATAGGGTTTTCTCGAGAGAGTTGTGTGGAGATACCTAAGTCGATCAGTTTGAGTACTCCCGTCTCTGGATTAAAGACAATATTGGCAGGATTGATATCCTTGTGAATGATTTTCTGACTGTGGAGTTGCCCCAATGCATCGACAATTTTGAGCGCCAGGGGCAAAAAATCACCTACGGTCAGTCCTTGTTGGCGCTGCGGCAACCACCGATCGAGCGAAATCCCGCCAAAGTCTTCGAGGGTCATCACCAGAGTTCTTTGCCACTCTTCTAACCCGTAGGCTTTGATAATGCTGGGCAATTGCAGTTGATGGGTAAGGTAATACTCCTGTTTGTAACGTCTTAGCTGATTAGGTGTAGGATAATCAGCTTTAAGAATTTTTAGAATTATCGATCGCCGATCGTCAACTTGTCTAGCCCGATAGACCTGCGAGTTATCACCATCATGTATTTGAATTAAATCCTTATACGCTGAAAGATTGTCCATGGTGATTGATGGCAGTTGCTATTGATATCCCTACTAAAGCAAGATTACCTTATTTTAAGGATTTGTCACCCTAGTTACTCTCGATTTCCCAAAATGATAACGATCAGAATCTAGACGATTGTCTTACACATTCGCCGTCTCTCATCCAAGCTGACAACCTAATTACCTAAATCTTTGTTGGCACTCGTATCCAAACTAGATCTTTGGTTGAGCCAATATTTTACGCGATTTTCTAGTTGTTCGATATCTAATGGTTTAGGCAAATAGTCGTTGCAACCAGCGGCGATCGCTGCTTCTTTATCTCCCAACATGGCGTTAGCCGTAATCGCCACAATTGGAATATCAGCCGTCCGACGATCTGCTTTAACACGGCGGGCAACTTCCCAGCCATCCATGGCAGGTATTGACAGATCCAATAAAATCAGGTCTGGTAAATTTTGTGCCAACCATGTCATTGCGGCAATGCCATCATGAACGGCTTGAATAATGTAATCGGAGCCGTCAAAGATCTGCTCGATCAACGCCAGGTTGTCCGGGGCATCTTCCACAACCAGAATGATCGGTGATGGTTTCACACTAGGTTCGGGCGTAGGCACTGATTGGTTCTTTAATAAATTTGATGTAAAGATGCTTAAATGTCGATCGCATTATGCGAGGCAAACCAAAATCAATCGGCATTATTTCCGACGGTAGTTGCCAGTCAACGATCCGCAGTTCATCAATGGTTGTCCCCACAATCTCAATGTCTGAGATATGCTCGCTGCATAATCCCAAGCGTATTGCCGCTGCTAAAGTCGGCACCTGCTGCGGATCCACGGATAGGATGGCAGCGATCGCGCGATCGAGTGCAAATACATTAGTAGAAGCTCCCAGTAGACCCAAATTCCTCGGCTCACCCGCGCTCGGCCCATTACCTTCATGGCCAATGATACCATCCACAATTGTGAGCTGAGGTGCGATCGCCTGCGCTGTCTCGATCAGCATATTGGCAAACTTATTCACATCTTTGCCCGCTTCCATGTGCCACCAGGCTTTCATCTTGCCCGGTACGCAACCAAACAGGTTTTTCACACCCATGGTTATAGTGAGCTGCATGTGGGATTTCACCTTGGGTAAATTAATCACCACATCAGCCCCCATGGCTTCCTTACTCAGGCGCAAATGGTCTAATTCTCCACCAGTGGCATAGCGCTGTCCGTGAAACTCCACAATTGGCAAGTCGATCGCCGCCGCCATCTCTGCCAAACCATTAGCGCGTGCTACACCCTTAGCGCTGCCAAACGCCGGACTATCACCCAAAAAAGGTTTGCCCCCCACTGCCTGCACCATCTGTGCTACACAGCAAATCAACTCTGGGCGGGTAATACATTCTTTGGTAGGACGGGCACTTGTCAGCAGATTGGGCTTAAGTAACACCCGATCACCAGGCTTAACTATTGAAGCAAGCCCGCCTAAGGGGCTAAGTAGCTGTGGCAGAGCGATCGCTAGGGAGTCGCGATCGTAGCTATGGCTGCCTAGAAGGCTGACAGTCGGTTTCATCTAAATTTGACGATGCTGGTAGAGTCTTTAACAATATAACTCAACGCATAAACTACATTTGATAACTAGCATAGCAGTTTGTATCATCTGACAGACTCAATCCGAATTATCCAAATTTGTGGAGTTGATTAGACTTCAATCACTACTCTCAGGTTGCCTCGCTTTTTCAGTACACGACAGGCGGTTGCTGTATCGGAGCGTTCAAATTCTAAATCCATGACGGTTTGTCCAACTTTTAAGTTAGAGATAGACAGTTGGTTAATCGAGCCTAAAAGGGATGGATCGATAATCCGCAGGTGATTGCTGGGCGCATCAGGGACAAGATTTAGCATCACTCGTAGGAGCTGGAATATCGCACCGCTGGCCCAAGCTTGCGGCGTGCATGCCACAGGATACTGGACGGGACTATTATCGTTAATGCGTTCGTAGCCGCAAAAGAGTTCGGGTGGACGTTGATAGGGCTGTGCCAAGGTCATATCAATTAGCCCTTGCGATAACTCAATTACTTGGTCAACTAAGCCCAAAGAGCGTAGTCCCATAGCAATCAGGGTATTATCGTGGGGCCAGACCGAGCCAACATGATAGCCCATTGGGTTATAAGCAGGAGAAAGACTGCTAAGTGTGCGAATTCCCCAGCCATTAAACATATCGGGGGCTTGCAGTCGCTCAGCAATACTATAGGCTTTTTCAGGATCGAGGATACCAAGGCTGAGACAGTGTCCCGGGTTAGAGGTAATGCTATCGACCTGATTGCCGTCTCCATCCAGTGCCAGGGCACAGAATTCATGCTCTGGCATCCAGAAATCGCGATTAAATCTAACTTTTAGATCTCTAGCTTGCTCTTCCCATGTATCTGCTAAGTTGTGCAGTTTGCGCAGGCGTGCCAGCTCTGCCATGCGCACTTTCGCAGCATAAACATACCCCTGCACTTCACTCAGGGCGATCGGTGCTGAGACAATTTGGCCTTTGCTATTGACAATACAGTCTCCAGAATCCTTCCAGCCCTGATTGACAAGACCTCTACGAGAGTGAAGATTATAGCTGAGATAGCCAGTTTCCTTAGTATTGCGATCGATCCATCCCATGGCGGCGATCGCACAATCCCAGAGATGATTTAGGGTTTCCAGGTCATTCGTCCAGGCATAATACTCGGCATAGAGCATTAACCAAAGCGGTGTAGCATCCACCGTACCGTAGTAGGGAGTATGGGGAATTTCGTGGCAACGAGCCATCTCGCCTAGGCGAATCTCGTGCAGAATCTTGCCTGGTTCCTCTTCGCGCCAATCATTATCAGTTGTCCCTTGATGGTAAGCCAATACTGATAGTGTCTCACGGGCGATTGTCGGATCGAGGATCAGTGTTTGGGAGGCTGCAATGATGGAGTCACGTCCAAATAAAGTTGAGAACCACGGTACACCTGCAGAGAGTACTTTTCTGCCTGCAAAGGTCTGTCTCAGGAGATAAATATCATGTTCTGCTTGCTGAATTAATCGATTCAGAGTTTTACTGTCAGTACGGATTTGTGTAATTTGGTCAGACCAATTTTGCTCTTCCAATAATTCGGCTGCCTTTGCCTGTATCAGCGTCACTGGCGGACTAACTGCCGAAGCAGAATGACCGTTAATCAGCGGATTGAGGCGATATCCCAAGGTTTTGGTCTCACGAGCATCGAGTTCTAGATTCCAAATGGCCGTATATCCCTGTAGATTGTCAGGCTGAAGGTAGTCAAAATGGATGCGAGATTCCATTAATGCGCCATCAACCCCTGCATAGGCCATTGTTATTGTTTTGGCAGTGGGAGGAAAAGCATGAAAAGAGGAGAACCCTATTGTCTCTAAGTCTGCTAGCAAATTATCTGCTGGAATTTTTTCTGAGTATTGATTATCTTTAGGTAGCAATCGCAATAGTTTCCCCTTTTTCTCGCGGGGAAAACCTCTCACCTCAAATAAATCCATGAAATCAGAATCGAAGCTAAGGCTGATTGTAAAACTGACGCGATTGAGGCTGTAATTAGTAATTCGCAGCTCTTCAAATAAACCGCCATTGATCGCAATTTCCCTCTCGATCCCAATTGTCTCAGCTTTAATGCGATCGTCGATTTGGGGATTAGCGCAAATCACCGATAGGGTAAACCCTTTTTGGGCAGTACTGCTGAGTAGAATGGGCGATCGCCCATTAATTTGCAGCTCCAAACGACTGAGAAATCGAGTATCGCGGCAAAATAATCCCATACTACCCGTAATACCCTCAGAACGGCAGTCATAGCCAGCAATATTACCGAGGGTATCAGTAATCAGAAATAGATCGTCATCCTTGAGGGTGAGCGTGGTGACGGGGCGATCGCCCAAAACGCAATTCCACTCGGGGAGAGGCATTTCCACAGTAGGAACAAACACTCTCCCATCAATATCCATAATTTCTGCCATGGTCTATATATATGCACTATTTAGTGGCATATCAATTTTTAATTACGAGAGACAGAATACTAGCCTAAATTTGCACCTGAAAGCTTCCTAGAACGGGAGGCTTTAGCATTCATCGGGACTACTGGTGCTTCTCTAAAGCTAGGTAGCTGCGAATTGCTAACTGGCTCGTGCATAATTGATTCTGCCAGCAAGCGACGATACAGATCGCTCAATTGGATGCCAACGCCAGTCCAGCTAAACCTTTGGTTGACATTAGTTGCAGCTTGCTTTCTCAGCTTTCTAGCCCATAGATCGTCACTCAATATCCTTTGGATCGCAGAGGCAAACGCATTAACATCCTTAGGCGGAGCCAATAGCCCAGTTTCCTCGGGCAGTACGGTAAACTTGAGTCCACCAACATCAGAGGCCACTACCGGCGTACCACAGGCCATTGCCTCGATCGCGACTAAACCAAATGGCTCATAGTGGCTAGGAATTACGCACACATCAGCAGCAGCATAATAGAACGGTAACAGGTCGTGCCCAACCTGACCTGCAAAAATAGTTCGCTCAGACAAACCTGCTTCGGAGACAATTTGTTCGATTCGGGTTCTTTCTGCGCCATCGCTGCGATCGTTAGAGCTTCCACCCACAATCACGAGTTTGAAGTCTTGCCCATCTAATGAGGCTAACTCAGATTGCAGTTTTGCACAGGCTCTCACCGCAGTTTCGATACCTTTGCGAGGATCGAAGCGACCCACATAAAGCACTATTTTGTCATGCCCATCAAGCTCAACACGCTTGCGTGCTTCAGCTTTTGACATGAGATAGAAATTACTCGTGTCCGTACCACAGGGAATCACTTCGACTTGGCCTAAGGTTGAGACTAGCTCCTGCAAGCTTTCTTGCTCCTGTGGACTAGTTGCCACAACACAATTTGCCTGATCAAGGATCTGCTTTTCTACATTTAGACGCGTATCAGCGATCGCAGGCAGATCTGCGATCGAGCGATACTTTACTGCTCCGAGGGAGTGATAAGTGTGAACGAGCTGAATCTTGCTAGATTTCTGAAGTTCCAAACCGATCCAAGCGGACAGCCAGTAGTTAGTATGAATGAGAGGATAGTTAATTCCTTGCTTAGATTGCCAGGTCTGAAATGACTCTACAAACTCGGGCATATATTCAAACAATTTATCTCTAGGGATAAATTCTAGAGGCCCAGCTTTCAATCGGACTGTCCGACAGTAGGGCGCATGCTCGACAATATCAGGATCTTCAGGATTGATTTTGCGAGTAAACATATCTACTTGCCAACCTAGAGCTGCTAATTTCTCTCCCACTTGGCGCACGTAAACATTTTGTCCACCTGCTTCTTCCGCACCAATGGTAGCCGCAGGATCGGCATGATCTGAAATCAATGCAATGGGTTGTCTGTTTTTTTGTTTGAACATACCCTTAACCTCTTTCCTAAACATCATTTATTATCTAGTAATCGAACTATGCGGCGATCGCAATGCGATTATGGCTGATTTGCGCATAGCGTTCTGCCAGCAAGTTTTGATAAACAGATTCGTATCCATTTACCATGTGTTGAACTGTGAAATTCATTAATACACGATCACGACAGTCATGGCGATCTAGTTCCGCTGCCTTGGGAATCGCCTCTATACATTCTTCGACGCTATGACAGAGGAAGCCTGTTTTACCATGCACAATTACCTCAGATGCAGAGCCAAGGTCGATCGCAATTACTGGGGTACCAGTAACCATAGACTCAATCATCACTAATCCAAAAGGTTCTCGCCAGGTAATTGGGAATAGAGTTGCAACCGCATTACCCATGAGAACAGTTTTCTGTTCGTGATTAGCTTCACCGAGGAATTCAATTTGATGTCCATCTATGTGTGGTTCGATCTCTTGTTTGAAGTAATCCACATCAACTGGATCTATTTTGCCAGCCATTTTTAAACGCCAGCCAGATCGCTTTGCTATTTCAATTGCTAAGTGAGTTCCTTTCTCTGGTGATATACGTCCTAAGAATGCTAAGTAGGGTGAACTATCTGGGTGTGGATAAAACTCATAACGTTCTGGATCGATACCGTTATAGACAGTAGCGACACAGTTTAAATTTAGCCTTGGTTCTCTTTGAGAGTTGGAAATGCTGACAAATGGTTGGTGACGCGCATGCATGAACAGCTTTTCGTTATCCGGTGTAAAAATACCGTGTAACGTATGAATGGTAGGTGTTCTCACCAATGGAGCATGTGTTAAAGCTGCACAGCCAACATGAGAATGAATGATGTCAAACTCCTGGGCATTTTCGTAAACTTCGCTTAAATTAAGCATTTCGTAAATGCCCGGTTCTTTGATACTCGTATCAAGGCGTAGGGCAGAAGGATGAACCGCTTCTAAATTAGCAAGAGTAATTGAATCTCCTGAGGCGAAAAGGGTGACGTCGTGACCTCGCCTGACTAGTTCGTCTGTTAATAAACTGACTATGCGCTCCGTACCGCCATAGGCAGGTGGTGGGACTGTTTCCCACAAAGGAGCAATCTGGGCAATCCGCATACAAACCTCCCGACTTGTTAGTAAAGATGATTAGTAAGGTTAGACTCAGAATTAACCAAAATAATGAGCACTGATGTAGTTCAGCTAGTTGTTCACTAATCTATCAATTGCTTGCCATAACCTTAAACATTTGTTTATATTTTTGTCAACTCACTTAGGGTGTAACTTAGTCAAAAAATGATGTTTGCAAAATGAGTTGTGTTTCCTGGAATGCCTAATAAACAAAGGCTTTAGACTACGTTAGTAATAGCTGATCGAATTAGCAAAATTTGCGACCGCTTGGTAGTTTTATTTGCACATACATACAATCAAACTCCACTTATCTAGCTTAATATAAGCACATCACTGACATACATGACTGTAATCCATGAGACTTTTAACAAACAATAAATAGCTCGCTAGACAGCTTAAAAAGCTGCCATTGAGGTAAAAAAACTACATTTATCTTTAATTAATAAAGCTCAAAAAAAGATCGCTATCATATTCCTAAAGAATGAT
Source organism: Rhizobium sp. Q54 (assembly GCA_943367755.1). Taxonomy (GTDB): domain Bacteria; phylum Cyanobacteriota; class Cyanobacteriia; order Pseudanabaenales; family Pseudanabaenaceae; genus PCC-6802. The sequence goes on along the minus strand of CALRKB020000073.1, from coordinate 2,910 downwards.
TTTGAGGGAGTACGTTTCTGATTAAATATGTCCTTAGTGGTAGGATATATTTTGAATCGCAAAAGTTGATACGATAGATATTATGACCACACATTTTATTTCTGCAGAAATTGACTTAAGCGCGGCGGAGTCGCCTCTAGTAGAGGCAGTGAATGCAAAATTAGCCAAGCACGGTGAACCACTACGCTGGGCCATTACTTCTGTGGACAATGAAAAGCAAACTGCCCAGGTAGAAGCAGTGGTTACAGTTGCCAATGCAGCATTTGTACCAGCTCCACCTAACTAGAGGTAACTTGCAGTGGACTAACCCGCCACAGTTGCTCGAGTTTTGTGGCAGGCATAGTCAGATATAAGACATCACCGGCACTGAGGTAAGTTGCCAGTAAGTCCCAACCGTGAATAGTACGTGATTTGGTCTCAACGTAGAGTGGGACAAAATCTGATGTGGTAGCAGCCTCCTTGACCTGTTTACCGCAAAAGGGGTGATTTACAGTAATTATCGTGGCTAGAGATACCCATAACTTATCGCCCAGCATGCCATTACCAAGTATTCTGCCGCCTAGAGCCGCCGCTGCAAAGGCTGGGGCCACAATTTCCGTTGGGCTGAGGACAGATTCAAATTCAAATAGTTGCTGCGCCATCTGTGCAAAGTGGGGATCCTCATAACGTACAACTACAGGTACGCTAGGCGCAAAACCCTTGGCATTGAGGGCAATTTCTAGATTGGCTGTATCACTTTTCGTTACAGAGATCAGCGCCTCTGCTTGTGTCAAATTGGCTGATTTTAGGGCGGCTGGCAAACTCGCATCGCTGTGAATGATTGGAATCCCGAGCGATCGCACCGTTTCCAAAAAACGATTATTAGGATCGCGCTCGATCGCCACCACTTCATGTCCGTAGCGATGCAAATGCGTCGCAATCTGCACGCCAACGCTACCTAGACCACATACGACATAGTGATTGCGTTGTGGTATGCGAGTTGCATCCCAAAAGTGTCGAAATCTCGTGCCCAGGACAAAATCGTTGAGCAATGCATACCAAATACCGATCACAGCTGCACCAGAAAGCATCATCACAACCGTGAACAATTTGATACTATCCGAGGATTTTTCGACGACTTGCTCATTCCCGCCTGCCCCAGTAATCATGCCCACTGAAAAGTAGAGCGCATCAATAGGAGAGACACGCGCTTGCAGACTGGTGTAAACAAGTGTCGCGACAAAGATCGTGGTCATCAGCGCTAGAGCCACAATCAGCATTGAGTTGCTATGTGCTTTGAATTGTCGCAGACTGGCTACTAGCTTGCCTAGTTTTTGGTTTAGTTTTTTCTGGGCTGTACGCACTTTAGGTTGAGTACCAATCAGAAGGCGATCACCCAGGCGGAGCTTTTGCTCGCTAGTCACCGCTGATACCAGATCCGTATTGCCATCGATGGGAAGGTAGTAAATCAGCATGCGCGAGCGATCTTCCCAGAGTTCAGCGAGCCGATGTCCCCGCCAGGGATGCCGTTCGTCGATATATTCTTCGTAAATCGGCCATGTTTGATTAAACAGTCGTAATTGTCCGATCGCCTTATTCCCCAAGGCTGTAAATGCAAATACGGGAGCTGCCAGAGCGGCTACGCTCATGGTGAAATGTTCTGGCAATGTCCGATCCAAACGTTCACCCAAGCTAGCATTAAATAAGCGATTAACAATTCTGATGCGGGGATTGAGCGCACGCGCTTGCATGAGGATCGCCAGATTAAGGGCTTCATCCGATCCAGCTAGCACTAAGGTATGCGCTTCACAAATACCAGCCTCCATCAGTGTTGAGGCGGACTGTAGATCGCCAATAATAATTTCGTCAAGATCTTTCGCATCGGTGGGATGGCGACTATGCACTCCAATCACCGATGCTCCCTGTTGTTTCAGCAAAACAAGAATCTTGTAACCTGTGCGATCTAGTCCGCAAACAACTATTCGCGCCTTCTTTGCACCGTCAGGGGCCATTTTAGAATTCGCGCTCCTTACAAATTCAGCCATTAATTGTCTAATAAAGCTTTACGGCTTAATGTAGCTGGGAACACCAGATACTAGGAATTCGCTGCTTCTACATACAATTTTACCAATTCTTAACCTCTTGCGGCCTCTTTTATTTGATTGTTAATGCTTGCAAATAATTCACGATCGCCCTCAAACCAAGTCGGTAGCTTTCTGCACCAAAACCACTGATTTGTCCGATCGCTACAGGTGCGATAAACGAGTGATGGCGAAACTCTTCTCTTTTATGGATATTGCTTAAATGCACCTCCACCGTGGGAATATTCACAGCTGCGATCGCATCCCGGAGCGACACGCTTGTATGCGTCAGTCCGCCTGGGTTGATCACAATACCATCCTGTTGCTGCCAGGCCGCATGAATTTCATCGATCAAAAATCCCTCATGATTTGACTGAAAGATTTTCAACTGTATGCCTAACAATTGGGCGTCATTATCTAGATTTTGATTAATCTGTTCTAAACTCAAGCTGCCATAGACCTCTGGTTCCCGTTTGCCGAGCATATTCAGATTAGGGCCGTGCAATATTAAAATTCTCATGTTTGCGATCGCTGTATTTCCAACTAACTGCCAGTCTAACTGAGAATAGTTGTACGAAACATATCATTTATCTAATTGTTTCGATTTTGGTTTTGGCTTTGACTTTTGATTTCTAATTTTTGGCTTTTGATTTTTCTGAAACCAAACACCAGTGTAGTCAATTTTTTGCAAATCAAAGGAATAGACTTTATCGGCAATAAGAGGGTGGATCTAGAATCAGTGATTTCCTATCTTCACCCTCAACTTAACCAGCTACCATCTGACGTTGAGTGACTCTGAAGTTATGCAATCCACAAGCAGTTTCCAGCACGATATCTACATAATTGTCCT
>CALRKB020000072.1:0-23746 GCA_943367755.1 Rhizobium sp. Q54 | reverse complement strand
TTTTAATGACTTCTCGAAGCTCGCAACGCTCTTCTTCTGTCAATCGGACGATATATTTCTTCTGCATAAAGCACCTCCTACTTTATACACCTTCGCCGATTTGAACACACTTGTTAACCCTAATGTTTAGATGTGACCCTGCACTAGGGTTTCGCTTCTCATACTGTCCAAGCTGTACAAAGTGTTCAAGCCCATCTTTGTAGGTACCTGCATCTACAGCAGCCTTGACATCTGGGTTGTTGTCTAGATAGAACTGCTCGTTGAAAATCATCAACTGAGGCTGTCGGTTTTGATACTGGCCAAAGCGCAGGAAGTGCTCCGTACCGCTTTGCACTTGACCTCTAGCGATCGCTTCAGACACATCTGGATAGAGGGCTAAGTAGTCCTTGTTATTAAACACCACACTGGCGGTCAAACCTTGATGCAAACCTACGCTGATATAGTGCTGGAAGGCATTGGCAAACTGCCCTGACCTCACAGCCTCAGCCGCCGATGGATTGAGTTGCAGGTAAACATTGGGATCGAAAAGAATACTTGGCGATCTATTCTCAAATTGTCCGGCGCGCAGATAATGGTCTAAAGCATCTTTGAATTCACCATTGGCGATCGCTACCTTAACATCTGGGTTCTTGTATAGATAATACTGGGCATCGAACAACGATAATCTAGGATCGCGATTTTCAAACTGTCCGTATTGGATAAAGTGATCGAAAGCTGAGGCAAACTCTCCTCTTGAAACTGCTGCGGCCACACCCGGATTGTAGTCCAGATAAACCTTCTGATCGAAGTAGTTGCTGGGATTTAGTCCCTCAAATTTACCTACTCTTTCAAAGTGATCGAGGGCATTAGCAAATTCTCCTCTGCCTATAGCTGCTGCTACATCAGGGTTATTGTCTAGGTAGTATTTTGCATAAAAGAAGTCCTCTAAGGTATTGCGCCCAGAAACTGGCCGATCCTGCAATGTTTGATCCGCATTCAGGAAATCCAGTGTATCTAAGCCAACGAAATCCTGCTGCTGGGGTGGTGCAGGGCTGTCATCCCCACCACCGCCACCACCGCCACCACCGCTAGATGGAAGAGGTGGAAAGTCAGAAGGTCGAGGCGTTGGGGTTGGGCTCGGTGTTGGATCTATACCACCACCACCACCTATTGATGCGCCTACAGCTACAGTTACAGGAGCAGTATCAAAGCCCCCCATACCGTCAGAAATTGTGTAGGTAAATGTATCTGCACCCATAAAGCCATTGTTTGGCGTATAGACAATTACATCATCGGTGGGTGATGTTGCCGGACATGGCCCAATCGCGATCGTACCGTTACCTGGCGTGCCCAAGTTGGAAATCGCGATTGTGTCGCCTGGATTGGGATCCATATCATTGGAGAGTACAGCAATACTGACTGGTGTATTAACCATTGTGGATGCCATGTCATCAATTGCATTAGGAGGTTGATTGACTTCGGCATCAACCGTTACCGTTACGGTGGCGGTATCCGTGCCACCCATACCATCAGAGATCGTGTAGGTAAAGCTATCAGTACCTGTGAAGCCTGCATTCGGCGTATAGATCACGACATCATCCGTGGGAGAAGAGGTGGGACCGGGGTCAGTGGTGACCATGCCATTCATCCCGTCCGTCGTACCCGTAATTGTTAGTGGATCGCCATTCGGGTCGGTATCGTTGCTCAATACCCCAATTGTGGCAGGAGTTCCACTCGTGGTAGCAGCCGTGTCATCGATCGCATCTGGTGGATTACCACCCACAGTCACAGTTACAGTGGCGGTATCAGTGCCACCCATGCCATCACTGATGGTGTAGGTGAAGGAATCGGTGCCGCTAAATCCAGGATTCGGCGTATAGATGACAACATCATCCGTGGGAGAAGAGGTGGGACCTGGGTCGGTGGTGACCATGCCATTCATCCCGTCCGTCGTGCCCGTAATCGTAAGTGGGTCGCCATTCGGGTCGGTATCGTTGCTCAATACCCCAATTGTGGCAGGAGTTCCACTCGTGGTAGCAGCCGTGTCATCGATCGCATCTGGTGGATTACCACCCACAGTCACAGTTACAGTGGCAGTATCCAATCCTCCCATGCCATCACTGATGGTGTAGGTGAAGGAATCGGTGCCGCTAAATCCAGGATTCGGCGTATAGATGACAACATCATCGGTGGGTGATGAGGTGGGGCCGGGGTCGGTGGTGACCATGCCATTCATCCCGTCTGTCGTGCCCGTAATCGTAAGTGGATCGCCATTCGGGTCAGTATCGTTGGTTAATACTCCAATCATGGCGGGAGTTCCACTCGTGGTTGCAGCCGTATCATCGATCGCATCTGGTGGATTACCACCCACAGTCACAGTTACAGTGGCAGTATCCAATCCTCCCATGCCATCACTGATGGTGTAGGTGAAGGAATCGGTGCCGCTAAATCCAGGATTCGGCGTATAGATAACAACATCATCCGTGGGAGAAGAGGTGGGGCCGGGGTCGTTAGTGACCATGCCATTCATGCTGTCCGTCGTACCCGTAATTGTGAGTGGGTCGCCATTCGGGTCGGTATCGTTGGTCAATACCCCAATTGTGGTGGGAATTCCACTCGTGGTAATGGAGTCATTAAACGCGATGGGAGGCAAGTTGCCTATAAAGAAAACTCCCCCTGTGGCGGCTAAATCTAGTCCGCCAGTCACATCGTTAGTGTTAGTAGGAAACGTTGTGAAATCTGATAAATTGGTACCAGCATCAGTTGCAGCCAGTGAGAAACCATAAAAAGTTTGACCTGGCATAATTCCCAACTCTTCAAAGCTAACGAAGACGGCATTGAGAGCTTGTGTGAGAGGCACGTTTCCACCCAAATTATCATTATTAGGGAAATACCCCCCCATACCATCTATATCATTAAAGATGCTGTAATTAAGAGAAGTGCCTGTCACCCCGTAGTCCGCCATAGTGACGTTGATAGGTGCTGTCCCATAGGTGAATGCTGTGGCAGCCGTCATAGTGGGGTCAGAGGTAATGCCCGCAATTTGGAATGGATCGTTAGCGCCGCCGCCTCCAGATCCTCGGTCGACGATGAGGAAGCCAATATTGCCTAAACCAGACGATGGTGCAACTATACCGCCATTGCTGATGACATCAACCCGCTCGATATTATTGGTATTTTGACCCGTCATACCATCAAACGGAATCTCCATTCCATCAACATCATTCTTGAATAGGTTGTCTGTACCAAAGGCAAGGTCGTTTCCTAGCAATGCCGCCTCTTCAGTCAGTCCCGGAGTGGGGGTTACTGGATCTTGGATCCACACAATATTGCGTTGCAGAACTGATGCGTCTGAAATACTGCCATCATTAGTTAAGGAGTTATCAACTCTGCGCAAGACAACAGTATCTAATATACCTGCTGCATTGAATGTTGTAGCGCCAGCCACAAAGCTAGAAAGAACCAAGCCAGAACTGAAATTGAGCTGTGTAACAGGAGTTAACAATACAGAAGAGTAGGCTGCTTGGGATGCTGCTGAAATGGCAAAGTCACACGACTTGGTAGGTTAACACTCGATCATAGGGTTGAAACCAAGCATTTCCGTTGAAGAAGCGAAAATGTCCATCCTCTAAACTCCATATTTGGCAAGGCTTTCAAAATAACCTTCCAAGTCGTGAAAGTCAGCTTCGATCGCACCTGTCCTATCCTCTAAAACCCAGTCGCCCCCAAGGGCATTATTACCAGTAAGATTGGTGGAAGCGGCAACATCCGCACCCGTCAGTGAGGCGATTTGATGGATGAAGTTGTTACCAGGTTCCCCAGATGCAATGTCGCAACCGAATAAAAGAATATCGGCATCATTACTAAGTGCAGACGACCAGGATTGCAACTGGTTGGCATAGTTAGCATAGGTTAGATTGGGTGAGAGCAGAATTGCCAAGCTGAATCTCACCTGGCTTGCCGTGGGAAAGAATTTGAATACTGGTGATGCCACTGCGTCCCTTGAGAGCATCAGTAATTTGGGCGATGCCATCGCGATCGCCCTTGAGCAAAATAACTTCAGCAGTTGGTTTGACACCTGCTATCAAGGACTGATAATCGGTTACATTGGAGTCAATGAAGACCAGTTCTTTTTTGCTGATATTCGCAAGGGCATCAGAGTTGAGAAAAGGAATGCCTGGAATAAAACCTGTAATCTGGTCGCTTGTATTTATTACAGTGGATTGCTGGTTGTCAGCAGATATCAATGATGCATTCTCAATCAGATCGAGACTAGATAGATTCGGTACTGGCAGATATTGATCGTGGCCAAGAGGGTCTAGTTGTATGGGAGCAGCAATATTTTTTCCTTCAAGATTCCTTGTTATCGGTACTACAGAAAATGTAGTAGTGGAGAAGGTATTTTGCAGAGGATCGAGATTACTCAGCTCGAAAGGTAAATCAAAGTTTGCGCTCATGATTTTTGGTTTTGGCTAACAGCACCTAAAAGCAGTGCCTAGCAGTACTACTTTTAATGGCTAAATTATGGTTTCAAAGAACAATAGAAATTTAGAGAACAGGTGTTTGGACTTGCAATTTGGAGAACCTGAATATCCCTACGTCAGATACTTTAGACGTATGACAAGTCGACTTACCCAGAATATACATAGCTCCGCACATAGGACTTGAGCAATAAAATTTCAAGTCTTGCAAGCCAAGTTATGAATGTTTAGTTGAGCAGTAAACCATAAAATAAAGGTCCTGCTGCAAAGATCGTCACGCCCAGCAAAATTCAACTTGGTATCATCAAGTTATCTGGTCGTATTCTGGATACAAATAAGTGTCTTTTACCCAAGGGGGAAGTAAACACTTGCGGGTCAAAATGTAAGAACATACGATCCAACTAGGGGGTTGGTTAGACAGCCAGATTAGCCTAGCTATCAAGAAATTCTTGTGTTCTTAAATGGTTGTCAAGCAAAATTAAGCTTGAATCAGGTTTTGGGTATATTAGCGTATAGCGGGAAATATGACAATATTCGCTCGATCGAGGAACTAAGCTTCAGGCTGGCTAGTTTAAGGGTGATTTCGTTCCGAATGCCTTTGGCTGCATGGGCAGATCGGGGTACCCAAATTAAGAGATCGTCCTCAGAGTAAAATAATTGGCAAGCATGCAACTATGCATGCCGCTAGGAAAACTTATGGCTATACCCATCACCAAACTATGGATTATCGTACTGATATCGAGTACATGACACTGTTTAACAACAAACAGGCACCTGTTGTCTTAAACTATGTCGCCGCATTGAATGGTTTACCGATAATCGATCTGAATGGTGGGTTTCGATATTGCGATCTGGGCTGTGGTTCCGGTTTAACCTTAACAACACTAGCTGCGGCATATCCCCAAGGTGAGTTTTGGGGTGTGGACTTCAACGCAAATCATATCCGCATGGGGCGAGCCAGAGTGGAGGCTACTGGCTTACCCAATGTTAAGTTTGTGGAAGCCAGCTTTACTAAGCTCAAAGATTTGGAGTTCCCAAAATTTGACTTTGTGGCAATTAATGGGACATTATCCTGGCTTGGGGAAGAACCTAGGAATGGTGCATTGGACTTCATGAAGGATACTTTGCAAGATGGAGGGTTAGGATATCTCCACTACATGTCGATGCCCGGCCACATGTACCAACCACCAATTTGCAGGCTGGCTAGCGACTATTACAATCAGTTAACTGGTGACTTAGAAGAGAAGGTGTTTCTGACGAAGGAGTTTTTACGGGGATTTATGCAGACGCAAAAGCTTTACTTTGAACAATCTCCACCAGCCAAAGGCTTCATTCAGAGAATGCTTGATTCTGGTACATCTTTGTTTTTGCACGATTATTTGAGTAATGTGCGTGAAGCTTACTACTTTGATGACATCGATAACATGATGAGACAGCGCAATTGCTACTATGCAGGCAGTGCCGAATTTTTCTACAATCATCTTCAGTTAGTTGTCCCAATGGAGTCACGCGATCTATTTCGAGGTGTGCGCGATCGCTCTGGCATTGAAGCAATTAAAGACTTTGTCGGTGTAATTGGTGGCAGAACGGATGTATTTATTAAGTCTGCGAGCGGTCAGCCTATTGCTGTGCAAGGAGATCCGCTGGAAAATATGATATTTGGGGGGATGTCGTTCCCTGATAACCAGATGACAATCAACTTTTCTGGAGCAGTAGTACAACTAGGTACGGAGCCAGCTGCCACCTTGATTAGGATATTGAAGGAAAAGCCCAGATCGTTGGCAGAACTATATCAGATGGAGGCGCTAGCAGCTTACGGTAGTCATGATATCCGCAAAGCATTGACACAGACGATCGCTGCTCACAAGATAGAACCATTTGCGCAATCAGAGTTGATGTCAGAACCCAAAGGTAAAGGGAAGCCTGGTGAGACAGGAACGCATGGTTTATCAAAATACAACTACACAATGCTCTCGGATGCTGTGCATAAGGAAACACCCGATCGCACCCCCTCTGTGACCTTAGCCTCAACCGTGACTGGGAATGGCATAGCCATACGATGGATTGATGCTGCCATCCTTTTAGGCCTAGTGGAACAACCACTGGAGGAAGTGCCTAAGTGGGTGACTAATCACCTATTGCAGAAAAACCTGAGAATTCAAGTAAATGCCCAAAATGCCGAGGATGAGAAGGGGACAGAGGCATTTGTCCGGATGTTGATGCCTACAGCAGTACAAACATTCACGCACTCAATTGTACATGTGGGACTGGTTCAGTTGCCGAGTTTGGCTGATGTTAATAATGCGTTGAAGCAGTAAACGAATAGCGATCTAAAAGCCGATAACTGAAAACTAATATCTGTAAAGATAGCAACAGTGATTGAATTTGTCAGTTCCGAATTTGACTCTTTGTTTGACATCGCGATCGCGCATCGTCAAGCTGGCAGGTGCGCTGCAGCGGAGGCTATTTACCATCAAATTCTACGGCAGCAACCCCATGAAGTAATTCGGCAATGCCAGGACGCTATTAGCCTTTACCCTGACTATGCCGAGGCTTATTGGATGTGCGGTGTTGCCTACGCCCAAATCAACGCTCACGATGAGGCGATCGCACATTTACAGCAAGCGGTTAATTTAAGGCCAGATTATGTCGAAGCCCTAAGTAGTCTTGGCGCTATCTATGTCATACAAAATCGCTTGGATGAGGCGATCGCTTGTCTGCAAATGGCTAAAACACTTGCACCTGAGTCAATTCAGGTACTCTATAACTTGGGAGGGGCACTGAAACGCAAGGAACGGATAGAAGAAGCGATTGCATGCTACAAACAAGCGATCGCGATCGCGCCCGATTACATCCAAGCATATAACAAATGCGGCGAGGTTATGGCTGGGGATAATCAAATTACCGGAGCGATTGCTTGCTTTCAGCAAACTCTGAATTATCAAAGTGAACATCCTATTGCAAATCGACTTTACAATCTAATCTTACCTATACTTTACGAACATGAGGAGGAAATTAGCTATTGGCGCGATCGCTTTGAGGCAGGGTTGTCAAAATACATTGATACCTATGACCTAGAAGTAGAAGAATCGAGAAAGTTTGCATTAAGGGGGATTAGTTACTGTACGAACTTCTATCTTACCTATCAGGCTCAGAACGATCTGATATTGCAACGCCAGTATGCGGAATTTGTCCATCGCATCATGGCAGCAAACTATCCGCAGTGGACGCAGAAGCTGGATATGCCGCCACTGAGTATGGATGGGAAAATTCGCATTGGTTACATTTCTCCGAATCTAAAGAATCATGCTGGTGTGGCTTGGGCAGTGGGATGGCTAAAGCATAGAAATAGAGATGAGTTTGAGGTTTATAGCTACTTTACTGACAAAATCCCCGACGAAATAACCGCAGAATTTAAAGCTGAAAGCGATTACTTTAGACATATTTACGATCGCTTTGAGGCGATCTGCGAGCAAGTTTATGCCGATCGCCTGCACATTTTGGTGTTTCCAGATATTGGGATGGATGCCCAGTCTCTCAAGTTGGCAGTGCTGCGCTTAGCCCCCATACAATGCGCTTGCTGGGGTCATCCGATTACTTCTGGCTCACCAAATATCGAATATTTCTTATCTGGCGACTTGATGGAACCGGATAATGCTCAATCCCACTATTCCGAAACCTTAGTGCGTCTACCCAAATTGGGCTTTTGTTATCCCAAACCACAATTCCCTCAGATTGCGAAGACTAGGGCAGATTATCAACTCCCTGAAGATGCAATCGTTTACCTTGCCTGTCAGTCATTTTATAAGTATCTACCTCAGTACGACTACATCTTTGCTGAGATTGCCAGACGTATCCCCCGTGCTAAGTTTGTGTTCATCTGTCGCTATTCATCTCATGTCAATCAACAGTTCCATCGACGTCTGCAACGCGCATTTACCCAAGTAGGTTTAGATGCTGACAAGTTTTGTGTGCTGCTACCACGACAGAATGGCGATGATTACCTCAATCTCCATCTAATTTCAGATATCTTTTTAGATAGTATTGGTTGGTCTGGCGGAAATACTAGCTTGGAAGCGATCGCTGCTGGGCTGGCGGTTGTGACACTACCCGGAGAGTTTATGCGCGGTCGTCATACCTATGCCATGCTCAAAATCCTGGAGATGGAGGATACTATTGCCCAGGATGAAGCTGAATATATCGATATTGCCGTCAGGTTAGCCGCAGATCCTGCCTGGCGGCACAGGATTGTGGAGAAGATGCGATCGCGCCACGATCGACTGTATGAAGACACAACGTGCGTGCGTGCCTTAGAGGAATTTTACCAGGCAGCTATTAATCCTCAGAACCAAGATGAACTGCTCAAAAAAGCGATCGCGTATCATCAGACAGGCAGATGGGCAGAAGCACAGCAAATTTATCAGCAAATTTTGTGGCGAGATCCCCAAGAATGTAATGCGCTTTATCTCTCCGGTGCGATTGCCTATCACAGTGGTAACCCAGTGGCCGCAACTCAGTATTTCCAGCAAACCATCGCAGTGCGCAGCAATCATGCTGAAGCTCATAAAAGACTGGGTGATATTTCGCTTGCACAGGGTGATACCGCAAGGGCATTGGCGGCTTATCAACAGGCGATCGCCTGCAAACCAAATTATGTCGATGCTCACTATAATTTGGGTAACATTCAATGGCAAGCCGGAAATTTCCCACAGGCAGCCATGCACTACCAACAGGTAATTACACTTGACCCTAGCTTTGCGGCAGCCCATTGTAACTTGGGCTCAACTCTTTACGCTGATGGCAAGATCGCAGAAGCGATCGCTTGCCTCCAGACAGCGATCGCGCTTCAACCAGATAACGCCGAAGCAAATTACAATCTTGGTACATTGCTGTTCAAGCAAGGTAATGTCAACGCGGCAGAGACATACCTGGAACGGGCGATCGCCATTAATCCACAATCCGCAGAAGCCCATAACGTTTTAGGTAACGTCTTGAGGGAGCAAGGCAATCTTGGGGGTGCGATCGATTGCTACATGCAGGCGATCGCGATTAATCCCAACTATGCGGAAGCACATCGCAATCTTGGGACGGCCCAATTAACCAGAGGCAATTTCAGGCAGGGCTTTAGTGAATACGAGTGGCGTTGGCAGATGCCCATGGCTAAGGAAAATCCATTGCCTCTAACACAACCACTCTGGGATGGCTCCGATCTTGATGGCGATCGCATTCTGATCTACAGCGAACAGGGGTATGGCGATACGATTCAGTTTATTCGCTACATATCTCTAGTCAGGGAACGTGGCGGGCAGGTAATCGTTGCCTGTCCACAGCCTCTAATCGGTCTGCTGAAGACGGTAAAAGATATTCAGCTTTTAGTTGATAGCTACGATCGTCTCCCTCCAGTCGATTTCCGCATACCTTTGATGAGTTTGCCGCATATATTCGACACAACCTTGGCATCTATTCCAGCACAAGTCCCATATCTATCACCTCCTACACATTCAAACCCAAAACTAGAGTTGCCCACAACGGATCAGATGCGGGTGGGATTGGTGTGGGCAAGCAAGCCCGGTCATTTTACCGCTAATAAGCGCTCCTGTCCTTTTAATGCACTCTGTGTTCTTCTGGATCTGCCAGACATAAGTTTCTATAGCCTGCAAAAAGATATCCCACCTACTGAAAGAGATCTGCTTCACACCCAGTCAAAAACTCTTGTAGATTTGAGCGGCGGTACGCATCCAGGAGGGAATCGCATTTCCGACTTTAGCGATACAGCAAAGTTCATCGAGCAAATGGATTTGGTGATCGCGGTAGATACGGCTGTGGCACATTTAGCAGGAGCATTAGGTAAACCTGTATGGGTAATGCTGCCGTTTGCCAGTGACTGGCGGTGGTTATTAGAGCGGGAAGACAGCCCTTGGTATCCCACTATGCGCTTGTTTCGCCAACCGCACATCGGAGACTGGGAAGCAGTGATCCAGAGAGTGAAAAATGCTTTAAGAAATTGGCGAGAATACAACTGATGAATAGATCAAGACTGCTGTCAGGTTAGGAGAAGAACTCGGCTGGTAAAGTATTTTGGCAAGCATGCGATCGCACCACGATCTCCTCTACGATAATAAAGACAGTATATGAGCACTAGAAGAATTCTTTCGATCGGTTGTTATGACTCAAAACGCGGATGAATTGCTGCAAAATGGGATCGCCCATCATCAATCAGGTCGATTAGTAGAAGCCCAGCAGTTATACTTGCAAGTCCTTAAACAACAGCCTAACTGCATTGATGCTTTGCATAACCTGGGGGCGATCGCCTGCCAGTTACAGCAATTTGCGATCGGGATTAACTATTTTAAGCAAGCTTTAGCGATCGATCCCCAGCGCATCAATACCAATACCTACACTAATCTCAGTCATGCTCTGCAAGCGATCGCAAATCCATTAGAGGCAATTAGACATTACAAGGAAATCCTCGCTTTTAGTCCTGATCGCGCCGATATACATAGCACATTAGCTAAGCTACTGACTCAGCAGGAACGCTGGGCAGAGGCGATCGTGCATTACCAACAGGCGATCGCACTTCAACCTGAAGATGCTCAGGCATACCTAGAATTGAGCCATGCTTTGATTGCACAGCAGCAGCTAGAGCCAGCGCGCCAGTGGTTGCAAAAACTGCTAAAACTCCAGCCAGATTGTGCTGATGCTTACTGGCTCCTCTGTAGCATCTTTCGTCAAACCGGTAATTTTGCACTTTGGCGACAAACAGCAGAGCGATATGGGCGATTCTGTACTTATAACGATGCAATTAGAGTAGCGATCGCACTAATTCAAGCATATTCCGAAACAGGGTTGCACGCTGAGGCGCTCAAGAAATTAGCAGCGCTAGAATTGCAAGTATATGGCGATGCCAATAGCTTTTCCGATCGGGATATCAAACACCTGTACTTCATAATTCTGCCCGCACTATCCAATCTTAGAGACGATCTAGCTGCTAACAGCAAGTTTGCCAAGTTAATTGGCGCTTTATTTGCCAAGCAGGCCGATCGTACTCTTGCACTTCTACCGCACAAGCTCAATCAATTCACTCAATTCCAAGGCGATCGCGATGCAGGTAACTCAGCTTTGCTGCATAACTACTTGCGAGTTGGGATTATTGCCAATTTTCAAAGCCATCTAGTTGGGTGGTTTAGTGTAGACGTAATCCAGGCACTAGCAAAACTCACTCCCTATCTCTATCTTTACGCCAAGAGCGAATTCAGAGAAGACGATCGCACCCAGATACTTACCAAGATTGCGACTAAATGCAATTGGCAAGGGGAGCAATGGCAACATCAGCAAAAGGTCGATCCACTCAAACATCTGGGCAATCTCATCGCAGAGATCGAACGGGATAACCTGGATGTGCTAATCGATCTTGATTCTTTAACAACTAACGGCCATCCTGAGATCCTCCACCGCAAACCTGCCCACCTATGCGTTTCCTGGTTGGGGTTTGACGCTCCTTTTATATCGTCTGAAAACTATTATCTTGGCGATCGCCATACGCATCCGCCAGGGATTGATAACTACTACCTTGAAACAATTACCAGGCTACCCGATGTACCTATAGCTATGTCTGGATTTCCTGGCTTAGAGATTGATGAAAAGGCAAAACGCAAGTCACTTAAGATTCGCAACAAAGATATCGTATATCTCTGCGTGGCACCAAGCCACAAGTTAAATCCTGAAACAATTGCGGCTCAGATCCAAATTCTGAAATCTGTTCCTAATAGTATATTGCTATATCAGGGAATGGGAGATATTGAGATTGTTGGCTCTCACTACGATCGCTCATGCGAAGCACAAGGTGTTGATTGTAGACGCATTGTTTTCTTACCGCTTTCAAATACGGAAGAAGAACGCAGAAGTTTATATGCAGTTGCAGATGTACTGCTAGATTCCTATCCCCATAATGGCATCAGCCAAACACTCGAAGCCTTGTGGTTTAACTTGCCGGTGGTAACGCGTTTAGGGGAGCAGAGTTTTGCCAGGATAGGATACTCATTTCTTACAGCTTTAGGAGTTACAGCCGGAATCGCCAATTCCTGGGATGAGTATGTGGAATGGGGCGCTAGTCTCGGGCAGTTTCCAGCTTTACGGAATTCTATTATGGAGCAGCTAATTCAATCAAAGCAACCTGAAAGTCTTGCACCACTGTGGAACCCTACCAAGTTAGCTGAGGATACGTATAAGCTCTTGGCGGAAATCTTAGCAAGTCAGAGAGAAAGCGATCCGGTAATGTATTTTGAATTGGGAAATCGCTCGTGGTTGGAAGGTAATATTACTGAGGCAACACGACGCTACCGTCAGGCGATCGCACTTCAACCTAACTATGCTGAAGCATGGGGTAATTTAGGTACGGCCTTACATGGACAAAACCAGCTTGAAGAGGCGATCGAGCATTATCAAAAATCCCTACAGCTTAATCCTGTAAATTTTGTGATTCAATCAAATTTAGGTAAAGCCCTGAAGACGCAAGGTAATTATGATGCTGCCATAGAGTGCTACAAGAAAGCCATAGATATCGATCCCAGCAATATTAATCCATATAATCGACTAGGAGACATATATTTCGACCGCCAGGAGTATGAAATAGCCTTGCAGTATTTCCAGCAAGCTCTTTCCGTCGATCCTGGCCATGCTTTCTCCCACAGCCATGCAGGTGTAATCTATTTAGAACTAAATCAGGTAGATCTAGCAATCCACTCATTTCAGCAAGCATTAGCTACCGATCCTACCTACAACCACGCTCATTTTAATCTCAGTCGGGCGCTATTGCTTAAAGGAGAGCTGAGAATTGGCTTTATTGAATATGAATGGCGCTGGCAATGTCAAGACATACCTAATCTCATCCCTGCTTTTTCTCAACCATTATCACAGGCACTTGCACAACCACTATGGAACGGTGGCAACTTTTCTGGCCTCAGGCTGTTAATCTCGGCTGAGCAGGGCTTTGGTAACGTCATTCAGTTTATTCGCTATATACCGTTAGTTAAAGCCCTAGGTGGTGAGAATGGGAAGATTTTATTTGGCTGCCCTACATCGCTTAAACGTTTATTTGAGGGTATTAAGGACGTAACTTTGGTGGGAGATGATATTTCTTCAGCCGAGTTTGACCTCCGCGTGCCTTTACTCAGTTTGCCGAGGATTTTAGGTACTACTATTGATAGTATTCCGGCGACAATTCCTTACCTTTTTGTTCCCACCGATCGCTTAATAGATAGCTCAAATGAGTTTTCGCAATCCAAAACGCATCAGCTCCGCGTAGGCGTAGTTTGGGCAACATATGGTAACAGCCCAAGTATCCACAAGCGTTCTTGCCCACTACCCATTTTTCGTCGCTTGCTAGATCGCAGACAAGCAATATTCTATAGTCTCCAAACAGAAATTGCTCCTACAGACCAAGAACTTTTTGATACTTTAATCTGGCAGATTGTGGATTTACGGGATCGCCTCAATGACTTTGCTGACACTGCAGCGATTATTGCACAGATGGATTTAGTAATTACGGTGGATACTGCGGTTGCACATTTAGCCGGAGCCCTAGGTAAGCCCGTATGGGTAATGCTACCATTTGCCGCTGATTGGCGCTGGATGCTAGGACGCGAAGATAGTCCCTGGTACCCCACCATGCGTTTATTTCGTCAGCGGCAGAACGGAGATTGGGAAGACGCGATCAAGCGAGTTATAAACGCCTTAAAAGATTGGGTGGATTGACTATGCAGGAACCTATCACAGAAATTGATGCGAACCTTGCATCTCTATCGCTACTCCATCAAGCTCTTGACCATCATCAATCAGGTAGATTGCAAGAAGCTGAACGGGTATACCTACAAATCCTTAAACAACAACCTACACACCTTGATGCTCTGCATAATTTGGGAACGATCGCCTGCCAGTCCCAGAAATTTGATAATGCAATCAACTACTTCCAACAAGTATTAACATATGCTCCCCAGCGCCTTGACACCCATACAAATCTTGCCCATGCTTTGAAAGCGATTGGGAACCTGTCAGAGGCAGTTAATCACTACGAGCTGGTTTTAGAGGCAAGTCCAAATCTCGCTGATATCCACTTTAAACTAGGCCAACTCCTTGCCACACAGGAAAGATTGGATGAGGCGATCGCACATTATCAAAAAACAATCGATCTTCAACCCCAAAATATCCAGGCATATCTTAGTTTGAGCGATGTAGCCATCTCACAACAGCAGCTAGACGTAGCCCGATCGTGCCTACACAAGCTAATTGATATCCAACCAGATTGTGCTGATGCCTACTGGAACCTTTGTGCCCTAATGCGCCAAACCGATGATTACGTTTTATGGCGACAAACAGCGGAAAAATACGTGCAATTCTGCGATCACAACGATCCAATTGGATCGGCGATCGCATTAACACAGGCATATTACAAAACGGGTATGCATTCTGAAGCTCTAGAGCAATTAGCAGAACTAGAGTTCAAGATATATCGCGATGGCAACATCTTATCTGAAAAAGATATTGGGCGCATCTATTTCCTAATTCTATTCGCCATCGTGCGCCTGAGGGACGATCTGCCGATTAATAGCAGATTGGCAAAGTTAATTGGGGCGTTATACGCACAGAATGCCCAAC
Organism: Rhizobium sp. Q54; assembly: GCA_943367755.1. GTDB lineage: Bacteria > Cyanobacteriota > Cyanobacteriia > Pseudanabaenales > Pseudanabaenaceae > PCC-6802. Next base: position 8,633 of record CALRKB020000072.1, on the reverse strand, counting down.
GCACGCTCGCCAGCTTCCCCAAGCCACTCCCTCGATCCTCCTCAAGCGATCGCACTTCGACTAACCCAGACACGCAGCCAAATCAATTGCGCATTGGATTCATTTCGGTTAACTTTCGACGTCATCCCGTTGGTTGGTGTAGTGCAGATACGATCAAAGCACTAGCAAAACTCACTCCCCATATTTATCTCTACGCCACAAGTAAATTTAAACAGGACGATCGCACGCAGGTATTTGAAGCGATCGCCTGTAAGTGTAATTGGCAAGAAGAACGCTGGTCACAACAACAAGAATCTGAAACCTTCAATAACCTGAGCGATCTGATCGCCGAGATCGAACAGGACGATCTAGATGTGCTAATCGATCTCGATTCTTTGACTGCTAGTAGGCATCCAGAGATCCTGATCCGCAAGCCCGCTCGCCTTTGCGTCTCTTGGCTGGGATTTGATGCTCCCTATCTCTGTTCTGATAATTATAATCTTGGCGATCGCCATACTCACCCACTAGGCATAGAAGATTTCTATATCGAGAGAACCCTACGATTACCTGATTCTCATATGGCTGTGGCTGGTTTCCCCAGCGTTAAAATTGATAGCAAGGCGCAGCGGCGATCGCTCAAGCTACGCATCAAAGATGTAATTTATCTCTGTGTCATACCAAGTATAAAGTTAAATCGCGACACAGTTGAAGCTCACATCCAAATTCTCAAGTCTGTACCTAATAGTGTATTGTTATACAAAGGAAGAGGAGACTTGGATATTGTCAAATCTCTCTACCACCAAGCATGTACAGCACAGGGTATCGATCGCAAACGGATCAAATTTCTTACTCTGACATCTACAGAAGAAGAACATAGGAGTATATACGCTGTGGCAGACGTTATGCTGGATTCCTATCCCTATAACGGTGGTAGTCATACTCTAGAAGCTCTATGGTTTGATTTGCCAGTAGTAACCCGCATGGGAGAACAAAGTTTTGCGAGGATGGGATACTCATTTCTCACAACCTTAGGAATTATTGATGGAATTGCACAGTCCTGGGATGACTATATACAATGGGGTATTCGTCTAGGGAAAGATAAAGTACTCAGGGATTCAACTAGACAGCGGCTTATTAAATCAAAACAACCCGAATATCTCTCACCATTGTGGAATCCCACCAAGCTAGCTGAGGACATGTATGACCTTTTTGCAGAAATTTTAGAGGAGCAGAGAGAGCACGATCCTAACAGTGAATTTGAATTGGGTAACAGTTTTTGGCAAGCAGGAAATATGGCAGAGGCAGCTAGGTACTACCGTCAGGCGATTGCACTGCAAAGCAATCGTGCCGATGCCTGGGGTAATTTAGGTACGGTGCTGCATGGAGAAGGAAAACTCGATGAAGCGATCGCGCATTATCAAAAGTCTTTACAGCTTAATCCCGTTAATTTCACCATTCAGTTGAATTTAGGTAAAGCTTTGCAGGCAAAGGGTAACGATCGTGCCGCTAGAGAAAGCTACGAAAAAGCCATAGACATCGATCCAAATCAAATCAATCCTTACAACCGATTGGGTGATATATTTTTTGCCCAGCATGACCTGGATAGAGCATTTGCTTGCTTTCAGCGCGCCATAGAGATAGAGCCCACCTACGCGTTCTCCCATGGTCGACTAGGAGTTATCCATCTGGAATGGCATCAGTTAGATTTGGCAATTGATTGCTTCAGGCGATCGATTCTCCACAATCCCGAATATGCTAATGCCCATGTCAACCTGAGTCTTGCTCTGCTTCTGAAAGGAGAATATCAAGAAGGATTCCTTGAATATGAGTGGCGTTGGCGCAGTACAGATATCCTAAATCCTATTCCAAATTATTTACAGCCTTCGCAACCACTATGGGATGGTAGTAACTTCTCAGGTCAAACATTGTTGGTCTATGCCGAGCAGGGGCTTGGCGACACCATTCAATTTATTCGCTACATACCCTTAGTCAAAGAACTAGGAGGTGAGCATGGCAGAATTTTGTTTGATTGCCCAGAATCTCTCACGGCTCTATTAAGCCAGATATCTGGTATAAGCTTAGTTGATAGTAAGCAATCCATGCCACACTTCGATCTGTGTGTCCCTCTGCTGAGCTTGCCACGCATTTTAGGCACTAACCTCAACAGTATTCCCTCCACAATTCCTTATCTGTTTAATCCCAGCGATCACTCTGTTGAGCTAGGTGAGTTAGCGAAATCTACACCGAATCGACTGCGCATAGGTATAGTTTGGGCAACCTGTAGTTCTAATTCAAATATTCGTAAGCGCTCCTGTCCCTTGCCACTTTTTTGTCATCTTATAGATTGTATAGATAGACAAGCAATATTCTATAGCCTGCAAAAAGAGATTCCTGCGGAAGAGATAGAGCTATTCGAAAGTATGGCTGAACAGATCGTCGATTTACGAGATCGCATTGATAACTTCGCCGATACCGCTTCTATAATTGCCCAAATGGATTTAGTGATTTCCATTGATACTGCTGTCGCACATCTCGCTGGAGCAATGGGAAAACCGGTCTGGGTAATTTTACCTTTCTCGCCGGATTGGCGCTGGATGCTAGATCGCGAGGATAGTCCCTGGTATCCTACCATGCGTTTGTTTCGCCAAAAGCGGAACGATGATTGGGCAGACACGCTCGAGGGCGTGGCCGAGGCTGTGAAGAACTTTAGGCCAAGAGATATCATACCGCAATTGGATTTCGATGCATTGCTCCAAAGTGCGATCGCAAACCAACAAGCAGGCAGGCTGAGCGATGCCGCTCCGATCTATCAACAAATTTTGCAACAACAACCTGATAACTTCAATGCGCTTTATTTAGCTGGGGTTGTTGCTTGGCGGCAAGGAAATTCTGAGGAAGCTATTGATAAATTCCATCGTACAATCGCGCTCAAGAGAGATCATGCCGAAGCTCATAAAAAACTAGGAGATATCTTTAAGCAGCAAAGTAGAACAGAGGAGGCGATCGCTTGCTATCAACAGGCGATCGCCCACAAACCAGCTTATTATGATGCTCTTTTCAGTTTGGGTGTTCTGTTTGGCCAGCAAAACAATTTCTCTCAAGCCTCTATTCATTATCAACAGGCAATTTCGGTTGCCCCGCAACGTGCTGAAGTATATGGCAATTTGGGAGTTGTAATGTATAAGGAAGGCAAAATTGCAGAGGCGATCGCTAGTTATCGAAAGTGCTTAGAAATCAATCCTCAAAATGTGCTGACTCTTTGCAATTTAGCTGTAGCCCTAAGTAATGATGGGCAATTATATGATGCCATTGAGTGTTGCCAAACTGCTCTGAAAATCGAACCAAACAGCGAACTGGCCCTCTATAATCTTGGCTATATCTATCAAACTCAGGAGAATACAGAAGAAGCGATCGCCACTTATCAAAAGGTCATTGAGCTAAATCCCAATTACACCGATGCTTATATTGCGCTAGGAAATATCTATTCGAATTTACACCAGTATGAAAAGGCCATTATCGAATTTCAACATGCGATCGCTGTTGAACCTACCTCTTCTAATGCACTGAATTGGTTGGGATTTGTCTATCTTGAGTTAAATCAAGTCGAGCCTGCGATCGCCACTTTTAAACAGGCAATTACCTGCCATCCCAATTATGTCGAAGCACATATGAATCTGGGACTGGCTTTACTGATATCGGGTAATTATGCTGAAGGGCTAGTAGAATATGAGTGGCGCTCCCAGCGTAGTGGACTAGATAAGAGTTCACCGCACTTCTTCCCACATCCACTGTGGGATGGGAACGATCTAGAGGGGCGTACATTGTTGGTATTCGGAGAACAAGGTTTTGGCGATTTGATTCAATTTATCCGCTACATTCCACAGATTAAAGCTAGAGCTGGACAGAATTGCAAACTTATTTTTGACTGCCAATCATCACTTAATCGCCTGTTTAGTAATATCTGCGGCCTGCACCTCGCGCCCAGGAATTTACCTCTACCACAGTTTAATGTGCGCATATCGCTTCTCAGCTTACCATATCTCCTTGGTACCACCTTAGAAACAATTCCAGCAACAGTTCCATACTTGTCTATTGCTGAAGATATCAATCTAGAGGCGATCCAAAAGATTGGCAATCGCCAAGCACAGCTAAAAGTAGGTCTAGTTTGGGCTAGTAAGCAAACTCACTCAACTGCGCCTAAGCGTTCTTGCCATCTGACTTCTCTCTTGCCCCTTTTCGATTTGCCAGATATCTATTTCTATGGTCTGCAAAAGGAGATCAGTGATGCGGATCGGCAGCTAATATCACAGCACCATCTTAAGTTAACCGATCTGAGCAATTATCTGGGCGACTTCGCAGATACAGCAGCAATCATCAATCATCTAGATCTAATAATTACCGTTGACACTTCTGTAGCGCACCTGGCAGGCGCATTAGGCAAACCGGTGTGGGTGCTTCTACCCTTTGCTCCTGATTGGCGATGGTTGTTAGAACGGGAAGATAGTCCCTGGTATCCCACCATGCGTTTATTTCGCCAATCACAAATCGATAATTGGGAAAGCGCAATCGACAGAGTATTTGTGGCTTTGAGTAGTTTAGTCGCTAGGGATAGTGGGAACCTCGATGCCAATACATTGATACAAATGACTGAGGTTCCCGATCTCGATAACTTATTTGCTGATGCAAGAAAACATCATCTTGCTAAAGAACTTAAAGAGGCACAAACACTATACCTTAGGCTAATTCGGCATCAACCGCATCATGATGAAGCTTGGCATATGCTAGGTGTGATAGATATACAAAGCGATCGCCTAAAAAAAGGAGTCGAATCTATCCAAAAAGCCCTAGAGATTAATCCACATAATGCCGAAGCCCATTCTAATTTAGGCTACTGTCATAGTCTCCTGGGCCAGATGGAAAGCGCGATCGCACACTACCGCCAAGCCATAGCATTAGACCCAGACTTAGTTGACGCTCACAAAAATCTAGGGCTAGCATTGCTGACACTAGGAGATCTCAAGCAAGGATTTATCGAATACGAATGGCGGTGGCAAAGTAAGGCATTTCAACAAGGTAATCCCTTGCCTCCTTTCTCACTATGGGATGGAGAAGACTTGCTAGATAGAACCTTATTAGTATACTGCGAACAAGGTTTGGGCGATGCTATCCAGTTCAGTCGCTATATACCTTTGATTGTGGCTAGGGGTGGAAATATTATTATCGACTGTCCCGAATCACTGAAGCGTTTGTTTAGTGAGATTGAGGGAGTAAATATTGCCAAACCTAAAACTCCTATGCGTAAAAGAGATTTTTGTATTCCACTGATGAGCCTACCGCATGTTTTTGGTACAACACTAGAAACTATACCTGCACAGGTGCCTTATCTATCAGTGCCATCTCAAGCTAAGGCAAATCTCAATCTCGATATCTTCAATTCCCCAAATCAATTTAAAGTTGGTTTTGTCTGTGCGAGTAAGCCCGATCATGCAACCTCACGCGATCGCTCTTGTCCGATCGCTAAATTAAAACCACTTTTCGATATACCTAAGATTAGTTTCTACAGTTTGCAAAAGGAGATCAGCACACAGGATCGCGAAATATTCGATCGATTACTCCTGCAATATCCTAATAATTTCTACGATCTAAGCGATCGCTTGCACGATTTCGCCGATACGGCTGCGATCATAGAGCATCTAGACCTAGTTATCTCAGTTGATACTGCCGTCGCCCACCTGGCAGGGGCATTAGGTAAACCGACGTGGGTTATGCTACCTTTTGTCTCGGATTGGCGTTGGATGTTGGATCGCGAAGATAGTCCCTGGTATCCCACCATGCGCTTATTCCGTCAGCAGCAGCGCGACAATTGGGCACAAATTATCGACAGAATTGTTGGGGAGCTAAAAGCTTTGCCATCTGTCCATCAACCACAGTCACCACAGGATCCGCAGCTAGTCCCATCCCAACTGCAAGGTAAAACTGAAGTTGGCATTGGTTGGTCGATAGGTGCACCAATTGGATGGGGTATTTTCGGATTAAATCTGGCATTGCAGATGCTGAAAACCGAAGAGTTTGAACCTTGTTTATTAGTTGAACCATTTCGAAGTGAGGGATTCTGCAATCCATTACAGCAAAAGCTACTTGAGCCAGCGATCGCCAAGCAACAGGAAATACAACAAATCATTGCCCAAAATCCAGGCAGATCGATCTATATTGATATTCCAATCTTGCATGCCCTGGATAATTTGACTCTTAAGAGTAAACAACCCCAAATACGAGGGAAGCATAACATTGGTTATATTTTCTTTGAGGGTGCGCATTTCTATCCAGAGGCAATTAATACAGCAAGATCGTACGATCTGATTTTGGCAGGATCGAAATGGAATGCTGACAAATTAAGCAGTTATGGACTTACCAATATCAGTCACGTCATTCAGGGTATCGATCCAACCATCTTTCACCCAGCACCGCGTTCAAATTTATTTGGCGATCGCTTTCTGATATTCTCTGGTGGCAAACTTGAATACCGCAAGGCTCAAGATATTGTGGTGGCGGCTTTTCGGATCTTTCAAGCTCGTCATCCCGATGCACTTTTGCTAACGGCATGGCATAATTTCTGGCCTGAATTTATGGTGGGTATAGATCGAAATGGGCATGTTGTCGGAGTTCCCACTGTTGGAACTAAGGGAAAACTTGAAATCGAGATATGGTTGCTCGAAAATGGTCTGCCAGCCGAATCATTTATCGATCTGGGGCTAATTCCCAATCATATTGCTCCTCAAATTATGCGTGAAGCAGATGTTGCTCTATTCCCTAATCGCTGCGAGGGCGGTACTAATCTGGTTGCAATGGAATGTCTTGCCTGTGGTGTGCCTGCTATTCTATCAGCGAATACAGGACATTTAGATTTGATTAACGATTCCCATTGTTATCCTTTAAACAACCAAAAGCCTGTAAGGTCGCACCCTCACTTTAGTAGTGTAGAGGATTGGGGTGAATCTGATATTGAGGACGTAGTTGAAACTCTGGAATACATATATGCGAATCGCGAGGAAGCTAAGTGTAAAGGTAAGGCAGCAGCTGTATTTATGCAAGAATTGACATGGGAAAAGCAGGTAAATCGCATTCTAAGTTTAATTAAGCCGATAATTTGGGGTGGCGGGTTATGAACACAATCATAATCTTAGCTGCCGACACTAAATATTTTGACCTGGTGCAGGGTGCAATTCTCTCTATCCGCGATCGGCCTCAGGGAGAAAGTATTGCGATTGGATTTTTCGATCTTGGCTGTACAGCTGAGCAGTTAGAGTGGATGCGATCGCGAGTCAACTCGATCGAGCAACCTAAGTGGGATTTTGATTTCCCTACTAGAGATGCATCGCCAGAGTACTTAAAAGGTTTACTGGCGCGCCCCTTTTTGCGCGAATATTTTCCCAATTTCGATATTTATCTCTGGATCGATGCTGATGCTTGGATACAGGACTGGCATGCGATTGAGTTATTTATCCAGGGTGCTATGCGGAAAGGCTTAGCAATCGTACCTGAGCTAGATCGCTCAAGTACATGGCAATACAGCGGTCGTTTAAAGTTCTATACTTGGACGGCCAATCGCTACAAATCTTTTTTTGGCGATCGCGTCGCTGAGAAACTAGGTACATATCCCATGCTAAATGCAGGAGTCTTTGCCCTACATAAAGATGCACCCCATTGGCAAGTTTGGCGTGAACTACTCAATCTAGGTTTGCAGAACTGTGCCAATGTCATGACCGATCAATTCGCACTCAATCTTGCTGTTTACGATCGCGATTTATTGAAGCACACAGAACTGCTACCCGCATGGTGCAACTGGCTATGTACCCACGCCCTACCACTCTTGGATTGCGAGCGATATCTTTTGGTTGAGCCTTATTTACCTCACATTCCGATCGGAATCTTACATATTGCGGGAGGAATAGATAAAAATGATAAGCTACAACTATCTACAACCTCAGGCGGTATAGTAAAGGCGATCGCGCGCTATCCAGATTTTAAACAGCAACGAGAAAGAGCTGTTGCCCTTCAAAATCGAGCCAAGGACTTTTCTTTACCTCTAGGGGACTATGTCTCCCAATGCCTCGATCTTATTTGTCCAGATCCTTGTCTGCCAAATATCATAATTCGCAATTCCAGTATAAACAATCGGTTATACCAACACAATCAGTATGTCGATCGGCGTTACCCTGATATGCCACTGCTCAGCCGAGATGAGGCGCTGATTCTCTATAATATTGCACTCAAATATAAGGGTAAGCAAGGATTAGCGATCGGGGCGCAGATGGGATGGTCATTGTGTCATATGGCGATCGCGGGTTTAGAATTAGACGTACTCGATCCAATATTGGGAAACAGAGAAATTCTCCAAGGAATTACAGCATCGATCAATTCTGCCAAAGAGGTATTTGGTACGATCGCTCAAGTAACTTTAGTCCCTGGATCTGTCAGCAGGGCGATCATTGCAGAGCTGGGTACTAATCTACACCGATGTTGGTCACTAGTATTCATTGATAGCAATTTGGATGTGTCATCTACGCTTGAAATCGCGATCGCCTGTGAGCAATATGCAGCACCAAATGCCACGATCGTATTTCAGAATTTAGCATCTCAGGATGTTTGCCAAG
>CALRKB020000071.1:0-23955 GCA_943367755.1 Rhizobium sp. Q54 | reverse complement strand
GTGGGGGCGAATCTCATTGTTACCACAGCAAGGACATGGATGTGAGAAAAAATCCATCACGCAACTGAATTTAGATTGTTGTAACTCCTGATCGCTCTAAATTATATGCAGTAAAGGTTTTTCTGTCCCATGCGGCGGAACCAGTGCCTCTAAAACACACCCGTGTTTATCAGGAAGCTAAGCAAGAAGGCAAACAGGAAGGCAAACAAGAATCTATTCTACGTCAGCTATCGCGTAAATTTGGGCAGATATCGCCTGAAATGAAGTCACAGATTGAATCATTAGCCATGCCTCAACTAGAAAATTTGACTGAGGCACTGCTGGACTTTGCCAGCGATGCCGATCTGGAAGGCTGGTTGCGCGATAATCCATAAGATGTGTCGGTGTACTTTATAAGTTGAAGTGCAAGAGTGATTCCTTTCAGGATGCGTACCGCTGTACGAAAAGGAATCTGCTGAGAGACTACTAGAAAAGCAAGCTTGGCTTGAGTGGAATTATCGAAAAATAATGACTTGTTACGACGTGAAAAATATAACTTTTAACAATTCGATCGCTTTCTAATATTGTTCCATTGCTGATGATCGGGTTATTATAGGGGGGGATGGTTCTATGAATAAGCTTGTCTACTAAAATTGTCGCGATATTAAGCTAGGTAAAGCTAGGTATCCTATTGATATTGATGTGAAATCAGGATCGTTAGGGTTAATTTACGAAGCCTGCTTTTTTATCCATCGCTACAACTGAGAACTAGCTATCGCCCTAATATGACCCACCACCCAAAATTTTAACTCGATCCGTTTTGGAGATTTTGAACCATGAGTTTGAATAAAGTATTGAAGGTTGCTGTTGCGGGGTTGGTAGCTACTCAAGTTTCGCTGATGGCAACAGATGTTAGCTTTGCAGCGCCTGCTGGCACTAGTTTTGAGTGCAAGCAACTGCTTAGCGATCCCAGTGGTTCGCCGTTTGCCACCTTTGCTGTGCTGCCAGATGGAAGTAAAACTGTGGGTGCTTTACTGAACTGGAGAACTGAAGAGTTTGCAGGAGCAGGTTACACACCCGAACGTCGCTGCCACGAGGTGACAAACAGGTTGAATATCGCGGTGAACAATGTAGGAGGTCAACTTAGTAACCTGTGGCTTACATTTGGTCGGATAAATGGTTATACGGTACTTTGCTATGTCAACAACACTTCATCGGGGTGCAACAGTAGCAATGTTCTCTGGACGCTTAACAGTGAAAATGAGGCAACCCCAAATCAGGTAATGGCAAAGTTAGTAAACTTTGTTACTACAAAAGGCACTAGTGGGGTTCCTATTCAGGAGTCTGGTGGGCAATCCTACGTGAACCTAGGAGAGTTAGTAGATGCAGCGATCTCCGCTGGGACTACTAGCCCTTCAGTATCTTCGCCCAAACCCAATCAAAGTAGTCCAGTCAAGCAACCGATAGGACAACCGAGTTCCTTAACTCGCCCCAGCCAAAACGGTGGTATTTAATTTATAGTTAACTGGAAGCTGTTTAGTCGTTACCCAAATCCAGGGAGAAAACATTTTCTCCTTGGCTTGCTCTATCCATATGTGTTAAAGAGGATGTCGTGAGCTCAACTTTATTGACTCTAATACTTCCATTGTTATCGTCGATTGGCTTTTATGCAGTTAGTTTGCAACCTGCTAAAACAAACCGTTGCCAATTACCAAACCAACCAACTCCATCGAACTATCGCGTTACAAATCCTGTAGTTGCAGATCGCATACCCAACGTCCAAGCATCTGAAGAGATCGCGAGTCAGGTAACTGTAAGAATTATTGCAGAAGGCGGAGGTGGTTCTGGCGTGATTGTTGGGCGTCACGGACAGACTTATACAGTTCTAACCAACGAGCATGTAGTAGCAAATAGTAGAGCTAAAGATTACAAAATTCTCACCGTAGATGGGACAATACACTCTGGAATATGGGAGCAAGGGTTTCGGTTTGGCGAGGCAGATTTAGCCATAGTTCAGTTCAGTAGTAAGAGTAATTATCAAGTAGTAGTTTTAGGAAATTCTAATGCGCTCTCTTTGGGCGATCGCCTTTATGCTGCTGGATTTCCCAATTATTATTTCCCTAAAAATTCAAATACTGTAGAGTCCACCCATAATTGGGGGCTAAGAGCATTTCGCTTAACTGTTGGGGCAGTCGGTATGCTGCCTTCCCAGTCTTTACGGGAGGGCTATGGTCTGGGTTATACCAATGAAATTAGCGATGGTATGAGTGGAGGCCCCGTTTTGAACCAAAGGGGAGAATTAGTTGGCATTAACGGCAAGCTAAAGTACTCTTTGCAGGGAGTTGGGGGGTATCTCTTTATAGATGGAACGAGACCTTCACAGCAATTATTCGAGCAAATGCAATCTTTGAGCTGGGCAATTCCAATTTCCAATTTTCGGCAACTTCTTAGCCTTCGTTAGATAAAAAAGACTATGGTTTTCTCTAATCGTCTGTTTGCTTGTCTTGGAAGTGTATGTTCTGCGATCGCAGTCACGATCTCTACTTTACCTGCTCTGGCTCTAACCACCGAAGAAGTGGATGATATAGCGTCACAAACCACGGTGGTGATTGGACAGGGATTGCAAAAGGGGGATATCGAAGCGCGTAAGGAATGGAACCCTGGCTCTGGAGTAATGATTGGTCGCAATGGTAAAACTTACTACGTGCTTACGGCTTTACACGTTGTTCGTACGAAAGAAGTCCTATATGGAATTCGTACCAGTGACGGGGATGTGCATTTCATCGAAAACAAAGGATCTAGTGGCAATGTTATCCTCTTTGGTGCAGAGAAGGGGCGGCTAGGCGAGATGATCGAAGGATTTGACCTGGCGCTTGTTAAGTTTGAGAGTGATCACGATTATCCTGTGGCATCAATTAACGATACTAATATCTTGCCTTTAGATGCGGGCTTATTTGTTTCTGGGTGGCCCAATCCTGAAAATAATAGTGCTCGGCGGGAGCGGGTAACTTCGTCTGGCAATCTGAAGCAAGCGGCTAGTTCGCCTTTCCCTGATGGGGGTTACAGTTTGCTTTATACGAATGCAACGCGCCCGGGGATGAGTGGGGGCCCTGTGTTTAATGTGGATGGTAGGGTGGTTGGCATTCACGGACGCGGACGCGCTCAGGGAAACAGTTACTGTATCGATCCGCAACTAAGCCAGACAAATAGTTGTGGGATGCAGATGGTGCACTTTCTGTCGAAGGCTGAAGCAGCTAATATTCAATCTGCGCTTAATCGCCAGCCTGTCGATCCTGGGTTGATTGCTAAGGGGCGGGAGAATAAGCCTAGAGCGGATCGCATCGACGATATTTACAAGGACTTTACGGTTGATTTTGTGCAGGCGGGTACGCGAATTGTGCCTTCGGGGGGGTGTGGCACTGTGCTTTTGGGTGAGCCTTGCGATAAGAACGGCGGTATGTGACCGAGTTCAGCGGTGCTATTCGCCGATCGCCTCGTTTTCTTGACTTACTGTTTCAAATGTTACTTTGTTGTATATATCTGTTATGGAAACTTGAAATGGCACCGAAGTGAGTTTAACTGCTTCATCTTCTTCGTCATACTCTTGCAAGGACCATCGCTTGTTGCCTATTTTGGAAAACTGTTCGATGTGAATTCGGCTTTGGTCAATTAGTAAGTATTCCACAAAGGAAGGTAATGTGCGATAGGTTTCAAATTTGCCCTCGCGGTCGTATCCTTTCGTTGAGTCTGACAGGACCTCAATAATTACTTTGGGGTTTGTTATTGTATCGGTGCGGTTGTTGTAATATTCTGGCTTCCCTACTACGATCGCGATATCGGGGTAAGTGTAAATACGGTTTTTGGGTATCCACAAGCGAACGTCGCTCATGAAAACTAGATAATCTAGTTTTTTAAAGGCAAAATTCAGTTCGGTGCTGAAGTTAACTGCGATCTGGTTATGGTTTGTCGATCCACCTGCCATAGGAATAATGCGACCGTCGATATATTCGCTTTTATAGTCCGCAGCCTCTTCTAAAGCTAGGTATTCCTCTAGGGAGTAGAGCCGCTCTTTGGTGATTTGCATGACAGCATCGCTCCTCGATCGAGTAATGATAAGGCTTGTGTCGCATTCTAACGCATAAATGTTAGGCAATAGTTCCAAACCAATGCTTATATTTCCTGGCTAGGGACAAGGCGAGAGGCTAAAAAATTAGACCAGAAAATCACTTAACTGTTATCTCAACGAGAGCTGATTCTCCTAGGGATATCTTCCTGGCTCAAAGCTAAAGTCATCTAAAGAGGACTAAGAGAAGCTTACAAGCAGTCTTTTTAAAATGGTTTAAGCTTTCAACCAGCAATTTATTGCAAGGCTCTTACTCGATATGATAATTTCTTTTGAGTAAAACTCGCGATAAGAATGGCAGTATTTGATTGATAGTAGGCAAAAAAAAGAAAGGATTACTTATTCACTAACGCGTCCTTTCATCCATACTACTACCTTTCAAGTAATTATGAATATGAGCGAAAATAGCTCAAAGCATCCTTTGCCTTATTTCTAACTTCTGAGTTCTGTTCAACCAAAATCTGGTGCTTCAGAGCACTCACAGCTCTCTCGTCCTTGAAAAGTCGAAGTGAAAAAACCGCACGTTCGCGCACCTCAGGCTTTTCATGGACGAGGGCTTGCAAAATATCGTCGATGAATGCTTCATTAGCTGTGTTACCGAGCAAATCTAGAAAATGCGCTAAAGATTCTGTGTTTCCTGACAGGGCAGCTTTCTTTACTATCAACCACTGGGAGATTTTTTGAGCCAAGTCTACGTTTGTCTGATTAGCTCGTTGCCATAAACCAGCTAGAACTAATTCACCATTTTCATGTAACGTCTCAGATTGGCTTTTACGGATGAATGTCTGTAGTTCGTTAAACAAAAAACTTTGTGGGCTTTCAAGCAGCAGAATCTGTGGTAAAACAAGCATAGCTTTCTCCTCATTGTCGCGATATGCTTGCAAAGCATTACTCAATACCTGCTGAGATTCAGGACTACCGTGAGAAGACAGCGCACCAAGTATAACTGAAAGTAATTTATTGTTTTTCTCTTGCTTCAATAATCCATTTTCTTGAATTACCCGTGGAGCGTCTTCATGGTGCTTGAGAATTGTCTTGAGATCTTGGAAAGCTATGTAGCGAGAACGTCCCTCGGATAGATCTTGATAATCATGAGTCCAAGAACTTACTTCTTGGCGAATTTCGGAAGAGTGATTAGACCCTTGAAGTGTAAATGATCCAACTGATAAATCAGACGGCAAAATCAGATAAGTGCTGAACATACAGCCAATCAAAAGCAATGCTCCAAGTCCCATAAGCACTTGAATCCAAGCAGCTTTTCCAATACTCTCACTGGTCTTTCTAACTATTGTTGATGTCATGATCTGAATCTAACTTTGTACGATTACTTTTTGAATTCAAAAGAAACAGTATCGTTTAAGATCACCGTTTCATCTTTTGATATTTTTTCACTAAAGCGAATTTTGTCTGCGCTCCAGTCAATGTCTTTCAGTTTGTGAGATGCAAGAATTTTGTCTCCAAAGAAAAGTTGTGTGTCTGCATACATTCTTAACGCATAACCCGATAAATCATTTCCACCAACATAACCTTCTTTGGGATTTTCATTATCATTCTTATATGCTGCGAATTTTACCTTTAGAGCAGGCTTCCCATCTTTAAAACCAAATGCCGACTCAGTTTTAATTTTTGGTCTAGTATTAATAAAATTGGCTTTAGTTTGAACTGCAATTCTAGATGTTCCTTTTAGGCTCAAGGTTAAATCTCTAGGCAGGACGTTTAAAAAATCGTTTGTCATATCCACAAAATCGTTTACATCCTGGGTACCTTGCACAACTTTCCAAGACCAGTCTAGTAGCTTCGTTGCCACAGCTTTATGATCTATTGGACTACGCAAGATATTTTCTATTACAAAGCTTTTCGCAATGCGGCGAATCTCAGATGGTTCACGGTATTTAGTCCAACGTTTAAGCTGCTCCTCCCAATTCTTTAAATCACTAGCAAACTTTGCTTCGATCTGATCCCTTTTCTGTTCCCAATCTGCTCTAATCTTGCTATTTTTCTGTTCCCATTCTTGTAGTTTAGCATTGCGATCATTTATCGCATTGTTAATTTGTTGTCGACTTTCATTACAGGTGTTATTGATTCTGTCATTAATTTTCTGCGCAGTTTCCCGCGCGGCTCCACAGCCTGGAGGAAATTCGGCTGTATAACAGTCTTCACCTGTAATTACCCCCGCAATTCCCGTAGGATCACACCTCTCTTCACTTGCACAAGAAGGTAAATCCCCCAGAGGATCACATATTTCAGATGGTACTGACGGCAGTTGCGGTTCTGGAAGCAGAAATTTCTCTAATGACTCTTGCACCTCTTTTATGGGTTTTAGGGGCTTGTTGGAATCGCTTGCAGCCCAACACACTTCCTTTAAGTCGTTTCGAGAGGGTAGGATACGATGAGAATCAGGGTTGGGAATGTAATCAAGAAGTGCACAAAGCTTAGAAACACTATGTGGATTTGCGTCACTGCCAATGAAGGCATCCTCAATGTCGCTAATTATCGGCTCAATATATTTGGAGTCAACCTGCGCTAAAAAGGCATTAAGCATTTCAGAGTTATTCTCAACTTCTTCCATCATCTTGAGCACAATGCCTTTAAAAGCATCGAACTCATCTTTGTCAATCTTTGGCGTAAATGTCTTACCTCCCGTTTTTGGGTTCTTGAATTCAATACCATAGCTTCCTGTGGCATCAGCACGAGCACCGACGAATCCATTTGATTCAATAGTTAGATCGGCATAGATTGATGATTCACCACGGAAAGTCGGGAAAAGAGAAATACTACATTTTGCCTCACTAATGTTAAGATACACATTTCCGCTTACTCCAATACCAGCACTAGCAGAACCATTGCCCCCGCTAGTTGATGCTTTCCTTTCAAAAATCGAAAACTTAACATCTCGAGTAAACTCAGGCGCACAGTTAAAATTCTGGCTCAGAATAGGTATTTGATCTAGAAGATCGGCTTTTTTGTTAAGAATCTCTTTGAGTTGAGTTTTGGCATTTGGGAGTGTAATTTGTGCTTGAATCTTTTGAAGCTCTTTTTCATTATCTCTAAGCTGATTGACAACTTCATCTTGCTTATTTGATGAAATCGCAAATTCCTTGCTTATAGTTGCCTTTCTATCATTGTTGTTATATGTCTTCAAGTCAAAACCTATATCCTGGATAAGCTTTGTTTCTTTGAGATATTGAGGAACTCCCTTAAGCAACAAACCTTCAAAGGTTAGCTCAACACTACCCAGTTTTGGCTGTTCGCCCAGAAAGCCATTGTCCGAAACCTCACTCTGAAAACTGATATTTAAATGTGCGGGAATCTTCACATCTTCAAGATCGTGGGCGATCCTGAATCCTGCATTGGCTGTGACCTTGTTGCCACTCAAGCTTATCCTTTCAGGTAAGTTCATATTACCCTTGGTAGCAATGACAAGCTTTCCAAGTTTCCCAAGCGAATATTCTTTTATTTCATTTTCCCTTAATAAGAAGTTGCCATTGTCTAGTAAAGGCACGGAAAAATCGTTCTTATCTGCGTTTTTTACGAGGAAATTGACAACCCCCTTATGGAATGGGACAAAACCATTATTGGCTATTTCTTCATTATCAGTTTGGTTAGGGTTATTGGAGTTGTTAGCTTGGTTAGGGTTATTGATTGGCTGCTTACCTGTAAAACCAATTCCCATAACTAGAACGTTTTCTTCAGTAGTGTATGTAACTCCAACTAGTTTCTTGAAGTCAACATATCCAATGCGATCTCGATTTTGCTTGTAGCAGCTGGATTGCTCCAGTTCTTTTGCTAGTTCTGCAATGGTATTTCTAATTTCTTCTTGTGATTTACCTGCTATACCTCTAACAGCGTGGCAAACAAAACTATTGATGTAGCGATTAAATACCTGAGACTCAGAACTGCTCAGTGCCACCAGGTCTGGTTTCGGTTTACCCCATGACGAGAGAGACGAATAGGCAAAACTAAATGCCGCTTCAGGAAGCTTAGCATTAGTGGCAAAAATCATCGAAAAGGCAAGCAAAAACGCAACAACCGCATTGAAAAACCTTCTAGAAAACCTCACTCTGCCACCACCTTTTGCTACTAGCGGATTAAAGCTTAAACTGACTAATTCAAACTCTAAAGCTTTTTAAGCCCAAAGCCGAGAGATCTTAATAATTTTTACTAATATTCTAGATATACTTAGTTGGAATTAGAATTATTGTTTAAATATAGTAATTTAGATATAGTAAATATATAGATATTCTGCTATAAATCCTACATTCGGCAGGTTATTCCGTCGAAAAATAGTTAAGACGAAGAATGGTCATTCTAGCCTATTCGATTGAATTTTTTTCAGCATAAAGTTCAGTGAATAATTTAATCGCACTTAGTTAGGGTTAAAGGATATTTTTTCTGCCCAAGTTCAAAAAAACTTAGTAGTCGGGAAGTGCTTGCATGATACTTGGCAATCTCTATCTATCAGCAGTTCTGCTCTCACTGATGTACCCTATCGCTCCTAGCCTTCCGGCGATCGCAGTCAATGCTCAAACCAAAGGTTTAGCCAAAGGTCAGAAGGTCGTATATAGACCGCCTAAAAACATTGGAGCACCAAGACACACTGTAGGTGCTTTGTCACGTAGTGGAGATTGCAAAGGATCCCAGTGTCTGGCTCCACTATTGCCGGTAGATACGGAAGGTAAATTGAATCATTTTCCTTTAACGGGATCTGACCGACCGACCTTCTTTATCAATGTCCCTATAACGTCAGGAAATGTAATTTTTACACTTTATAGTGCCAGCACATCAGGCGATCTTGAAAGAAGAGTTTTTAGAACAATCTTCCCAATTGCCTGCACTTCTTCTGGCATTTTTCGTTTTAGTTTACCTCCAAATTCTCCACCGTTAGATGTTGATAGCAACTATGCTTGGGAGTTTGCAGTAGGCAGGAATCGCGCAAAAGGACTAGTTCGACGCATTAAACTAAGCTCAAATTTGATTGACCAGATCGATCGCATGAATCCTTTAGAAAGAGCTAGTACCTATGCTAATGAGGGAATTTGGTTCGATAGTTTGGAGTCTTTGGCCGAGCTAAGAGCTTCCCAACCAAATAATTCAGATGCTATTACTGCATGGAAAGAGTTACTAATAGCCAATGAACTCAAGGAAATTGCCGACCAACCGATCGCTCAATGCAAGTAAATTTGGCTAACAACTGATGAGCAATATACTATTGCTGAGAGCAAAGATATGGATGTGCATCCTCATTCACCCATTCCCAATCCTCTTCAAAATGCTCTAGAGCGTTACAAAATATCTTTGGATTGCCTTGTTCTCCCCAAAACTCCGATCGATAACGAACGAGCCCTGGAGATGCTCTTAGCTAGAGATGCACTTCAGAAGCAAATGGAATTAGAGCATCAAGTGCCAGTTGACATCCTATCTGAGATTAAGGAATTAGACACGCGTTTGAAGCAACAAGCTTACAGAGTCACTGAAGTCCTAAACTTGGATGAGTACAGGGCGAGTTTACCAATTCCTCCTGAAGCCTGGTGGTGGCACTTAGAGAAGGTAGGGGAACTTCATCCTTTGGATCGGCATGACTGGGTACTCAGAGGATTGAGAATTACAGCATGGGCGGTCAACTTGGGATTGCTAGGCACGCTGGCCACTCGCTTTCTCAGTGGCGGTTCGGGTTTGTTTGAGGCTATAGCCATTACCTTCCCTAGTGTTTTAGCTTTGCTGCAAGCTAAAAACGAGCTTACAGAAGCAGGGCAAAAAGGCTCCGACAAACTGCTTAGCAAACTCGGAATCTCTCCCCATTGGCAAGAGGAAGCAAAGCTTGGCTCGACTTTAGTAGTCTCGGCTTTGCTTGTAGGTGTGTGGTTACTTCAGCCCTCGATCGCCGAATGGTATAACCGCGAAGGGAAGCATCAGCAAGATAACAAACAGCTAAAAAACGCCGAACAAAACTATTTAAAAGCGATCGCTTTCAATTCTGAAAATCTCGACGCGCATTACAATCTTGGTAACCTCTACGAAGAATGGCTGGATGTTGATAATGCTCAAAAACAATACGCGATCGCGGCCAAGGGGGGGCTACCCGATGCTTACAACAACCTCGCTCGTCTCTATATTCGGCAGCAAAAATATCCAGAGGCTACGACTTTACTGTATCCCATTGTTAGCAGAATTCTGCTTGACAAAGAAAAAAATGTTTCTGAAGAGGTTCAGTACTCTCTCCTGAAGAATTACGGTTGGGCGAGGTTCGAGCAAGGGAAGGAGCATGACGAGGAAGCAGGTATATTCCTGCAAAAGGCAGTTGAGATTGCCGATCGGCCAGAAATTGCCAAATACATACGCAATCCAGGAGCAGCGCAATGTTTGCTGGCACAGGTAATGGAACGGCAGAAACTACCTGAAGCAATGGCACATTGGCGGCAGTGCCAGAAGTTAATTGGACAGCGGCGAACGGCAGGAGAACAAATCAATCCTGAGGAAGATTCCTGGTTGTTTATTGCCAGTAAAAAGTTAAATAATGGAGGGAAATGATGCGATCGCAAATCAAATGGCAGTTACTGACTGGAGCCATGTGCGGTCTGACGCTGGCTGGGATTGCTTTGCCCAGTTGGGCTGACACTGTGGAAGGACTGAATTTCATTACTCAGCTCAGTGGAGACGTTAAGGTCAAGCGGCCAAATTGGAATAATTTTCAAAATGCTCGTCGTAACCAGCCGCTTAGCTCAAAAGATCTCTTGCAACTTGGAACTCAGTCGTCGGCAATCGTGCTGTGTGGCGATCTAAGTCGATGGAAAGTGCCAGCTGGAAAAATCTCTCGTGTTTCCGATCCTGAAGCCTGTCCGATGGGAGTGCCAACACTTGTACCCCCCGACAGTAGACGGACTACAACACGGGGTGGCAACCCAACTATTCCCTATATCATCAGCCCTCGCAAGACTTCTATTCTCGACCCTTTGCCCTTAATAAGATGGCATCACGTTGTTGGAGCAAAGCATTACACAGTTGAGGTGCGAAGAGGAGAAAAAATACACTGGACATTTATAGTAAATCAATCGGAGGTGAAGTATGCAGGCGAGGCCCTCAAGCCAGGCTACTATCAGGTGTTCGTCACTGCTGATACTGGGGCATCCTCTAGAAGCGAAGAACCAGTTGGTTTTACATTGCTTAAGAATGAAGAAGCACAACGAATTAAAGCTGATGCGGAGCGATTACAGCAGCAACTGTTAGATGAAGAAGCCCAAACCATAGCCTTAGCATACTTATACTGGGGTAATAAATTACATGCTCTGGCAATTGAAAGGTTAGAAGAGCTAGTGCGGAAGGGAAATCAAACCGCATCGGTTTACCAACTGCTAGGAGAAATTTACCAGAAAGTAGGGTTAAATGAATTAGCCCTGGAGAAATACAAAGCTGCTATCGAGAAAGTAGGGGATAACCTCGAAGGCCAAGCTAGCATTCAAGCCAGTTTGGGAGAAATTTATAATGCTCTAATTCGCAAGGATGAGGCAAGACATGCGTATCAACAAGCCCAAGATGACTATCGGGCTCTAGGAGATGAGCAACGGGTTATGGAATTACAAAAAAAGTTGGATGAGTTAGCAAAGAAGTAGTGCAATAGCTCTAAAACCCCATCTTGCCGAAGGAATTAGGAACGCAGATAGAAGTAAGGTTAGTTAGATTGACAGTCAATTGCTACAAACCATTACCAATTAAAATAAATGGTGCCCAGAAGTAAGGATGTCTGAGGTTTAATTTGGGATCGGAAATCAGCTTGATTTGCGCTAGGCGCAATGCTTCCGCTTTCGGGATTTTAGGGTTATTTTTTAGCTCTGTATAAAAAGCATCCATCAGCTTAGGTGAATCCGGATCGGAAATTTTCCATAACGTGGCGATCGCGGCCTTAGCTTGAGCCACTTGTAGTTGATAGCCAAATCCAATAATCTCAATGCCATCCCCCAGTGCTGTTTCGCACGCACTCAGTACCATCAAACTGACATTTGGTAAATTTTTTTTCCAACCCTCCACTTGACTAAGGGTAATATAATTTCCATCGGCAAGCAGGATGAAAGAATTGTCTGATGGACCACTAACAAAACTAGCATGCGTTGCAAGATGCACGATGTCATAGCTATTCATGTTCTCTGGGGAGATGGCTTTTACATTAAAATCACTATTTACAGACTGGGTTGTGTTTCCCAAGTTTAGATGCGCCAGATGATCTATCTCAATCCTGGCTGAAGGTATGCTAGGCATATCAATACCCCTTACTTTAGTGCCTCCCTGTGTATAAGCTCCTGCTAAAATCCGTGGTCGAGATGAAGATTCCATTTTGATATTTGTCAAGCTGATAGCAGTAATATAATTGATGCGAAATTGCTCGATCAACCATTGGTTACCATCATGGAGAGCTGCAATGGGAATCTGACGCAACATACCATCTGGGGCATAGATAATTGTTTGGATTTTCTCTAGATCGAGTTTGCCTTTAATGGGCGCGATCAATAATTCATAAAGTTTCTTAGTATCATCCTGCAATTCTTCCAGGGGTTTTTCTGGGTCGCGTAGATCGTTCGAAAGTCCCTCAATAATTATTTTTAGATTGTCTTTAGATATATCTCGAGCGCGGGGATGAAAAGGAGGTGAATTTGGGGTAAAGAGAACTAGTTCGAGTCGTTTGTCCAAAATTAGTGGATAGAATAGGGCTGAATTTTGCCCTAATTTTTGCACTTTTTTTTGAAGTTTTTGGTAAGGTTGCTGTTTGACAGCGGTTTGGCGAATTGCTTCGATACTTTTCTTTGCCTCTGGATTTGAGAGTAGTTCAGTAAGCTTTATATTCTCTAACTTTTTCTCCTGAGGCAGTAGCTCGATCCCTTTTGCTGTTTCAGGGTTACCTTCAACATTTTTGAGATAGTCCTGTAGCTCCTGCACTTTAAGTAAATCTAAGACTTCCAGTGCTTCCATCACTCGATTTTGCTGTAATAGGAGATCTGCGAGCGAGCG
Source organism: Rhizobium sp. Q54 (assembly GCA_943367755.1). Classification (GTDB taxonomy): domain Bacteria; phylum Cyanobacteriota; class Cyanobacteriia; order Pseudanabaenales; family Pseudanabaenaceae; genus PCC-6802. Next base: position 10,856 of record CALRKB020000071.1, on the reverse strand, counting down.
ATAGGTCTTTGCCACAACCTGCTTGTAATCACCTTGCTCTTCACGGGAAAGATCTCGTATATCTGCGCGAATTTTTTCAGTGATGTTGACGGCTTTCTTATAGAACGCGATCGCCAGTTCTACTTGCCCCTGTTGTTGGAACAAATCCCCGATATTACTCAAAGTTACCCGTTCGCTAGGGAGAATACCAACCTCTCTCTGGATCGCCAAACCTTGTTGATAAACCTCCAGGGATTGAGAGTACTGACCCTGATTTTTGTAAACCGTACCCATAGTATCGAGGGTATCTGCTTCGTCAGGGCGATTGCCAATCTCCTTGAAGATACCTAGCGCCTGCTCCAGAGACTTCAGGGCTTGGGCGTGTTCTCCTAATTGCGTTTGGACAAATCCCAAATTATTGAGCGTAAAAGCTTCTCCTTCGCGATCGCTAATTTCCTTAAAAATGACTAAAGCCTGGTTATACTTTTTCTTGGCTTTTGCATAGTTTTCCTGCCGAGTCTTGTCGAGATCGGTAGTGGCTCTAGGAGGTGTCAGTGCTTCCTGCGTGTAAGAGAAACCAATATTTTGCAGGGTTGTACCTTGATCTCTCCTTTCACCCATTTCTCTACGAATCTTTAAGGCTTGCCTGTAGTTTTCTCGCGCTTTGTCATACTGGCCCAATTCGGTACGCACAAGTCCAATGTTATCGAGAGCTGTTGCTACATTCTTCTTTTTCCCCAACATTGTGAAAATTAGTTTGGCTTGCTCATATGCTTTTAGTGCGTCGCGATATCGCCCTTGACTGAGATAAACTACACCAAAATTATTGAGCATTTCCCCCTCCCTTTCCTTATCGCCAAGTTCTTGCCAGATATCTAGAGAACGCTGATAGCGAGCGAGCGCTTCGGGATACTTACCTTGCTTTTGATATACATTGCCAATGTCATTGAGCGTCTTCCCAATTTCTTTTTTGTCAGGAATTTTTTGATGTACATCTAGGGCTTGCTGATAGAGTTGTAAAGCTTGGGAGTAATCATCTCGATCGGCGCGATCGGCATAAGCTTCTCCCATAAGGCGTAAAACTGCTCCCTCATTGACCCGATCGCCAATTTTTCTATAAATTGCTAAAGCTTTTTGATATGTCATAAGGGCTGCCTGATACTCTCTCTTCCCAGCCTGCTGCATACCCTGCGTAAATAGCGCTTCTGCTTCCTGTTGAGTTTGACTGGCTTGGTTCTGCACCAAAGCGTCAGGAAAGTTCGGATCGATCCCCGCAATCTGGGCAGGAAAACTTAAGATTAGAAGGAGCGTAGCAGGGGCAAAGTAGTTGAAGTGCGATCGCATAGAGAAATTCTCCTCTAAAAGTATTTTTTTCGCATATCACCTTCCAGAAGCGATAGTAGTTGCCCGCCCTTTTGGTCTGAGGGGACCTTCACAGGTTATTTCAGGGAGGGTTATTTTAATGATTTCACTAGCAATTTTATTCCGACAATAGTTCGCAACGCGTTCTTTCGAACCTGCCGCGATCGCTTCTGTGTAAAACACCCTCGCTTTGCTGATGTTGTCTTGATATTCGTGAATTGCGCCTAGATTAAATAGCGCTAGACTGATTCCCGCTTTATCGCCAATTTCCCTGTAAATGTCCAGGGCTTGCTGAAAATTAGCTCGCGCCTGTTCGAGTTGTGGTGTTTTCTGGAGCATGTCAACCGTACCGATGTTGTTGCGTGTAAGAGCAATGCCTGCTTTGTTTCCCTCTTGGCTATATAGGGTCAAAGCATTTTGAAAGGAATCCATTGCACAGCGATAGTCTTCGAGTACGTTCAGGTTGACGATACCCAAATCGAATAGCTTATCAGGATTTTTTGTTGGGTTTGCAGAACAATCCTTTCCTTCCAAAAGCGTACGATCGTCGTTAGGATTTTTAGGATCTGTTCCCCCAGCTACTTCTTGGCCGTCCTTCACCCCACCACCATCGGTATCCGCTTTCAGTGGATTCGTGCCTAGCAAGATCTCATCGCCATCGCGCAGTCCATCACCATCTGTATCTGGATTTTGCGGATCGGTACCTATACGTTTTTCCTCATCATCATTTAAACCATCGCGATCGCTATCCACAGGCAGCACAGGGAAATTCCCTGGCCTTAATCCAGCACCAACCACAATCACAGAGGCATTATTTACAGATGCAGTTGTCACAATTACACCAATTAGTTTAGAGACATCAACATCTTGGAGGCGATTTTGTTGCACGCAGGGGCGCAGTTGTTCTGCTAATTTTTTAATCTCCTGTGCCAATTCACCTTGACTAAATCTGTAGAGTCCAGACAGTTGTACGCAGACAAAGTGACGTTTATAGACATCGGCAATTTCTTGATAACTATTTACTGCGACTAGTTCTGCCTGCGTCTGCCTGCGAGTTTCTGAGACTTTTACCCCAACAAAACTTAATGCCGCTTCCGGCAGCTTGAGAATCGCCGTCAAAGCAACAAGCCAGGCAAGAAAAAAGCTGAGTAAAGTCCTTGACAGCCTTCTATAAGTCCACATAGCAGCTTCCTATTTAAGATTGATTGGCACAATAGGTACGACGAGCTTCTATAGAATTGAATGACTCGGATGATGACTTTGGGCCAGCACCAATGACAATCGTCGGCGCATTGCCAAGATATCCAGCATTAACAGTCACTCCTATTAGTTTGGAGATGTCAACACCTTGCACGCGATTTTGATTAACGCATGCTTGAAGTTGCTCTACTAATCTCGCAATTGCAACGTTTACACTTTCACGATCGAGTCCAGAAAGTTGAGCATACTTGACACAAGTAAATCGACGCTCAAATTCAGCAACAATATTTGACGAAGCATTTTCTAAAGATCCCAAGGCTCTAGTCGCGTTGATTGCTTTTTGTTTGGAACACCTAGGAGAGTTTCCTGTATTAGCAAAGTTGCCATCGCTAGCCAGTACTGGAAATCTTGTTTGGCTACTTCTTATGCGATCTGCGATTTGAACGGCATTTAAGTTAGGGCTTTGATTCCAAATGTATGCAGCCAAACCCGCTACCTGTGGTGCGGCAGCGGAAGTGCCTCCTGCCCCTGAGTCATCCTTCGATTTGGGATAACACACAATGCGATCTCCAGGAGCCAAAGCAGGCCAACCACCACCCTTCTTCGCACAGTATTCATCTCCACTAGTTAAGAGAACCGTACGATTAACTGTGCGATCGACATCTACAATAGCGTTTGCATTCCCACCAATAGTTGAGTAGCTTGTATAATCTCCATCTCCTTGAGCATTTAAGGCACCTACAACTAAAGTATTTCTTAAAGGCTGTGAAGGTTCAGATTTCAACACTTGGCTTAGATCGTTCCTTAGAGCGGCAGCAGTATAACCGGAAGTTTTCCTAACATCGCCTTGCGAACTATTTCCAGCCGCAGCGGCAATAACAACTTTATCTTCTAAATCTCTATCTCTTATTTCAGTTAACCAATATGCCCCCAGTGATACGGCATCCTTCTCTAGCATGTCCCCATTGCTGCCAATCGATAGGTTGAGCACAAATCTGCTGGATGCTCCTGGGTTCGCTCTGGCAGTTGTTATTTCATACAACAAAGCAGTATCAAAATCTTTGGTGCGATGATTAACTCCCAATACACTAGGCTTGGGATCGGGGTATACTCCAACAACTCCTTCAAGTTTACTATTATTTCTACCTGCTGCCATCAACCCCGAAACCAGGTAACCATGATGACCGCCAAGTTCTTCTGGAGGAGTGTATAGCTTCTTAGCAACTTCTAGATTCAGATCTCGATTCCCAATTTCATAAAAGTAATCGCCTAAAAATAGGGTAACGGGATAACTAGGATTGAAAGGTCTTGGAGGATTACCGTTGCTATCTACAGCTCCTTGTAGCATGAGGGGTAGCGGTAAGAGATTAGAATTATCATCTTGACTCAGTGGTGGATAGATGATTTGTCGGGCAGTAAATAGCACAGCGGGTTGTGCTGCCAGGATATTTTCCCTTTGCTCTAATTCCTGTAAACTTCCCGGAACAGAGTCAAAGAGAACGGTAATATTTCGCTTGTTATTACGAGAGGAGTAAATTTTACCCCCTACAGCTACTAAAGCATCTTTAACTTCTTGTACCTTTGCCTCGCGAGAGAGCCGAATGCGTAATATTGAACGTACAACTTCTAAACCTTTTGTATCCCGTGAAACTTCATTTGGCTTTACTAGTTCTCCAGGTGGGGTGAGATTGGGTAAGCTCTCGATCGCAAGATCGTTTGGGCGACAATAAGTAGTATTTTGCTTGTTTTTGCGCGAGCGGCGATCGGGTACGGTACGGTTATAGATCGGAAAACAATCCTCATCTTCAGGGTAGGTTGGTCTGGTCTTTCTAGAGTCAGTTGGTGTGGAGTCAGTTGGTGTGATCTTGCCAGAGTCAGTTGGTGGAGGTTGTTGCCTTAGAATATCTATAACGAAAGGCGCGAGTTGATCGAGTATATTTGGCGATCGTGTTGGCGGTGTATCTCTTCCTGGATTACTAGGGACCGGATTGCTAGGGGTCGGATAGCTAGGAACTGAATCTCTAACGCTTGGAGTAGGTGTTGTTGCCTGAGCTAATTGTACTTTTGGCTTGTCTGCTGGGAAGACATGACCGAGTGCGGCATCAGGAAGCTTAGAAATGACAACAAAAGCTGTCCAAAAGGCCAACCCAACATAAATTAGAATTGATAGCAGTCTTCTTGTAAATCTCATATGACCTCAGCACCACTAACAAGAACTTTCAAACACCCAGAACTCCATAAAGTCAAAATGCTGCAAGTGTTAAATTTGATGGCTTTAATGTTTTATTGATTTTATTAAAGAAATATGTATGCATTCTGAAACTTATAGGCAGTATATTCCATACTCTAAACCTAACTTGTTTTGCCTTAAATAGCGAAACTTGCCCAGTCTAATATTAAGTGAATTATTCTTATTTTGAATGTGAGAAAAAGTAATAAAAAGTGAGATCTTTTTAAAACCCTCTCAAAGTGTGCGATCAGAAACTTAATAACTCACTAGATCTCTTTCAAAGATTCTAGTTTAGATATAGCTAATTTACGAATATTTTGCTTAAATGGTACTTAGCCAAAAATAACATAGGGTTATCAGAACCAGTTGAAAATTATTGGTGCTGCAGCAGTCTCTTGATGGCAGAGAATAGTTTGCGTCAGCGTAACTGGAAAATGCCAGATTACTTCTACCGAACTTGTCTCTTTATAGAATGCATCAATGGAGAATTTGCATAACTATAGAATTGTTTCTTGGTTTTTCAGGTGTGATTGTGTGTGGAGTGTGAGTTATGCAGTTTAGAGGTTTTTTTCCCAGGCTTTTTGTACTTCTTTTAATTTCGCCTGTTACTTCAACATTTCTATGGCAAGGGTTAGCCCAGGCAGAGCAGGTTCAGATATCAGATGATGGTTCAGGGATTTCTAGTTCTTTGTATGGTGATGTAGCTTTATCTCCAGACATCTCGAAGCCTACTTCAACCACGGAAGCTGAGAGTTCTGAGTCGAGTGTTAAAGATAGGGTACTCGTATCGCAAGAGACTCCGAATAATTCTGGGAAGTCCAGTGTCACCGTTCCCCAATCTCGGCCCAGCTTGGGAGAAGTCAATTCCGATCCCATGGATAGAACTGTCGGGCAGGTTACATCGGTCTCGCAGCTATCAGACGTAAAACCGACAGATTGGGCATTTACCGCTTTACAATCTCTGGTTGAACGCTACGGTTGCATCGCTGGCTATCCAGATCGCACCTACCGAGGGCAGCGATCCATGACTCGCTATGAGTTCGCCGCTGGTTTGAATGCCTGCCTGGATAAAATCAATGAAATTATCACATCGGGTTTAGCTGATAAGGTAAGTAAAGAAGACCTGGCTGCAGTACAAAAACTTCAGGAAGAATTTGCCGCAGAACTCGCAGCTTTGAAGGGTCGCGTAGATGCGCTTGAAGCAAAAACAGCACAGATCGAAGCACAGCAATTTTCGACCACCGCTAAGCTAGGCGGTGAAGTTATTTTTGGGCTAGCTGGGGCCTCTGGTGGTAAGCCACCTGGACAGAGTCGAAGTAACGTAATTTTTCCCTACCTGGCACGACTAGGTGTTGTTGCTTCGTTTACTGGAACTGATATTCTTCGAGTTGGACTACAAGCATCAGATTTTAGTAATTTGGGCTTTGCTAACGAAGCATCGCTGAACACGCGTATGTCGCTTCTATCGTATCAAGCAGATACTAAGAATAACTTTGAACTGGAGCTATTAGAATACCGATTTCCTGCATTTGATAACCGGGTTGTTTTTACAGCTAGACCAGTTGGCTTTAGTCTTAGCAGCGTTTTAACCGCCAACTCTCCTTACTTTGATAACGGGCGGGGGGCAATTTCGCGCTTTGGTGAAGCAAGTCCTTTGTTCAAAATCGGTAACCTGGACGCAGGTGCAGGTTTTGACTGGTTGGTAAGCGATCGGATACGTCTACAAGCTGCTTACGGCGCAAGAAATGCCAGTAGTCCCACCGAAGGTATTACTGGCTCGGGGCATAGTGCCTTTGGCTTGCAGTTACTATTCAAACCGGCAGATGCTGTCTTGACTGGCTTGAGCTACATCAATGCCTATTCAGAGAATGCGCAACTAGATACTGGGACAGGTAGTCGTAATGCAGATACATCTGGCGGTATGAATACGCCTGCGAAAACTGATGCGATCAGCGCTAGTCTGCAATGGCGCGTAGCACCTAAGCTTACTTTTGGAGCTTGGGGAGGATGGACTTTTACAAATTCTATTACCTCAAATGCCCGCGCTAACACAACCACGTATCTTTTTTCTCTAGGTTTATCCGATCCATTTGGGCGTGAAGGAGACTTGCTTGCATTTCTATTTGGGCAACCACCCAAGTTGGTTGATGGTAATGGCGTTAGCAAGGATACTGCTACTTCATTGCATTATGAGCTTTTCTATCGCTTCCGAGTAAACAATAATATTTCGATTACGCCTGGTCTCTTTGTTGTAACAAACCCCGATCACACCGCAGGCAATAATACGATTTGGGTTGGTACTGTTCGCACTGTTTTCCGCTTCTAAGGAGGAATTGTCATGTATTTCACAGTTTTATCTAAACGGTTTCTACCTGTATTTTGTTTGTCAGCCACTGCTTTTGCAATGCCGTGCGATCTCTTTGCTTCTGCTTGGGCAGATGCGGCAGCTTCACAAAATATTTTGGCACAGGCAACTGAACAACCAAAGCGCCCTAAGCCTACTTTCTTTGAGGAAGAACGAAAGTTACAGGTGCCTACGATCCCCAATCGCGATGCAGAGGCTACGGAAAGATCCAGCACGGGCTTTACATCAACTTTCTTATTTGACGCTACCTATAATGTTAGCGATCCGTTAACAGGGGTTACTACAGGTAGCTCGCCAACTGACAGCTTCCAAAAATCTAGTGGAAGTGGTACAGCGATCGACACTCCATCTACAGGTATCTTCCAAACATTGCCACCCAGGCCATAAAACCTATCTCCTTATCTTGAACTCATCAAAAAAAGAGGTTAGCTGTAACTTAAAGCTAACCTCTTCTATTGTGTGTTGATTAGGATAGCAAGCTTGTAGGTTATGCGCCTAGAAGAATATTATCAATTCCAAGCTCTCGGCTGTGACTGCCAAAGACAACTGACCTTGCTGCCCCAGCAAAATCAATCAGACCAGTAGGTGCAAATGAGCTGAACCTGCCATCAGGATCTGGAGCACCGGAAAGCTCAGTCTGAGGTAAGTCAGTGGAATACAGAAGTTGTCCCGTACCATTTACATCGCTCCAAATCTCCAATTTTTGACGGTAGTTTGGTGATGTGTAGGAAAACTCCAGTGATCCAAACCCCTGCGCTGAGTTCAGAATAATTGAATCTTCTCCTCCTCTTGGATCGCCTTCAGGAATTGGGAAAGCGTATGCCAAGATAGCATTATCATTATTGGGTTCACCGCCAAACAGACCGTCACCGCCAGCATCGGTATCTACTAATACAACGCTGTTACGGGAAAAAGTAACACCTCGATCCGCAGAATAAAAATTTGTGACGGCATCGTTCGCGTTGTTTGAAACTCCCTGAAAGGTTAGTACACCACCAATTAGCGAATCATTATCATTGTTGACTACGCTTACATCAGAAGCATTTTGACCGCTATAGTTAGGATCGATACTCACTGCAAGAGCAGTAATAATGTTGTAGAAAACGCTGCCATCAACAATAGTGTCATCAACGCCAGTAATGGTAACAGCCTGAGGGATGTTGAAGTTAGCAGGGGTGAATACTAACTGTGAAGTCGAAACTATGCCCTCAGCAGGATTAGAACTAGCAATCCCAATGCTGACATCGGATGTAGGTGCGCTGGTGAGAGCAACAGTGAAGGTAGCTGTCCCCCCTGCTTCCGTAGTAGCCAAGCCACTGGTAGGAACGACAGTAATACCACCCCCCGTACCGTCATTATCGTTGTTAATTACGCTTACGTCTTCTGTATTCAGACCGTTGTAAGTCGAGTCAGTGCTAACTGCAGGGGCAGTGATAATGTTATAGGCGATGTCGCCATCGACATTCTGGTCATCAACACCAGTGACGGTAATAGTCTGAGGAGTATTAAAATTTGTTGGGGTAAATACCAGTTGCGAAGTTGAGACCGTACCTTCAGCGGGATTAGAACTACTTATACCAATAGTTACATCAGCAGTAGGAGCGGAGTTGAGAGCAACAGTGAAGGTAGCTGCCCCCCCTGCCTCTGTGGTGACAAGTCCACTGGTAGGGGTGACGGTAATACCAGGGCCAAGTGGAGTTGTACCATCATCATTATTGATGGTGAGAGTGGCGGTACTTTGCGAACCTATTGTGGCTCCCGAGACACTGCTAGAATCCAACCTTAGTCCAATCGTTTCATTTGGTTCAACTCTGGTATCGGCGTTGATAGGAATTACAATGCGTTTATTCGTCTCCCCAGCGACGAAGTTAACAAGAATTGGAAAAACCAGTATGGAATTGTCGTAGTCTGTTTCTCCTGAGGGAGAATTACCACCTGTGGCTGTACCGCGATTACTCCGATCTACAATGACTCGTACCGAGGCTTCGCCATTCCCATCAGAGCGGGTGACTACAACTGCATTAGAGTCAACGAACCCTCCACCGTTACCTTCAGGTGTGCTAAAATTTGCAGCGCCAAACTGGATTGCAGATGCTGCATCATCATTTGCAATTGTGCCGTTAGCAGTTTCTGTAAGTGTGATGTTTGCAAGAGTAGGAGGACCTGGAAGAATTACACCAGCAAGTAAAGAGAGGATTCCAGGAAAACCCTCAGAGATACTTGTTAGGTTAATGGAGAAGTTTTCGTCCGGCTCTGACTTTGTGTCACCAATAATTGAAATATCAATAGACTGTGTAAAAGTATCTCCAGAATTAAAAGCATCGGGGATAGAGAAAGTTAGCCTACCGCGAGATGGAGCTTGGTAATCGCTATCTGCTCTTGTTGCTGTATCATCATTTATTGTGTAATCTACAAAAACTGGGTAAGTAGTAGTAGGAGTGCCTGGCAAATCGGCTGTAGCTGTCAAGGTAACAGGAATAGATCTTGTTATAGAACCACTGTCCCCTTCAATAAAAGTAGGAGTATTACCACTGTTGATTACTATGCTCCCCTCCCCACCAATGAATATTGCCATATTTTTTACCTCAAATTATTACGTATAAGTTTGGAGTCTAGATCGATATCTCAGGATTAGTTAAGATATTTCTTCCTACTGCTAGCTAGTTCCTGAAGAGTTAAGCTGTGATTTTGCTTTACACTGCAATTCAAGTAATAAGACCATCAGTTGTCACAAGTAGGAAGCTATGTAGAAAGTTATGTATGTCGATTACTCCCAAACGTATTGAGGTTAAAAGCAATTTCTGTGATTCCAGCGAACTGAAAAACTATATCCATAACAACTAATCTCCTCACAAGAATAATAGAAAAAGTAAAAATTCAGGATCGTTCCACACTGTAATCCTGAAACCATCCATATTTTACTATTATTTTCTCTCAACTTGACTCTAGTAACAATAATTTCCTCTTTAAAAACCTGACTTCACTAAATCTCTCCAGAACCTTGATTGAGTAACGATAGAAGAACGAATTAAAAATTCTTTAATATGCAGGTCATCTAGTGCTCTCACTTGTGTCATTTTGTGTTTTTTTAAGAGGAGCGATCGCTTTTGTGTAGTTTCTTGTAGCGCGATCGCCTCTTCGTATACCAAAGTGCGATCGCTGCAAGTAAATATCAATCGCAGTGGGTTGTTGCTCGTAGTTCTATGCCATAAGGAGTCTCGAAGTCTTCTACCAGATCGGGAAAGCTTTTCAGCAAATTGGCCTGAATATTCCCGATCAAAAAGTATACTCAGGCAAGTCTTTACCTTGACTTGCGATCGCAGCCTCATACTGACATAAGATCGAATTTCCTCAGCCCAAAGCTAGAGGCTAGATACAAAGAAATTTTGCGGGTACCAATGGTAGATAAAGCAAAAAAAGATTGAAAAGAATAATTAATTCTATGGCTCTGGCGATAAACATCCTTGTCAAAATTGAACCTGATGGGAACATTAGTGCCACTACGATTGACTCGTCAAAGTATCGCGTTGTTGCTTCCGAAAGAAATATGGCAATAGAACAACTCGAACAACTATAGCTAAAGCCAAGAGTATTAGGACGTAGACTAAAGAGAATACATAGTGGTGTCTAATGGCAAAACCCTACAGTTATGATTTACGGCAGAAAGTGATCAAAGCAATTGAATTGGACGGACTACCAAAAAGCGAAGCAAGTCAACTG
>CALRKB020000070.1:0-24319 GCA_943367755.1 Rhizobium sp. Q54 | reverse complement strand
CCCTCATGGATGGAACCAGGAGTTTCAGGAGTGCAGTGGCTTCCTACGCCGCCTGGAAAGGAGAATTGCTTGAAGAATCGCTTCATTCCAGTTTCGTTCTCGCGGCATTCGGAGTAGAACCGGGAATAGGTTCCTTCCAGATAACAAGGACCCAGAAAACCAGGTGCTCCGTGGCCTGCACCCACCATGAACAGCATGTCCTGGTCAAACTTTTTAATGACTCGATTTAAGTGGGTGTAGAGAAAGCTGATACCTGGACTCGATCCCCAGTGACCCAACAATCGCAGCTTAATTTGTTCGGGCTTGAGGGGTTCTCTCAGCAAGGGGTTGTCCCGCAGATAAATCATCCCAATAGCTAAATAGTTGGCAGCACGCCAGAATGCGTGCATATTGTGGAGTTCTTCGTTACTTAAAGGTGTGCCTTCAACTGTAGACCTAGCTTGTCCGTAGGCACTGATAGAAGTGAGTTTGTCAGGTGTAGCTAGCATAATTTAAAATCACTTGATGTTTACTTTTGGCAGCAAAAAAACTAGAACATTGGTCAGTGTGAGATTCTCAGAGAGACAGCCATTCTCTCCGATAGTTGCATAAAAATAGGGGGTAATCTGTAACAATTATTGCAAGCCTCTTAGTTGGTCGCATCAAACCAGAGTGGCTATTGCTTGAAAGCTCTAGGAAATATGGATCGAAGGTTTCTTTGATTCACAACCTTAATCTATTTGAGAACCAGGATGTAGAGTTTACACACCTTAAGGTTTTGCCCATGAGACGAAAATGCTTGTTAGGCAAATGTTTTAGCCGAAGAGGTCTGCAAGATGTTAGAGGCTATCTACCGCTAATAATGCGCTTTTTCAAATATTTACGCTCGATCTCGGTTTGCCTCTCTTTCCTAAAGACGCGCTCCCGTTCTCAAAATGTAAAAGCATCTGTTCTTTGACTGCACTTGCCCAAAGCTCGAATTCAAAAAGCTCGCTGTTGGGGTTCAAATTTTCCTTTGATGGGATTGTTTGAGGGTGCCTAGACTCTTTGGCATTACTCATTGGAGATTACTCCTAGAATAAAGATATATTTATGTAATAAAGTTAAATTCATTACAGCTACATATCCATAAGACCATAGATCGCAAGACATGAACCTAAGATTTGATTAAGCTCAGTTTAAGCTCTGGTTATTCCCTCAGTGGAGTTTTGCTTTTAGTGCAGATTTCGCCTCTATGGTTTCAAATCCAGGTCTAACTGACAAATAAATACCTGATCGCTCTTATCAAACAGAACGATTGCTTCGTTTGTGGGATCGTAGTCGTGATAGCAAGGTAAAGGAGTATCTGGCCAGTGTTGCCCGCAATTCATGTATTGCAGAGACACGCCCTCTGGCAGATCGATTAGAACCACGACTCCGCGACCGCCTCTGGCGTATCCTTCACGGGCGCAGCTTGTTACCCTGGAGCGGCAGCGATCTAGTAGGACTTGTGCCTCTTGTGGGAGAACATCTTGAATGGTGTTATTTTTCATTTGCTTTACCTCAGTTTACATCCCGAAGTGTTTTTTAGAGAACTAGCTGGTGACACTGATATCAGCCATATTCGCCGTCCACGCCGTTACAACACGAACATGATGATAATTATATAGCTTCACAACTCAGAACTGGCAGAAGTTAAGCTGAAAATATGTGCGGACGTTTTGCCCTATTTCATTCAGCCGAAGCGATCGCCGAGGCATTTCGGGTAGATAAAACCGACCTACTGCGAGTAATGTAGGCAAAAGAATTTGGTTCGCAATTCTACTTTCTTCTGACAAAATAGAGAAGAGAAGTTTTTCCCAGCGATCGTTAGCAGTTTAATCAAGGGATTCAATGAGTTGATAAATGTGGTGCTCTAACTGAGTCAGCGCCATTTCGATAGCGGCGCGATCGATATCGTGTACCAACCAGTATTCCACCTTATTTTCCCATTGTGGGAATTTTTCTGCAAAGAGGGGGCGATGTTCCGATTCGTCCACTGCGATTACTCGTGTTGCTTCTGTCAGGTTCTGCTCGGCCAAAGGCAAAGGATAGCGCAAATCGTGGGGCAACTGAATTCCACGTTCGAGCAGTCTTGTTTGGGCATAGTGAGAAATCGCTCCGACATTATTTGTTCCCCTTTCCAATGCCAATCCACGAGAGTCAGCTTCCCAGCGCAGCGATCGCTTCAGGGCTAGATCGTTGAAGAGATATTCGGAAAAGCGACTGCGGTAGTAATTACCAGTGCATAGAAACAAAATGGTTTTCATTGTTTGGGTTAAAAATGGGTTGAGGGATCTGAAATATTCGAGGTCGAGACGATCTAATTGCATCATACAATCAGATAGGTCTCTGACAAGGTTCTCCCAAAAACAACAGAGAATTCTGAAATCGGACTGCAACTTTTTCAATACTTCAGATCTTTCGCGTAGAACTTTGCTCGCAATTAACATCTGATTTTAAGAGTCTTTCTATTCTGTCTGCGAAAATAGGTCCAAGAATAGCGAACTTGGCGAACTCGATGTGCGCGTGACTAGCCCCAACGGTTTCAATCAACTTGCCAGAGCCACAAGAACCAAAACTACGGCAGACAAGAGTTATTCTTGAGTACTTGACACTTCGATATGATCGCTCAAATCCAGACGCAGCCCCAACCGCAACAGCCACAATTCCCAACGCTGTCACCTTATGCTTGGCAAGACATCGGAATAATTGGGTTTGTGGTTGTTTCTTTCGCGATCGCGCTGGGGAAATGGTTGCCTTCCTATCTCGATAAACGCTGGGCACTGCGGCAAAAAGAGAGCGAATTAGCGATCGCAGGCAAAGAACAATCCATGAAGGCAGAACTGCTACGCGACGAACGCGACCAGAAGCTACTGGCTGACTTTACAAATACTCTTTTAGCCAAAGAGTTACAGCGCTCTGAGGAACTCCTGGAAAATCTAGCTGAAACGCAGCAACGGATTGCCGAAACACAGGGAATTCAGCAACAACAGTTTGAGGCGATATCGCGAGGATTTGAACAGTCCACCAAAAATCAAGCCAGAACGATCGAGTTACTCGAAGCAATCTTAGCAACCTTGAAGCATGATTAACGGCAATCTCAATCGTCAAGGCGATCGCTCTTATCCTAATAAAGATTGACGCTGCAAGAACCTTTGCATCCGAACATTCTATGCCTAACTTCTGGTATAAACCTAAGGATATTGATTTTGCTTAAGTAATGGCAGCCGACCTATCAAAGCTTAATGGTGAATATGAAGACTTTCTGCGCGATCTAAAAAATCGCATCCGCACGGCACAAGTACGGGCAGCACTAGCCGTAAATCGAGAATTGGTGCTACTTTACTGGCAAATTGGGCGTGACATTCTCAGCCGTCAGCAACAGCAGGGCTGGGGCGCAAAGGTGATCGACAAATTGGCAAAAGACCTGAAAGCCGAGTTTCCAGAGATGAAAGGCTTTTCTCGAACTAACCTGCTCTACATGAGGGCTTTTGCTGAAGCTTATCCTGACGAGCAAATTGTCCAACAGCTTGTTGGACAAATTCCTTGGGGACATAATGTCCGTATTCTAGATTATATTAAAGACCCGCAAGAGCGCTTGTGGTATACCCAACAAACTATCGAGTATGGCTGGAGTCGGAATGTACTGATTCATCACATCGAAACCAAACTGTATCAACGGCAGGGACAAGCAACGACTAATTTTGAGCGATCGCTGCCCAAACCTCAATCAGATCTTGCCCAGCAGCTACTTAAAGACCCGTACAACTTCGATTTCCTCAGTTTAGGACAAGAGGCAGTGGAGCGGGATCTAGAACGTGCCCTCACCCAACATATCCGTGAGTTCCTGCTAGAACTAGGCGTAGGTTTCGCGTTTATGGGCAATCAATATCATCTGGAAGTTGAAGGCGACGACTTCTACATCGATCTGCTGTTTTATCATGTCAAACTGCGTTGCTATGTGGTCATCGATCTAAAAATGGAGTCCTTCAAACCCGAATTTTCAGGCAAGATGAACTTTTATACCTCTGTAGTTGACGATCTGCTACGCCATCAGAATGATAATCCGACTATTGGGATCATTTTATGCAGAGGGAAAAAGAAAACCATTGTGGAATATGCTCTGCGGGAAATCAATAAGCCCATCGGTGTTTCAACCTACGAACTCAAAGATGTTCTACCTGAAACTTTAAAAGGTAGTTTGCCAACAGTGGAGCAGTTACAGATGGAACTAGAAGCAAAAGCTTCAGAAATAGAAACAAATTTAGCAAAAGAGGGTTAGAGCGGCAAGTACCTCTCCTAAGAACTATAAGTGGTTTGGCTACTTTACCCAGTGTTTCTACTCGATATCATTGTCAAAATCGTTCCAAGTCAAATTCTCCGTAATATATCGAGAAATTCTCTAACCACTAATTCCGCCTGCTCAGTACATCTACTTGCATCAAAGTGTTCAACGCGAATCCCATACTTTTTGAAAAGTCGATCTCTTTCATGATCCTGAGTTGTACGAGAAGGAGGATGCCATGGTTCGCCATCAACCTCTAAAATTCCCCATTTTCCTTCGTAAAAAATGAGGAAATCTGGCTCCTTATTACGTCTACCTTCTAACGTGTCTAATCTCCCTTTGCAATTCGGGAAAAAGAGTACCCCAACTTTATCCAATGCTTGTGCAATTTTAACCTCGCACTCTGAACGAAATCTTAAATTTTCCCATATCCTAAGAGAATCGCCGTCCAAGGCTTGATTACTAGCTTCAGGTTTTTCTGAAGTTGACAAAGTGCTACTACTAGAAGATGAAAAAATGAGATTTGACATACTTGCATCATAAGTATCTGCACTTTCTAGATTTGTAAAACTTACATCAGCTCCATCCAAGACTGCTTTTCGCAGGATTGCCCCTTTCAAGTTTGCATAACTGATATCCGCGCTCGTTAAATCTGCCTCTCTCAAGTCGGTCTGGTAATCTTTCCCCCAATCTCTCCATACACTTAAATCAGCTTTATATAACTTCACATTCTGAAGAGTTGCTTTGTAAAACAAAACTCCTTGTAACTTTGCATAGGATAAGTCTGCCTCAGAAGCATCAATATATCGTAAATCGGCAGCTTTAGCACAGTGAGAATTTGAAGTGTCAGGACGAATCTCTATATCAACCATTCTTGCCTTTCTAAAACTAGCTCCACTAAGATCCACGCCATGCATGATTGTTTTTCCCATAACAGCTTCATCCAAAGAAGCTCCCATCAGGTTACACCTAATGAAACTTGCCTGACTAAGATCTGCTCCACTCAAGATTACTTCTTGCAGGTTAGAGCTATACAAAGAAATTCCACTCAGATTGATACCGCTCAAGTCTGCTTTCTGTAGTTTTAAGTTATCGAAATTTCTTTGGCCAGATGCATATTTTTCTAGAAACTCATTTACGTTGGATACAGTCATAATTTTTCTCTGCAATTTGTTCCAGTGTAATTGTATTCTGGAACTCAAATAGGGCCTATCCTTCTGTGTCTAAAGCTTGCATACCTACTTACTCAGCTTTCCCGCAGATTGGCATTTCGATCTGAACTGGATCGCCAGCCGATAGGCATAGCGCTTCCCTAATCCCGTCAAAGATGGGATCTCTGCTATCCGTTCTGCGATCGATGAGCTAATCAATTTTGGTTACGTGCGCCGCGTCATCACGCGATCGCCGTCGGGACAATTTCAATCCTGGGACTACGAAGTATACGAGCGTCCCTTACCCATCGATCCACTACCTGAAGGTCGAAAAATTCAGCAGCCTGAGCCAGTCGAACAACTTGCTCTACTGCTTACTACAAAAGCACCTCAGCCACTTTCAGGTTTACCACAAATGGGCGAACCATTTATGGGCGATTCCGAAGCGGATGCCTACGGCCGCACGCATATAAATAATGAATTCCACGAAGAAGGAATTAAAAAAGATCTCTCTCTGCCCGAGACAAAAATTGTGGAGAGAGAGAATCTTGAAAGTTTTTCAGATCCCTCAAAACCCACCGATAAAACCTCTGTAAAACCGAGAAATAAAGAAAAATCTCGCTGCGCCGCCAGCGCCTGGGCAAACCTGGATGACACCTTAAAAAACTTCTGCTGGCAGCAGGTAGACAAGCTACCCAATCGCCCCACCGATCCGATCGCCTGGATACTCTCGCGCCTCGAACACCTTGAAGCTGAATACGAAAGGCTCTACCCGCAAACTGCCTCACCAGACAGCAGATATGCCGAGTGGGAAGCGATCCTCACCGATCCATTTAAGGGCTTGACCCATCTGCTCACAGTCGGCATAGACCAAAATTCGCCCGAATACGAGGAGCGTTACCAGTTTGCCGTTGCTTATCAGAGGAGGCGAAGATGAGCAGAGAATCCGATCTGGAAATGCTGGTAGCCATCCCCACAACTCCCCGAAATGAGCGCGATGGCCGTCCTCGCTGGAAGTGTTTCTGCTGCTGTGACAGCGGGGTGGTCGATAATCCCTACCTGAGCCAGCTTGTCATTGGCAAGAACGGTAAACCCTTTATCTGTCAGCGGCTTGATTGCACAGCAGGGGAAAAGTTCAGGAATGCCTACTTTGCGACAGACGCTCAGAGACAGGAATATGCCCAAAACCACGGCGGGGAAGCCATGTCAAGTCGTGAGTATCAAGCTCAGTGGGACATGCGCCTTACTGCCGCCCAATGCGAACAGATGCACCTGTGGCACAAACAATATTGGGAAAAGTGGGCACAAGAGCGATCGAAACGGCTCAACTACGGACAGGATTTCGATGAGCCGCAAGGTCGCACCGCAATTTCTGATCTGACCCAAAAGCTATCAATGCCACGTGCAGAGGAGTTTTAAACGAGTTTTGTATTTAGACCAATTGTAGGAAGTTGAGCAAGGATATGTTTGTTGATAAGCACACAGCAGCGAAGATTACAGGACTTTCTTCTGAAACCCTCAAAAGAGAGCGGCTTGCAGGTAGCCTCAAGGAAGGTATTCACTATGTCAAGCTCAACTCTCGTACCATCAGGTATAACGGCGACCTTTTACATGACTGGATGCAGAACCGCCATGACGAACGCGCTCATCAACGAGCGATCGAGATATACCAGGCCAGCCTGTTAAGCAATAGGAAGAGGAAAAACAACCCATTCCCCAAATAGATTGGGTCGAAAATGGGTCGACAAAGACCATGCTTTTTTTGTAACCAATCGGAGCGAAAGGATTTGAACCTTCGACCCCCACTACCCCAAAGTGGTGCGCTACCAAGCTGCGCTACGCCCCGAAATTTCAGCTTAACAATGATACCAGATCCAGACAAATACTTAACAAGAATAGTAAAAAGATAATTGTTTGGCTTTGTAGAAACTATCTAGGCTACATTAGTAGCATTTTAAAGGGAGCGATCATATTACCTCAAGTTTGCTAGGGTTTCCGACAGAAGTACAGCTCACGTATTTTTGCTGTCCCTATATTGATATATTCTGTAACCTCTCCCCCTGAAGTCCATTCTTGAACGAGAAATGGTTTATAGTCAAGCCAGGTATGATATTCAGCACCAGAACCAAAAAGCTCTGAAAAGAAAGTTAATTGCTTTCTTTGAGTTTATCGATCGCGGCCTTAAAACCAAGTACAACGAGAATATTAGCGATCGTAAGCAGAGATTCAGCACTGCCATGTAAAAAATCCACATTTGCCAACGAAGCACCATAGACTTGTTGGGCATAAATCCCCACCGGAATAGTCACCGCCACAAATACGAGGGTGCCGTAAAATCCCCAGAGGGCTAGCTTAGGCATTTGCCCCGATTTGGTGATGAACCACAGAAAGGCTAAATAAGGCAATAAAGATAAGGCAAATAAAGCATCTTTTGACATGATTTTGTGAAAACCTGGCCTTCAGTAATTCGGTCATCTCTACATAGGATAATAGATATCTCTAAAACTTTAGCAATCTCGATCTACACGACAAAGCACATGCCCAGTAATTCCGCTCCTATTACCGTTGACTTTAGCAATGCTACATTAACCTCTAGAAATTATGAGATTGCGATCGCCTCCCAGAGCCTGTTCGGTCTAGGCAAGAAGATGGTGGAACTAGAGTTAGGTAAGAAAAGCAAAAAAGTCTTAGTTGTGTCTAATCCGGTGATATTCAAGCACTACGGCGCAACGGTTGAGTCATCCCTGCAAGCATCGGGATACGCAGTGACAAGCCTGATCTTGCCTGCGGGCGAACGATATAAAACTGCCCACTCTTTGCAAAAAATCTACGATGCTGCCCTCGCGCAACGCCTAGAACGTTCCTCAACAATTGTGGCCTTAGGTGGTGGCGTGATTGGGGATATGGCTGGCTATGCCGCAGCTTCCTGGTTGCGTGGGATCAATCTCGTGCAGGTACCAACTACTTTGCTGGCAATGGTTGACTCCGCGATCGGTGGTAAGACTGGGATCAATCATCCTCAGGGCAAAAATCTGATCGGGGCTTTTCATCAGCCACGCCTGGTCTGGGTCGATCCCGATGTGTTGCGTACCTTGCCTGCCCGCGAATTTCGTACCGCTATGGCCGAAGTGATTAAGTACGGCGTGATCTGGGATGCAGAACTATTTGAACAAATGCTACAGAGCGATCGCCTCGATCAGTTGCGTTATGTTAAACCAGATCTACTCGATGCGATTATCTATCGTTGTGCCAAGGCCAAAGCCGAGATCGTCTCCCAGGATGAAAAAGAAGGCAATCTCAGAGCCATACTTAACTATGGACACACAGTTGGACATGCGATCGAAGCTGTGACTAACTATCGCGCCTTTAATCACGGCGAAGCAGTTGCATTGGGGATGATTGCGGCTGGGGCGATCGCTACATTCTTGGGCTTCTGGACAGATGCCGAACAGGCTCAACAGCAGATTTTAATTAGCAAAGCCCAATTGCCGCAGAAGCTACCCCAAGGTATTGACTTGCAAGCGATCATTGCAGCTCTATCTAAAGATAAAAAAGTTACAGATGGTAAAGTACAGTTTGTATTGCCAACTACTATCGGAAAAGCCACAGTTACAGATAAAGTGACATCAGAAACGGTTAGCAAAGTTTTGCATCAAAACTTGACACTTTGAAACGACTTTGTTTACTATAATGACACCAATATGTCAAGCGGTAAATTTTCCTTATCCACCCTAGTAAGTATATAGACTAAAACCTACACCGGAGCACAGTAAATATTCTTTTCATGAAAAAACCCAATCGAGACCTTCCCACAATTAATGAGCGGATTAGATTTCCTAAAATTCGAGTGATCGATGCCGATGGGGGCCAACTAGGGATTATGACCCCCAAAGATGCTCTTAAAGTAGCGGAAGATAAAGAACTCGATTTAGTACTTGTGAGTGACAAAGCCGATCCTCCAGTCTGTCGCGTTATGGACTACGGCAAGTTCAAGTTTGAGCAGGAGAAAAAAGCACGCGAAGCGCGCAAAAAACAGCATACTGCTGATGTCAAAGAAGTAAAGATGCGCTACAAGATTGAAGAACATGACTATCAAGTGCGTATTAACCATGCAGAGCGATTCCTCAAAGATGGTGATAAAGTCAAAGCTACAGTTATGTTTAGAGGGCGCGAAATCCAGCACGTCGATTTGGCCGAGGAATTGCTAAATCGCATGGCAATTGACTTGGGCGGAGTTGCCGAAATTCAACAGCCACCCAAACGAGAGGGGCGCAACATCACGATGCTCATGGCACCCAAAAAGTAAGTTAGGTGACGATCGTAAGCTAACCTCAAAAAACTAACTTAATGCCAAAAGCGCTCACCCTGGGGTGAGCGCTTTTGATCTATGTGGACTTTGGGTTTATATTCTAATGCCCAGTCTTATTTTTTCGTGATCTTAGGTGGCTCACGGAAGAAGATAGCAAAGAAGAATAGACCAATGATGCAAGCGAAAATCAATACGTAAGCAATAGATTCCATATATGCCTATACCTTAAACACTTACACGAGTAGACTTGTCACCAACCTTCTGGAAGGCACCCCATTCTACTTGTTCTTCATCTAGTTCAGGATCGATACCTGCAAATACATCACGGAAGAGCGTACGTGCGCCATGCCAGATGTGGCCGAAGAAGAACAACAGAGCAAACACAGCATGGCCAAAGGTAAACCAACCGCGAGTACTGGTCCGGAATACCCCGTCTGAATTTTGTGTTTCCGTGTCAAATTGGAAAGCCTCACCCAATTGAGCTTGACGAGCCAGCTTTTTCACTGTCGGTGGATCGGTAAACGTCTTGCCATTTAGAGCACCGCCGTAAACAGTTGCCGAAATGCCAGCTTGTTCAAAGCTGTATTTTGACTCAGCACGACGGAAAGGAATATCAGCGCGTACGATACCTTCGCTATCCTGGAGAACAACAGGGAAAGTTTCAAAGAAGTTAGGTAAGCGGCGGACAGTTATCTCATGGCCTTCCTTGTCGGTAAATACAGGGTGCCCCAACCAACCTTGAGCAATACCATCACCATTATTCATAGGACCAACGCGGAATAAACCACCCTTAGCAGGGCTGTTACCAACGTAGTCATAGAAAGCTAGTTTATCGGGAATAGTTGCCCAAGCGTCACTACGGGACATGCCATTAGCAACTCCTGTTTCAACACGACGCTCGATTTCTTGTTGGAAGTAGTTGTTGTCCCACTGATAGCGGGTTGGTCCGTATAGCTCGATCGGGGTTGCTGCTGCACCGTACCACATCGTACCTGCTACTACAAACGCAGCAAAAAATACGGCTGCAATACTGCTGGAAAGCACCGTCTCAATATTACCCATGCGAAGAGCCTTATAGAGGCGCTCGGGTGGGCGAACCGTTAGATGGAAGAGACCAGCAACGATACCAACAATACCAGCAGCAATATGGTGGGCAACGATGCCACCTGGGTTGAATGGGTTAAACCCATCAGGCCCCCATTCTGGTGCTACTGCTTGGACGTGTCCTGTGATGCCAAAAGGATCTGACACCCACATACCAGGGCCAAATAGACCGCTGAGATGGAAAGCGCCAAAACCAAAGCACAAAAGACCAGACAGGAATAAATGAATACCAAACATTTTGGGCAAATCCAAGGCTGGTTCGCCCGTACGTGGGTCTCTAAATAGTTCTAGATCCCAATTGACCCAATGCCAGATTGCTGCCATGAACAGTAAACCTGAAAGCACAATGTGGGCAACTGCCGTACCTTCAAAAGTCCAAAACCCAGTACTAATTGCTGGCTCACCGGTTATGCTCCAACCGCCCCATGAATCTGTAATTCCTAAGCGCGCCATAAACGGCAGTACAAACATGCCTTGACGCCACATCGGGTTAAAAACAGGGTCGCTAGGATCGAAGGTTGCTGTCTCATAGAGAGCCATTGACCCTGCCCAGCCTGCCACTAGGGCAGTATGCATAAGGTGTGTAGCAATCAGCCTGCCTGGATCATTCAGGAGAACTGTATGCACTCGATACCAGGGTAATCCCATTTGCTATTAATCCTCTATCGATGATCTTAATGATTCTTTATCTTAAATGATAAAAGACCTCTGAATAGCGCGATCGCAGGATTCAGGTGTCGCTTATTTCGATGTTTTATGAGTATTTCCCACTATACACAAATGGGAAAGGGTGCTTGATTCAGGGATTTTTAGTTCCTAAATCATAGTTTTGACTGCTATTTTGGCTAGTCAGATCAGTATCTTATTACATAGAGTTCTCATGCGGCAATTGCTTTGGTAACTAGCAATTTTTTGGGCAATTTTCAGGACGGTTTTTTGTTAGTGTCAATAGTGCTAGATTAGTTATCTAGAGCTATAAATGCATCTGAACTTAAGCTGAATCCTAGATAAAGACTCATGCCTTCTCCGAATTCTTCCTTAAAAAATACGTTCTCTAGAACCGAGCTAAGGCGACTTGAAGATTTGCTGCCGCCAGAACTGCAAGCATGGGTAAAGGTCATTCCGGCTGATGGCATCCGCCCTAAGCTAATTACGTGTGAAGAGGCAGGTGGTGATGAAGTCGTAGTAATTATCGATATGCTGCAGTGGGAAAGGTTAGCGCAGGATCAGCGCAACCTTTTGTTCTGGCACGAAGTAGCGCGCATTCAAAACGACACAATCCCCAAAGATGGCTGGGAAGTTGCTGCTCTGGCCATCGGTTTGGGTGGTGCCGTTGGTGAGCTATGGGTGCAAAACGGCTTACTATTCGTCCTGGCTTTAGCTATTTGTGGCGTAGCGGGATTTCAGTTATGGCGGCGTGGCAGCACTAAAAAGGATATTAAAACACTGATAGAAGCCGATCGCGGCGCAATTAAACTGGCCGTTCGTAATGGCTATGCCTTACCAGCCGCCTACAAAAGTTTGGGTAGTGCGTTAAAACTGTTGGTTAGTGACTCTGGGCGAGGTCGGGAGAGAGGTAATCTGGACAAGAGGCTAGAAGCTCTGAGAACTGAAGCCTCCAAGGCAAGACGCAACTACGAGTCTTAAGCTATTAAGCTAATGATTTAAGCAGTCTTGCGGTCGATGTCGCCCCTGTTCGAACGCGATAAAATACAGTTACATTCAGGCTGTGAGATTCGAGTTAAGTGCTTTATATATGTCAAGCTTTAGTCAAAAAATTATGAAATACTTAAAGCCGATCGCGCGATCGCTTGTGGCCATATTTCTAGTGGCTCTCATCTTCTTTAGTCATGCAGGCGATGCCTTAGCGCGCAGAGGTGGCGGACGCATCGGCGGTGGTTCCTTTAGAGCCCCAACTCGTTCTGTTCCAACTAGTCCCAGCCGATCTGGTGGTGGTTATTACCCTGGTGGTGGCTACTACCCTGGCGGCAGTAGTTTCTTCTTTCTCCCATTTTTGTTTGGTGGCGGTGGCGGTGGGCTCTTTAGTATGCTGATCTTGCTCGCGATCGCTGGAGCGGTAATGCAGGCATTTCGCGGTAGCTCTGACTCAGAAGCAGGCATCGTAACTGACAGCAGCAAAGTTACCCTAGCCAAGATCCAGGTAGGTTTACTGTCATCAGCCCGCGATCTGCAACAGGATCTAAGCCGACTGGCGTTAGAAGCGAATACGGGTACTTCAGAAGGTTTGGCCTCTATTTTGCGGGAGACCACACTGTCGCTAATGCGCCATCCTGAGTATTGGGTTTATGTCAGCAGTGGTAGCGAAACTACAAAGTTTGCCCTGGCAGAGCAGAAGTTTAATAGTCTGGCAATGTCAGAACGCAGCAAACTCAACGAGGAGGTGATTTCCAATGTTAATAGTCGCCTTAGCCAAGCTGCAACTGCATCTAAGTCTTTATCTTCTTCCGGTGCGTTAGGATTGGAAGCTCCTAGCGAATTTGTGGTTGTCACCCTACTCGCTGCGATCGCAGGAGAATCCCTTGCTAATCTACCCAAAGTTAGATCGTCTAGCGAGTTAAAGCAGGCTTTAGCCGCGATTGGTTCAATACCTTCAGATCGATTGCTAGCCTTAGAAGTACTGTGGGAACCTCAGTCAGAAGAATTTACGCTGACATCAGAGGAAGTACTAACGGTTTATCCAGAACTCGTACGCATTTAAAAAACTATAGAGTAATCTCTTTTGCCGTAAGGGCAGACCTGAGTGTCTGCCCTCTTTCGTTCAAAATATTAGTTTTTTGTCTATGCTTAAAGCGCGAATTATGATATCCTCTTCACCCAAGACTATTATCTTGAATAGGGTGGTTTAAAGTCGGTTCGGGGCTTAGAGCACTCAGCCCTTGTTGAGATTAGACGAAATGTGGTTAGACGAAATGTGGTTAGACTAGATTAACAAATCGGGGTTCAGTGAGGTCGCTGTATCTGGGTTTGTTAATCTATATGCTTGAGGAGTGAGTTGTAAAACTAAAGAGTATTTTGCAGATAGCTACTTTTCTGTGTAGTACTCTATTGCTCTGGTGAAGCAAGCTTGACCAAACTATCCATTGTAACTACGTCGCAAGACGGCGCAATCAATACACATGAGTGCAGTTGTATAGCAGCAATAGGATCTTGACATGCTTCCAGACATTAATAATTCAGATCATCTATTCATCACTGAAGATGTAGATGCCTATGAGGATCATGCTGACGGCCTCATGGATGCTCTATTTGGGGAAGTAGAGCATATTCTTAACGTGGAGAGTCCTGAGACAAGGGCGATCGTACCTGTTAAATATAGGAAACCTGAGTCCGTTATCGATCGGAGCAAAACTCCGCATTTATTGCCTTCTGATACGGTCAGCATTACCAAACTCGATCTGCCTGCATTGGCAATCCCTCCCATTTCCCAGCAGGACATGCTCTGGATTGAGCCTCATGTCAAGAGTGGATCTGAAATGGTCTTGTCTGACACTAAGTTTTTACAGAGCGAGTCAGAACGAAATTCAAGTCGTTGGTTAGATCGTGTAGTGGCGATCGCAGCTTGTACATCGGTAATTTTTGCGGCTAGTCTCTGGATATTTCGGTATGGTTTAGCCGATCTTGGGCAGCAAAAGACAGCGGTGCTACCACCTTCAATCAGCCAACCAGATCCCGATACTGCCCAATTTGCGGAAGAAGTGAAGCAGTCATTTATTGCGATTAGTAATAAGGAAAAGGAAAAAACGCTGGCAGGAAGTAATACCACGCAACCGCCTAACCTATCTACGTTGCCTTTAATGGCTAATGGTCAACTGCCAGGCGCGGTATCTAATCCTCAGTTAGCTGGATCTTTTCAGCCTATTTACGTTCCTGTCTATCAGCCACCTACACCAGCTAATCCAGCCGGACTAATGCCGGCAAATACTACTGCTAGTCCCACAAATTCTCCCCCTGCTCCAGTTCAAGTTCCTATACCTAATAATGCAACTGTAAGTCCACCTGCTCCAGTTGCGATCGCTCCCACCACCACACTGGTAGGTATCCTTGATATCGGCGATCGCTCCTCGGCCATGTTTGAGATGAATGGTTCAGTCCAATCTGTGTTGGTGGGCGATCGGGTTGCGGGTAGTGGTTGGGTACTCAATCGCATCACCCAGCAAGAAGCAATACTGAAACGCGGCAATGAAACCAAAACTTTATACGTGGGGCAAAAGTTTTAGATGGGACTGATTGATGATATTTCACGATTTCTGGAAACTCGTCTTGAGGAATATATCCGCAATAATCCTCAAATCGAGCTGCAAATCCTAGAAGAAAAGCTGAGCCAACAGGGGGCAGAGGTCGCTAAATTAATTGCCAGCTTCCGCACCCAAGAAAAGCAATTACAGGATCAAATTTTAGATATTGCCAATGATATTAGGATCTGGCACGATCGCGCCAAGAAGGCGAGTGAAGCAAATCGCCAGGATCTAGCCAATGCCGCAAAAGAACGCGAAGCATCGTTGTTAAAGCAGGGCAATCAGGTTTGGGCACAGATGGAACTGATCAAGCAGCGGATTGCCCAAACTGTCGAGCTACAAACTCAGATTCAGGTAAGGACGCAAGAAGTACGCACCAAGATTGCCGAAGCTGCTAAAAACAAGCCCCCAGCCCAACCCAATCCCGAAACCAGTACTTCCTTTAATTGGAAAAATGTACAGGCTCCATCACAAACCTCCGACGATCAGCTAGAGCAACAATTTCGCCGTTGGGAAATGGATGAGGAGCTAGAAAGACTAAAACGCAAGATGGGGAAGTAAGGTATTATTCTGCCATTCATATTTTTGTCTTTCTTGAATCCTGGGTGGGGGAATTGAACCCTCATATCAACGATTATGAGTCGTTTGCTTTACCAGTCAGCCAACCCAGGCAAAAGAAGCAGTTGTTTAATACTGCTATAAAATTATATGCTATAGCTCATGCGAACTATCTAGTAGCGCTGAGTAAATAAGTTGGCTATTTTTATATTGTGATGGCTAAAACCGATCCACAAGAGCGCTCTGCTACGCGCAGAAAGAGAAAATCAAAAGCCAAAAGTCAAGTTAGCTACAGTTTAGTACTGCTAAGTCTAATGTTAATTGTAGGTTGTATTAGCGGCCTAGTAGCATTTACATTTGGTCAGAAAGCTTTACAAGGAGTTAACCCAATTCCGTTGGGTGGCAAATTGCCAAGACAGGCAGTGCCTACCGAAAAGCCATCCAAAAAAGCAAATACAAATTCTTTTCGGGACGACGATAAGAAAGTCGTTACTTTAGTTACACAGGATGAGCTTGTCACTGATGCCAAGAATAATGCCTCATTGATGAGTTTAGTTCATCCTACCAATGCCACGAGCGATCGCGATATTAGGATGGATGTATCGATCGCACAACAGGCTAAAAGCCTTATGGTGTCAGAAATAGCAGCTAATGACCGTCACCCTTCTCCTAATGACTGATTTAGCTCAGTCCGTTGGTAGCCCTAGTCTAGACACGGCATCTTATATTGGTGTGCTATTCATATTGGTGGCTATAAATGCTTTTTTTGTCGCTGCTGAGTTTGCGATCGTGGCAGTCAGGCGATCGCGAGTTAATCAACTGGTTGAAGCTGGCTCTTCTAGAGCACTCGCGGTACAAAGATTACAACGCCAGATTGACCGCTTTCTCTCTACGACACAGCTAGGCATTACCCTCGCTAGTATTGCTTTAGGTTGGTTGGGCAAAGATGCGATGGCGATCGCGATGATGTCGTGGTTACAGGCTCTACCTTTACCTTCAGATCTACGCATTCATCTTGCTGAGTCGCTAGCAGTGCCGCTCGCTTTTCTGGCGATCGTCTATTTGCAAATTGTGTTAGGCGAGTTAGTACCGAAATCCGTGGCGTTACTAAATGCTGAAGGGGTCGCGCTCTGGCTAGGTAGACCCAGTGAAGCCCTTGCAGAAGCGCTGAGCCCGTTTTTATGGATTTTGAATCAATCGACAAGATTGTTGCTGCGGATTGTGGGAGTCGAGTACACATCCAAGTCCTGGTTTAGTGCTGTCAGTGCCGAAGAACTACAGATGATTATTACGACTTCAACAGAATCGAGTGGTTTAGAGGCAGAGGAACGGGAATTACTCAAAAATGTTTTTGAGTTTGGGGAAGTCACCGTTGCCGAAGTCATGGTACCCCGTACTAGCATTGAATATGTTGAGTTTGATGGTACGGTCAAGCAGTTTCTAGAAGCGGTAGCAGAATCAAATCACTCTCGTTATCCCGTGGCGGGAGAATCTCTGGATGATATTCGTGGCATTGTGCATATTAAAGAGATCATTGGCAAGCTCAGCGATAGTAGTTTTGACGTAGGGCAAAGTATTAATCCATTTCTGCGCCCCGTGCGCTTTGTCTCAGAAGATATCTATTTAGGGGACTTACTCCCGCAAATGCAGCGATCGCAGCAATCAATGGTGATGGTAGTTGATGAATTTGGCGGTACGGCGGGCTTAGTCACACTTGAGGATATCATAGCGGAGATTGTCGGCGAGTTCAACGAACCATCATCCAGTGCTACACCTGATATTCAGCATATCGATGAACGCACTTTCCTGATTCAAGCCCAAGTAAATTTGGAAACGGTGAATGAATCCTTAGGGCTAGATTTACCTTTGACAGATGAATATCAGACTCTCGGTGGTTTCGTCATTTATCACCTGCAAAAAATTCCCATGCAAGGAGAAACGATGGTTTATAGCGATCTAGAAATTACCATTGACTCAACGGAAGGCCCTCGTATTGAGTGCATTCGCTTACATCGGTTAGAACCATCGACAGAGCCAGATACTTCCGATCCCACTCAATCCCAAGCACTTGAGTGAAAAGTAATTTGAAGCAGTGCATCTATCTATCCATACAGGAACCCCAGCGATCGCCCCCTCATTCCCATAACGTGATCGCGATTATGCCGATACAAAAGAGATAGAAAATGGGATACTACCCTGCACTACCACCGCAAGATTGGGATTTTGATAAAGAGACAATCCGAACATTAGATCCAGGTTTATGATTTTCTTTGGGCGGCTTAAATCGGGGTAAAAAAGTTATTAGCGATCGCCCACGATTTCCCGATCTCAATGCCATAATGCAGATTGTTGTGTTCAGCAGGCGTAGTAAGACATATGGCAGAGTGGCATGAAATTCCTGGTGGTGTGACGGCAGCAAAAGGCTTTCGGGCAGCAGGTGTCAAGGCTGGATTCAAACCATCTGGTGCTCCCGATCTGGCGCTAATTACTTCTGATGTGGCAGCGATCGCGGCAGGTGTATTTACAACTTCCCAGGTTCGAGCTGCCTGTGTAGACTTCAATCGTCAGGCGATCCAATCTGGCGCAATGGTGAGTGCAATTCTGTGTAATGCCGGACAGGCCAACGCTAGTACGGGTGAAGAGGGTTGGCGCAATGCCGTCGAAAGTGCGGAACTGGCACAAAAAAACTTAGGAACAACCAATGCCGTGCTAGTAGCTTCCACAGGCGTGATTGGGCAACAATTACGCATGGATATAATGCGGACGGGGATTCCACTAGTGGTAGCAGCACTCACGCCGGAAGGCAGCGATGCCGCAGCTCAAGCAATTGTGACAACGGATTTAGTCACTAAGTCATTTGCCCTGGAAGCGCTATTTGAAGATCATCCAGTGCGGGTAGGAGGTATCTGTAAAGGTTCGGGTATGATCCATCCCAATATGGCCACCATGCTCGCCTTCGTTACCTGTGATGCTGCTGTAGCACCATCCCTATGGCAAGCCATGGTTAGCCGTGCGGCTGATAATAGCTTCAACCAGATCACCGTCGATGGTGACACCAGCACAAATGATATGCTGCTAGCGCTGAATAATGGTGCCTCTGGCACTCCAGGGATTACAGATGCAAATTCACCCGCAGCGATCGCGATCGAGGCGATGCTGACAGAGGTTTGTACGAATCTGGCCAAGGCGATCGCCCGTGATGGCGAAGGAGCAACCTGCCTGATCGAAATTAACGTCACAGGAGCCAGCGATCGCAAAGACGCTCGCCAAATTGCCCGCGCGATCGCTGGTTCGTCACTGGTGAAATCAGCCGTATTTGGTCGCGATCCAAACTGGGGCAGAATTGCGGCAGCGGCGGGCAGAGCAGGTGTACCGTTCGATCAAACCCAACTCAACATCCGACTTGGGGACTTTGTGATGATGGCAGGAGGCACACCCCAACCCTTTGATCGCAATGCCGCCAGCAATTACCTCAAAGGCGATACGGTGAAGATCGATGTCAGCGTTGGATCTGGGGCTGGAAGTGGTACAGCCTGGGGCTGCGACCTCAGCTATGATTATGTCAAAATCAACGCCGAATATACAACTTAAGCTTTAGAGTGGCCTTAGTCAGAAGATTTACCATAAAGGATGAGGTTAAGTTGGGGCAATCGTCATAAAATTTAATATCGTAGGTTTCCGCCATAATGAGGCAAAAGGCTGATGGAAAATAAGCTGGAGACTAAATCCGGTGGATCGGGTTTAAAGATATCGAGGAGTGTGATTATTGCTCTAATTGTCCTGAGTAGTGGTGTACTCGGGTTCACAGCTTACTATGCCATCACAAAAGCAGGCAGCGCGCAACCAGCACCAGCAGTCACGGTCACCCCAAGCAAACCGTCTGCAATAAGCTCCCTCGGACGACTAGAACCCCAAGGAGAAATGGTTAAGGTGGCACCCCCATCTGCACTTGGCAGCTCTCGAATTGCCAGATTACTAGTCAAGGAAGGGGACAGCGTCCAGCAAGATCAAGTCATTGCGGTGCTGGATAGTTTTGATCGCGCTCAAGCCGCAGTCAAGCAGGCAGAAAGTCAGGTCGAAGTGAAGCAAAGTATGTTGGAACAAGTGAAGGCTGGTTCCAAGACTGGAGATATAGAAGCTCAAAAAGCTAGCATGATGTCCAGAAAAGCTACGCTGGCGCGGTGGCAAAATGAGCTAGAAATTGCCAATAGCGACCTCAAACGCTATGAGCTCTTAGTCAAAGATGGTGCCGCCTCTGAATTTCAACGTGATAGTTACATGCTAAAGGTGAAGAGCATCACTGGGCAGATCGAGCAGGCCAGAGAAGAAATTGCCCAGGCTGAGGGGCAGCTCAATAGCGTATCGGAGGTCCGCCCTACGGATGTGAAGGTGGCAGAAGCACAATTGCAAAGTGCGATCGCCGATCTAGAAAGAGCCAAAGCCGATCTCTTACTGACTGAAGTCAGGGCACCAATTGCCGGACAAATCCTAAAAGTGCGTGCCAAATCAGGCGAAGCAGTTAGCAATAGCGATGGCGTAGTTGAGCTTGGTAACACTAAACAGATGTATGCCGTTGCGGAGATCTACGAAACTGATATTGGGAAAGTCAAGGTCGGCCAGAAAGCTACGATTACCAGTGAAGTGATTAATGGCGAGATCTCAGGTAAAGTCGAGCGCATTGGATTGCGCATTGCTAAAAATGATGTCCTCGGTACAGATCCCGCTGCCAAAACTGATGTGAGGGTGATCGAAGTTAGGATCAAGCTCGATAACAGCGCTAAAGTTTCCAGCCTAACTAATCTCCAAGTTAAGGTCAAAATTCAAACCTAAATATGATTCTTGCCGTTCCTCTCGCTTGGCTGCAATTAACCTACGAAAAAAGCCGCTTGCTCGTAGCGATCGCCGGTATTATGTTTGCGGTGATCCTGATGTTTATGCAGATAGGTTTTCAGGATGCTCTTTTCAAGAGCGCCATTCGTTTGCAAAGCAATCTGAAGACCGATCTAGTTCTCATCAGTCCCCAGTCGACGAATCTAGTGGGCATGAGAAATTTTTCGCAACGACGGCTATATCAAGCATTAGGTATTGAAGGCGTGGAGTCAGTTAATGCTCTCTACATCAACCTGGCCGCTTGGAAAATCCCTCCCATCGATCCAGATGCACCCAAACATCCTGAGGATTTACCAGAACTCATACCACCTGGCTCGACGCGGAATATTCTCGTGCTGGGAGTCGATCCTAATGCAAAGATATTTAACCTGCCAGGAGTGGATGCCGAGAATCTAGAAAAAATCAAAATGCAAGATGTGGTGTTATTCGATCAAACCTCCAGAGCTGAGTTTGGTCGAAACATTGTGGCGCAGTTTAAGCGCGGCGAAACCGTAACTAGAGAGGTAGCAAACCGTAAGGTTTCCATTGGTGGACTTTTTACCCTAGGTTCTTCATTTGCGGCAGATGGGGCAATTATTACCAGCGATCTTAACTTCCTGCGCATATTTGATACGCGCAGACCAGGATTGATCAATGTCGGCTTAATTAACCTCAAACCTGGTACAGATCGCTATGCGGTCATGGAAAAAATTATCGCTATGGTGCCTGCCGATCGCGTCACTGTGAACCGTCCCGATAAACAGGTTCAGAAAACAAAAGACCAGCTCAACCTTGAGGATTTTAAAATTGAGGATATTACGGTTGATGATGTCAGAGTTTTGACAGCTCCAGGTTTTATCAATTTTGAAAGGACTTACTGGCAAAAGGGTACGGCGATCGGGTTTATCTTTACGCTCGGTACGATTATGGGTTTTATTGTTGGCATCGTGATCGTATACCAAATCCTCTACACGGATGTCTCGGATCACCTGGCGGAATATGCTACCCTCAAAGCCATGGGGTATAGCAATTTCTACTTATCGAGGATCGTGCTGCAGGAAGCTTTTGCACTCTCAATACTAGGTTTTATTCCAGGATTCTTCGTATGTATTGGCTTATATGCCCTCACCCGTAATGCCACACGCCTACCCCTAGATATGACCATAGAGCGTGGAATTCAGGTTCTGATCTTAACTATGATTATGTGTACTATTTCTGGAGCAGTATCCCTGCGGAAGGTGCAGTCTGCCGATCCGGCGGAAATATTCGCTTGAGCCAGGCTTTTAGCAATATTTTGACGATATTACCAAGCCCGCGCGTACATTCAGCGTAAATCTAACTGATTAGCCAAGTTTTAGTCCATCAGTAGTCCACCAGATAGTTGCTCTAGGAGGCGATCGGGTGGACTGCTACGATAAACTTAAGTGCTACCCGTGAAAATGACATCGGGGAACTTGGCTTGGGCTTCAACCATAGGGCGTTTTCTGCCTTCTTCTTGCCAGTAGTTAATCACTTCTGTCGCTTTATTAAGCAACTCAATGCGCTCTTGACCTTCAATCCAAGGTTTAGACTCCATTTCAGTCTTAAGTTGCTCCCAAGCATCATCGCGGGGCCAAAAGAAGTACTTGGTCAATGGACTATGGCCTTTGCCAACTACTTGATCGACTGCTAGAGCAACATTTTCCTCTAACCAGAGGATTTTTAGAATAAACTGGGTCAATCTTAACCTCCGTACAAAAACACAATACATCCACTAGCGATCTTAAACTCTATCATGACAGACCTGTCAAAAGTTGCATTAATTCTAGATATTGATGGCGTAATTAGAGATGTGGCAGGTTCCTATCGCCGTGCCCTGGCTGATACGGTTGAGCATTTTACCGCTGGTGCCTATCGCCCTACGCCTGAAGACATAGATTTACTGAAAGCTGAGGGTATCTGGAATAATGACTGGGAAGCTTCGCAGGAACTGATCGATCGCTATTTTGCCAAGCACAATCGCCAACCAGCAAATATTAACTACGAAGCGATCGTGGAATTTTTTCAGAGTCGCTATCGCGGTACCGATCCCGATCGCTGGAATGGCTATATTTCTAAAGAACCGCTAATTGCTACACCTGAATATTTCCAAGCTTTAACGATCGCCCGCATGCCTTGGGGTTTTTTTAGTGGTGCTACACGCGGATCGGCTAACTACGTGCTCAAACGATTGCAGATCGAATCAACTGTGCTGGTAGCCATGGAGGACGCACCAGGCAAACCCGATCCCAAGGGCTTACTCGATGCGATCGCGCAATTAGGCAGCCCACCAATTGGCATTTATGTCGGCGATACGGTAGCAGATATGCACACGGCAGTTGCCGCCAGGGTTGTCGATCCCGCTCGACACTGGATCGCTGTAGGTGCAATTCCACCACATATCCAAGCCGATCGCACTGAGGCATATGCAGACTTACTGCGATCGCATGGGGCAGAATTAGTAGTGAGTAGTATTTTAGAACTCACACCGAGCGCGATCGCTCAACATATTTCTCCATATGGCTAGATTTCCAGCAATATGTTTTAGTCTAATTTTGCTACTTGTGGGCTGCTCAAGTACTGATTCCAATGCGCTCAAGTTTGGTGATAACTACGACGATCGAAGCGATCGTCAGGCTATCCCGCTCGATGCGATCGGTAAGTGGCTAGGTGCACCTCTACCAGGTAATTTTTCGGATTTGCATTACAAAATCATCGGTGATACTCTTGACCCACAAGCCATGATTAGCGTTAGGGTGCCAGAGTTCTACTACAAAAAACTCGTAGCAAACATGGTTGACTACGATCGCGTCAAAAGTGAGTTTAAAAACTTCGATCTAGTAAAACCAAGAGAATGGAAAAGCGCTGACTCTTTCATCCAAAAGCCATTACCAAGCACTAAGGTTTGGGTTAGCAAAACTGGAACCTACCGCCGCTATATCTGGTATCAAGAATCAGTGTTATATCTAGTTTATGTATCGCAGTAGCTTTTAACTTTAGTTTGCGGGAGGAATTAAAGATGCAATCGCTGCTTCAAATTCTTCTAAAGCTTGCAAACTTCCCACTTGCCAGGATCGCTCCACTGTATTCGAGATCAGTTCAGTAATGGGAATATTAGGAACGTTTGGGCTGAATTCAGATTCGACGTATTTTCCCTCTCTGAGCAGATAGATCGTCATTTTGCCATAATCGTAAATCCATACTTCTGGAACCGCGATCGCTTCATAGGCATCAATATCAATCGTTGTTTTAGATGTCACATCAGTTTCAATTGCCAGATCGGGCGGTGGGTCATTAGGTTCGAGTCGTCTGAGGTGGATCCCAAAAACTGGACAGGGGTTTAAGCTCTGAAACACTCAAAATGATGATAGGAGTAGTTCATGAGTAACAAACGCAAGCAGTATAATCCCCAATTCAAAGCCAAAGTAGCCCTGGAGGCTATTCGAGGCGAGAAGACAATCACGGAATTAGTAAGCCAGTATGAAGTACATGCGACACTGATAAACAACTGGAAACGACAGTTGCTGGATGAAGCCAGTAGCCTGTTTGAGAAAAATAGTGGGGCGCATAAAGCCGACGAGAGTCAACAAGCTCAGATTGACGAGTTATATCGACAGATTGGACAGTTGAAGGTAGAACGAGATTTTTTAGCCAACAGGTCAGCACAGTTGGGGTTGAAGAGCGCAAAACCCTGGTAGTGTCTGACCATTGTGAATTGAGTATTGTGCGGCAATGTGAATTGCTAGGGATTGCTCGTTCCAGCTTCTAC
>CALRKB020000069.1:0-25505 GCA_943367755.1 Rhizobium sp. Q54 | reverse complement strand
TTGTCCCAAACTCACCACTGCCTGCGGATGAGTCCCTAGCAACTCGTCTACTTGTTCAGCCAGTCCGATCTCATCTACAATTCCGGCAACGATGCCCAAATGGTCAATATCTTGAACTTGAATCTCGTTAGGTGTTGAACTCATGGCTTAGCAGGGGTCAAAAATGCCTTATTCTAAATCCCTACCTGTGGAATGTGGGTTGGATCAGTTTTTCCATACGATAAACCTTGCCCCATACCAAAATAGGGCTACATATACATTTAGTCTAGACTAAAATTTGGACTAGATTTAGCGAAAATGTTGATACTTTTTGACCTTTTCTGATAGCTGTTGAAAGGTGCAACACCATTCTAGGAAGCGATCTGGGTATGGATACCAAGGCTTTTGCAATTAAATTGAATGCGGTCAGAGAGACCGTAACCATTAGCAATCTAGAAACCTTTAAACTTAGCCTCTAACCATTATTTTAAAGGGGTTTCACGATATCAACACCTATCAAGGGATATCAAAATTTATCAAAATTTTCGCTATAATCGGTCATAAAAGTGGTCACAATAACTTGGGCTTGCAAACTTAAGACATAAGGGAGTTCCACAGTTTTTTATGGACAGACTCGAACAAGCTAATACGCGCCTACGCGCTGGAAAGATCCGCTTACGTATTGAACAAATCGGCGATCGCCTTGTTCTACGAGGTACATTGCCGCCAAAACCAGAAAGCGAACTGACTCGTCCTTCCCGACAAAGAATTTTTCTAGGGGTAAATGCCACAGCAACGGGACTCAGTTTTGCGGAGGCAAAGGCTAAGGAAATTTCGGGGTTGCTGGATCAGCAACGCTTCGATTGGACACCTTTTCTCAAATTTGATGACCAACAGACTGAAAAACTAGCAATTGTCGATCTGATTGGTCAATTCAAGACTGACTACTTTGCTAAAGCCGATCGCTCACCTGTGACATGGCAGAAGAACTACGACGAAGTATTCAAGCGTTTACCCCATGACAAGCTTCTCACCGAGCGAGCGATTATGGATCTGGTGCTCAGTACTAAACCTGATACGCGCACCCGTCGCCGATACTGTCTGGCACTGCGATCGCTTGCTAAATTCGCTAGTGTCCCTCTCGAAAACGATCTCAAAGACTATATTGGCAATTACTCGCCCAGGAAAGTACAGCCTCGGGATATTCCAACCGACGATCTAATACAGGAGTGGTTTCACTGCATTCCTACTCCTAGCTGGCAATGGGCATATGGCATTCTGGCAACTTATGGCATCAGACCTAGCGAACTAGCATTTCTCAACTTCGACGATATGCCTATCCTGAATATTACTGATGGGAAGACAGGAGATCGCAGAGTCTATCCAATTTTCCCAGAATGGGTGGAGATTTTTGACCTAGGTAATCCCAAACATCCAAAAGTGCAAAAGCCAGGTAACGCTGCCAACAGACAATTTTGGAAGTACAAAGTACCTTTTTCTCCTTACGATCTGCGCCATGCGTGGGCAATTCGTTCGATGGAGTTTGGTCTGCCTATTGAATTGGCGGCACAGCAAATGGGACACTCAATGGCTATCCACAGCGAAACTTATCATCGATGGATCAGCGATCGCCACCATGCTAGAGCTTATGAAACGATTATGCTTCGACCTGACAGACCACGCCCACCACATAAAAAAGATGAAAATGTTGTAAATTCTGCACTAAATAGCTGAAAACTATTGTCATAAAACAAGTTATAGCCTTATGATTGGCGTACAGTTTTCAATATTACCCTTTTATGAAAGTTGTCGCTATTTATAGAGCAAGTTGTTCGAGTAAGATGCGATTCCCTCTGTATATGTGCCCCGTCCCTGCGGGTTCCCCTTCCTCTGTTGAGGATTATATTGAGGATGAGATCGACTTGAACGATTTCATCAAGCATCCTGATAAGACATTCCTCTTGCATGTAGCTGGTGATTCGATGATTAATGCAGGCATCAATCATGGCGATATGCTGATGGTAGAGCGGACAACAGTGCTGATGGAGCTTGATATTGCGATCGCTGTTGTCAATGGTGACCTCACCGTTAAGCAACTGAAGTGGGAGAATAATGGGATAGTACTGTTGGCGGCAAATCCTAACTACAAGCCTCTACGTGTCAGTCCAGATGACGACTTTCATGTTTGGGGAGTAGTCATCGGAATTGTGCGTGACTTGCCAAGAGGAACGAAGTTGCTAGGTCAGCCTTAAACATAACTTAACCGAGCTAAAACATGCGGTAGCTGTGATCGCTTGCTGGGAGTCAAATAACAGTCATATAAGATTTGCAAAGTGTAATGCTTGCCGTATAAGGACTGTACGGATTGAGACGGCCAGTCTTGCGTTTGGATTTAGCACATTAGTCAAATAACAGTCATATAAAATCTATGCCCAAAATGGCACGTACTTGGCATGTTTCCTTGATTCGTTGTCTGGGTCGTATGGCTTGATCAAAATATTCAATCGTTAACTTTGTTATCGAGCAAAATTCATTTGCCCGAATCCGCGCACCAATCGATCTTGCCCTGACGCACCCAGAAATGAGATCTGCAACCATCTAACTTTCTCACAGATGGCAATACTGTTGGTCGTCCAAGCCAATCGGCAGATACTTCCCAGCTAGGTCTGCGAGACTGACTGAGCGAAAGCAAAACGTTCTCCCCACAACCATCGGGACATCGAATGCATACCCATTTCTTGAACTGGCGATCGCCTACCACAATCATTTGCCCCGATCTAATCTCCTTAGGTGAAGGATGTATCGAAACAAACTTCACGTAGAAGTCTGGCTTGGGGATGAGCCGAAACCAGACCAAAAGTGATCGCATGGCATTTCTTAGTGCCATCACCTACACTACCCCCAAGAAAGGTTCCACGTCTCCTATGCCCCAGTGACTTGATGAAGCACAAATAGGACAATCGGGTTGCGATTTCCCTCCCTGTCTGCGGTCTTCCATCAAGTGAAATTTGCGAACGCGCTGCGCTACCCAACCATCCTCACCTCGAAAGCCCTGCAAACGCTGAAGTAACTCTTCAAGTGCCATATTCGCAACTTCTGTTGTAAACGTTACTACGGCTGGACTGGGGTTGCCCTCTCCAAACACATATGCCTCTGTTTTTTGGCGCTCGTATTCGGCTGGATTGTTTCGCTTTAGATCTTCCTCGCGTGCCCGAACTGGATTGATAACGCCTCGACACAGTAAGCAAGTATGGTTGAGATCGGGAAGCAAAACTGTTACCCGACCGTCGGCACACAAGATCCTTGGCGGGTTGTCTTGAGAGACCTCAATCGCCAGACCCAGATCGAAGACAGACGTAGCGTAATAGTAGGCAAAGCGATTCAGCAACAAGCGCCCTGAATGATCGTCCGTGCAGCCGAAAACGATATCGCATGACTTCAGGGCATCGCGGCAAACTTCTTCGCCAATCCACGCTTGGAAGGTACGAACTTGAATGCCGAGACCTTCTAGCGATCGCGCGATCGCCTCTACCTTCGGTCGCTTGGCAACAGCATCCTCAGGAAATGCCCCATGCAGACGATTCAGATTCGATTCCTCCACGATGTCTTTGTCGAATAACGCCATATGACGGAAGCCCAGACGCGATAACAGCATAGCGATCGCGCTGCCCGTACCGCCACAACCCACCACACCTACTCTCAACATAGAAAGGTCTTGGTTGAGTGCTTCTCCAAACGCTAAAGCCTGACGTTGAAAAGCAGGTGCAGGTAAACCTTGTCCTCGCCCAGAATAATGCAGTCGAATCGACTTACCCACAACTCGAATCAAACCCAGGGGAATGTAAACTTGTTGGCTTACCCATAATCGACCAAACAGTTCGCCTGTGGGCATGAGGATCAGGCTGAGCAGGCGCGTATCTTCACCATTGCGGTGCTGCGCGAGTTCCACCAGATCGGGTTCGTTCCGATCGTCCTGCTCGGAAAATGCGGCTAGGTGGGCATGGCTGTGGACGATCGCTACAGTAAGCTTTTGGTCTTGAGCTTGCTTGAGAGATCGCACGAATGAATTCGTTTTCCATGTAATGTGCATGTCAGAGCGGGAAATGACTTCCCCTTCAGGCACTGCCACGACTTCGTGAGAAATGAACTTGCGATGCGGCTGTCCGTCCCAAGGATCGGTTTCGATGAATGCTTCACCGCAAAGCAAATATGCAGCACTTTCCTCTCCATCTTCGCGAAGCAAAAGACCGCGCAGGATTTCGAGATGGCGTTCTTGGATTGTTAAGCTGGCTGTAGTCATGCAGCCACCTCCAGTGCATATTCAATGCGTTTCAGCATAGTTTGGATGCCGTCAATCCCCGATCTCCATTCGTTGTTGTGCCTCGACCACCGCTGCCAGTTCTGCCCTAAGAAAGTAAATGGCTGATCGGCTGCTCTCGGATACTGCACGGTCTGAACTAGTTTGACCCAAGGCAGTAAATAGAACATATCAGGTGGCACATCGGGATAGCCTGTCGGCAACAAAATCAGAATATCGGCTTGGGGGGTGTTATAGGTATTTGGCGGTAACTGAAACCCTCGTAGGAGGATACCTTTTTGACCGCCATCAGTGACCTCTTCAAAGCTCAGATCCCGACCTTGAAGATACTGGCGATCGCTAGCAGGCAAAAAACTTGTTTGCGTCCCCTCTGTTGTGGTCTTTTTTCCCGTAAAAAAGCGCTCGACTCCAGGCTGAGATAGATCGACCTGTTCATTATCAGCGATCGGGCGATCTTCTGCCCCGCGCACTCCGCGTATCTCTAGCCAAACGTCATAAGTGACTGGATCGACACCTGCAAGTTGTTTGAGCTTTAGACCTGTGATGATTGGTGCGCCCCATTCAAAGCGCCGACCGTCAATTACAAAGCGGAATGAGCGATCGCTCTTGAAAGTAAGGAACTGCTCAATGCCAGATCGCCTTAAATCAACCGTTTCATCGAGTCGAATGTCTTCTAATTGCCCATCATGAAGCAGTTGGAAGATAATGAACTCGTCAGTAGGTCGTTTGCCTGCAAGATCGAGTAATTGCTGTCCTGTTACTACAGGATCGTTTGTGGTGTAGCTGCGATCGTCGATTTGCACGCTATAAACATTGGTGTTCACATTGGTGTCTAAAGTAGTCATCGAAACAGCCTCCTTTGATTTCATAGTAGGTTTCGATTGCGAGAGTGAAATTCTCGATTTATTCTGGCACCCATGTCTTAAAATTGCAATAGTGAAATTAAATTTCAAATACGCAATTTTTTAAGATGCCAAGATGCCAAGAGGACAGTTTGATGTTGAAGCCTTTTATGCAGCGCTAGATAGTCAGCGACAATCCAGGCGCATGAACTGGAAACAAGTCGCTCAGAAATCTGGAGTAAGTGCCTCTACCTTGACCCGCATGGCTCAGGGAAAACGCCCTGATGTAGACAGCATGGCGGCATTAGTCGCATGGTCGGGACTCAGTGCGGATTCTTTTGTGAAGGGAGAGGGTGAGGTGTGTTCGGAGTCCGACCCATTAGCTCAAATTGTGGGTCATTTGCGTGCCGATCCGAACTTAGACGCAGTCGCAACATCGGCAATTGAAGCTGTGATTAAGGCAGCTTATGAAAAATTACGTAGGGATCGGGATGATGGAACTACGACGGGGATTTAAAACGGAAGCAAATGACTACAGTAGGGAATTCAGGTCTGAACTTGGCCTGAAAGCACACGAACCTCTTTTAGCTTGGCGATTAGCAGAGCATTTAGGCATACCTGTAGTTCCTCTCTCAGAATTCGAGCGTGAAATTTCTCGTGAGGTTCTCTATCTTAAAGGGCAAGGTCAACGCAGTTTTTCGGCAGTAACGGTATTCGATGGTAGCCGAAGGCTGATTGTTCATAATGACTCCCATCACCGCTATCGACAATCTGCTAATATTTTCCACGAGCTAGGTCATGGCATCCTGCAACACCCTCCGATGGCACCCTTTAGCGAAATAGGTTGCCGCAATTTTAATAAAGAATATGAGGATGAAGCTAACTGGTTAGGATTTGCGTTGTTAATCTCAGCGGAGGCTGCTCTTCACATTGTCAGAACGGGAATGGCTATGGAGGCTGCAATGGCATATTACTGCGCCAGTAAGGATGTAGTTAAAATGCGTCTTGGGGTTACTGGTGCAAATAAACGTATGCAACGCTCTCGGAAACGGGCTTAATGGCACAGGCAACATCAATCTATTGAAATATGTATAATAAAACTGCATGATATGAAATTCATTTGGCATGAACCCAAACGGCAAAGTAACCTAAAAAAACACGGAATCGATTTTGCCGATGCGGAAAGAGTCTTTAATGGCTCAACATTCACGTTTGAAGACAACCGTGAAAATTATGGGGAACAGCGTTGGGTAACACTTGGACTCCTAGGTATGAGAGTTGTCGTTGTCGTGCATACCGAAACCAAAGATGAAATCCGTATTATTTCTATGCGTGAGGCAGACAAAAATGAGCAACTTCTCTTCTTCAGCAACCTCTAACGATCGCGACGAATATCCCCAAGTAACTCAAGCAGATTTAGATCGGGCGAAATTCCGTATTGGACTAAATCCTACACCACGCAAACAACGTATCACTATATCGTTAGATGCTAACCTGATTGAATATTTTAAATTAAAAGCGGGAGAAAGTGGTTATCAAAACCTAATTAATGAGATATTGCGTCAGGCAAAAGAGAGCGATCGCCTATTCAGTCACTAGAAAAGTACATTCCTTTTACTGTGCGATCGCTTCCGATCTGCTACTTTAAGCGCAATCCATCGCAAAAGATCGCTGCACCTGTGCGTTAGAAGGGGCATTAATCGAGAACTGGGCGAAAGTACCATCCTCAAACTTTGCTCCGAACATTAGCCAGTTTGTTAGGGCGCGAGCCTAATAGCATTCGCGATCGCTACATCATTCCTATGCTCGATCGCGGCTTGCTCCAACTCAAATACCCCGAGATTAACCATCCTCAGCAAGCTTACATCGCTACTGGGCTAGGACGGGATGATTCATAGCAAAGCAGGAAATTACTTTGTTGAGGCTATCAAGTTTTTACTGCGAACCGTATGCGATCGCTACTGTGAGAAATCAAGGCAAACTTCTTGTGAGGTAGGTGAGATCGCCATGCAAGAGGTTAAAGTGTACCCAAATATCTAGACAATTTTCGATTGCCTGTGGATCTGTAATCGGGTGAATTGATTGCCTACTCAGCGTTAGCTAGCATTTTCTCATTTAATATTTTATTGATGTTATCATCTCTGATTTTTGTGGGTATATTTGTAGAAACTTGCAAACAATATATCAATTCTTTTGTTTTTTTGTACCCACCATAGTGCATCTAATCGGATTTTTGATGGGAAGTTTGAAAGGGGATACAGCACGATGTTCTTAGGTAACACCAAATAAAAGCTCAATAATTATGAATGGCTCACTACTGGGCGATCGCTATAAAATCATCAATGTTCTGGGTGCGGGGGGCATGGGGCGAACCTATGTTGCCGAGGATACGCAGCGCCCTGGCAACCCTAAATGCGTGGTCAAGCAGCTTAAACCTGCTAGTGTCGATCCCAATTTTTTGGTGACGGCAAGCCGCTTGTTTAAGGGTGAGGCGGCAATTCTTGAGAAGTTAGGGAAGCACGATCGGATTCCTCATCTTTTGGCTCATTTTGAGCGGGATGGTGAGTTTTATATCGTGCAGGAGTATATTGATGGTCAAACGCTGAGTGCGGAGTTGCCTTTGGGGCAGCGATGGACGGAGGCTCAGGTAGTGGATTTGCTCAGGGATGTTTTGCCAATCCTGGAGTTTATTCACGGTCAGGGGGTGATCCATCGTGATATTAAGCCTGACAATATTGTGCGGCGCAAGCATGATGGCAAGTTGGTGCTGATTGACTTTGGGGCGGTGAAGCAATTCCGAGTGCAGCAAACAACAGCAGTTGGGAAAATTAGCGGTTCCGTGGGGATCGGGACACCTGAGTATATGCCTCCGGAGCAGGCTCGTGGTAATCCTCGTACTAGTAGTGATATTTATGCGCTGGGGAAGGTGGCGATCCAGGCTTTGACGGGGCTGCTGCCATCTCAACTGAGGGAGGATGAGGATGGAGAGGCGATCTGGCGCGATCAGGCTGAGGTGAGTGATGGTTTGGCGGCTGTGTTAACGACAATGACGCGGCACTATTTTAAGCATCGCTATCAGTCTGCATCGGAGGTTTTAGGGGCTTTAAGGGATTTGGAGTCGCCAAATTTGGGAGGGAGTAATGGCTATACGCCTACACGAGAAGTAGGTAATGGTCGTTATACACATACCAGGGTTACAGGTGGGGATATCCCAAATAATTCTAGGGGTTCTAGTTCGTCGAGCACTCAATCGACTAAGTCTGAGCGGAGGGAGACCTCATATCAGGAGGGGCAATATACTTCTCCGCCATATGAGAGGAATCGGTCTTCGAATTCTAATAAGCTAGTGCTGGCTGGAGGGATTTTTTTGTCGGTACTCATTGGTGGGGGAATGGCTTACTACAGTACCCTCCCAAATCCAAATCCAACATCTACAGCGACTCCAATACCTACACAATCAATAGCACCCTCAGCTAAATCCACAACACTGCCAACTACGCCTCCTGTTAAAAACGCCGATGCTAAAGCTGCTGCCGATGCCAAAGCTGCTGCCGATGCCAAAGCTGCTGCCGATGCCAAAGCTGCTGCCGATGCCAAAGCTGCTGCCGATGCCAAAGCTGCTGCCGATGCTAAAGCTGCTGCCGATGCCAAAGCTGCTGCCGATGCTAAAGCTGCTGCCGATGCTAAAGCTGCTGCCGATGCTAAAGCTGCTGCCGATGCCAAAGCTGCTGCCGATGCGCAACGTCAGGCGAAAGAAAACATGGCTAGCGCATGCGAGGCAGAATTAAGAGCTAGGAACAGTAACCCCTTTCGACCAAAACGGTCCATCGGTTCTATTCGTGCCGAATGTAGAGCGAGGTATGGGTTGTGATTTTCGCTCATCTGGGTTTACAGATGAAGCCAGTTAAAGGGCTTGACCAAAATCTTCTCAGGCGCAAGATACAACTTTATTTATGAAGTCGAGTTTCACCTGATTGCTGATATGAGCAACGAACTCAAGCAAAACTATAT
The DNA here is from genome assembly GCA_943367755.1 of Rhizobium sp. Q54. Classification (GTDB taxonomy): domain Bacteria; phylum Cyanobacteriota; class Cyanobacteriia; order Pseudanabaenales; family Pseudanabaenaceae; genus PCC-6802. Next base: position 16,355 of record CALRKB020000069.1, on the reverse strand, counting down.
TTATTATTGAAGTTGAAGTAACCATATATGGCAGAAGCTCTCGACCTTCTCATCGATCAATCTGTTCAAAGAATGCTGAGCCTTTCAGCATCTTCCGATCAGGTTCTTAGCATTATCAATCAAACCGATTCGGCAATTACTGAACTCACGGAAACTGTTCAAGCTAATAGCCAGGAAGTTCAAACCAGTTTTACGAATTTTCGCTCTAAACTGGATGAAGCCGAGCAAAGTCTACAAGCAATCTTGCAAACCACGATTGGGAACTTAAACTCTCTGCAAAGTCGTGTCGCTCAGATTGACGAACAAACTGAGGCAACAGCAAACGAAATCAAAACTCAGTTAGATGATTTCAAAAGCTTTGCGGATGAGTCGGTCTCTAGTATTCAACAGCTAGCTGAAACCACTCAAACGGAACTGGGCGAGTTAGCTCAACAGGTTGAGACGTTCCAGACAGAATTAGTCAGCCAACAGGAGACGACAACCTCTAACCTTGAAGGATTTCGTACTGCTGTCGATGCGGCGAAGCAGAGCTTTGAAAGTAATACCGAAAATCTGACCTCTCAGTTAGAAGCCTTTGAGCAGGATGTTTCAGGTAAACTGACCGCTCTAGTTGCTGATGTAGATGGGGTTTTAGAGGAGGGCAATACTCAACTGGAGTCACTTCAAAGCCTCTTGGATTCTACCTCTACAAATGTCTTGTCTGGTGTAGAAACACTCTTCGTCGGGCAGTTCTCCAGCGAGCTATCGGGCGCATCAGACATTCTCGATCGCGGAATATCCCTTTTAAAAGCAACGGGTGTTGATAAGCTCGATGATTTTACTGGAGAGTTCGAGGACATTCTTGGCGGGGCTGAGAAAATTCTCGATATCCTCGAAGACATCATGCCTATTCTAGAAGCGGTCAATGAATATGCCTAACTTAGTTTTAGCCCAATAACCCATCTAATACGCAAGCAAAGTCCTAACCTATGACAAAATTAGAAGAATTTGGACAAAGTCTCGAAGAAGTCACGCAGAAGCTCAATGGATTTATGAGCTTGTTGGACTTAACCACTACAGAACTAACGCAGTCGAGCGATAGCATGTCGGATGCGACTGAGTCTCTGACTCAGGTGGCTCAATCTTTTGCCACTAATATCGATGAATTGGTGAGCAGCTTAACCGAGATTGAAAATAGCGTGGATAGTGAAGCAACTGCCTCTACGGAAGCGCTAGAGGCGTTGCAGCAAGCCCTTACCGCAGGTACTAGTCAGTTAGATACTAGCTTTCAAGCCGTGGGGCAGGCACAAACTGCCTTTGAAACTGAAGCGAAGAGCAGCCGCACCGAGCTTGAAGAAACAACGACTGAACTCTCTGAAACCTTTGACACCGTTAAAGAGGCTAATGATGCTCTCCAGCAGGCATTGACTGAGGTTACGCAAACCACCCAGGAAGTTTTTGAAGGTTTAGAGGAGGCAATTACGAACGTAGAGCAACAAACCTCTACTTTCCAAGCTTCCACAGAAGCTGCATTTGAGGCATTTAGCACGGAGCTAACGGGTAATCTCACCTCTACTACTGAAACATCCTTCTCAACGCTTAGCGATCAGCTCTCTCAGGAGCATTTGACGGCGCTGCAAACAAGTTTTAGCGATGCAGAGCAAGAGTTGAACGATCTGTTTGAGGATTTTGGCAGAATCTCGGAAGAAGTGGGCAATGAGTTGAAAGACAAAGTCTCGGAAATCCTCCAAGAAGTGGGCGAAGACTGCCAAAATACTTGCAAACAAAAACTTGAAGAAGCCTTTGAAAAAGCAATTGAAGGCATTGTCAAAGCTGTAGCTGAGGAAGTAGCAGAAAGCACACTCGTCATGACAGTCGGGTCAGAAATCACGACGGCAATGACCGTACCGATTCCCATCTTGGCAGCACTGTCAGCCGTCAAGTTGCAGCTTCAAACTGCCAATAAGGTGATGGATGTTGTCGATAGTATTTTCTAAGTCAAAGCACTTATTCTCTTTGTTTACAATATGCAGGCATTACTATGAGTCAGACCGCAGAATCTTTACAACTTTTATCCCAAGCTGCCACTGCTGTTCCAGATAAAGTTAGCAAGTTAGCCCAGGAATTAACTGCCCTTCAGGGGCAAGTAGAAGGGTTGGTCAGCAGTGTTGAGGAAAAACAAGCTGAAGCAACTAATTTATCCAGTCAAATTCAGACAGCCTTTGACCAAATTCAGTCAGAAATTGCGCAGCACCAGGCTAAGTTGGAATCAGAGCTTGGCGAAATTGAAACTGCTTTCCAATCTTTCACAGAACTAGTTGACTCTAAACAAGAAGAACTAGTCAGTGAGGTTGATGCTGCCCGCGAGAAAGTAGGTCAACTCAATACTTTGCTCAATACCCGTAGTGAAGCGTTGAAAGGAGTGAATGAAGAGGTGCAAGCAGCAATTACTCAAGCACACACCAAATTCCAGACCGATCGCGAGAGTTTGGTGGAGACTGTGAATCAGGCAGAAGAAACTGCAACCCAACTACAGCAAAACCTGGAAAGTTCCCAAACCTCTGCCAACGAGCAAGTCGTGGAACTAACTCAAAACCTGGAAACCATGAATCAGGAAACAGACAGTTCCCTGTCTAGCGCCATAGACCAATTTTCGCAGCAACGTGGTGAATTTAGCACCCAGTTGACAAACCTGGTCGAGCAAAACGTTCGGCAACCCGTCGATCAAATGATTAGTGAAACCGAAACACAAATTCGCACCGACCTGAAGCAGATGGTCGAGCAGGGGCTAGATACCTTAATCGAGGCAATCCTAGGCATTGATGAAGATCTTAGTGGTGCCAACTCCAATATGTCGAATGGGCGCAAAGTGATGAAAGAAGCGATCGATCAGCTAGAGCCGCTCGTTGATGAAGTAAGGGATGGAGTTGAGCAAGCACAAGAACAAGTGAGTAGGCTAAATCCCTTTGGTTAGATATTCATCATAAAGATTATTTAGTAAACAAATACGGAGAATAATGGCAGACTTTCAAGCTACCGCGAGTGAAACCGCGACAAAACTAACCATGCTGATCGGGGAAGTAGATCAGTCCCAATCTCATCTTGACAGTCTCGAACAACTTGTTGCGGCGACTGCGACTCAGATAGATGCTCAATGGACTGAGTTAAATGCTCGTGCCGAGACCCTGCTTAGCCAACTCAACACGATTAAGGAACAAATCACCACAGAAGTTACGGAGGTCGAACAGGCACTAAACCAACTCCAAGATAAAATTACTTCTGCTAAATCGGAGGTAGAGCAAGAGTTTAATGAAACGAAGGCAAGTCTGGACAAGCTAGATAGCACATTAGAGACAGCAACCCCTGCTCAAGAAGAAGCATGGGAAACAACCGAAACTGCTTTTACCACTTTGCAAGATAAAACTCAAGAAGTTGAATCTGCACTAGAAACCGCCTTCTCTGAGACTGGGACATTTATTCAAGATGATTTTGTTGCTGCCATGCAGACCCATGAATCAGAGATTGTGAAGCAGGCAGAAGCACTTCAGACTTATATCTCTGGCGAATGCCTGTCTCAACTATCCGAAAAATCCAATCAGTTTTCTGAGCGCCTAACTCAGGTATCCGAGCAATTAGCTCAAAAATTTCAAGAAGTTTCCAACGATGCTGAAAGTTCTGTCTCCTCTTCGTTAGAGCAAGCCTCTTCAAAGCATAATTCCACCATTGGCGATTTGGTGACAACTGCTCAAGATGTGAGTCGTGCATTAGAAGGAGTCGGCGAAACTGTCGATCGAACAAGCTCAACTGTCACGCGCACCTTAGCTTTACTCGAAACGGCGACGGATACCACCAACAAAGGCTTTAACACTACTGTGGATGTATTCATGGAGGCTAAAGAGCTACTCGAACGGTTTGACATGATTTAATTCAGTTAACTAAGGTTGTGCAACAGAGGAGTTTATATGCTAGGTCAATTGTTGGATGGGCGGTATAAGGTGGTGCGGGTTTTGGGTGCAGGTGGTTTTGGGCAAACCTTTGTGGCTGAAGACACGAAAATGTTTGATGCTCATTGCGTTGCTAAAGTCCTCAAACCTGCGGCAAGGGATGCTCAAACTCTAGAACTTGCTCGAAGGCTCTTTTCCGCAGAAGCACGACTTCTACATGAGTTGGGAAACCACAATCAAATTCCTCGGCTATTCGCGAGCTTTGAGGAAGATCGAGATTTTTATCTGGTTCAAGAATATATTGAAGGTCATCCTCTAAGCCAAGAATTAGTTCCTGCTGTACAGATGTCGGAACAGGATGTTGCTAGCATGATAAATGACATTCTTGAACCTTTAGCATTTGTTCATCAGAAAAATGTTATTCATCGAGATATTAAACCTCCTAATTTAATGCGCCGTTCTTCGGACGGAAAAATTGTCCTAATTGATTTCGGCTCTGTTAAGCAGATTCAAAACCAGGTTGTTGAATCTGATGGTCAAACTAAAATGACCGTTGCGATCGGCACTTTTGGGTATATGCCAACCGAGCAAGGCGCGGGTGAGCCAGAGTTGAGCAGTGATATTTATGCAGTCGGCATGATCGCCCTACAAGCCTTGACGGGCATCATGCCCAATAAATTTCCTAAAGGCTTGGATCGAGAAATCTGTTGGCGAGATAATGTTTCTACTAGCACAGAGTTCGCTGACTTTCTCGATAAAATGATTCGGTACGATTGCCGCCAGAGATATCAATCGGCAGGAGAGGCACTGGAGGTTCTAAAGCATCTTTCCATTCCCTCTCTACCGATCCCATTTGATTTACCATCTTCTAATCAAGGTGCCAACACTTCGATCGATCGAAGTGGGGCAAAAGAAGTGTTGTATACCCCGACTGGCTACTCCGCAACCGTTATCAACAAACCTACAAGTGAAATACCCATTTCCGCAGATCAAAAAGAGACTGAATCCTCAGAAGACGATCTGCAACCAAGCATAGACTTAACTCCACAAAGCCAAACCATTACTGAACAAGGTAACTATAAGTCTGATGAAGATAAATCAGATGAAGCCTACCAAAAAGGCTTACATAGAATGCACCGACAAGATTTTCGAGCTGCATTTGAAGAGTTCAACCGTGCAATTGAGCTAAACCCCAACAATGCTAAAGCATATCAAGAGCGAGGAGTGATTTGGAGAGTGCAGAAGCGTTACCAAGAAGCAAACCAGGACTTCCAAAGGGCAAAGTTGCTTACCCAAAATGGGCAAAATACTGTTCTACAAAATGTTAGGAACACCTTAACTCGTCCTATTGAAGGTCCTCGGACGCTAGGAGTAACGGTTTTTGGCCCTAGAGGAGTTGGCAAAACGAGTCTTCTTGCCGCAATGTACGACCAGTTTAGTAAGACAACACAGGGAACCTCTCTACAGCTTACTGCTGAACTTGTAACTTCAGCAGTTTTACAAGACTATGTTGCAAAATTGAAAAGCCCTTTCGATACTGAAGCTGAACTAGAGGTGATGCCAGGGATTCAAGGGACGGCTGAGCCTCAAGATTTCGTATTCGATCTAGGTAGAATAGGTGGTCCAACTGCGATAAAGCTGCATTTCAGAGATTTTCCAGGCGGACGTATCGGGGCTAATGCTCAGGCCGAAGAGATATTAGAAGTCAAGTCGCTGTTGGAAAGCTGCTCTGTTGTATTAGTTGCGATCGATGCTCCAGCGTTGATGGAAGAGAATGGCAAATGGCATGAGCTTGTGAATAAGCCGATGCTTATTACCGACTATTTCAAAACAGCATATCAAAATATAAAAAGTCCGCGCCTTGTTTTATTCGTCCCTAGCAAATGTGAGAAATATATCAAATCTGACCCTGATGCTCTTCTTGCGAGGATCAAAGAAAATTACTCTCCCCTACTAAATTTCTTTAAAGACCCATCATTATTGCCGAATGTAGTTGTGGCAGTCACTCCCATTCAGACTCTTGGGAATATGACACTTAGTCACATTGAGACTCAAATGATGAATGGTCAACTTCATCCGCGTTTTTACTATCGAAAAACTGCTAATGTTTATGCACCAAAAGATAGCGAGCAACCTTTGCGCTATCTCTTAAAGTTTTTACTCAAGATTCATCTGCAAAAGCGGACATTACTATCAAAAGCGATCAGGAGCGTTTTGGAGAGATTATTTGAGGATGCCGCCTTTAGGTCTGCCGCGCAAGATTTTACCCGACAATGCAAAACGACTCAAGGATTTGCTGTAGTCCAAGATGCAAGTAAATGGCTGGATTTATAGGAAGTAAATATAATGGAAGTCTATGTACAAAGCTGTGGTAGTGCAGTAGACCAAGATTATTCTTGGCAAAAGATAGCCGACGGGAATAGATCGGAGAAGGTTGAGTCACCAAGTACGATCAAAGGGGTTAACCAATTTATTCAAAAAGATGCTCCCTCAATATTTATAGGTAGAAATGCTAGCCAGTTAATTTTCTTCATTTCCAATCTAGAATCAACCAAACGTTTCGACCATGTGAGGCGCAAGATAAGAAATTCTATTCTTTGTATTACAAACAGCCCTGATGAGGAATTGCTAATTCGAGGTGTTGCAGCAAGAGCGCTTGCAGACATCGATCTATTTGCTACTGAAATTGACCAAGCTGTTTCATTTAGTTCGCATGAAAATGGTTTTGCGGTTGATTATCAAGCATTTCAACAACTGCTAGCGCAAAATCTAGTAAATGTTGGTAACATGTCAGCTTTGACAGGTTGTAAGATCGGGAAAAATTCTTCCAAACTGAGGCTTGATTTGGCTGATGAGATCCTTCAGCACAAATTGCCTAAAAGAGGTGAAGTCTTAGTTGTTGTAACTCAATACCAAGATCCAAAATTGTTCAAAAAGGTAAAAGTTTGGAGAGGCTTATCCTCTCTGTTCCCTGAAGATACCTGGCAAGATAACTCCCCAAATATTTACATATACAGCGGCTTTGCTATTGCAGGGGTAGGACTTTTTGCTTTAATCGCATGGATTTTGATAAAACCCTCTGAATCAACTCTCGAACCTGGGAGCTATTTGAGGATCTTAGCAAACGGCAACGAGCAGATGCGACTTTACAATACGCCGGATGTTAACGCGGAAAGTTTTGAAGCTGCCCCCCACACCTTAATTAAAGTTATAGAAGAGCGTAAAAAGTGGGTCAGAGTGAAGATTTGCGAGTTGCCAAGGTCTGTATCGGGATCTTCAGAACATATTGATACATATCGCGATAAAAAATGGATTTATGTGGACAATTTTAAGGAGGGCATTCAGAAAGAAATTTATCAGGTGGTTGACAAAAAAGATAATGGCTGTTGAGAGTTAGAATTTGTTTATAAAAGTTATATATTTAGCAATTTATCCTCAGATGAACAGCTATTTTGGTAGTTCAAAGTAATTTAATTAATTTGCTTTTTTAAAGAAATTTTATATGCTAGGTCAATTGCTGGATGGGCGGTATAACGTAGTTAGAGTTCTAGCTGCTGGTGGCATGGGGCAAACCTATGTTGCTGAAGATACTCAGCTTCCTAGTAACCCTAAATGTTTGGTCAAACAGCTTAAACCAATCAACAGCGATCCGAACTTTCTGGTGACGGCAAGCCGCTTGTTTGCGGGTGAGGCGGAAATGCTAGACAAGTTAGGAAAGCACGACCAGATTCCTCATCTTTTGGCTCATTTTGAGCGGGATGGTGAGTTTTATATCGTGCAAGAGTTTATTGATGGTCAACCGCTGAGTGTGGAGTTGCCTTTGGGGCAGCGGTGGACGGAGGCTCAGGTGGTAGATTTACTCAAGGATGTTTTGGAGATCCTTGAGTTTATTCACGGTCAGGGAGTGATCCATCGAGATATTAAGCCCGACAATATTGTTAGGCGCAAGCGCGATGGCAAGTTGGTACTGATTGACTTCGGAGCTGTCAAACAAGTTCGAGTTCAGCAGGCTACCGCAGTTGGGCAAGTGAGCTTGACAGTGGGCATTGGGACTCTGGGATATATGCCGACTGAGCAGGCAAGTGGTCAACCCCGTCCCAGTAGCGATATTTATGCGCTGGGAAAGGTATCAATCCAAGCATTAACAGGGCTTTTCCCATCTCAACTGAGAGAAGATGAAGATGGAGACCCAATCTGGCGAGACCAAGCTGATGTAAAAGATGGATTAGCAGGTGTGCTGACTAAGATGACTCGGCACTATTTTAGGCATCGCTATCAGTCAGCATCAGAGGTTTTACAGGCTTTGAAGGAATTAGAGATCCCAAATAAAGTAGAGAATAAGGGCTATACTCCTACAATAGTCGTGGAAAATAACAGTAGTAGTTATAGACCTACATCAGTTGCATCTAACCAGATGAGAGAGCCTTTCAAGTCGCCCAAACTAAGATATTTGAAATCTAAACAACTCAAAGAAGAGAATAGGAGCATCCTAAGTGTGTCAATAGGAGTTCCTAACTCTACGGCGGCAATATTTAAAGATGGTCAAATTGTTACGCTCGCAAATATTCCTTCTACTATTGCCTATACTCACGAAGGTAGTTGTCTTGCTGGTGAAGAAGCGATGCAACAACTAACTTCTAATATTTCAAATACATTTGCAAATTTCATCTACTTTATTGGGCGTAGCTACGATGAAATTTCTCAATTAACAACACAGACTCCATATCGAGTGACAAAAGGGAGTAATGATCGAATCGTTCTAGAATGTCCGGCATTAAACAAATGGTTTTTCCCGGAAGAACTACTAACAGAACTGCTCTGTGAAGTGCTGAATCAATGCGGGGATGAATTAGATAGTCACTTCAGACAAATAGTCATAACAATACCACCATTCTTGAACAGCATATTCTGTCGTGAAAATATCAAAAAAAGTGCAGAAGCAGCAGGAATAGAAGTCATGAGAATCATAGATGAGACTCTAGCTTATGGACTAGCATGTTGCTATACAAATAGTCACCTTTACCTACCTAGCTCCAACACATACCTTGTTATAGTTGCTGATGAGTTTTATATTGCTTGCTGCGTTCTGGAAATAGGTGATGGTGTTATTGAGACGCTATGTAGATTCCTGAGGTATGTTACTCCTGGAACATTTAGTAGTCCTGATGGCTATCAATTGCTTATTGAAGCTGTTGAAGACAGTTTGCAATCAGCCAAAGTAACTGATGTAGACATGATGGTGCTACCTGTTAATATTTCTAAGCTTCCTGCTTTGCAAGCAATATACTATCGAAAGCTTGCCGATAAAGCTAAAGAAATCATCTGGTCTAAGAATGTTGCTGCCTATGGAACTGCTCTTCAGGCTGGTGTTCTTATGGGAGAAGTTAAGAATTTATTGATTTTGGATGATAATTCTTTAGATCTTAGTGTATGGACTAAGCAAGGTTTAACGAATATGATTTCTTCAAGCACAACTTACCCAACTAAAAAAAGTAAATTATTTTTATGGAACGGTGACTCACCCCAAATAATAATTCCCATCATTGAGGGAGAAAGTGAGAAACATCAAGAGAATAGAGTACTTGGCGCAATCTACTTTGATGTTGCTAAAACTCACCAATTGTCTGTAATAGAAACAATCTTTGATACAGATGCGAACAACGTTCTTACTGTTACAACCATTAATAAAATCAATGGTAACAGCAAATCACTGACAGTTACGAGTCGAGAATTACTATCTTACGAAGAAGCTAGCAGACTATATGACAATAAATCATTATTAATACGAGCAATTGAAGGACAGGCTATTTGGCATGGTTCTGCTGCTGATACTCTTGTGGAAATTGAAGGTTTAATGGGTGTTGAAAATGGCGAGTTTTACTTAAGAATCAAAGGTTCTAAAACTGGCATCAAACTGCGGGAAATTGAATTTATTGCTTCACCTACACAAGTAGAAGAAAAAAATCGATATACGCAAACAGAAGTTGTCGACAGGAATAGCAACGATAGCAAAGGATCGGAATCAGAAGCTAAAAGACGAGTTAAGTTAGATATCAACGCATCTATTTATCTAACATTAGGGGAAATGGAAAAAGGTTTGGATAAATATGTCATATTAGAAAGTGGGGCGATCATCGTACGCATCCCCAAAAAAATAAAGGTGGGACAACGCATTCGCATTCGTGGCAAAGGAAATTTAGATTTAGCTACTCAGCAGAGAGGAGATTTGTATCTCGAAGTAAAAATTAATAAGGTTATGTTATGGAGGGATCGCAAACTCCTTGTAGCTCATAGAAGGGCAAATTTCCCTGCTCGCTGTGTAAAGACGAATTTACCCACAAATTCACGCCTAACTATTAGCTGGTGGGAGCACAAATCTTTTGTTGCAACATATAGCACTCCTAAAAAGGTACTTAATGTTGGTATTTCTCAGGAGTATTTGAATGATAAGAAAAGAGCCAATTTGAAAGTAAAATCTTTTGATGAAGATTTTATATGGATTGAGGGTGTATGCGAGAGTTATTTGAGTTTACTACCTAATTGGAATAGTATTGATAAAGAGCAATATCCTAACTATCTTGCTTAGTTGCTTGAGTCTAAAAAATTTGGTGGGTTTAGGAATTTTGTAGTTCAGGTGATTTCGAATTATGGAGGCAAATGAATACATATAGCATTTTTAAAATTAATTAATTTTCTAAAATTAACGCAGCAACCTGAGATATAACACGATATATAGTTGTTTCAAGGGGAATCACCTAAATAATACACCCTAGCATTGTCAGCTAATAAGTTATGGGACTTAACAAATCTAATCTCATCAATCATCTTGATGCCATTAAAAAATTTGTGAGCGATCGCGCATCACAAACAGAGGCTTATTTATCGATCAAACGAGATCTAGAAACCATCCAAGCTTCATTTGCCAATGCGAAAAAACTCACACTTCAAATTTTGAGTGCAGATCGCGAACAGACTAAAGCATTACACAATTTGCTTTCGATGAATTCTGACTTGCAGGATCTGTACGATTTCAAAACAAGTTCGTTACCAGAAATTCCAGATCCAAATGCCCCACCTCCACCCCCCACTTTAGTATTGCAGGCTTTCTCTGGAACTCAACCATCAGTTCGCTATGAGCTGAAAACTTCACAGTCTCAGGTGATTGGTCGCAATCCAGCAGTTACCCAAATTCTTTTGCCAGACAACCTCAGTCTCGTGGGAGGAAGCCATGCTGAACTTCGTCCCGTAGAGGGCAACTGGCAAATCAGGGACTCTGGCAGTCGTAATGGCACCTTCATCAACGGGAAACCGCAGAAACTTCAAGACTGGTACACCTTAAAGTCTGGCGATCGCATTTGCCTAGGCTCTGCCACTCAAATCCCAGACAGCGCAACTTTGGTCTTTGAGATCCCCTCAACAGAAAGTATTCATGCTGCCTATGCAGAGGCTAAAAGGCTATTGACCTGCAACATCCTTTGTTTAGTCATTCCCCCTCAACCTTTGACAGGAAACGTTCAGCGTTTTATTCAACTCGCTAAAGATGCACACATCGCCAAGATTTTTATTATCGCAGACAGACCAGGGGGTATTACTGCTAAAGCTTTTAAAGAGCCACTAGCTGAAATAGAAAATTCTGCCAAGAGCCAGCTACAAAGCACCCCTTTTCAACTAATCTCCTTACTCTTAAAGCCCTTTACTCCCAGTTCTGGTGCTACAGTGCTAGTCCCCCACGCTCAACCCGAGTTTGAACGTTTTTGCGAAGCCTTAATTGCCTTATCTAAAGAGAATAACGAAGCAATTCTAGCCGAATGGGGAACCAATAAACTTAAGCAGATCGTTAATCAGATCGAGGCGATCTTGGTTCAACAAGATGCTGCCTTGAAGGAAAAACTACAAAACAATGAGGAGCGATTCAAAGAATTGTCTCAGGGAAATCTCAAGAAACAGGTTGAAAAAGTATATAAAAAAGTAGACGGGGAACGCGACTCATTCTTTAGGCAAGTGAAGACAGAACTAAGTCAATCTAAAGGTGGTTTGTTAGATGAATTTAGACAAAATAGCCTTCCCTCCAAAATCCAGCAATTCGCAAAGCAATTACAGCCCCATGTGTCCGACCAAGGAGGCTATCGCTACGTTCGTCTAAAATTGCGTACAGGGAATGCAGCTAGAAAATCTTCGAATGAGGTTCATGCAGCGGCAACAGAAATTTGCCATACTGAACTAACTCGATGGGCTACTACTGAGTGGAATCGAATTCGGAGCGAATATTATGGAGGTGGTTTAGATGCTCTTTTGAAGAAGAGCTATGAGTCTTTAAACTTTATCCCTGAGCTAGTGCTGCCTGAGGATGGCTTTTCAACCACCCAGAATTTGAGTATTCACTCCATGCTAAATAATTCCAGCGTAGAACCTGAAATTGGGTTGAGATATAAACAGGTTGGCTTTTGGGGATATATGTTTAAAAACCTGAGGGGACAGATTATTACTATCGTTGGGACAATAGCAACGCTCGGTAGTGGTTTGATCCCAAATGATGCAAAGAATATTTTAATTCCAGCCCTCATTCCTTTTACGCTTTGTTTAGTGTGGCTTAGCCACAAACAAGAGAAAGAGGCTAAAGTTGAGGAGTCAACTGAAAAGCTTCAAAAAGAAACAGCTAGCTACTATCAATCCTATAGTAAAAACTTAGTCGATCGCATAATGCAGCTCATCGGAGGGCTTTTAGAGTCTGAGGAAAAACGCTTTCGAGGAGTAGTGGATGATATTAAGGAAATTTACACATCATATATTGCCGAGCTAGATGAGACTCAGAAACAGCTTAAATCTCAACTGGATGAAATGAAACGTTCTGGGCAAAGTAAAATTGAGAAAGATCTCGTCGAATTGCGGAAGTTAAAACAATCTCTTTAGCGCGATCCCTAGTATAAAAATGCAAGTTAGAGCCTCCAAAGCCTTACAGTTTTATTTCCCAACAGGTCTATTGATAACCAACCCTACCTTCATTAGAAATGCGTCGAGCAATTAACGCCCCTTGTGGAACTCCAGCCAAAGGATAGTCACTTTGTGCTATTGGTTGAAAACTATCCGGTCCATCCCAAGCACCGCCACCACCCGTCCACTGACCATCTGCCAGGGCAACCGCATAAAAAATTGAGCGCTTGTAGAGTAAGAGTTCCAGCTTGCGTAAGCAAGAATGCTTGATAGCTGAAATGCTTGACCTTCAAGAATCGAAAATTTTCATGCGGTTGCCCTGCCTGTGCAAACACTGGTAGACTGTGCCCTACTGCTTATTTACAAGTACCTGTAAAGCTTCTCCCTGCATCAAAATCTGAATTCGGTTCAACAACTTTTACCGAATAACCTGTTTGATTTGCAAGTATACCCAATTGATGTTCATCCTTGACATGACAGTAAGACTCACCAAGGTTAGGAATGAAGCTATTACCATACATCATGTAAACTTGAGGTTCGGTGGAACGACGGAAAAAGCCATTAGGCCAGCCACAATTACGAGTAAATTGTCCTCTTAGATGAATATTATTAGTGACTCGTACTTGTGATGCCCCTCCAAAAGCCGCCATTTGAACGTCATTTTGAACGTGACAATAATGGGTATCGGAATACTGATAGTAAACTGCTGGTTGTCCTTGTTGTCGAACAAACCCAATATTTGTCAACTGTTGAGCAAGGACAGTGGGAGCTATCTCGATCATAGAAGTCGCCACGATAGCAAGAAAAGCAAATGATTTGAATTGAACCAACGCTGTTACCTCTAAAATAAAGTCTAATGAACTTAGTATTCCCATTTTTTTCAAAAAACTAACAAGTTTGCCATCTAACGGTGAGCCTCACCGGCAGCAGGTATAGCGGTTTTCACTTCAGAACAAGTAAGTTGTGCGGGGACAAAGCTCTCCACAAAAGGGTTTGCACCGTACCGTAGTCATTTGAAAACCGCTATAGCACTGAAACGAAGGCAGAGGTTACTAGTCTCATTAGTTTCTCGAACTTCATCCAAATTCACCCAATCTTTTTCTTTTGGCTATCTCTTTTGGCTATCTAAGTACAGGACAAAAAGTTGCAGGTAGTTCTAAACTATTAAGGATGAATTGTAGTGGAGAATAAAGTGCCAAATTGCACAGAATATGGTTCTTCAACTTCTTGAAAGACGTTATTGGTTTCCTCACTAAGCGGGACGATCATTGGCGTAGAGTTCAGTTTTGCTTCGCTTTAGTTCGAGTTCCCATTGATTATCACCATTTCCGAAAAATGGGCTTAAATCATTGTAAAGCAATATTCGAGTACGCTAGTTTTATGCTTTATGAAGCCCACGGTTTTGTAGTGAGTCAATAGCAAAAAGTGTAAGTTAGAGCCTCCAAAGCCTTACAGTTTTATCCTCACTACCACTAGCAAGCATTTGTCCGTCTGGAGCGATCGCCAATCCGCCAACCTGCCAGCTATAGCCTGAAAATACTCGAATTTCTCGATCTACCCTCAAATTCCAGATCCTGATCGTCTTATCATCGGTTGAAATTGCTAGTAATTCCCCATCTAGGCTAAAAAATAGCGCATTAATCGGCGAACGAAATGCTGGCAACGTCAAAAGTTCTTCTCCAGACTCTACTTTCCAAAGCTTAACGGTTCGATCTGCACTACCACTGGCTAATTGCTGCATATCTGGGCTAAAAGCAACCGCATTCACACCCATTTTGTGACCTGCAAGTGTCTGGATTACATCTCCCGATGCCAGATCCCAAATTTTGATCGTTTTGTCCGCACTACCGCTGGCAAGAAGTTTGCGATCTAGACTGAATGTCACCGCACTGACTCCCATACCATGTCCAGTCAGTTGTTGAGTGGTTTCTGCGGATCCCAGATCCCAAATTCTGATGGTTTTATCTGCACTACCACTGGCTAAAAGCTTGCCATCTGGACTAAAAGCAACTGTACTAACCGCCAACTTATGCCCTGCCAATGTTTGAGACTCTTTTTTCGAGACGAGATCCCAAATTTTAATGGTCTTGTCTGCACTACCACTAGCAAGATACTTTCCATCTGGACTGAATGCCACTGCTCGCACTAAATCGTCATGTCCTGATAAGACCGTGATGTTGTCCTCACTTGCCAGATCCCACAGGTTTCTTGCAGGACTTTCCCCAAACCTGGCAGCAGAAGCAACAGCGGGTTGAGTAGGCGGCGCAACAGAGACAATTGGAGCTGGCGAAGACTGAGAAGAGGATGGGGATGAAACAGGTGAAGCGATCGCCTCTACTGGTGGCGATAGTTCGGAGGAGATTGCAATTGTCGGAGCAGGATCTACCTTGGATTCAGAGATCCCCTCTTGTCGAAGTTCAGGTGGCATCGAAACTGGAACAGCTTCACATTCAAAGAGGAGTTCTGGCCCATCTTTGCTCAACATGATGCGATCGCCCGACTGCAAAACCCGACAACCCTCTAATCGCTGTCCATTCACATAAGTCCCATTAGCAGCCTTTAAATCGCAGATTTGCCACGAGACCTGCGAGCCATTTTCAAGTGGCTGAACTTTTACATGCTGCCGAGAAACCGTAGAATACTGTTCTAAATTTACAGCAAACTGACAAGTTGCTTCACGGCCTATTACTACTTCTTCCTTGGAAGACAAAGAATATCTAGTTTGGGATTGATTTGCTGCTTGATTAGGAGCAGAACATAAAATAAGATGCGCAAAGTCGGCGGAATCTTGAGTCATGCTAAAGCTCCATTTTCTATGGGAAAACTAAATTCAAGTAGTGTTTTAGCCCTGTTGCTCTTCATTTAACAAAACCTTATCGGTACGACAATAGTTGATAGACGTTTAAACTCAAACAAACTGCGATCGTGCGATCATTTTAAACCCTATGGTTGTCAATCATATTTTTTAGGCTTAGCCTGTACTTAGATTTGGCAACTAAAAATTAGGTATGGGGGCGATCGCTTTTTATAAGTACGTGGGTATAGTAGCTACATGCTACTCAAGATGCGGTGAAACCCAAAGAGTTTTTCTCTAGTTTTTCACGATTGCAATCTAAACTACGTAGTTGGACGGAATGGGAATGGGATCGGAAATGTTGTTACCCATACAGCAATTTTCTGTACTGAATCCAAGCTGGAGTTAGAAAAGCTAAGAAACTCAACTGAGATTTCTTGAGCCAAGTATTCACAGACTTTTAATAGCGATCAATATCGATGCAAGATGCAAGAGGACGTAGTAGCTTAGATTTCTGTGCTATGAAATCATCAGCTTAGGATGCGATCGGTCTACTCTCAATACTGTTCGGATAAGCGTTAGGCAGTGCTGGGAATGGTAAAGGTTAGTTTCTCTAAGTTGGTGCCGGTGCCTCTGTGTAGTCGCTTCCTGGCTGGGAACTTCGACCTTGGCTTTTTAACTACGCGGGGATTACTTCTGCTTTGGCG
>CALRKB020000068.1:0-26047 GCA_943367755.1 Rhizobium sp. Q54 | reverse complement strand
GCGATTTGGATCGCTATAATCTCACCATTTGAATTCTGTCCTGTTGTAACGCTCATAGGTGAGTCAACTGTGTGACCATAGGTCATTTCATCTATACCCACTTCGATCGCCAAATTATCTCCCTTGCCAGGGCGATCGTAAATCATTGCCAGCAAAGGGGCGTTCTGAATCAGTTCTTGGTCACCGAGTTCTAAATCAATGATTTCGATAGAAATATGCCGTCCACGATTACTATCTGAAAACCGATCAAAAAATTCACCCCATCGCTCACGCGGCACAGATTTGCTTATGTCGATTTTATTCACCATATAATCCTTTGTGAAATACTAAATTTAGAGGAATCAGCTAGAGTCTGACTCCTTGTATTATTGACGTGGTCGCAGGTCTCTTGCTAGCTCATATATCTATGAAAGTATCTTGCCTAATAAGCTCAGCAAACAATGCTTGTTGCGCCAAGTAGAGCAAGTGCAGATCGACTAGCAATATCTTGGCATTATCTATGTCAAGGTTTTGCACCTGTTGGCAAAATATGGTGTGCGTAAATTGTTTCTCAAAAGTTAATTCGTTCATTTATTTAATCCTCATATTTAGCTACTAAGGCCAAATTTGACAGAAATTCAGCTACGAAATTGCGGTGTTTCGGCCAATTGTTCAGATAGAAACCATACCTAAAATTCATTCGTTCCCAGCGCTTCACCTCCCAATAAATCGTTTGTTAGTTCAAAACCTTAGACAGCAGCTAACATGATGATTTCATGACTGATTCTGTCTTGCATCTGCTTAGGCAAAACTCATTTAAACGCTTTGACTAAAGCCTCAAACTGCACTTGCAGTGACTTGTCATGAGGTGAGACGGGTGGGATCTGGCGATCGATACCGAGAAATTCATAGACCGTCATCTGAGCTGCTCGCACTGAATACTCGACTGTGAAGACGACATCATCAGGAATTTCGACAAACTGGCCGATCAATGCGAGGTTCTTCGAGCTATGCGGGATCGGCAATGGTCGATCTGTGCTTAAACGAGGCATAAACATGCTGGTGATATACGGCATTATGCAAGGAATGCAGATCGCCGATGCCACAGTGTCCAGATCGAATCGCAAATGACCGCAGAGTTCTCGCAGAATTTCTGCACCGTTGCACTCAGTCATTGGTTTGGGAACGAAATCACCTACGCGATCGGGGAAAAGAGCATATCCCCAGAAGACCTGTACATCAGCCGGCTGATTTATAAAGTGGGGTTGATAGGCGTGCACGATCGACATGAGCCATTTTGAGTCTTTAAACGTGACAAGTCCACCAGTCCCCGCTTGATTATCGCTAAATTCAGCCATCTTATCGAAGAATGCAGGGGTTTTTAGGGTGACTGTGAAAGACTCCCAGAGAGACTCAGCGATGCTGCTATTGAAAGCAGCAGGATTCCCAAAATCTCGGTTTTCCGCCGCCAATTTTTCCCACAGAGTCCAGCTGTTGCAGTCTTGTTTAGTCAGATGCTTAGGGGCACTCTTCATCGACCCCAAACTGGAGGCATCGGTCATCGATCCGTTTTGCAGAAAAACCAGGTCACCATCATTAACAGCAATGGTTTTGCTTTCACCTTTCTGCTGATAGTGAATACCTTTCACTACCAACTTACCTGCTTCAGTGGTGCGATCTAGATCTGTCACTTTACAATCTAGAATGAAATTGACACCTTGGGAGGCGAGCCAACTCTGCAATGGACGAACCAATGAATCGAACTGATTGTAGATAGTCCGCTTAACACCTCCGAGGGTCTCAATCCGAGTGAATTCGAGCATAAAGCGATGCAAGTAACGCTTGAATTCAACAGCACTATGCCAAGGTTGGAAGGCGAATGTAGTAGACCACATATACCAGAATTCAGTTTCGAAGAATTCTGGGGAAAGCCAATCAGTGATACGACTAGCACCCAACTCAGCTTCATCAGCTAGACTGAGCTTCAGCAATTCCTGACGATTTTCCATCGAAAAGCCCATCGAACTCACAGGGACTTTGGCACGGCGGCGGTCAACGAGCCGCGCCATAGAATTTGATTTGTGCTGCTCATTGAACTCCATCGTTTCATCAAATACCGTTTTGCCGGGCGAACTCAGGGAGGGTATCGACTTGTAAAGATCCCAAGTGCATTCGTAATTGTCAGTCGTCAACATCCGTCCTCCCCGCAACGAATAACCATCCACAGGGTTCCCTGCTCCATCCAGACTCCCACCTAGGATGGACTTTACTTCTAGGATAAATATATTTTGACCGGGGAATCCACCGTCGCGAATCATGAAGGCTGCGGCGGCTAGAGAGCCGATGCCACCACCCAAAAGATAGGCATTAGATTCATTAATCATGTCAATTAACGAGCATGAAAGGCTTGGTTCAGTCATGTCTTACTTCTCCGTATCTCTTGCAGTGGCTTTTGCGGATTTCTCTAGTTGTATGATGGTTTCTGTATATCGATTCTCTTGTGAAGATGCTGCGCGATCGCCTGCACATCAATAATTTGCGGCAAGCGCGATCACTTTAACTCAACTTGCGAATCTGACATGCATTTTGGAGTAAGAAATTATTGCTTTACGGATGTGACGGCTCGATCCCAGGCATCGCGCACTGCATGTTTGGCCTTTTCCCAAGCTAGACCTCCAGTCTGATTCGCCTCATAATCACGCTGTAAGGCTATCTCAATATCGTTATAATCTTGACCAGTGTGAGCATAGCGATCGTATCCTTCATAGCCAACTCGATAAGCAAGTTGATAATCTTCGTAGGTTGAACCTTCCTCAACGTAAGGACGAGAGCTATAGTTCTGCCGCCAATGATTATCTTCAAAAGTAGGATCGATTTGCTCAGCGGCACTCTTACCCGCTAAACCTCCAACCACCGATCCGACTACAGCCCCAACTACAGCCCCAACTGGGCCACCAACTACGCCACCGATCACTGTTGCTACGGTACCAGCACCTGCAGCTCCCACACCTGTTCCTAAAGGGTGTGCTCCTGGCTCTCCAGAAATTGGATCGCGATTAGCATCATTTTGATCGGGGGAATTTACATTCTTATCACTCATAGTTACTTTATCTCCAATATTTTTAGCAGTGACTCAATGCGACTTTCTAGAGTCATAATGTTCTTTTGGTTAGTTGTATATTGCTTTTTAAAATACACAACTTCTATTCGCCTTATAAGCCCTATATTAAGTTAGTTCTCTAGAGATTTCTGCTAATTATTTGGGTTTACTGTAACAATTTGAATCGTTTTAGAACATCTTATACAACTCACTCAATTTCTAATCCTTGCTTATACATGATTTCTAGCATCAAAGTGTAACACTAGTTTTTACGAATAGTTTGTGAATAGATTGCTAGTTCTTGTTAATGATTTGCTCATTAATTATTCAATTAATTAATTGTATTTAAATAAGGAGTAAAAGTCATGATGGTAGGACAACAATACAAACGGGCAATCGGTACTTTCTCTAATCATGCTGAGGCTGAAATGGCCTTGCGCGAATTAAAAGATAGTAGGTTTCCCATGGATAGGATTTCTGTGGTTGGACATGATATCAATCGCAACTCCAATATGGCTGGAGTCGAAGGAAGCGATCGCCTCTCTAATCTAGGAGAACATAATAAAGCTGATGAAGGGGCGAAAACTGGTGCAGCTGCAGGGGGAGCCGTAGGTACTCTCACGGGCTTATTAGTAGGGCTAGGACTTGTCGCTATTCCCGGAATAGGACCAGTTATGTTGGCAGGTGCTGCGGCTACTGCGCTTGCTACTACTTTAACTGGTGGTGTGATCGGCGCTGCCGCAGGAAGTCTCGTGGGAGGATTGGTGGGCTTAGGTATTCCTGAAGATCGTGCCAAAGTATATAGCGATCGCGTCGATCGAGGTGATTATTTGGTGATGGCTGAAGGCACAGATGAAGAAATCGATCGAGCTGAAGCAATCTTTAGGCGTCATGGCATCCATGAATGGGGCATTTATGATTTTCCTGCTAATACTTCGACGAGAACAGTGACATAACGGTTGAGACTTTGCCTCAGCCATGATTAAGGACTAATAAATTGAGGGACTTTCTAATGAATAAAAAAATAGCTGCTTTACTACTATCTAATTTTCTCTTAGTTGCAACTGTAGCTTGTACTGATGCTAAAACTACTACCGAAGCTCCTAATTCGGCCAATCAATCAGTTCAGACCCCAGTCGCCAAAAATACAGAAGCTGCGAAGAATGATGCTCAAAGTGATACCCGTGCCAAGCAGTTAGATGCGGATATTCGGGCTAGGGAACAGCGAAACAAGGTTGGGGGCGATCAGCAAAAACGGGATGATAGCGATATTGCCAGTGAGGTGCGGAGCAAACTGGAAGCTAATATTCCTGGCGGTAATCTCACAGTGGCTTCTAAGGATGGGTTTGTGACTGTATCAGGTACGGTTTCTAATCAAGACCAGCTTGGTAAGATTGAAAAGTTGGGAATGGAAATCAAAGGAGTAAAGAGCGTTACGGTCAAGGTAGTAGTTGCGTCCCAGCCTAAAGTGAGAAGTTTCACTGCTAAGCAGGAAGTCTAGTCTTAGCCTATTTAGTCCCTTAACTTATGACTAGTAATGATTAAGTCATGGATGGCGATCGCCGCGATTACGTTCTTGGTCTCCTTAGGTGCTAATCTGATCGCACCTAGTGATATTAAATGGTTCAAGCAACTCCGTCGTCCCCGCTGGCTGACTTTCGAGGCATTCATTCCTGTAATTTGGACTGTGATTCTTGTCTGTGGTGGCATTTCTGCCTACTTGGTCTGGGAGACAGAGATGGGGAGTTTTAGAAGTTGGTTGATGATGGCATTTTATCTGCTTCTAGAGATTGTGATTATCGCTTATGTACCTGTTACTCTGCGATCGCGCAATATTAAATTAGGGACTTGGGTGGGTTTAATGGGCTTTGGTCTAGGGGTATTGTTGACTTTAGTGGTCTGGCAAATCTCTGGCTGGGCAGCACTATTACTCCTGCCCTATCTAATTTGGAGTCCAATTGGCTCCTATGCTACTTGGGCGATCGCGCGCCTTAATCGTTAGGTCGTAGGCTGAACAATATTTAGACTACAAATTCTTATCCTAATTCCTTAGTTAGTGAGATGAAAAGATGTGTAGGGGAAGCCCTCATACTCCCTAATCTAAATATGAACATATTCTCTGGGATTAAGATTTGAAAAGTACTCATGCAAAGTATACATTCTTAGTTAACTCAAACACAATTTCCACCACCGGCATGTCATTCTATGGGATGGACTAAGTAAATTCTAGTGGGATAACTACTATGCAGACTGATACATCACAGACTGATAAGCAAGTTGGCACATTACCGACTGATAAGCAAACCACACCATGGACTGATACGCAAGATACACTACGGGCTGAAATGATGGGAACAGCCGTTCGCAATGCTTGGGTTTGGGGATTTACTCCTCAAGCAGAAATGTGGAACGGTCGTCTTGCCATGATTGGCTTTGTATCAGCCATCATAGTAGAACTGTTCACCCATATGGGTATTCTCCATTTTTGGGGTCTGTTATCATCAGGAGTAACTCCGGTCTTATAGCCTGGGTTCCCTGAAAAAAGTAGGAAGGATGAGGGGAGTCTATCTCTCCCACTCAAAGGTGAATTAACTTTGAGATAATTTCCTGAGGCATTCATTAATGAAATTACCTATGCGTAAATGTATCTCCAGAGAAGAATACTTTCTCTCGTTACATTTTGTTTCGTAGTTAATCAATTCATTCAGGAAATCAAACACTCACTTGCGAGAGTGATTACAGGAAAACTTTTCCGATTCTTATCTTAAATTAAATTAGGGCATCCTTAGCTGGGCTAGGCCCTAATTTCATTTCAATTAAACAACATTTGTCAGGAAAAAACTCTATGAAATTTGCTCAATTTTTAACTCGTTTAGTAGTCGTGGTCTTTATCTGTGGGTTAATGGCATTTGCTAATATCGTACCTGCGCTCGCGTCTCAGAGCAACCAGAATAAAGGCATGGAACAACTGCCTAACATCCAAATGAAAACCGAGAATGCGGCAAAGGCAGGTCCTTACCCCAGCGGTAAACTTAAATCTAATGCGAAGCAAGGGCTGAATGAAATTCAAGGAACCGCAGATATTGACAAGATGAAGCGCGAGGGAAATGAAGATACACTTCCCGCTGTGCGCCAAGCAGAAAAATCATTAGATAAAGTTGGGGACAAGATTAACTCTGCTAAAGACGACACCCAAAATGGCGTTACTTCTGCTTTAGATAAGGCTGGTAATGTCATCAACTCACTTACCGAAAAAGCTGTGGACACAGTTGAATCTATTAAGCATAATACTAAATCCTAGGTAGATAGCGGGGTGAGTAACCTTAAAGACGACCGATTTTAGTCGGCATGAATTGGTTCCACCCCTTTTCTCTTCCCTTTTCTTTTAGATGGGATGTGAGTAATAGGTCGAAAAAATATAAACAGGAGAAAATGTATGAGTAGTCTAATTGCGGTTGGCTTTAAAGATGAATTCACAGCTGATGCGGTTATATTAGAACTCCGTAAGCTGCAACGGGAACATCTTATTGATTTAGAAGATGCGGCGATTGTGATCAGAAACAAAGAGGGGAAAGTGCGGATTAAGCAGACTCAAGAACTTACCGCTGCTGGAGCATTAAGTGGAGGATTTTGGGGCCTTCTATTTGGTTTTATCTTTTTTAACCCTCTCTTGGGCTGGGCAGTAGGATCATTAGCAGGAGCAGTTTCTGGAGCATTGACGGATATTGGTATTGATGACAATTTCATCCGAGAAGTGGGCAGTACGATTGAACCTGGCACCTCTGCCATTTTTGTCTTGGTAAGAAGAGCCACTCCCGATAAAGTACTAGAAGATCTCAGTAAATTTGAGGGTAAGGTCCTAAAAACTTCTCTATCAAAAGAAGATGAAGCAAAGCTACAAGTAGTTCTAACAAAATCATAATTTAAGAAGGTAATAGATATGTTTAAAAATCCTGTTGGACTAAGAGTTTTAGGAGTTGCAGGTATACTTCTAGGCTTATTCCTTGCGCCCTCTGTGCAGGCGGAAACTTGTAGTGCACTCAATGTAATTGGTGGCACTGGTACCGAGGTGAAAAAGACTGTTTCTCCTATGGGTACTTTGGTGAGCAATAACAACTGGAACACAGATTTCGCCATACCTAGCGGTAGCACTTTCAATCGCTATGTGGCCACAATCGTGCCCGAAAACAATGCCAACTACGATGTAAAACTGAACCTAAAGTACAGTGATAACAGTACTGGTGGGGCTTATAGGAAAGACAATGTGGCAGTTAAGGTCGGTCAACCATTGAGAATAGTCGGTACGCCACGAGCGCACAGCGATCCATTTCAAGTCAATGTATTTGTTGGTGGCTTCAGTGCGATCGGTAATACCTATACCGTATCGGTTCTGGGTTGCAGTTAGAGATTTAAAATACTCCCTTAGGGAATAAGGCTATGAAGAAGAATTTGCTTGCAGGGATAACAACTGTGCTAATTATAGGCAGTATCCCTGTTGCTGCCTATGCTCAGAAGATTGATTGCTACAAACAAGGAGATATAATTCAGTGCCCAGGATATGGCAACTTTAATTATCGGAATAATGGCAACTATAGCAACAATGGCAACTATAGCAACAATCAAACTCAGATCGAGTCTTCGATCGCAGAGGTATATTTACAGGTGCTTGGTCGTAATGCGGATGCTAATGGATTAAGATCCTACACTGATGCAGTTACAAATAGAAGGCTTTCACTTGCTCAAGTTCGTCGCGAATTGGTGAATAGTACTGAGGCCGATCAAGCTATCCGTAGAGTTTATCAACAGGCAAATGGTCGTAATCCCAATGCTAATCAATTCCAAAATGCTAAACTTTTCCTCGCGAATGGATCTTCTCTTGAACAACTCCGCCGAGAACTTGTTGGTTCAAATGGAAACTTAAATAATAGTAACAACTATGGTAATCAGCGAGCCGCCATTACAGAGATTTATCAACAAGTGCTTGGTCGCGATCCTGATAATGGTGGTTTAGGCGCCTATTCTGATGCTTTGCAAAATGGCAGGATTTCACTTATTCAGGTCCGCCGAGAGCTTGCTATTAGTCCTGAATCCGATCAGAATATCAATAAAATCTATCAACAGATTCTTGGTCGCAATGTTGACTCCAACGGATTGAGGAACTCTAGACAAATTCTAGAAAGCAATGGTGGTTCTCTAGACCAAGTTCAGAATCAACTGGCAAGAACGAACGAAGCTAGGGGGAGAAATGGCGATCGCACCTTTTCGCTACTAGATCTTTTCGGGATTTTTAAGTAAATCATCTTATATCGTTACTGATATCAGTAACGATATTGGTGTTGGTGGCAATTTCATTCGGGATATGAACACCATTTATTCTTAAATTGCGAGGAAATGTATGCCTAGACTTGTTGGAAAAAAATCTAATTTTGCCTTATACGCGGGTGTAGCTTTGCTTATAGCTGCTACTGGAGCTATAGCATTGGAATACTTTGGTGTGATTAACTACATTCCTGGTTTTGGGAAAGAGACTCCAGCAAACCGCACTTCTACTAACCAACCCGTGCCGATCAATAAATCTGTCAATTAAGTTTGACTTTTACAGAATTTTTACAGAGTAGGAGGATTTTTGAAATGCGTAATGGTAAAGGTATGATTGGTAAGCCTGTTGTGGCTTATGACACCGGGGAAGAGGTAGAAAAAATTACAGACTTAATTTTCGATCAAGAGAATAACCTATTGTTAGGATTTCTTGTCAATGAAGGAGGTTGGTTTAGCAATGCTTTAGTACTACCTTTGACAAGAGTTCAGGCAATTGGTGCTGATGCCGTAATTGTTTCTTCCAGAGAGGTTATAACTCCTGCTAGCTATTTTCCTGAAATCCAAAGTATTTTAGAAAGAGACAACACCTTAGAAGGTACTAAGATTATGACCATTGATGGTCGTGATTTAGGCACAATGGTAGATCTCTACTTTGATGATTCTAGTGGAGCAATTGAAGGATATGAAGTCTCTGGGGGCATCTTTGCTGATGCTTACTCTGGTCGCTCTTTTGTTCCTGCCCCCGATACTCTTAAAATCGGTGAGGATATCGCGTTTGTTCCTTCTGAAACTGCTGACCTGATGGAAGAGCAAGTAGGAGGAATAAAGGCTGTCCTTCAAACTACTAGCGAGAAGGCCCAAGAAGCTGCTCAAATGGTAAATACGAGTTTTACTAATGCCGTTGTTAATCCTGAAGAACAAGAGGCATTTGTATTAGGTAAAGTTGCCGAACGAACCTTACAGACTCCCGATGGCAGACTTTTAATTCAAGCAGGACAGGTTGTTAATCAAACCGATATCCTTTTCGCTCAAAGCAGTAACATGATGGATGAACTCTATCGGGCTACAGGGGGTAGTGTCACAGATAGATTAGGGGAAAGATTGACTGGTGCCGTCACAAATATCAGTGCAAACATCAGTATTGAACAGGCACTGGGACGGCGAGTTAACAAGATAATTTTTACACCTGAAGGCTCAGTTGTGGCAGTGGCCGGACAAATTGTCACCGCACGAGTAATTGAAAGAGCGAAAACTGAGCATCAAGAACAAGCTCTATTAGAATCAGTTGGTTTAACTACTGGTGATGCTTTGAAAACTACTGGTTCTGATGTTGGGCAACAGGTTAAAGAAGGCGCTAAGGGCTTGTGGGAACAGGTTAAAGAAACTGCAAGTAATATGCAAGAGCATGGTACTCAAGTTATCGAAGACAAAAGGATTAAAGGTGCTTTAGGTCGTCCTGTAACTCGTGTTATTCTTGACCGCAATGATGAAGTGATTCTCAATGTGGGGGAACTAATTACTCATCAAGCGATCGCTATCTCACGTCAAGCTGATGTACTAGAGGTTTTACTTGACTCAGTTTATACGGAAAAGCCAAGGCTATCCCTAGATGAATTACGGGCTCCTGAACCTGGTAGAGCTTCACTAGAAGAAATACGGGATCCTGAACCTGGTAGAGCTTCACTAAATTAGTGATGTCTTACTCCCTTAGGATTTTCCTAGCACAGTAACTACTCAAAATTTATGCACTATCTAATATTAGCGACAGATTACGATGGTACCTTAGCTAGTGGGGGAAAAGTATCAGATGTGACCTTAGAGGCACTCAAACGACTACAAAAGTCTGGACGAAAGCTAATCCTTGTAACTGGCAGGCAACTGGACGATCTTTGTCAGGTATTTCCTGAAGTCAACATATTTGATTGTGTAGTGGTTGAGAATGGAGCAGTATTATACTTTCCGTCAACTCGCGAAGAATTTTTGCTAGGCAGCCTACCTCCTGAGAGTTTTGTGGAGGCATTGCGATCGCGTAATATCGATCCACTCTCAGTCGGGAAAGTGATTGTGGCGACATGGGAACCACACGAAGCAGAGGTTCTTAACGTAATTCGAGAGCTAGGCTTAGATTTACAGGTGATCTTTAATAAAGGTGCGGTCATGGTTCTACCCGCAGGGGTAAACAAAGCTTCGGGGCTAGATGAGGCGCTGAGCCGAATGGGATTATCTAATCATAACACCGTGGCGATCGGAGATGCCGAGAACGATCTTGCTTTCCTTAAACCATGTGAGTTTTCAGTAGCAGTAGATAATGCCCTACCATCTGTGAAGAGTGAGGTAGACTGGGTGACTCAAGCGAGCCGAGGTGATGGCGTAATTGAGTTGATCGACCGATTACTGACAGAAGATCTGGAAGAATCCTCGCTTTTACCAGAGCGTCATAGCATCTTATTGGGTAACATCAAGGCGGATCGGGAAGTCTATATTCAACCACTTAACCGAAACATTTTACTGGCAGGTGTTTCTGGTGGAGGCAAATCAACTTTAGCCACAGGAATGCTAGAGCGGTTTGGAGAGAAAGGCTATCAATTTTGCATCATCGATCCCGAGGGAGACTATCAAAACTTTGAAGGAACAGTAGTAGTGGGAAATGCCCAACAGCCACCTAATCCAACTGAAATATTGGCGATTTTGAGTAAGCCCGAACAAAATCTAGTGGTCAATTTAATGGGAGTAAAACTCGACGATCGCCCTTTATTTTTGGCTCAACTACTACCTTCTTTGCTAGAAATGCGAGTGCGAACTGGAAGACCGCATTGGATTGTAATTGATGAAGTACATCATATGTTTCCTTCAGATTGGAATGCTGCGGCCACTTTGCCTCAGTCTGTAAATGGGATTTTGATGATTACAGTTCATCCCGAACATGTGGCGATTTCAGCCTTGTCTTTAATTGATACGATCGTTGCAGTCAAGTCACCGATGCAGACAATTACAAATTTTTGCAAAACTGTAGGACATCAGCTACCGACCGATGCACTTCCAGCAGAACTTGCCGCTGGCGAAGCAGTTGCCTGGTTCTTAGATACAGAAGAGCAGCCATTTCAATTTCAGGTGATCCCACCGCGCCAAGAACGGCAACGACATATGCGAAACTACGCTGAAGGCAACTTAGGTAGCGATCGCTGCTTCTATTTTAGGGGTGAGGATAACCTGTTAAATTTAAAAGCTCAAAACCTAATTATGTTTATCCAGTTGGCAGAAGGAGTTGATGATCGCACTTGGTTATATCATTTGCATCAGCAAGATTACTCAAATTGGCTCCAAAATGCGATTAAAGATGAAACCTTAGCAGAGGAGGTAAGCCAGGTTGAAAGCACTAAGGATATTTCACCTTCTGAAAGTCGCGATCGCATTAAATCAGCAATTGAAAAACGCTATACCTTACCCGTTTGATCCAGCAATTCTCTATAGCCATCTTCTTTCGAGATAAGTAACCACATCAGCTAACTTCAAAGCATAACAAACACTATGACCAATGTATCTGGGAAACATGTTTCCTTTTGGATTGACTCAACCCCTATCACAACCTATCCATCCCTTCAAAATAGCGTTTCGGTGAATGTTGCGATTGTTGGAGGCGGCATTGTGGGACTGACCGCAGCGACACTCCTCAAACGGGCTGGCAAGACAGTCGCTGTAATTGAGTCTAGGGAAATTGCTACGGGTGTCAGCGGTCATACAACTGCCAAAGTCACGTCATTGCACCAATTGATCTACGCTGATTTAATCAAACAAATTGGCGAGCAAAAAGCGCGGCTCTACGCAGAATCAAATCAAGCTGCGATTGAGCAGGTTGCTGCATTTGTAGCGGAAGAGCAAATTGATTGTGATTTTAGCCGTCAAAGTGCCTACACTTTTGCAGAACCAGACGATGAGTTGGATCGAATTAAAGATGAAGTGGAAGCTGCTCTTAAACTAGGACTTCCTGCTTCGTATGTCCAAGAAACATCACTGCCATTTAAGATCGCTGGAGCAATCAAACTTGACAATCAAGCTCAGTTTCATGTGCGAAAATATCTGCTCCATCTCGCCAAAAACATTTCTGGCAATGGTAGTTATTTATTTGAGAACACACGAGTTGAGAAGGTTGAGGAAGGCAATCCCTGTCAAATTGTGACCGATCGAGGAATCATCAATGCCCAAGATGTGATTATCTCCACTAATCTACCAATTCTAGATCAGGGACTCTTCTTCGCCAAAACCTATCCCCAACGATCCTATATTATCGGTGCTCAGATCGGTCGCTCTAAAGCGCCAGAAGGAATGTATATTGGCAGTGGAAAAGCTTCCCACTCCATTCGCTCGACTCCCTACGATGGGGGGGTACTCCTACTAGTTGGCGGTGAAGGACATAAAGTTGGCACCGTTACTGATACAGAAAGATGCTACCAAAAACTAGAAGCCTATGCCCGCGATCGCTTCGATATTGACACGTTTGCATATCGTTGGTCAAATCAGGATATGGTGTCGTTTGATAAGTTGCCCTACATTGGCAAACTGACCCCTTTCAATCACCACATTTATGTGGCAACAGGATTTAGTCTTTGGGGTATGTCGAAGGGAACGATGTCTGCAATGCTACTTTCAGACTTGATTTTAGGAAAAGACAATCCCTATATAGAACTTTACGATGCGACTCGTGCAACTCCATTTTTGACAATGGAATCTGTCAAACAGGAAGCTGATGTGGCAACTCGGTGGATCGGCGATCGCTTCAAAGGTCTACTGTCTTCTTCCTTTTCCGAGATTGCGAATGGTGAAGGCAAACTACTGACCATTGATAATGAGAAGATCGCCGCTTACCGCGATGAGCAGGGAAAAGTTCATGCTGTTTCTGCCGTCTGCACTCACCTGGCGTGCATTGTGAGCTGGAATAATGCCGAGAAGAGTTGGGATTGTGCTTGTCACGGTTCTCGGTTTAACTGCGAAGGTAAGGTGATTCAGGGGCCAACTGTAAAGGACTTGGAGCAAAAAGTTGTTAACTAAACCACTGATTGTTGAGAAATTCAAGAACGATCGCGAGGATATTTATGCTTCTACAGGATAACTGGGAACTTGGAGAAAATCGTGGATGTTCAATCATCTATCGACCTCGTCGAGAGTAAAATCGTGATTTAGGTCGTTAAGAGTACATGGACATTACTTAAATTAAAGACATTTATTTAGAGGAAAAAATTATGAATATCATTGCTTGGATAATTTTGGGCTTACTTGCAGGCGCGATCGCCAAAGCCATTGTTCCTGGCTATCAGGCTGGTGGCTGGCTTACAACAATGATCCTCGGGATCGTGGGTGCCTTCATCGGTGGTACCTTGATCACTCTGATCCAGACCGGAACTCTGCAATTAACAGCACCAGGTTTGAGCATTCCTGGCGTGTTTGTCGCAGTTTTAGGAGCAATCATTGCGATTTATGTTGGTAGTATGATTAGTAGAAATGCATAAACTAAGGGTTTAGCAAACTACCTCCAAAAGTTGGCGATCGCAATAGTGTCTATAAGTGAGACTTTGAACTACTAAGCTGTAAAGGTAATTAATCATGAGCTTCAAGACATTAGTTTTTTATGGTTCCTACAGGAGCGATCGCCAAGGCATCAAAGCTGTTAAATTCATGATTAATCAGCTTAAAATAAGAAATCATGAAGTAGTGTTTGCTGATGCTATGCATTATGACTTTGGCATCTTAAACCTTATGTACAAAGAGTATGAGAAAGATCGGGCTCCCCAGAAAATGGAAGAATTAGCCACTCATATCCGCACCGCCGATGGTTTTGTGGTTGTGGCAGGAGAATACAATCATTCTATGCAGCCAGGATTGAGCAACCTGATGGATCATTATTTAGAGGAATACTATTTTCGTCCTGCTGCGATCGTTTCCTATTCAGCTGGTGACTTCGCCGGAGCAAGGGCGGCAATACAATTACGCTCTTTTTTGACAGAGATGGGGATGCCTACGATTTCCAGTATTTTTTCTATCCCAAGAATTAGAAAATCTTTAGATGATACTGGTGTTCCCCTAGAAGAAATTCTATCTCAAAAAGTAGGTCGTTTCCTGGATGAGTTGGAGTGGTACGAAGAGGCTTTGCAACGTCAAAGGAAAGAGAAGGGCACGCCATTCTAAGTACAATGAATTAAACTCAGATCGTTTACAGCATAAACCAATGGAAAATACGGTATTTAATCAAGTATTTCGGGACAGCGAGGGCAAAATTGTTCTAGCTCAGACGCCAAATCTACCACTTACTGTCTGGTTTGTAGCTAGTTTATTAAAAGTAATTTTTACAACAGAT
Organism: Rhizobium sp. Q54; assembly: GCA_943367755.1. GTDB lineage: Bacteria > Cyanobacteriota > Cyanobacteriia > Pseudanabaenales > Pseudanabaenaceae > PCC-6802. The sequence goes on along the minus strand of CALRKB020000068.1, from coordinate 11,300 downwards.
AGAATTAATGTTGGTTTGGACCTCCTGGCTTTTGGCTCCCTGTTTACTTGGGCTTGGGAAGAATTATTTCAAGGCGTTAATTACTTTCGTAGAGCATTAGGTCTGATTGTGCTTGTCGGTTTAATTGCATCAAAAATTCAATGAGTAGATAAGCATAAAAAATTCTATCTGCTATGGTTTATTTTTCGATCAGGAAATGATGCCAGCGCGTAAGGCTTTGACTGCGGCTTCAGCGCGATCGTCGGCACAGAGTTTAGATAAGATATTATGCACATGGGTTTTAACGGTACCTGTGGTGATAAAAAGCTGCTCGGCGATCGCTATATTTGTACATCCTCCTGCGATCAATTCCAGCACTTCTAGCTCTCTACTAGTTAGGGGATCGCTTTCTAAAAAATCTTTATATTCTGGTTCTAAGGATTGGATTTCTACCGTACGTTTAACTTTGTTAGGAGTTTGAGATGTATCTTTACGCATCTGCCGCAGCACGATATTAGCGATCGCTGGATCGATCCAAGCATTACCACTGTGGGTCATTTTAATTGCTTCAATCATGCGCTCTATTCCCACCTCTTTCATGCAGTAAGAGTCAGCTCCAGCGGCAAAAGCGGCAAGTACTGCGGCTTCATTCTCTTGCATGGTCAACATCAATATTTTGGTAGTGCTATTCTCTGTCTGCGACTGCCGAAACTGACGGGTCATCTCAATGCCATCCATCCCTGGTAAGCCAATATCAACAATTGCGACATCAGGTTGGGTCATTTCCAATATTTGTAAGCCTTGTATCCCATTTGCCGCTTCACCAACAACTTGAAACCCTTCTTGTTTTTGGAGGGCCGTGCGTAAACCAATCCGCACTACGTCATGATCTTCGATTAAGACAATACAAATATCGTTCATACTAATTACAGCCGATTAGCTGTCTAGTAATCTGTTCTTTCGCGGGCGGTAATATCCTTGCTGCCATTTCTTTCCTGATCGCTACAGCCACCTTACTATTACTATTCAAACAATCTTGCAATACCTGATTAGCCTCATAGTAGCATTGTAACATCTGTTCTTGGTCAGGATTAAAGGCCCAATCACGATCGATAGGATAATGATTAGAGTTTAATATGCTTAATTTTGTCGAACTGCTTAAATAATTGGCTTGCCAATTCAAAAACTCCCGAACATAGGGGTCTTCGACCATACGATCGATCTTTTGCCTCATTAATTGCATCAGAGCATCAGCATTAGAAAGCATCGCTGAAGTGAGCAGGAAGACTTCACGCCACTGGGGATTGGCAATATGGCTGACCAGTCCTTCCAGAGATTGGCTTGAGGGTTGGAGGTTATAGCTTGTAACTATTTTACGAGCAGTAAAGTATTCTTGAAATACTAGATAGGAGAAAGAATAGACTCCCTGCGATCGCTCCGTCAAAAGTCCATGCTGAGACTCGATCGCCTTCAAGATATCTTGGCTTTGCTGTTGGATTTCTTCTGGTTCTACGGATGCATTGGGGAGTTCTCGTAAATAGTCGCCAATATGCTGCTCGATCGCATCTTGGGCAAAAAGATATTGTCCTTGTTCAAAGGTTGCTGCTGCTACTTGACTTAATAATTTCAATTTCTGGGGTAGCAAAAAGCCACGATAAACCTCGTCTCGTTCTACTCCTCTGGCTTCATCCCATTTCCCCAAAAGTACATCTAAGCCTTGTTTATAGAACTCACTATATTTAGCGGGAAATTTTTCCTGTCCATTAAATATCCAACAGGCAAGATGTAAGAATAATGGAGTACTAACAAGATCGCGAAATTGCCGATTTGAAGGCTCATTCAACTTTTGCATAAACTGTACCGATTTTGTGTTTCCAAGTTCGGTATTGGTCTTGGTGAATGTCTTAAACCACCTCTGCGCAAAGTTGGCAATTTGAGTTTGGGTAAATGGTGCAATTTCTACATCAGTGAATCCCCGCAAACTCAGTTTGGTTGATGCCATACGGCAACTTGCCACAAATCGATTCTTGTAATAGTTATCTGAAAACTTGCGAATCTCATTAAGAACAGCTACACAGTCTTGATTCAGTACTTCATCCATTCCATCTAAAAGTAGTAATACTCTGCCTGCTTTTAGCAAGGTTTTAACTACTGATGGATCGCAGATACCAGAAGCGGCAAACTCTTGACTGATATAATCGAGCAGGCTAAATTCCTGACTAGCTCTAGACGCTTCGACAAAGTTTCTCAAGGTGATAAAAACAGGTACCATATGCCCCACAAACCGAGAGTGATTACACTGCACTGCTAAGTGTTGTAAAAATGTGGTTTTACCTGCACCTGGCTTACCTAACACTCTAAGTTTAAGGTATTTGTCTACGGCGCGCATGCCTGAGATCTGAGATTGCTCGATCGCCCCCATGCCCAGCTTGTCAAATTGCTGGTCAAATTGCTGATCGAATTGATTAAGTTCGATATTTTGCAGGTCAGCGATCGCTAACTGTTGCTGGCTGGAAATCTCCTCCAAGATATTTACATCAATGTAAATCTGATCGAGGCTGACCGGACGGCTGATATCTAGCATTTGCAGAATGCCGCACTGATCTTGAATTTTATCAAATCGCTGCGATCTCACCTGTTTAACTAAGGCATCAATATCTTCTAAATCTTCTAAAATGGCAGGAATTGCAAGTTCTCGATCGTTAGATCTATCAACGATTTCGGCAGGAGAATAAAGGGCAACTTCGCGACATTCCAAATCTAGGATTGAACAAATTTCTAGAAAGATATAACGGTCTACGGGCTGACCACTAAAGAAGCGCCAAATTGGTTGCCGAGTCTTTATATTTACTTCGATCGCCAGATTTTCCTGTGTCCAGCCTTTGAGCGCAAATGCTTGCTTTGCCGTGCGAATTCCTGTAGGTGATAATTGAAGCGATCGTTTAGCCATGAAAAAAGCCTCCTGCTATATTTCATTCATTTCTAGAAGGTCTTGGATTGTTTCTGTACCTGGTATAGTTAAGGCTTTTAGGCTGGCTTTTAAACCATTACAAACAGCGTATCTTAGTCTCCTAGATCTGAACTCTATAGATTTGTAGAACTATGTTGCCGAAAAATTTAACTTAGACTGATATAGATTAGATAAATCTAATCCCATTTGATTAACCTACTAACCCATTTGATATAGGCCACAAAGTTTTAACGCCAAATGAAATTTCACGTACCCTCTCCTAAACATCTTTGGCATCGATTTACGATTAATCAACGGGCGTCGATTACACTTTCGATCCCGCTGTTTTGTCTAGTTGTGTCACTAGGTGCTTATTTCTGGATGCGGCATAGTGTAGCTGAGGCACAAAAAGATATAGATCACACTAACCAGGTATTGTTGCAGAGTCGTGACATATCAACTTCTTTACTAAATGCGGAAAGTGCTGTGCGTGGTTACTATATAAGTCGTCAAACTGACTTTCTCCAGTCTTATGAACAAGCTTATACCACCCTGCCTCAGAGTCTCCCCAAGCTCAAAAAGCTGGTGCAAGATAACCCAATGCAAACACAACGATCGATAGAAATTGAACAGTTAGCCCAGCAAAAAATGGCGGTTTTAGCTCAGGGTATTCAACTATCGGCTAATTTCCCAGCGATTAAAGATCGCTTAGCGTTGGGCAAGCAAATTATGGATCGGTTCAACGCTGCTGTTGAACAGTTTGAGAATGAGGAGCTACGATTACTCGATCTAAGGCAATCCAACTATAATTTTGTGGGCAGTCTTAGTACATTGGTAATTTGGTTGGGGGCAATTATAAGTGTATTGGGAACGGCAGTTTCCGTACGTTTATTTAAGGACTTGACGAAGGACTTACGCGACCGAGAACTCCATCTTCGAGAAAGTCGGAATTTGATTCAGACAATTGTTGGTAATGTTGTGGATGGCGTAGTGGTGATAGATGGGCGATCGCAGATTGAAAGCTTGAATGATTCTGCCCTCACAATGTTTGGCTATACAACTGCGGATGTGCTAGGGAAGGATTGGCGCATGTTGATTGAGGATGACTCGCTAACGATCACGAATCAGTTGTCTCAATTGAGGGGCGTGCGGCATAACGGAGAATGGTTCCCCATTGAAATTTCGATTAGCAATATTAAGTTTGATGATCGTCAACTTCTAATTATTCGCGACATTACCGAACGCCAAAGGGCGGCAGCTCAACTACAATCACGGTCTGATGAACTAGCTAAACTTAACCTTGCTTTAGTATCCGCTAACTGTATCCTCGGCGAACGCAATCAAGAACTAGACCAGTTTGCTTATATTGTCTCCCATGACTTAAAAGCACCTTTAAGGGCGATCGCTAATCTTTCGGAATGGTTAGAAGCAGATTTAGGTGGTCAGTTACCCGCAGAAAACCAACTCCAACTCCAACTATTACGGGCGCGAGTGCATCGGATGTATGCATTGCTCGACGGCGTGCTAGAGTATGCGCGAATTGGACGCACTGAAATAGCATTGGAAACCGTCTCTGTGGAGGTTTTACTAGCAGAAATAGTAGAGATCCTAGCTCCACCACCCAGTTTTAAAATGGAGTTTGCTTCACCCTTACCCACTTTCACTACTTCACGAGTATTGCTAAGACAGGTATTAATGAATCTCATAGATAATGCACTTAAATATCATCCCCATCGCGAACAAGTTTGCCTGCAAGTCTCGGTAGAGGAATTTGAGGAGTATTACGAGTTTGCCATCACTGATAACGGTGTAGGTATCGATCCAGATTTTCATCAAAGAATTTTTACGATCTTCCAGACTTTAGAAGCAAGAGATGAGCGTGAAAGTACGGGTGTAGGCTTGGCGATTGTTAAGAAAATTGTGGAAAGAGATGGTGGTAAAGTTAGTCTTAAATCTGAAATTGGTAAAGGCTCAACTTTTTACTTCACCTGGCGTAAATCGCTCATATCGAGAAACAGGTGAAACTCGGGTTGTGAAAAATTTGTACCTTGCAATCGTAAGGCATGTAACCAAGCTCTTTGGCTGACTTCACCTATTAATCCAGATGAGCGAAATTGTTGACAACCCAAACTCGCTAAACCCGCTAAAATACTGACACTCAGAATGATGCCATAACCTGCGATCTCTCCCCCCTGCCAATTTGCAACCACAAAACTAGCGATCGGTAAACAGAGCAAACTAGCGATATTACTGACAATATTACGAACACTGTAGTAGCGACCGCGCAGCTTGGACGGCACCAAGGCGGCTAGCCAACTCATCCAAGAAGCACTGCCTAGCGCCGCTAATATATTTGAAACTACTACCAAAACTAATGTTAAATCAACCAGTTGTTGGGAGTAATCAGTATTCGCACCTTTAAAAATGATGCCTATCAGCAAAATTAGCCAAAGCAGTCGAGACGGTAAAAATGTCGAGATTCCATAGTCATGACGACTGCTGGTACGATTAGATAACAATGCTCCTAGTGGCTGCAAGAGATTTGCCAGCATTGGTAGAGAAGCCAACATGCCTATTTCAAAGGGCCTTGCTCCCAAATTCAGCAAAAAGCTGCTCAGTAAAACGCCCCCCGTAACATTACTAAAAACTGTGGATAACCCACCATCTATAGTCGATGCTCTAAGGCTAGTACGAACGGATACTTTAACTTCCTTGACTGCTGTTTCTGCATACGTTTCGATCATCAAAACAAACCTACAATTATGGCCTCACCTCAAAAATCTACGCAAACTTTGGTCAAAGATAAACTCTCTCACCGATGGAGAGTCCGCTCTCGCCTGATCTTATCTACCCTAGTTGCTTTAATCGTATCTGTTCTGCTTCCATCTTGGTTTAGCATCTCCACGCGAATTCTCTGTATATGGAATGCTGGGGTGATCTGTTTTCTAGCTTCAACTTGGGCGCTAATGGTGCATGCCATACCAAAAACAATGCGCCATAATGCTCAAAGTCAAGATGAAGGACGCTTTGTAATCTTGAGCTTAATAACTGCTGCTGCCTGTACGAGCACATTGGCGATCGCTTTTATCTTAAGAGAGACAAAAGGTAAGGATATAAGTATAGTGGTTCCTCATGTAATTCTGGCAGTGGGAACGATTGTGGGGTCATGGTTACTCGTCCACACTATTTTTGCAATGCACTATGCTCACGCATATTATCAGAATCACAAAACTCAGACTAATTCAAAAGCTGGAGGACTAGATTTTCCTGAAGACATTGAACCAGACTACTGGGATTTTTTATATTTCGCTTTTGTGATTGGTATGACTAGTCAAGTTTCAGATGTCCAAATTACCTCGCGATCGCTGAGACGATTATCTTTACTTCATAGTATCCTCTCTTTTTTCTTCAATACCGCAATTGTAGCGATGAGCATTAATATCATTGCGGGTTTAATTCAGTAACTGATGTTACAAGGGTCGCAGGGGCGTAGCCCCCGTTCTAGTCCTATTCTCCTCTCCCTTAGGGAGAGGAGCTACAAAGATTTCTACAAATTCTTATTGTGAAGATTTGAATGTCTTTAGAACAATTCAATCAATTTATACACTGATCATACATGATTTCAAACAATAGAGTGTGATGCTAATAGTTGTTAGTAGATTATACAAACCGTAGGTAAAAGAAATGTCTGATATCGTAGAAACTGCAATTAAAGCTGGTTCTTTCAACACCTTAGTCGCTGCTGTCAAGGCGGCAGGTTTGGTAGACACCCTCAAAGGTGCAGGACCATTCACCCTCTTCGCACCTAATGATGAGGCATTTGCCAAGCTCCCTGCAGGCACAGTGGATGGATTACTTAAAGATATTCCTAAACTCAAGAAAATCCTGACTTATCATGTTGTCTCAGGCAAGGTAATGGCGGCTGACGTATCTAAGATGAAGTCAGCTAAAACTGTTGAAGGCTCAGATGTGAAAATTGATGCTTCTAGTGGTGTCAAGGTGAACGATTCTAGCGTTACAACAGCAGATGTTACCGCAGATAACGGTGTTATTCACATCATTGATGCAGTACTGATGCCTGCATAAGATTTGCTTACTCCCTCCTTTCCACTGTATGTGAATGGGTGTAGGATGTAACTCCCCGCAGGGACGTTGCTCCTACACCCCATTTTTTTATTCCGCCCTTTTGGGTTAATAAAGATTTACTGCATTCTTATGCAAATCAAGCAATTAAAGCATTCTTAACCACCTCGATATACATCATTTCAAACATCCATCTGCCACGCTAGAGGAAGGTACATTAAAGTTTTGTAGACATCGTTGGGAAATTGAGGCATCAACCTATCGAAAATCTACATATTTAGGAAATGTTAATTATGTCTAACCCAGTTAAAGAAAAGATTACCACCAATCTTGAAAAGGCAAAGGGAGAAGGCAAAATCAGGGCTGAACACATTCGAGAAATTGTCAAAGATGCTGTGTCGCAAACAGTTGCCGAGCTAAAAGAAGGCACAGATGAGATCCGTTTAATTGTCAAAGAGGCAATTTCGACGGTAATTGCTGATTTGAAAGGAAGCAGAACAGAAATTCCTGAGAAAATCACTGCTTCTATTGAGGGAGCAATCGAAGGAAGTACTTATCAGCGGCAGCAGGCGATCGCTCAGCAGCGAGCACAACTGCTAGAACTTCAAGCTCAGTTAGATGAGCAACAACAACACTTAGATCGTGAAATCAGTGGAGTTTTAATTGATATTAAAGCGTCGGAATTAACTGATTCTACAAACTCTAATTCAGAGGCAATTAATTCAGCGGTCAATACTGTCCAAGAACGGCAAGAATTTGGAATTTTGCAAGAACAGTACCTCAAGCTCAAATCCCGACTGGCAAGCATAGATAAGAAGTTGGAGCTCCGTTATGGCGATCGCTATGACGAGGTTAAGCAACAGTGGGAAAAAGCTAAAACTTGGTATGACCAGAAGAAATCCGAAGCAGAAGCAAGTGGAACTGTACCTTTACAACAGAAGCAGACCGAAATTGAGAACAATCTGGGCGAGTTGGGTTCAGTTGCGGCACGTAAAGAGCAAGAGGTTAAACAGCAGTTACAAGAGCTTTGGGAAAATAAGGGCTTTGACTCAAAGCATTGATTCCAATAGTATGCAGTTTATTTAAAGTGTAATTATTACTATGAAACTAATTCAAATTATTCTAGGGATTCTCATTCCACCGCTCGGTGTTTTTCTCACTGTCGGTGTCGGATCTACTTTATTAATCAATATCGGTTTAACCCTACTAGGTTGGGTTCCGGGTAGCATTCACGCTGTCTGGGTGATCGTTAAACATCAAGAACATCAAACATCAAACTAATCATTCCTACAGGAGAAAAATATGCTTGGATATTTTGTAACCATATTGGCAACTGCTTTAGGACTTCTCATTGTCGATCTAGTTGTACCTGGAGTGGATATTGCTAACTTTCCTTCAGCTTTAGTTGCAGCAGTTGTAATTGGGTTAATAAATGCTTTCATCAGACCAGTGCTTCAAGTTCTTTCACTACCAATTACTTTTGTGACTTTAGGAGCGTTTTCATTTGTTGTGAATGGAATATTGCTTTGGATGGCTTCAGTTATCGTGCCTGGTTTTACAATGAATGGTTTATTGGCACTAATTCTAGCTCCTGTTATTTTATCTTTTAGTAGTACTTTCTTGAATAAGTACTTTGCTGAAAAAGCAATTGGATAAATCGCCAGCAGTAAAGAATTTGGACAAGTAGAAATGAATAAAGATTAAATTAGGAAACCCCCATGAACATGTTTTACCATGCTCGGAAGATCGTAGTGTTATTAGCTCTGATGCTAATTCTGACTTTCACAACTGCTTGTGGATCTTCCAGTACACAAACTCAAGCCCCTAATCCATTAAAAATCAACCAGAGTGCGGAATATAGTCAAATCGCGCGCGGTAATTCCCCCGCAGGCCAGGATTTTGGCAATTGGGTAATTCAAACTAGCAAAGGCTTGATTAAGGACGCCTATGTGCGTGACGGAAACAAGCTGGGAGTCGTGATTTCACCCCAAGTTCTCCCCACTGAAGTGAAAGCTTTAGCCCAATCTTTAGCCCAAGGCTTTCGACATAACTTTCCTAATCAGGACTTAACAATTTTGCTATATGCCCCCGACAAAAAGCTGATTTTAACTGCTCGCTATGACAATCAGTCCAGACAAATTGATTACCAGATACCAAGTTAAGTAACTCGGTTAATAGTGGGTTTCTTTATAAGCACTTGATTGAATTAACAATGAATAATCGAACCAGAACCCCTACCAGTCCTAATGATGATCCCCATCAGCAGAATCTTGCTGCATGTCCAGATATTGAGAAAGGAGTTTGCTTAGAAGAATATCAACCAGCCTATCAGACAGGACACGAAGGATACGATCGCTATCCCGGCAAGAGCTTTGACGAAGCAGAATCCGAACTAAAACGGGATTATGAAGCGATATTGTCCCAACAAGATGTAGAAGGGTTGGATTGGGACAAAGCTAAGAGTGCAGCTCGTGATGCTTGGGATCAAGCAGGAACTACTTAATATTAATATCCAATGATTTTTTGAGGAACATAGCAGCTATGCCAAATACCAGTGATGAATATAAACGCCAAGCCATGAAGGATTTGGCAGGGGGTAGCAAAGAAATCCTACCCGACGAGTCAGAAAATTATCAAAACTTTGATGATTTTGCGCAAAGATCTTCGCGCGAAGAACGGCGTAATTTATTTAGCAACTTTTTCCAGCCTGATCGCATTACCTCGGCAGAAATGGAACCCGAGTTGCAAAAAGCGATCGCGCGGATTCAACCAAACCAGCGGGATGATGTTGCCAGAGAATTCTTTAGCCATCTAAAAAAGCGAGGGCTGAGCGATCGAGATCTAGAAAAGCAATTAGGTTTGTCTAGCCACAATCCTAAACGTATGAAACCTGATGATGTTGCTAAACTGGCAGGATTTGCTTATCACGCTCATCCCGATATTTTTCATGAAGTTTTAGCGGATCAGCCCGCCTTGGTGAAGTTCCTGAGTAATCCTCTAGTGGGAGCTGCTTTAGGTGCGATCGCGGCTAAATGGTTCAGTCATAAATAAATCTTAGTAACAGTTGATATGCGGTTCTTTACACTTCGCTTTGCTAATTTATTTAGAGGTGCAAGGAATGTAATTCCTTCGGAATCTGTATATACTGATATCAGCAATCCCCGTATTGAAGCTTTAGTTGATGCAGTCTTTGCGATCGCATTAACTCTGTTAGTCATAGATATTAAGACATCTCATGCTGGTTCAGATAGCGAACTGACTAAGCAATTGATTACACTTATTCCCAAATTTTTTGCTTACTTGCTTAGCTTTGTGATTTTGGCACTACTGTGGTTTGGGCATCAAATGGCATCACATTATGTTTTGCGATCGGATCGCACTCATATTTGGCTTAATCTCCTATTCCTTCTGTGCATTTCTTTGATTCCTTTTTCAGCATCATTGTTGGGAGAAAACCTTCAACATCGTTCCGCAACTATTTTCTATGGCATTAACCTCCTGGTTGTGGGAGTAATTCAATATCTTCACTGGGAATATATAACCCGGAAGAATCGCCTTATTGATGAAAATCTGGATCGAAGATTAGTTAGAGCCGTACAAAAAACTTTTTTGTTTGTGCCTCTCGCCTATGCGATCGCTATTGAAGTTTCATTTATTAGCATTTCTATGAGTTTAGCACTTTATAGCTTAATCACTCTCATAGGGGTGTTAAGGGTGAATGCAATCTTTCACCAATCGCACCAACATAAGCAGCCTCCAAGACAAGAGATTGCTTCTTAAACTGACTAATCCACAAACTAATTTAGGAAAAAAATATGGAAAGTAATACACAAGAAACCTTTAAGCTGAATGCAATAATAACTGGAAAGATGCGCAAAGGAACGGAGTTTCCTCAGTCTCCTGGTCATGCCGATCCAACTGGAACTCTAGACACAGACATCTCATTTGAAGGGGTAGTATTGAAAAATGCTGAGAAGGTGGTTTTTAGAATTACTAAGGTCAACGATCGCGGAAATAAGCAGATTGAGCAAGTTAGAGAGAGGGGAATGCAAGAAATTGCAGTAGGCCAAATCCTTTCAGTTGATGAATTAACTGGATGGGACATTCAACCTATTTAAATTTAATCCTCTGCCGAACTTTTGGCACTGGTTCCGCCGCATGGGACAGAAAAACCTTTACTGCATATAATTTAGAGCGATCAGGAGTTACAACAATCTAAATTCAGTTGCGTGATGGATTTTTTCTCACATCCATGTCCTTGCTGTGGTAACAATGAGATTCGCCCCCA
>CALRKB020000067.1:0-26245 GCA_943367755.1 Rhizobium sp. Q54 | reverse complement strand
AAGGCAGAAGTAATCCCCGCGTAGTTAAAAAGCCAAGGTCGAAGTTCCCAGCCAGGAAGCGACTACACAGAGGCACCGGCACCAACTTAGAGAAACTGACCTTTACCATTCCCAGCACTGCCTAACGCTTATCCGAACAGTATTGGGAGACAAGGGGTTCTGAGGCAAGGTTATCTAGTTTTTCAAGCCCCAAGAGAGTAGACCAGGCAATCGCTAGTTCTTCGTTATTTCTATCTTGGTGGCGTAGAGTAGCTAGTCCTGTTAAAGCGTCGTACCACCAGCCATTCGCCGCAGCGTAACGGAATCTGTCTTTAGGTGGCATAGTTTTATATTGCTGTTGTTGGTCTGAAGATATGGCTACTCGTTTAAGCCAACCAAATAAGACTGTTTGCTCTGAGTTATTATTGCTGCAATGTAGAGTGAAACGCCACTCATATACGTTGTTTGGTTGCAATGCTGGCGATTGATTTGGGAGTTTGAGGCTAACTATGCCCGGTAAATTTGTGAGGGTGAGATTAGATTTAAACAGAGTTTGCTTGTTTTGATCGCGTAGTTCAAAGCTTACTGGCAAGCTGGATTGAGATGTATAGGGCAAGTAAAACCAGAATACAGGTCGCTCGGAAATGGTATATCCGAAATGTCGTGCTGGTGTTAGGGCTGTGAGGGGTGGTTTGTCGGCGATCGCTGGACATAGATCTCTAGTAGCGCCTGGTTTACGGTTGCCCGGAGCACCCCGATTGGGTGGGTTGTAGGTAATTTTGATCTGACTGGGGTTAGCCTCGGCTGGCAATAGGTTGAGCAAGTTGGCTGGGCTGGTTAATAGTGCCATAGTGCCAAGAAGTGCTGCGACATAGCGATCGCGCTTACGGATACTAGTCATAGCTTTCAGATCTCACCTGGAGTTGTTCTCGGATTGGGGGGTGCATTTTATTCTCCCGATCGCAAAATCTATTTTGTAGTCAGGGTACCCAGCTTCGGCTAATCTGTTTCACCGATCAGGGTAAAGGCTGCCCAGTCTCTCGGGGCAGGATGGGTTTTCATCGTAGTCAGCATTGCCTGACGTAATGCCTGTGCTTTATCGAAATGCTTTTGGAGATTACGATAAAACTCAGTCATTAACTCTGCTGTTGGTGAGTCGGGTACTGACCAAAGAGAGCCAATGACACTAGGCACACCCGCAACAATGAACGAACGAGCCAACCCGATAACACCATCTCCTAGGATGGTTCCCCGTGCAGTATTGCAAGCACTCATGACAACTAATTCGGCGTGGAGATTGAGCTTAAGGATTTCTGACGCTGTCAACAAACCGTCATCTTTGCTGGTAAAGGCTAGTAAAATAGCGTTGGGACTGAGAAGATCGCCATCGTCAAGTATGGCGTGCGTAGCAAAATGAATAATTTTGGCATCAGACATTTGGCTGACGACAAAGTCTTTAGTTGCCCGATCGCCGGTAATAGCCGAACTATTGAGCAGTTGTGCGATAGTTTGTGCTTCTTGCTCGGACTGTGGAAGCTGAGCAAGTGGATGTAGGAATTTGTTGCGCCAAGAAATTGGTGTTTTGGACATAGTAGGGTTGCCAACTGCGATCGAGTTTTTCGCTTTACCATTAATGCGATGATGTTGTTGGCGAGTTAGCTGGAGGAGTTGGATAGAAGGGGAAATACTAATAGTATGCTTTTCGATCAAATATTTACCGTCGGCTGACTGCAGAGCAGAGAAGGGGATGAGGAAGAGATCGCCATGGGGAATAAAAATAACCTTTGCGTTGGGATCTGCAGGCAACAGATTGGCAATGGGATCGATTAAAACTTGATGGAGTAGCTGGAGGTTAACTTCATTGACACGATTAGATCTAACTTTTTCTGCCACATCTGCGATCGGGCGTTCGATGGTTTGGTCTGTATCTGCCCAAGAGGAAAGCTTGAGTGTTAGGGTGTTGTATTGAGGATTGAAGGCAACGACCTGCCAAGGCTCCCAGTTAGGAGTGTCATCCTTCATCTTTACAAATTCTCCTGCGGTAAAGCTCGGCAAACTGGAATTGTTACTGCTTCTCGCACCGATGACTGACTGAATTGTCGTGTTAACTAATTTTTCTAAAGAATTATTTTTATCCACTTGGATGGGCTTGAAGTTAGCATGTCGGAACGTTATTTCGCCGTTAGGCTGCACAACCCAAATGTAAATATCTGCGATCTTGGCCTCAGCTCTTAGGAAAGCCTTATCATCGTGGATAATTGAGTATTCAACCAACGTAGCATTTTGTTCTTTGGCTATTTGCTTTATCTTGTCGATATTAATTGGATTTTCAGCAATCCTCTTTCCTAATAGTTGGAATTCTTTGTAATCAAGAGGAAAATCATCTGAAGTTTTACCTCCCGACTGAAACATTTGTGGGAAATGTATCCTTCCGAACAGGGTTGCTACTGCCAAGCGAGAGCGAATTCGGTCTGACACCTCTAAAGCAGCTAAAGACTTATTTTGACGCACTAAAGCTTGTTGAAGCAGAGAGTACGGGCGGATCTGTCCTATGAAACGAGGGTATGAGTTGAGAACAGCATCGCCAATCTCTATACTGCCAATACTAGAGCGAGATGGTAAAGGAGGATTTTGTCTTTCGTATGCTTCGATTGAGGATTTTAATATTTGCTCGGCAGCACCAAGATTACCAGAATCAAGGAAAGCCGAAGCTAGATCGAATAGAACAGATCCACCATGAGATGTAGATACCTTTTCCGCAAAATAGCGTTGCTTAGTCAATTTTTGGTAATACTCTATTGCCTTTTTATTCTCCCCAATAACCTGATAAACATTTCCTAATCTTTGAATGAATGTATTACCATTTCCATTACTTTTTTCAATCCCTATTAAACAGGAAGTAATGGCCTTATTATATTTCCCAGTTCTAAAATAAGAAAATGCCAGATCTGTTTCATATAATCCATCGCTATGATAGCCACATTGGGGAATTCCTTGACATGCAGCTACAGCCTGCTCGAGATATCTAGCTTCACTGTCATGATCCCCAAGTATTCCATAAATTTGACCTATATTACTTAAGATGCCTGCTTCTGTTGTTTTATCTTTGTTTTTAAGTTTTTTGTAAATTGAGAGTGTCTGTTGAGCGCATTTTAGACTCAATGTCCACATGCCGTGAAACCCTTCACAGGCAGTGGGAATTTTTAAACTAACCTCTGGCTTTAGGGCTTGGGCAGCAGCGAAGCTTTGTTGGTAATAGTAATCCGCTTTTTTGAAATTCTCAAGTCTGCTGTAATCATTCCCTAATATCCCTAATATGCTTGCCAGTCGTGCTTCCTGGAGTTTGTACCCAAGCGAGCGGCTGATATGTAAAATCTGTTCTAAGTACTCAACTCTATTTAATAGTTTTATATAGTCATTTGTTTCAAATCCTTCAAAATATTCTTTTGCGGGATATGAGTGTTGTTCGAAAGCATCTAAGGTCTTTCCTTCAGGAACTTTTAGAAATTCCTTGATGTACTTCTCTGTCTTATTCTTCTCACCTAAGGAGAAATAGATAAATCCTAGATTGTAAAGACTATTAATTTCTGTAATGTAATCCCCTGCGTCTCTGCTTGAAATTAGGGCTTGTTCATAAGTATCTATTGCTGCTTGAAAACGACTTTTTTGATAGCTATCAATTGCTTCAGAAAATTTTGAAATTACCTTGACTATACCGATGGGCTTGTTCTCAGTCGAGCTTGGGAGCGCTATGCAGAAGAGGAGAAGGCATGCTGCAACGATGTAGCGAATGGTTCTGTTGAATGAGATTGCCATAACTGTTATTCCGCCTCACCAATTAAGGTAAATGCTGCCCAATCTCTAGGTGCGGGATGATTTTTCATAGTAGTTAGCATTGCCTGCCTGAGTGCCTGGGCTTTGTTATGCCCTTTTTGTAAATTGCGATAAAACTCAGTCATTAGCTCTGCCGTGGGAGCATCGGGAATCGCCCATAGGGAAACAATCACGCTCGAAGCACCAGCTACAAGGAGGGAACTGGATAGTCCCACAAGCCCATCCCCTAAAATACTACCCTGACCTGTATTACAAGCACTGAGGACGACTAGATCGGCAACGAGTTTTAAGTCTAGGATTTCACGACTAGTTAATAGCCCGTTGTTGCTAATTGAGGGAGCGAGGGCGATCAACTTACCCGCAAACAAACCATGTGTAGCTAGGTGAATAATACGAGCATTAGGCATTTGTTTAACAATTGCTTCTTTTGTTGCAGCATTTCCTGTAATTGCTTGGATATTCAAGAGTTTAGCGATATCTTTTGCTTCTCGTTCCGATTCTTTGAGAGGAGACAATTTTTGAGGGAATACTCTGCCATAACCAGCAGGGATTTCTGGCATGGTAGGATTACCAACAACTAGCACCTCTTTTGCATTTTTGGAGTGGTGTTCCTGCCTGATTTGCTGGAGAATTTGAATTGAGGGAGCGGTGCGAATTGCATATTTTTCAATCAAATAAGAGCCATCAGTTTTCTGGAGAGCAGGAAATGGGACGAGAAATAATTCACCATGCGGGATAAAGATTACCCCTTCATTAGGATCTTTAGGTAACAGATCGGCTATAGGATTAACTAAAATCTGGTGTAGCTGTTGTAGTTGAATTTCTTGAATACGATTAGATCGCACTTTTTCGGCAACATCAGCAAGAGGTCGCTCAATCGGTTTTGTTTCTTTGTCCCATGAAGATAATCGGAGAGTTAGGGTTTGGCTTTGGGTATTGAAGGCAAGCACTTGCCAAGGCTCCCATGTGGGGTTATCGTCTTTGAGCTTCACGAAATCACCTTGGGAAATGTTACTGGCATTACTACGAGTAACGCTTCTGCCACCAATAACTGTTTGACGAGTATTAGTTACGAGTTCTTGTAAGCTAGTCTTATACTGCTTTTGAAAATGTTTGAGGTCAGAACGGCGGAGGAAGATCTCGCCTGTGGGCTTGACTACCCAAATCAATAATTCAGAAATTTGTGGATCTTCTTTGAGGATGGAAAGATCATCATAAACGATGAAATACTCGACTAACGTAGCATTTTGCACTTTAGCAACCTGCTTGATTTGTTCGATTTTTGGTTGTTTAAGTGCGATTTTGAGATTACCTCTACCTCGATCTATGGGAGCAGCTTTTGAAAGTTTAGGATTATGGCGAATGGCTGTTAGCAATAAGAGTGATCGAGTGCGACTACGCTCGGAAATTTCTAAGGCTTCTGCATAGCGTTTCTGTGTGATGAAGACTTGCTGCAATAGAGAATAAGCACGAGTTTGTTCAGCAAGGAGAGGATCTTCCCAATCTCCTCCTGTAATCAACCCTCCATAAGTAAGATCGCCCTCCTGATTGCTTATATTTTCGTATCTTTCAATCTGTGAGGTAATTATTCTCGCTGCTTCTGCAAAATCACCAACTTTTAGGAGGACAGAGCCTAGACTAATTGTCGAAGAGTGTTTTCTACCCATCAAACCTGCAGAAGACTTGCGTTCCTCTGCCTCCACTTTTGCAATGGGTTGATAGTACTTAACCGCCAGTTGATAGTTTCCCATCGCTTGGTATACATCTCCTAGAGCACTAAATCTCTGGTTTGCTTGAAATGGCTGGGTTGCTTGGGGTAATTTTTCTAGGGATTTTGTATAGTATTCTAGTGCCTTGTTGTAATTTCCTAAATAGAAGTAAGAAAAGCCTAGTTTCTCTAGAAGATCGTCTACCTTATATCGACTGCGATCTTCTTCATTTTTTTTAGAGATTTTTTGAGCAATAACTACGGCATGAGAGAAATTATCGATTGCTTTGCTATGTTCTTTAATCCTTTGATACAAACGTCCAAGATCGGAGAGCGATCGAAATTGAGACTCATAATCCTGAAGTTTCCCACGGATTGAGGACTCTTTTTCACGACACTGAATTAGTGTTTTTAGGAAGAAATTGGGTGGTCTATCATCCCATGTTATTGACCATTGATCGCAGTCTCTCAATATGGCTGTTGCCATGGGATCTTGCAGTCGATCGGAGACAATGAGACTTTGTTGGTAGAAAGAAGATGCTTTATCAAAATCCCCAGATAAACGATAATTCAACCCTAGTTGGTTGAGCCTAAGAGCTTCAGCCAAGGGAGCGTTGGACTCACGAATAATAGCTAAGGCATATTCGTTATAGGCTACTGTTCTATCCTGTTTTCCTTCACCCAGGAAATATCCCCCCCTACTATTTAAAGAAAGTGAACTTTTCGCGTCTACTTTTAATTTTTGTAGACTTGTGATGTACTGCCTTATGTATTCGGCAGCTTGAGTTTTGTCACCCTTGTCAAAATAGACAAATCCCAATTTGTCTAGAGTAGAAATTTCTGTGAAGCGATCGCCTGTTTTTTTGCTATGTACAAGAACTTGTTTGAGTATCTTTATTGCTTCTTGAAATTGCCCTTTTTGATGCTGGTCAATACTTTGATTTATAAGCTGGTTAATTTCCAATGGATCTACGTCCGACGGCAATTCTGCGATCTCCTCAGAAATATTTGGCATCATTTTTCCCACCCTCTCAGAACTATTCTCCATCGCATTTGGTGGAGTCGCACAGGAAAATAACAGAAATACCACAGTCGTGTAGCCAAGGAATTTATGCAAAATAGTCATAAGTTATTCCGCCTCTCCAATTAAGGTAAATGCTGCCCAGTCTCTCGGAGCAGGATGGGTTTTCATTGTGGTTAGCATTGCGTGCCTGAGTGCTTGCGCTTTATTCTGTCCTTTCTGCAAGTTGCGGTAGAAATCTGCCATCAATTCGGCTGTCGGAGCATCGGGGATTGCCCACAAAGAGACCACTACGCTCGGCACACCTGACGCAATTAAAGATCGCGATAAACCGATTACGCCATCACCCGTAATTCTGCCGCGTCCAGAATCGCAAGCACTCAATACCACTAATTCAGCCTTGAGTTTAAGATTAAGAATCTCGTATGCAGTGAGCAATCCGTTATCCTTGCCCGATGGAGCAAAAGCGACGGCACTATTCAAGCCATTGCGATCGTCAAAAATCCCGTGGGTAGCAAGGTGAATAATGGATGCTCGACTGAGCTGCTGCAACACAGCAGCTTTAGTCGCCCGATCGCCAGTAAGCGCTTGTGTATTAAGGAGTTGAGCAATGGATTTAGCTTCCTGTTCTGCTCCTGGTAGCGGTCTTAATGCTAGCGGTGCTTCGCCAATTTCAGGAGCGACCTTTGGCATGGTGGGGTTACCCACGACAACAGCATTTCTAGGAATACCGACTACAAGAGAATTATGCCCCCCCTTCTGCTCTTGTCTCTTGCGTTGCTGTTGGGTTAGATCGAGAACCTGAATAGATGGAGCAGTGAGAATAGTATGGTTCTCGATCAGGTAAGTACCGTCAGATTGTTGCAGTGCGGGAAAGGGAACGAGAGATAGTTCGCCGTGCGGGATAAAAACAACATGAGCGTTAGGGTCAGTGGGGAGGAGATCTGCGATCGGGGCGATGAGTAGTTGATAAAGTTGCTGTAGCTGCGGATCTTTTATTCTCGAAGAATCTTTTATAGAAACGACATCGGCGATCGAGCGATCGATGGTGACTCCTGGTTCAAAGGTGGGATGGGTAAGAGTCAGGGTTTGTTTGGCAGGATTGGATGCAATAACTTTCCAGGGTTGCCAATTTGGGAGATCGTCTTTGAGTTGAACCAAGTTGCCAGGAGAGAAAGTTTGATTTTTATTGGGATTGCTGTTTCCTCTCGTAATAACGGCTTGACGGGTAGTGGCAACAAGTTCCTGTAAATCAGTTTTTTGTTGCTGAATTGGTTTGAAGTCGGAACGTCGGAAGGCGATCTCGCCTGTGGGTTTAATAACCCAAATGTAGAGTTCTGAAACCTGCGGATGCCTTTTGATTATTGATTTGTCATCATAGATGATGGAATAAGTAACTAAGGTTGCTTGCTGCTCTTTAGCCAATTGTTGAATCTGATGGGTATTGAAAGTAAAAGCCTTTTCATCAATTTTAATTTCATCTAGCCTTTGCGCTGGCTTTCCAGATAAGCGATTAGTTAACAGAGCTTTAGTGGCACGGCTACGTCCCCTCTCAGAAGCTTCTAGAGCATCAGAAGCTCGATTTTGCTGAATGAGTACTCTTTGTAACAAGCTGTAAGGTCGCGTTTGTTCTGCGAGTTCTGGGTATCTTATAAAGCGAGCTTCTCCCACCCCATCCTCAATAAATCCTGGTGCGACAGATTTCTCGAGATATGGAATTTCAGAGCTGATTAGAGCTTCTGCCTCTCCAGATTTTCCATGCTCAAGTAAAGCAAAACTTAAATCGACCTCAATATTACCTCTCCAGGGTCTCTTAGAAGTACGTTTTTTTAAGGCAGATTGATAATATTCAATAGCTTTAGCATACTCTCCTCGCAGGTAATAAATGTTACCTAATCCCTGGTAGCCATTAGCACTTTCTTTTGTCTCCTGAAGCATTTGATAATAGTGAGTCGCTTCATCAAATCTTCCTAAAACTACAGACAAAGAAGCAAGCTCTTCTAATATTCCTTCTTGATTAGGATATATTTCCCTTTGCTTTGCTACTTGTTGAGCTGCTTTTCGAATAGACAGCAACTGTTTCAAATATTCACTCGATTGTTCATAGTTTTTTAGATATGAGCTAACACTACTAAGTTGCGCTAGAACCACATACTCTTTTTCAGGATTTTTAAGGCTACGATACCTGCTCAGAGCAGCTTGTCCGCAGGCTAGCTGCACTCGCAGATATACTTCATATGCTTGTAGATCTGCCTCTCCTTCATTCATACTTGTGCAATTAAACATTATCCTCGCGGCTTCATCATCTTTCACAAGCGAATTTGCAACTGCCAGACTCTGTTTGTAGTAATTGATCGATTTAGGTAAGTCATCTAACTTTATAGGATATCCAGTATATGCATTTCCTAAACCACTCAATACAAATCCTTCTTCTGCTCGATACCCTAGCTTGCGACTGATTTCAAGCATATACTGCATATATTCTATTGTTTTATCCAATTCAGCATTGTAATCATCAAAGAACGGATTAACACCTCCTCCTCTGGTGCGGTGACTCAGAATATAATATTCAAAAAGCTCTTGTTGACTCAGAGTAGAATTTTCAAGAACCTCTCGCCTTCTTCCCTTCAATTCTTGACCAAAATCCAGAACTTGCTTGATATATACAGAGGAATTGACGCGATCGCCTTGAATAAAGTAAATGAAACCTATATTATTTAGTGCATCTGCTTCTTTGTATGGCTGGTAATAGCGCGATTTTTTTTGTAGAGGAATAATTTTCTCAAGCGTCTGAATTGCCTCTTTGTACTTACCCAACTTGTACTGCTCTTTACTCAGGCTTTCTAGTTTTCTGATCTCTTCCTCGATATTTTCATTATTATTTACATTACTGGCTAGCGCCTCAGTCTGAAAAACTTCAGGTGTAATTCCTGTGATGCTTGAATCAAAAGAGAGAAACACTAAAGTAGCAGCAAGCGTTTTGAGAAAACTTAGAGAGAAAATTGCAAATCGATTCATTGATTGTGTTCGTCCTTTCGATTGATAATAAACATTGCAGTGCATCCTGTAACTAAAGCAATCCCTGAAGGTATGAGCGGCATCCAGACACCATTGAGAAACAAGAAATAACAGATTATAGGTAAGCTCATGATTCCCCCCGCACTGGCGATCGCAAAAAACAGCCGCTGCCGCCAAACCAGAGCCAGCATTCCACCAAAGCTTGCCCAGACCCAAATCCATAACACATCACCCCAATATGGCAGCGCTTGTAAGAGAGGTCGTCCATCCAGCACTGCGGCTAGTATCTGACTTACCATCTGGGCGTGGATCGCTACCCCTGCCATCTCCTGATAGGGTCGTTGCCCAGCACTATACGGCGTTGCCGAAAAATCTTGCTTGCTCAGTGCTGTATAACCGATCAACACCACTTTATCCTTTACCCAGCCAGGATCTACCTCTCCCTTGAGCAACTGGGTCATCGTTACCTGTCTGGCGATCTGATTCGGCGATCGCCAATTAATCAGCATCTGATAGCCGCGATCGTCTAACGCTGCATAGCCCCCTGTATGCGATTGCAATCGCCCGAACACCACTTTACCCAACTGCATATATTCGGGATTTTCCCGTGCTGGCACGGGCTGAAGCCCTTCCTTTTGCAGGTAGTGGAGTGCCAATTGCAGGCTAAAAGAATTATTTGCCAAACAGCGAGAGTTCGGATCGGGAGTCAGAGAAAGTAACTGCCGTCGCACGACATTATCGATTGGATCGAGGAGAAGATCGCTAAAGCCTATTTGTTCCTTCAATACACCTGCAGGAGGAGGAACACCCGCATCGTTCCCTTCTCCCCCCTGACATACCCCTATGAGATTTGCATTACTTTGCCAATATTTAGACAAATTACCATCATCACGAGGTTCGATCGCAATATCACGGAACATATCCACTCCAACGACACGCGGTTGATATGTCTCCAATTTGGTAAGTAGCTTTCCCAATGCCCGATCTGAGATAGCAGCCTGTCCCTGAGCCTGAATATCATCTTCTGTAATTGACACTAATAATAGACGAGGATCGTAGCTAGGATCGGGCTGGAACTGTACCATCTGATCGAACGCCTTTAGCTCCATATATTCCATGAGTCCCAACTGGCGAATGCCCGTTACCAACCCTGTGATCGCTATACTGGCGATTAATACAGGACGGAGCTTGAACAGCTTGTTGAAAATTTGCGATTTAGGATGCTGTGCTTGATTACTTTCAGGAATACTCTTAGGAGTAATATCTGTTTCGGCCTCTCCACTTTTATCTAGCTTAGGTAATGATAGAGTTAATTCTTGCAGGCTCTCTGACTGATTAGCATTGAGCAGTTGCTGTAAGTCTAGCAGTGCTTCTGTCGCATTCTCGTAACGCTGTCGATAGTCATAACGCACCATCCGCTTCAAGAATGCAGCCAATGCAGGGTTGATAGAGATGTGATCGCTGAGTTCAGCGCAGTCATACTCGCTAGTGCTGGGATCTTGTTGCAAATTACTCGGAGTTAAACCCGTTAGAGCTTGAATGCAAACCATCCCGACTGCATAAATATCACTGCTAAATTGTGGATTCCCAGATTGCTGTTCGCTTGGCATATAACCAGGAGAGCCAACAGCAACGGTTAAATTACTGCTCCCTTGAGTGTCAGGAGATTGAAGGCTCACTGCTTTAACTGCACCAAAATCAATCAGGACAATTTTGTTGTCTCGCTTGCGCCTAATTAAGTTTGCAGGCTTGATATCGCGGTGAATGATGTTCTGCTGATGTACAAATGCCAGGACTTGTAAGATATCCTGTAAAAGTGCGATCGTTGGTGCTTCATCTAGTTGTTTGCCAGGAGCAAGTTCGCGATCGAGAGTCGTTCCCTCAATATATTCCTCCACCAGATAAAACTCCCCATCCTGGGGAAAATGAGCCAGTAAACGGGGAATTCGATCGTGCTGCAAACCGTAAAGAATGTTCGCTTCCTGTTCAAAAAGACGCTTAGCTACCTCTAGCGTCTCAGGATCACTATATTTTGGTTTAAGTTGCTTCACCACACAGAGTGATGAACCAGGCAGATGATTATCTTTGGCTAGAAATGTTTGCCCAAACCCACCACCACCAAGAGGATTAATAATTTCATAGTGACCAGCTAAGATTCTCTGTGGTTCAATGGTTCCATCGCGACCTGGCAAAGTTGTCTGGTTTGATGGATCGACTTGGCTTACATCAGGTGAACTGACTGTAATCTCTGGATTTCTATATAACTCATGCCAAGCTAGCGGAACTTCCGCAGGATTTTGACAAATCACGGGTAGCCAACTCGCACAAGGGAATCGGTCTTCTAAACCTTGTAATTTCTCTCTTGCCTGTCGTACTGCTACATATAAAGATTCCCCGTTACTATAGCTTGACAAGAAATACTTTAAAAATTCCTGCGCTACTATATCTGGCACAGGTTCTCGCATCACAATCAGTTGCGGAATATGCAACTCAGCTAAATCCCTAGCTAGCTGTAGGCCATCACAGGAATTAAATATTGCTAACTGTAATCCCTGCGCGATCGCCTGTTGCAAAGCATACTTTAACTTCTCAATCGTTATGCTTTCGCGTGGATTAATAAACAACCGTCCTGTTTCTGCTTGACTGGAGCTATGCCCTGCAAAAAATAGAACCTGCCAGTTCTGCTGCCATAGTTGCTCGGTCAATTGTTCCCGTTGTGGTTCGACTAAAAATTCTGGGCTGGCATTGGGTAGATTTTCTAATATTTGCCGATCTGCTTCCACGTTGATTCCCGTGCGATCGCCCAAAATTGCTAATATCTGGACTTTCTCCGTTGCTTGAATTGCATTTCCTGCTCTGCCGTATTCTGTCAAACTCAGCGACACTTCTGCTTTGCGATATCGTTCCAATAAACGCTCGAAAAATAGATGCCAAGGTAGCTGCCATAAAGCCGAATTTTGAGTGCGAATTACTAGCCGAATTTCTTGGGTGCGATCGCTGATTTCTTCCAGTAGCTTTTCTCGTACTCTATTAAATTCCCTAGACTCATACCATTCCCCAAGGCTGGCTTTTAGCTGATGTGTGGCTTCTTCACAGCTAGCAAGACACTCGGTTAGAGAGAAATTGGTGGTCTGAGCCTCTGGTGCTTCTAAAAAACTAGACCGCTTATTCACATCTAAACTGCGGTAGGCAAGCTGCCATTGATAGCAGTGTGCTAAAACCTGTGGAGAGGGAGGTAATCTGCCACTAAACCTTACGGGTAGATTATTCCTTTTCACAAATATTTCTAAATTGACCGAAAAACCTCGCTCAAAACTACCCTCTCCAAAATCAAAGATTGCTAACCTGCTCATTGCGATCGCCTCCTCATTCCGCCTCGCCAATTAGGGTAAATGCTGCCCAGTCTCTAGGTGCAGGGTGAGTTTTCATCGTGGTTAGCATCGCTTGTCTGAGTGCCTGCGCTTTGTTCTGCCCTTTCTGTAAGTTACGGTAAAACTCTGTCATTAGCTCTGCTGTGGGAGCATCGGGAATTGACCATAGGGAAACAATTACGCTGGGTACACCTGCACTTATCAGAGAACGAGATAAACCAATTACGCCATCTCCCGTAATTCTGCCGCGTCCCGAATCGCAGGCACTCAAAACCACTAACTCAGCATTGAGCTTTAACTTAAGGATCTCCTCCGCCGTAAGTAACCCATCATCTTTATCTGATGGAGCAAGAGCAATAGCACTATTTAAGCCATTGCGATCGTCGAAAATCCCGTGGGTAGCAAGGTGAACGATCTGTGCTCGACCAATCTGCTGTAATACGGCGGCTTTAGTCGCCCGATCGCCGGTAAGTGCTTGTGTGTTGAGAAGTTGAGAAATAGCTTTAGCTTCCTGTTCTGCTCCTGGTAATGGGCTTAAAGTTTGTGGTGCTTCGCCAGTTTCAGGCACAATCTTAGGCATAATGGGATTGCCGATCACTACACGACTTGGAAGGTTATTTTGAAAACCTTGCCAAATAAGGGTCTCAGAGGATGAGCATTTTAGCCTTTTCAACGAGGATACTGGGTTTCAGCCCTGTAACTGAGTGCTAACCTTCCAAGTCGTGTCACTACAGCATTTCTAGGGATGCCAACCACAAGGGAATTACCCTCCCTTAAACGATTGCGTTGCTGACGAGTCAGATCTAACACTTGAATAGAAGGAGCAGTAAGAATCGTATGCTTTTCAATGAGATAGGTCCCATCAGGTTGTTGGAGAGCAGGGAAGGGAACAAAAGATAATTCTCCCTGAGGAATAAAGATAACCTGGGCATTGGGATCTGTAGGCAGAAGGTCTGCAATAGGAGCGATGAGTAATTGATAAAGTTGTTGTAGTTGAGGATCTATGGTACGTGTCGAAGTTAAATCACGAACAACATCAGTAACGGGTCGTTCGACGGTAACACCTGCTTCAAACGTGGGATGGGTGAGGGTAAGAGTTTGTTTTGTGTGGTTGGTGGCAACGATCTGCCAGGGTTGCCAGTTAGGTAAGTCGTCTTTGAGTTTGACATAATTACCAACAGATAAAGCTTGCAGAGAATTGGTATTACTGCTCCTTGTAATGACTGCATGACGAGAATTTACAACTAGGCTTTGCAAATCGCCTTCTATTTGTTGATAGTTCCCAAAATCCTTACGACGGAAGTTTATTTCCCCTGAAGGCTTAACTACCCACATAAAAAGCTGAGATACTTTCACTTGTCCTCTAAGCAATGCCTTATCATCGTAAATGATTGAATATTCAACTAAAGAAGCATTATGTGCTTTAGCGATCTCTTGGACTTGTTGGGCATTACCCAAAGTTGAACGAGTAAAGGAGGCATGAAATCCTTGATATTTACTTAGTTCTACACGTCTTGAGGATGGCATCCTTATAAGCTGTAAGAGCGAAAGAGCACGTGTTATCTCAGAGAATTCTAATGCCCTGGAAGTATCGTTTCGAGAAACAAAGAGTTGTTGGGCTAAGGAATAAGGACGAAGATCCCACTGAATTTCTCTAGGAGGTCTGGGACTATCTGCTGGTTCGGGACTTTCTCCATGAATGATGAAATATTCGTCTGATTTTCTTCCTTGGCGTGCATCCACTGCATTCCAAATCCTCATTCCAGCCATTATATTTTTATCTGCATCGTCTATTTTGCCACTCTCTAGAAGGACTGCTCCAAGACTAATTAATGTTTGTGCAGAAGGCTTTAGTTCTAAACTTTTTTGATAATAAGTAATCGCTTTATTATAATCTCTTAAATATCTATAAGAATCTCCTAAGCTGTCAAACAAGACTGACTTTAGATAGGAGTCTATTTGAAAATCATATTGTTTGTGTTGCCCATATTTATTATTAAGTACAGAATAGTCTTGTAAAGCTAAATCGTAATAACTAATTGCCTGCTCATAATCTCCTAGCCTAAAGTAAGATACACCTATCCCAAAAAATAATTCCCTTAAGTCGCTTTCGGGAAATTTTATTAGTTGTTGTGAAATTTGTAAGTACTCTTTGTATTTTTCATTTTGCTGATAAAGTCTAGCTAATCGTTCTAACACGGCTCTTTCTAGATCGCTTTCTTTTAATTCTCTTGCAATATTCAATGTGCGTTGAATATTGGGTTCGCAACTCATAGCAAGTAGTCTGGTTCCACAGGTAAAATTCATAAAATTAGAAGCTTCCTCTTTACGAATGTTATCTGGTAATTTTGGGATAGTTTTCTCAAGAGACCAACTTTGCCGAAAAATTTCACTGGCTTTCTTTCGATCTTCATTCCAATAAAACATACCTAGATAGTACAAAATCGTTCTTTGTATTTGATGATTTTTATAGAGAGAATTATCTCTGTAAATCTCCAAGTATTCAATTTTTTTATGGTTGTTTCTCCTCCAGTCATATTCAGCTTTATAGATAGAGTATTCAATTTCATAGAACTGTAAGTAAGCAACTGCTAGTTCTGAGTGAATCTGTAAAGCTTTTAAAAACTCATTTGCATACTCACTAGCTATATCTTTTTGCCCAATGGAAAAGTGAACAAACCCAAGGCTAATGACTGCTTTCATTTCTTCAAGCCGATTGCCCATTTGTCTACTCAGTTTCAAAGCTTGTTGGAGTGGTTTCAGAGCTTCCACAAATTTTTCTTGTTGATATAACTCTGAACTGCGTCGATAGAGATTAACTAGTTCTGCACGATCTAACTGCGTCAATTGCGCTTGAGCAAGAAGGTAGCGATCGCTTTGCTGTGAAAATGACGGCAACTGAGGGCCGATCAGAGAGGAGAGACTTATCGCTAAAAAGAGATTGAGCGGTGATTTCCAAATAAGAGACATAACTAAATACCCTAGGCGTTAACGGCTAATTCAAAATCGAATCGTACTGCTGGTTTAGTTTTTTGGCTTTAACAAAGCATTTGCCAAAACTAGCGATTTGGAGCAATGGCGAACTGCTCGGTAATTCCGAGATCGCCTACCTTAATTTTGACCCCAAATCTTGCCCCAGCCTTACCCGTAAACTGTAGCTGGATCAGATTATCGTTACTCCTGGCAGGCAATGTTTCCCTAAACGTATTCCCCGATTCATCGAGTACGCTGAGTTTTATCCCCACAGGTAGATAGACTCGATCCTCAAAAGGATAAACTCTCAGAATAACTCCCACCCTTCCATCTGATTCCGCTGTCAAAATCACAAGCAAGACAACGGGATGCACGCCAATTTGCATGCCCAGATTGACTACCTTGCCGCGTTGAATGCTTGTAGGCGAAGCATCGCTCCTAAATGCCAAAGCTAGGTTAGGCGATCCTGGCTCAAACAAGCGATCGAGTGTTTGCCAACCTGTCTCAAATACATTTTCAAACCACTGACTTAAATTCGTAACTGCTGCTTCTAAGGGAGCGATCGCCACTCTTGATTGCTGCTGTGCCTGAGTTTGAAGCTGCAATCGACGGTTGTATAGCCGCCCTAGCCACCCCTTATCCTGTAATAACGTGCCCCACCGGACAAACGGTACGTCTAATCGCGGAGAATAGAGAGAAGGCTGGCTTAATTGCGCCAACAAAGCCTCAGCTTCAGGCACAGATAGTATTGGTAGGGAAGCGATCGCCGCTTGGGTATCGGCAACCAATCTTAAGCTCACTGGTAAAGCGCTTAGATCCCTAATAAGATCGTCTCCATCGATGGCATAAGTATGCATCAAACTACTATATCTACCTTGCTCTTTTAGTTGTTGATGACTAGCATACCCACAGACCCTCAGCCAACCATCATCTGCGTTAACCTGCACTGCCAGATAATAATCTGCTACCCATGTCGGTATGTCGATCCATTCCTGTGACACGCAAAACTCCTCTGTATCCATGGCATCACTAGGAATTAGCACAATTCGACTCCTATCCAAAGCGATCGCAGTGCCGTTAACCACTTCCCATATGCTACTTACCTCATTGTCTTTAGGCGGTTGGAAGCTTCCTAAAGATTGTAACCAGGGTAAAAGTGCATCAAGGCTAAGGCGATTGAGATAAGCTTGCCAACACGCCGCATCGTTCGAATGATTCCGCGAGGCTACCCAAGCAGCATCAATTGCTTGACTTGAGAGTTCTAAACTAATTTCGTGTGGAAATGCGATCGCCAATTCATCTGTTGTAAACATAAAAATCTCCAAATTGAAAATTACCAATAATTTATCGAAAGTCTTACCGAAAAGCCTTATACAACCATTGTTCTAACCAATCTTTAACCAGGTTGCCCAGCTTGCGATCGATTGACTGAATGGGCTTGAGGTTAATTTCCCAATTAGTCTCCACATGCTGCTGCAAGCTTTCAACCAAATGTAACGATATCTGAGCCAACCTTACCGTAACCCCATTCACAGAACTGCCAAATTTCTCTGCCGCTGAAGATATATCTAGTTCCTGAATGTAAACAAGCCGAACTAAATCAACATCTGCTTGAGGCAACTGCCGGAATGTCTCCAATAAGAACTGGTGTAAGGGCTGTTGGCAATAGGGCGCTAACCAAATCTGCATTTGTTTGGTTTTCTGCTTAATATCTTCATGAGCGATCATCATTTCTAAGTTCTTTGCACTCCACTGCATGAGACTTTCTAACAACATAGCCAGCCATTTCTGCACCTGACGCGATATCTGGTATTGCTCCTGCCCAAATACCTTAGCTACATCTCCCTGATTCAGATCCATACCATAGCAAAGCTTGAGGACAATCTGAGCCTCCGTCGACAGAGCCATGAAGGAATTGGCGAGTACAGCATTGATTTCCTGCCATTCCCTAGTCTGGTCTGCTATTGTCTCAAACTCCGTTGTCTCAGAGGCAGGTAAATCTGGCATAGATTCCGAATCATCCAACGAAAGTGGAGATGATACCTTTTTGATTTCACTTCGCACTGCCTGCACACAACGCTTCAGCAAGGCTTGAATCTGCTTACTGCTGACATCAGGTTCTATTCCCTGTCCATTTCGCAACTGGTTATAGCGTTGAGAGATCGCTACATACTGTTCCTCAGTTGGCATTTCTAGTTGCCTTCCCCCTTTCGCCTTGGTTGGAGTGTAAATCTCCTTGAAACAATACCAACCCAGGATATGCGACTCTAGCTGCATCCCCGATATACCCTCATCCTTCAAGGCATCTCGCAACCTTTTTTCCGTAAGCGATCGCAGTAGCCCCGCTTCCGATCTAGCTCCCCCAGCCACATACTTATCCATAAGGATGCTTTTAAGCTGCATCTGACCGTAAGTGCTGATACCTGACCCCTTAACCACATCGTAGTTTTTGAGCAACTTGATGGGATTAGCGACTTCAGCGCGGACAATTTGAAAACAATCACGCCAATCACCGATGTTTGTAAATCTGCGAGCAGTAGTGGTCGCAATGTAATAGCAGGTTTCCTCTAAATAAGCAGATAGATGAAGTGTTGCCAAAGATTTAGGCAGTTCCTGGCGTGCCTCTTGCAACCAGTACTGAGACCATATGCTAGTTGAGTAGTTGCGATATTCACTTTCCTCACTGACCATTATTTCATTCAGATTATTCCTTAGCCCTTGATGGGCTACCCAAGTACCTCCATAATTACCTCGATCGGGAAGTTTGAGGAAGGTAGAAAATATTTCTAATGGTGTCTGACGTTTTCTCATAATTTACAGAGATGAGGGTTAGAGGCAGAACTTAGAGATGGCTGTGATGTTACACAGAATAACCCTAAATGCGATCGCCTTACCTTTACTTATTCAGATTACCCAAAAAGTTTATGCAACAAAAGTCTTCATGAGTTGTAGCAAAGTTGCACAAAATATTTTCCAGATCGCTGCATAAAACTCTTGGACTAGCTGAAGGGATAGATAACGAACGGTTCGAGATGCTTAAACATCCTAAAGAACCTCAAAGTATATCCAAACTAATGTGAATTTATTACAGCCATGAAAATTAACTATCCCGCCCACCAACTCAGCGGTCAAAAATTCAGAAGAGCATTATTAGCTTTTGCCTTCACGGTTTCTTCAGCAGGAGTAATACTCTCCTCTTTAGGTGGAGAAGCCTTGGCAAACACATGGAAACTCCCTTTCCGTGGCTCGGCAAATGTTAACGGGGCATATCCTTGGCATGGGGATGGTTACGGGTTGCAAGCACTTGACCTTGGGCTAAGTCCGGGTAGTGATGTTCTTGCTCCAACCGATGCAACTGTCGTTTCACAGTGCAATGCAGGCAACAACCATCGTGCGATTAAGTTACAGGCAACAGATGGGAGATTTTTTTCCCTGATCCACGTTCAGACGGGCGATATCTTCGTGGGTAAGACCTATAAACAAGGCGATGTCGTTGGCAAGGTAGCAGGTGACACACCTTGGAACAGTTGTGCACAATCAACTGGCGCTCACCTCCACTTTGGTTCAGGTCAGAACAATACTATTGATGGCTACTACTTTAATGGTTCCTTCCCATCTGGGGGTACACGTCTAACCTCTACTAATGGTGGTAATAGCAACAGCAATATCAATAATGTGAACTTTTCTGCTACTGCTGCTCCAGGTGGTGTCAACATTCGCTCTGGTCCTGGCACAAGTTTCTCAATTGTGGGCAGACTTGCCTCCAACCAGCGCGTTAGCTTCGACGCTTGGCAGTTTGGACAAGTCGTCAACGATCTCTGGACAGGAACCCCTGATGCTCGCTGGTATCGCATTGCTGGGACAAATAACTGGGTTGCTAGCGCCGTAGTTAATGGCAATGCCCCTGGCTCTCGCCCCATGCCATAGCTTCATTAACAAGATAGTCATTCCTATGCGATGGGATGGCTGTATTTAGATACCCCCCATGCAGTCATCCTTTTCTTCCTCTCAACATACATACACGACTAAGGAGAAGTTTCAAATGTCTAGATCGAGAATCTTTACTGCTATCTTAACCACCCTGGCAATTTCAGTTGTATCCGACCCCAATCTCAATAGTGCCAGAGCGGGCAATATTAAAATCCCAACTCAAACCGCTGACACTAGCTTTCTCTGTTATATCAAGACTGAAGACGGTCGAACAGTCGATCTAACCAAAATGTGTGGTTATATTAGCCCAGCAGTTTGCTCTACAGTCAATAACGATCCAGCCAAAGCCGCCCTCGTTGCCGATTTCTGCAAAAAGCACGAAAGATGCAGGCTGACCAACTCCTGCGACCAACAACCCATGCCCATGTTTGCTCCCTCATCGAATTTAGAACAAGGAAGTTTGCCAGGGCCATTCGCGATCGCTTCATCGCTCCTACCTCCCAAAGTGAACTAGAGAAATAACTTCACCTAAGCTTGTGTTTCTCATCAGAAGAGCAAATTAAGCTTGTCCTTGCATAAAACTTATCCAATCGCTGAAGAAATAAATAGCGACTTATCTATATCCGTACATCTTAGCAATTCAAGAATTCTATGAACTCTAATTCAAAAAAGTCAGCAACAACTCCCTGGCAAAGACTTAAAAACAAGGAGATCTCTCTCGATAACGCTCTCAATCTATTAGTAGATTCTGAGGAAAATCTTTACTTAGATGATGTAGATTCAGGGCTGAGCGATCTTTTCTTCAGACAAGTTGAAAATTATACAGCGGCATTACACGTTGTTCCTTTGTTATTGTGGCAGTGCCGCTACTATCTCGGGTGCCCAGTCGATATGTCCGCCGAAGATATTAAACAACTGAGCAATCATTGCAAATTAGACGTAGAAATCATTCATATTACAGAAAAAAGCTATATTGATTGGTACTACCGCCAGAACAAAAATACTAAAGGTATTGATGCAAATCAGAGGACTAACCCTATTAATGGAGAACCACTGTACGACGATATCGCTGCTACCACAGAAGCTATCTTATTTGGAGTTAGCGACCAAATAGATCGCATTAATACTTTCCTCGCTGATGCTTTAAGGAACCGTGCCAGTGACATTCACTTCGAGCCTTCTCCTAGTGGACTGAAAGTTCGCTATCGCATTGATGGAATGCTCATCAAAGCTGCTGTCTTACCCGTAGAGTTGAACAATACCTTAATCAGTGCGATCAAAGTCATGTCAGACATGGACCCCGCCAACCGTCGCATTCCACAGGATGGTCGCATGAGCCATCACTACGTTCAAGCTAACGAGCAGAAAAATGGACTAGACATCCGAGTAAACACACTTCCTTGTGAAGGCGGAGAATCGGCTGTACTACGCTTGCTTCCTAAAAAGACTTCTTTCTCTCAAATTGACGATGTAGGGTTTTCTCAAAAAACTGGTGAAATCTATAAAAGTTGGCTGCAACAGCCACAGGGCATGATTATTTTCACTGGCCCGACTGGATCTGGTAAAACCAGCACTCTGTATGCAAGTTTGCTACATCGCGCTAAAGAGGATGTCAAAGTTATTACCGTAGAAAATCCTGTGGAGTATCTTTTGCCAGGTATTGTTCAAACCCATGTGAATGTCAAAGCAGGCATGACTTTTGCAAAAGGTCTAGAAGCGATTCTACGTCAAGATCCCGACATCATTATGTTAGGTGAAATCCGTAACCACGAAACTGCTGAGACTGCTATTCAAGCCGCCATGACTGGGCATCTAGTTCTAACAACTTTGCATACTAATGATGCGGTGGGTGCGATTCGCCGTTTACGGGATCTGGGTGTCGATACAGGCTCGATCAGCGATGCCCTTTTAGGAGTTGTCGCACAGCGCTTAGTTCGCCGAGTTTGCCCCCACTGTGCAGAACACTACATTCCAACTGATGCAGAACTAGAAATATTCGGTTTAACCCGCAACCAGTTAAATCTAGAAGGATGCCGCAAGGGACGAGGCTGCCCAAAGTGCTATCACACTGGATACTTTGGACGAGAGGCTATTGTAGAACTTTTAAATGTCGATCCAACTATACAAGATCTAATTTACGAAGGAACTATGCATCAATTGCAAAACTACCTACGTGAGATCAATTATGATTCATTTCGCCTAGCAGCTATCGAAAAGCTGGTATTGGGTATAACAACTGTAGAGGAAATCGGGAGAGTACTACATCGTAATGCCTTGTACCAGAGAGGAAGGGAATTTCCAAGGAATCATCTCCACGCAGCATAGTAAGCATCAGAACTAAAAATTAGGATTAGCCGTTGCTGTATATATCTATTAACAAGGCTTTCCAAAGGTGCTTATCCTAAAATCAAACGTTGACGCTTCACTCCTAAACTCTTGGTCGTTCCCAAACTTTCCTTAATATGTGACCGGAAGCACCTCTAATAATTTTGCAGATTTCCGAATAATTAAGTTGCCAACATGTAATTAGCATGTAAAAATAATTGACGTGTTTAATTTAGATTCAGCTTAATTTGCGAGGTGCTTTATGAATCAACTCGAACTAGCGAATGCGATCGCCCAGGAATTACAAATCGGTGGCTACGATGCCGATCGCTTCCTTAAAGTCACACTCGAAAAAATCATCTCGACTGTCACAACCAATCAGCCCGTTGAGCTGCAAGGCTTCGGTACGTTTGCCATGCGTCCTAACGCTCCCCGCACAGGTACGAGTCCTGCCACTGGCGAACCTTTTAACGTTCCTGCTCGCTGGTCAGCCTCCTTCAAAATCGACAAAGCCTTTAAAGAGCGCGTTGAAGCCGTGCCTTTAGATCAGTCCAGTCCTACTGTCTCTCCTGGCACTATCTCCGATATCATCGCTCCTGGCGACAAGCCCTACTATTTCACCGTCCAGTTCAGCGACGATGTGGGCATCAAAGCCTCCACAATTGGCGGCAAGAACAGCGATCTGGGCGAACTCGATATTCGCGTCACTGGCCCCAACGGTTTCAACCAGCTCGCCAGAGCGACAAGAACCAAAGCTACTGCCGACAAAAAAGGACGGATCGTTACCTATGCCGTCGGCGCTCCTGGTGGCGTATGGGACTTCACCGCAAACGGTCAATACCAGATCGACTTGCTGGAAGCGCAAGTTTCGGATCTGATGGGCAATTTCCTATCGTCCACTACGGTCGGAAACTTTAACGTGGCGATACCTGGTGGTAGCGGAGGGATCTAATGACCTACGCTGAGTTTCTTTCAACCTTGCGATCACTACTTGACGGTCTACTTTACCCCTCTGAATCCGACTTCCCCGTGGAAATCTCCCCGCGAGGACTTTCCTACAGAATGCCCAGTAGTGGTGAGGTACGCGACTTGGATCGTGTCTTCAAGATGCGCCAAGTTGAGGACTGGATGGGTGAGGGAGAGCAAGAGTTTGCCCAGAGATGGCAGGCAGTCTACGACCACATCGCCAGCAATACCATAGCCACAACCGCGTGGCACTACAAAGTCAACCGCAAAAACTACACCCACGAGCAAGTAGTCATCCTTCTACATGCTCAAGGTGTAGTCGGCCTCCGCATCCGTCTCGTTGAAACTTAGGAGATAGCCCGTGACGACACTTGATGACTTTCTGTCTGAGAACGAAGAAGCGATTCTTTCAATGGCGATCGCCGACAAAATCCTATTAGCTCACAGCCTGCTCGACTCAGTTGCTTCAACCCTGATAGGTACGGATATCGCTCCCGACAATGGAGACGATAGCGAAGACTACGAATGTCTAGAGGAAGACGAAGAATAAACATTATCGACTCCCCAAGTTGGGGAGTTCCAGTTTTGGAGGATTGATATGGAAGTAACAGATTTTCGTTTCGATAATGCGATCGCCAATTACAAAGGTCTGCCTCACCAGAAAAGAGCGATCGCCTTTGCCAACACCTGCATCGTAGAGAAAGCAGAACTAAATAAAGAAGACTTCGAGCAGTTTGTCACCATCTGGAGGACTCCTGACAAGTCTGATGCGTCTACTACTCTACAAACCAGTCAACGCGGAATCGACCTGATTAAGGAGTTTGAGGGATGCGAACTAGAAGCTTATCCCGATCCTGGTACGGGTGGCGATCCGTGGACAATCGGTTATGGACACACGGGCAGCGATGTCTATGCATGTCTGACAATTACGCAAGAAAAAGCCGAGCAGCTTCTCAGCGAAGACCTCAAGTATTTCGAGAAAGGAATCTTGGGTTGCATCAGCGTACCGCTCAATCAAAATCAGTTCGATGCTCTCGTAAGCTTCGCCTATAACCTGGGAGTAGGAGCGTTGGCAGAATCGACGCTAGCCAGACTGCTCAACGAAGGGAACTACGAAGCTGCTGCCGACCAATTCGAGCTTTGGGTAAATGCTGGGGACGAACCAATGCCAGGTCTGGTAAGTCGCCGCCACGTTGAAAAAGAGTTATTTTTGAGTGCTTGATTATGGTTGCTCAAATTCAGACACAGCCCCAACCGCAACAGCCACAATTCCCAACACTGTCACCTTATGCTTGGCAAGACATCGGAATAATTGGGTTTGTGGTTGTTTCTTTCGCGATCGCCTTCGGTAAATGGCTGCCCGATCACCTGAATCAAAGATGGGAGGTTCGCAAAAAAGAGATCGAGCAGGCGATCGCTCTTCAAGAACAATCCATGAAAGCAGAACTGCTGCATAAGGAACAATCCATGAAGGCAGAACTGCTTCGCGACGAACGCGACCAAAAGTTACTGGCGGACTTTACAAACACTCTGCTAGCCAAAGAGTTGCAGCGCTCTGAAGAACTACTGGAAAATCTGGCTGAAACGCAGCAGCGAATCGCCGAGACACAGGGAATTCAGCAACAACAATTCGAGGCGATCTCGCGTGGATTTGAGCAGTCCACCAAAAATCAAGCCAGAACGATCGAGGTACTCGAAGCGATCCTTGAAGCACTATCGAAACGCGATTAAGAGAATTCGGACGGCAAAGCCCCCAGCCTATCGACACAGCCACAGATACCCGCATTCTGGAGCCACACACAGGGGAAACGGCAAAACGCAGCAGTATCATCCGCGAACCGCAGTCGGCATCTGGCATAGCAACCAGTAGCCCCCAGACGAGAAACTGTTCAGACATATCACCTCGCAACCCGCCCTTTAGCTTGCCACACAAGAAAGATGCAAGAGTCGTTCAGGGCTTTCGCGGCATAATTTCTTATTCCACGTCCCTGAGCCTCGCTGGCATCTAAAAAATGCGGCGATCGCCTTGGCGTAGTTTCTCAAGGTTCTTATATGTCATTCAGTTTTGCTCGTCGTTGGGGTGCTTTCAAGGTCGCGATCGCTGCCGATGCTTACATTGCTTGGTTCCACGATTTTGCTACCGCTCATGCGTTTGCTGCTCACTACCCTGGTGCGCGTGTGGCTCGTTCTCGTGCGGGTTACATCTACGTTGCTACTCGTCGTTAGTCTTGTGGGGGCTTTGCCCCCTTTTAATTTAGCGGCTTACCCACCCACCGCCGCGCCGCATCTACTCCCCCAACCGCGATCGGTCACGGAAACCGCGCCTACCCGCTTTCCACCCAAATGGAATCGGATTCGACCGTGCTTGATGGATTGGTAAGAAAGCGATTGATTGCTATAGAAGTGATCGCACCGTCTCAGTCTATTTATTAGCTCAGTGCTGCAAGTGTTCACACCGAGCAGATCGCTCCAAAGCCGCTGGGCTTGTCCCCTCAAATCCCCCACGGGGAAAAGCGGACGCGGTTTCACCGCGATTATTTTGCGCTCCATTCCGCAGGATACGTCAGCCTAGCACAGCAGTCATTCCGCAAAGGCGATCGCCCTTTTATAGTCAGATGTCTGAGGACGTGCCCGATGTTCTCTATTTATCGTTGGGCACGATTTGTTTTTTGGCTTCCATCCTCGCTTCGCTGCGGTGTCCGCGATCCTAATTGTTGGGCGAATAGTTTTTTGGCTGCGCAGCGCTCCGCATAGCTGCATTTTGTGCCGCGCTTCATCGGCTGTCGTGTGCTTCATTCCGCGAACCAAATTGACGCTACGCGATTGATTTTTGTGATATGGCGTGGTGTATGTGGAATGTGAGTGTAGCAGGGCTGTCAAGCTAGATCTCGCCCATTAAATCAGAGTTAGTTGCTTTTCTGCCATCCAATCTGGTAGCTCGCAGGGTTCTATCAACCAGTGCAGCTCTACAGGTACGCCTTTGGCGATCGCATAGCGCACAGTCCCCCAAGTTCCAGACCCAGCCCAAGAGTTTACTGTTACGCCTTTCTCTGGGCAGGGCTTATTTGGGAAAGCGTGGAGAATTCCATTGTCAGCATTGAGAGCATCTACCATTTTTTT